>JBFLZS010000029.1:0-38079 GCA_040756135.1 Nitrospirota bacterium
GCAGAAATATTGCTATGGTCAAAACTTAGGGGTAAACAATTAAAGGGATTTCAGTTCTACAGGCAGAAGATAATAGACAACTATATTGTTGATTTTTATTGTCCGAAATCAAAGTTGGTTATAGAAGCTGATGGCGGGCAACATTATAGCGCTGAAGGAAGAGAAAAAGACAAGAAGAGAGATAACTATATGATAAGAGCGGGAATAACCGTTTTAAGGTTTTCAGATAGAGAGGTATTAGGGCAGATTGAAGCAGTTTTAGAAAAGATATGGAGTAAATTATGATTAATAAAATCTCCCCTGACCCCTCTTTGCCAAAGAGGGGAAATGGAGAAGATTGCCCCACTCGATTACGCGAAGACCCAAAAAAATAAATATATAAGACCATCTATGTGCTAATAATGATAAAATATTATTGGGAATGACTTAATACTACAGCGGCACTTTTCAGACAATACATTATATGTCTGAAATTCCCCCTTAAAAAAGGGGGCGGAGGGGGTTGTAAAAGGCTGGGAAAGGCATAACCCCCTTAATCCCATAGGTGTTAAGTTAAGGAAAACATGTTTAATTTAATCATAAAATCCCCCTTATTCCCCCTTTTCCAAAGGGGGATTTACTATATTTCCCCTCTTTGGCAAAGAGGGGTTAGGGGAGATTTTAGGGATAAATCCCATATATTATGCCGGATTATACTACATAAATTCCTTAACTTAACACCTATGCCCTTAATCCCCCTTTACTAAGGGGGAATTAAACTCGAAAAATCCGCTGTAGTGTTAATGATAAAATAGAAAAAGGAGAAGGATTTGTTTATACCATCTTACATAGAGGCTCACCAAACAGGAAAACTGGCTGAAAGTATAAAGAAGGCATATAAAATACTGGAGAATTGCCATCTCTGCCCTCGAGAGTGTGGAGTCAATAGATTAGAGGATGAAAAGGGTATCTTCTGTCGCACAGGGCGGTCAGCCATGGTCTCGAGCTATAATGCTCATTTTGGGGAAGAAGAACCGTTAGTAGGTACAAATGGTTCAGGGACCATCTTTATGACTAATTGCAATCTCCTCTGTGTTTTCTGTCAAAACTGGGAGATAAGTCATCTTGGTGAGGGCAGTGAAGTAAGCTCTCAACAACTTGCCGGCATGATGCTTTATCTGCAAAAAATAGGATGCCATAATATCAATTTTGTTACTCCAACTCATGTAGTTCCTCAGATCCTGGATGCCTTGCCCTATGCTATTGAGGGCGGGTTGAATGTGCCTCTGGTTTATAATACCGGTGGATACGATGCTGTTGAAAGCCTGAAACTCCTAAAAGGGATATTTGATATCTACATGCCTGATTTTAAGTTCTGGGATCCTGAGATGGCACGTAAATACTTGAAGGCACCGGATTATCCAGAAAGGGCCAGAGAGGCTTTAAAAGAAATGCATCTTCAGGTTGGCGATCTCATTATAGATGAGAACGGCATTGCCCAGAGGGGTATTATCTTACGTCATTTAGTAATGCCGAGAGGAGTAGCTGGGACAAGAGAGATTATGCGTTTTATTGCAAATGAGATTTCACCAAATACATATGTGAATATCATGGATCAATACAGGCCGTGCGGCAATGCGTATAAATACCCGCCTCTGAATCGAAGCATTACCAATGATGAATATGAAGAGGCTTTGAAGGCAGCCCGTGAGGAAGGCATTATTAGATTTGATAATCGAGAGAGAAGGATCAGGATCGTCCGCTGGCCATGGTGAAAAAAAGGTGGGACGGATTAGAAAGGAGATACTAATAAGGTCATGAGTATGAAGACATTGATTATAAAATCCCTCCTACCCTCCCTTTACCAAAGGGAGGAAATGTACCCCTCTTTGGCAAAGAGGGGAAAGGGGAGATTTTTCAATAATGATGCCTTACTTATGAACTCCTTAGTAGTATGTTTAAAAAGGGGTGAGTTTATATGGTTGAATTAGGAAAGATTGAGAGACCGGATGCAGAAATTTTTGCTGGTAAAAGAAAGCTTTACTGTGTAGCAAATGTTTATCCCATCGAAGATGCACCTGATGACTACAAGGAGCTTTTCAATAAATACTGGGATGAGGTTGTTCAGCAGATAGAGAAGATTGAGGTTGCAGGAAAGATAAAAAAGATATTCTGTGAAATTATTCACATCCACGGGGATGAGGCGTTAAATATGTTGGCTAAAATCAACGAACGAATCCCACAGATTATTAAACAAAAGTTGGATGAAGGAGGTGTCCTATTCCCTCTGGAAAGTGAAGAAATATTTGGACCACTCACAGATTGGGGTAACTGTCTCAGGGTTGTTTACACAAAAGAGGTCTTTGGAAAGGTCCTTGAGTTTTACACAGAGTTTTCAAATAAAAGGTTTCAGCATATACTGAGTACAATAGACAGTAACCTTTCGGAGGCAGAAGCAGGCATGCTCATAATGAGAGATGAGGACAGGGCAAAACTCCAGTTTCCCAGGGATATAGAGGTGTTTTTAGTAACACCTCCATCTTATGATGAAATTATTAGATGGTTTAGAGAAAAACTGAGAAAAACTGAATAGTACTTGATCGCATCTGCAATCTTTGCCACCTTGACCATCTCCTTTACATCATGAACACGGATTATATTTGCACCATTAATTATTGAGATGGCTACTGCTGCTGCAGTACCTTCAAGTCTTTCTGTAACAGGCACATCTCCAAGTATCTTTCCGATGAATGCCTTTCTTGACAGTCCTATGAGGATTGGCTTTTCTAAAAATGTAAATTCACGAAGGTGTTTAATTATCTCAAGGTTATGGTCAAATGTCTTACCGAAACCGATACCGGGATCGATGATTATCTTATCTTCTGAGATTCCTGTTTGCTTTGCTATCTTTATGCCTTCCCTAAGATAATCCATTATTTCCGGTATCAACGCCTCATAAACGGGATTCTGCTGCATATTCTTTGGTGTTCCCTTTATGTGCATAATCACCACGGGAACCTTATACTCAGAGACTATATCCGGCATCTCAGGGTCAAATCTTAATCCACTTATATCATTAACCATGGAAGCGCCGGCATCGAGCGCCCTTTTTGCTACTTCTGATTTGTATGTATCAATGGATATCGGGACTTTAACTTCCTTTGCAAGTTCCTCAATAACAGGTATTGTGCGCCTTAACTCTTCTTCGATGGTAACCGGTTCTGAACCCGGTCTGGTTGATTCACCCCCGATATCAATAATATCGGCCCCTTCCTCAACCATCTGGATTGCTCTTTTTATGGCGGCTGACTTATCAAAATAAAGACCACCATCAGAAAAGGAATCCGGTGTAACATTAAGGATTCCCATGATACAGGTCTTTTTAGAAAAGTCTAAACAGAAATTTCTCCATATAAGTTTCATAGTTTAGTTTAGTTTAGTTTAGTTTAGTTTATTATATTCTATCCAGAGGACTTCGCACACACAATCTCGAAAGAAGTCTTTTCAGCAATTCAGCGTATGATAAAAAGACTATCAACAATCTTCTTTGATAGTGAACTGCTATAAAAAATGATTTACAAGGCATTTAAGGAAGAGGTATTTTATTAAAAACGACTTTTTCTACAGACTCGTTAGGCCGCGAAAGGAGAAACAGTAATGCTAAACGATAAAAATGAAAAATTTCTTTTAGGTATTGCGGCAATCTGCGTCGCTCTTCTTGGTATAGGTATAGCTGGTACGGTTATATTTTCACGGGCATGGTTGCATTTCGGCATTGCATCTATTGCAATAGTTATCTTTTTTGGGCTTGCATTAATAGAAAAAGCGTCAATTTCTCAACCATGGAGTCTTCGTAGGCCAATAGCGGCGACTATCGTAGTGGTTTATTTAATGTTAGTGATCACATTCGCTTTCTACATGCTCAAAGAAGAGCTACCGAAAATCTCTGATATGCTATTGACAAGCTTTACTACGGTCGTCGGTGTTGTTATCGCTTTCTACTTCGGTTCGTCGGCTTTGTAGAAGGGAAACGAAGGGCGACATCTAAAAAAGATGAGGAAAAAGAGGAGGAGATGTAACATGATCGCCTCCTTATGGTTTCTCATACCGACAGGGGCGATTACATTAGAATAATCAGCGCAAGAGAATTAACTAAAAACATACACAACCGCATCGAGCCGACACGGTTTTAACGTGGTTTGGTTTTAAACATTGGTGAATAAAATAGAATTGCTGCCTCTGAGAACAATCCCTCAAGTTAGACGGGGTGATGACCTTGGTGGAATAATCTCTCATGCTGCTCAAAGAGAAATCGGTTCCCTTCAGAATAAAGATATTGTCATTATCAAATTTCTGGTATACCTTTACGTTCAAGGAGATTTGCCGAAAGAGATCTTTTTAATAAACCAAAGTATGGAGGCGTAGACCTCATTGCTTTTGAACTAACAGCCGCAGCAAGTTTGCTATTCGGACAAACAAATGAAGGAGTTCCTGTGGTGATCGCCAGAGGCTATGAATATGAAATAATCGATGAGGTAATTGATCAAAGCAAGAATTTTTCGTCTGCGAAGAAGATCCTGAAAGGAATTTTGGAAGTTTCAATTAAATCCCGCATTTCAGAGTATTTTGATAAATTTTTTCATCCATTCAGAAAAGGTTACTAACCCTCCCTTTGCCAAATGGAGGAAATGTACCCCTCTTTGGCAAAGAGGGGAGAGGGGAGATTTTTTCATAATGATGTCTTACTTATGAACTCCTTAGTAACTCAAAAATGCGTTTTAGCTAAAGAACCAGCGGTATATATTAACCCGAATAATGCAGACATTGTTCAAAAATTTATTTAACTCGATGAATTATCGAAAATATTTTTATATGTTCTATTGATAAAAATATTCGTTATCCCATTCGTTAAAGGTACACTAAGGTATCGAAAAATAAATTTTTTCACAACATCTGCATTATTTAATTGCATTTTTCGGGTTAAAAGAAAAAACTCCGTAAAACCGACTGGCTCATCGACCAGATTGTCTATAAACTTTACGGCTTAACAGAAGAAGTCTTAGTTTAAAGCATTAGGAAAATTCTGTTTTCTATTTATTAATTACTTTGATCGCCTTTTTGTCGTCAGATGTTTTGAAGACACAGATTGAGGATTTACCGCTCCCTACAGTTCCATACATGTAAATGATATTGATACCTGCCTCAGCAATCTTTTTTGCAACCTTCTGTAATTCGCCCACTTTATTTAGCATTTCTACTGCAACTACATCCTCTTCTTTAATCTCAACACCTAACGGACCAAGTGCCTTCTTTGCCTTCGCATTGCTGTCAGTGGAGAGCATAAAATATGCTTTGTCCTCCATCTCGTATGCACAGATCGCATTAATATTGACCTTTGCGCTTGCGATTGCAGTACTAACCTCTGAAAGCAGTCCGACCCTATTTGGCATAATCAAGCTTAATTGCTTTGACTTTTTTGCCTTTGCCATGTTCGTACCTCCTTAAATAAGTTTTAAAAATTATTTTACAACATACACATGAAAAGTCAATAAATTGAATCTAACATAAATTAAATCTACTTCAATGCCTTCATAATTGCAAAACAAATTAAAAAGGCTATAAATGGGGCTAAAATCAAATTTGCAATTACTTTTTTAACAAGTTCAATCTTTACTGTTTTCATTCCTTTTAGCATCCCGACACCGCTAATTCCTCCAATGATGCAGTATGTCGTCGAAATGGGCATACCAAGGGAGGTAAAGAGTAATACGCAACTGCCTGCCCCCAACTGTGCTGCAAACCCAGAATAGGGGTCTAAGGCAGTTATTCCTTTGCCGACTGTCTCTATTACCCGATGGCTTAGAAGGATCGCTCCTGATAACACAAAGAAAGACCCTAATAACGCTGATGGCATCTTACCTATTAACCCTGAATAAATGACAGGACCCAGAACGGTTGCGAGCTCATTTGCGCCGGTATTATAGGCGATCAATATTCCACTTATAAGGAGAAGAATTCTGAGAATTCTTTCAATTCGAAAGAAGGATAATCTTGAAAGGGTCTTCTCCATTATTTTATATAGCATAAAGGAAAAGAAAAAGGCAGTTAGAGGAGATATAATCCAGGATAGAAAGATTTTAAAGAGGGATAAAAAATTCATATCCACTCCAGATGCAACTCCGGAGCCTGTTAGACTCCCGATTATTACCTGATGCGTTGAAAGGGGTAACCTTTTCCAATTTGATAAGATGATTAAAATGGCGGATATAGATAAGGATATGCTTAAAATAGAGAGATTTACTTCTAAGAGGTCCCTTCCGACTGTCTTCATTACCTTCTGACCCTGCAGCATTATTCCGATCAAAACGAAGCATCCAAACAAAAGAATTGCCCTCTGTAACTTTATTATTCCTGCACCTATGCATATTCCAAGTGCATTTGATGTATCATTTGAACCTATACCAAAGGCGATTAAAATACAGGCTGCAAAGGGAATTAATTCTGCCATGTATTGAAATAATCATGTAGAGTCATTAATGTTATTTATCTTAAACTCATATTAATTATATAAAGATAATCGCTGGCATCTTCAATCACATCACTTACATGTGTAAGATAGGATATAAAGTCAGAGAGTGTCTTGCCTTCCCAGAAGCCCTTTACCTCTGTCTTTCTGAGCTTTTCAATCAGATCAAATTTTATTTCATCAATTTTCTTCTCATAAATCCTGATGGCTAAGTTTTTCTCACGTAAATCTTCCTTACTGAATAGTGTTTCGAAAGCAACTAAAAGCATCTCACACATTTTTGAGTTTATGTCAGCAATCTTAATGCAATCATCCTCTATTTCTTTATCCAATTTTAAAAAAAGATATTCAAACTCATGGGCAGCATCTTCCAGTACATCAAGGGCTTCATCCGCTATCTCGACAAACCTGCATATATTCGGCCGGAGAAACGGTAGAAATGCCCCTTCATAAATATTTAAGATTATTTCCCTCCTTATGCTATCGCCTTCCCTTTCCAGATCAGGAACGCAAAATATCAAATCCTTATTATGCTCTTCGATAGCCTTCTTAAAACAATCTGAGGCGGAACATAGAGTTTTTATGTGTTTCTTTATATTTTCTATGACCTTTTGTTCTGTTTTGCCACCGAAAAATACCTTTTCAAACAACATGGCCTCCTCTTGCCCTTTCTATTAAAGAAGCAGCCATAACGTCTAATAAGGCAACGACCCCGATGATTTCCTTCCTTTCACTTACGAAAACCCTCGTAATATTAAACTTAGTCATCAAGCTGATTGCATGTTCAATATCCATATCTTTATCAATCCCGACCACCGGTTTTGACGCGATTTCTTCAACTTTTATTTTATTAGGGTCAAGATTTTTACCAAGTACTTTAAAAACAATATCCCTTACAGTGACAACCCCATAAACATCTTTTTCATCTCTGGGTTTCACCACTAAAGACCTGATCCTTTTGTCAACCATTTTTTCTATAGCATCATATACAGGGGCATCAGCTTCAATATATTCCATTTTTTTGATCATTACCTCCTCAACTTTCATAATTTACCTCCCCAGCAAATTTATTTTTTAAATTATCAGATTTAATAGAAAAATGCATTAAAAACTGCGGGTATCATACAGGCAATACTTTTAGATGCATATAGGACAGATATTTACAAGTTCAGGGATAAGGCAAAGCTGATTCTCATTCGATATTAAACCCCTTCACTGTAAAAAGTCTTAAACAAGCATCTACTACCTCAGGGTCATAAAGGGCACCTTTTTTCTGTGAGATTTCTTCAATCGCTTTATCTATACCAAGAGCCGGGCGGTAAGGCCTGTGGGAAGCCATGGCTTCAAAAACGTCGGCTACTCCGATGATTCTTGCTTCAAGAAGGATGTTTTCACCTGAGAGACCTAAAGGATATCCAGACCCATCTATTCTTTCGTGATGCTGAACAATAACCTGTGCAATCGGCCATGGGAACTCTACTTTCTTCAATATGTCATAACCCACCTTGGCGTGAGATCTGATCATTTTGAATTCTACTTCATTTAATTGTCCTGGTTTGCTGAGAATTTCGGCGGGGACGTATATCTTGCCGAGGTCATGAATAAATCCGACCAAACGAATCCCTTTAATCTTTTCCTCTGAAAGGCCCATCTCTGTTGCAATGGCACAGGCCAGATTTGTGACGCGCTGTTGATGGCCTGCTGTGTATGGATCCCTCTTTTCGACCGCTGATGCCAGGGCATGGACCGTTCCTTCTAATGCCCTTTGCAATTTCTCATAACTTTCTTTAAGTGCCTCCTCCGCATGTTTGCGCTCCGCGATCTCAACCTGCAATGCTTCGTTTGCCTTTTTAAGCTCCACAGTTCTTTCTTGAACCCTTTTCTCCAGTTCCTTGTGAGCCCTCTGCAGTTTCTCATCCATTTGCTTGCGCTCGGTTATGTCTCTCAAAACCCCATTGATTCCGATGATTTCTCCGGATTCATCGCATTGAACCTTCCCGAATTCCTCCATCCAGTAAATATGCCCTTTTTTATTCTTGACCCGAAATTGACTGATAAATTCTGATCCGGATGTAATCGTTTTTTGGAACTGGAGAAGCAAACCCTCCCTATCCTTGGAATGAACGAAATTCAGAAAATTTTGAGAGATGACATCTTCAGGATCAAAGCCATAGTGTTTGGCCTGAGGACCTATATAGGTAAAATTTCCTTCGGAATCTAACGAATAAACAATATCGTTAGTATTTTCAATCAGTATGCGATATCTCTCATTCTCTTCAAATGTCTTTCGTGTCCGCTTGTCTTCGGGGCTAATATCTATTCCTGTCTTTCTAATTTTCCTCTGCATTTCCAAAGTAGCGAATCGGGATAATGTGACCTGTAATATCAAGAAAAAGCCTATTAAAAATATTCCAGATAGGGTAAAAAAAGCAAGATTAAAAAATGGGTGGAGGAAACTCCATATGTCTTATAATCTTTCCTTTGCACATATAAATGACCATCTCGGCTATGTTGGTTGCATGGTCTGCAATACGCTCAAGATACTTTGAGACATAGCTGATCCTTGTGGCACGTGATATTGTGTTTGGATCCTGGATCATGTAAAAGAGGAGTTCATTAAAGACCTGCACATTTAAATTGTCCACTTCATCATCCCTCTTTATAACTTCATAGGGTAGTTTTGTACATCCTTCTACAAAGGCATTGAGAGAATCCCTTACCATCCCTTCCGAAATCTCAGCCATCCTGGGTATGTCTATGTAAGGTTTTAACTGTGGTTCCTCATTTAATTCTATTGCCCTTTCAGCAATATTGACGGCAAGGTCTCCCATCCTTTCAAGGTCTGTCGTTATCTTCATGGCAGTTGTTATGAATCTCAGGTCTCCTGCCTTTGGTTGCCTCAGGGCAATCAGCCTTATACATTCCTCATCTATCTCAACCTCAAGGATGTTGATCTGATGTTCCTTCTCAATGACCTCTCTTGCTATGTCACTATTCCTCTCGACGAGGCACCTCACAGAATCGTGTATGGCAGCCTCGACCATTGAGCCGAGTCTCAAAACCCTCTCCTTTAATGCACCTAACTCCTCATCAAAGATAGCCATTATCTAAACCTCACTGTTACTATTCTCCTTCCGGAATCTCCATATGCCTTATCATCTTTCCTTTACACATATAAATGACCATCTCGGCTATGTTGGTTGCATGATCTGCAATCCTTTCGAGATACTTGGCAATGTAAGTTCTCTTCACCGCTGTGGGAATAATCTTTGGATCCTGAATCATAATCTCTAACATCTCTTTGAAGTTCTTGACTGTTAGACTGTCGACCTCGTCATCCCTTTTTATAACTTTGTAGGGAAGTTTGCTGCATCCCATTACAAAGGCATCTATAGAGTCTCTAACCATTTCCTGAGCAATCTCTGCCATCCTCGGTATGTTAACAAAAGGCCTCAAAAGAGGTTCTTCATTGAGCTCTATTGCCCTTTCGCATATATCCTCTGCCAGGTCACCCATCCTCTCAAGGTCTGTGGTAATCTTCATGGCAGTTGTTATGAATCTCAGGTCCCTTGCCATAGGTTGCCTGAGGGCGATCAGTCTTATACATTCCTCATCTATCTTTACTTCAAGGGCATTGATCAAGTGGTCTCTTTTAATGACTTCCTTAGCAAGTTCACTATCTCTCTCGATCAGGGATTTTACAGAATCACGTATAGCTGCCTCAACCATATAGCCGAGTTTCAAGACCTTTTCTTTTAGGGCATTTAATTCTTCATCAAAGATAGCCATTATCCGAACCTCCCTGTAATATATTCCTCTGTAAGTTTATTCTGGGGATTGACGAAGAGCGTGTTGGTATCTCCAAACTCAATGAGCTCTCCAAGATACATAAAAGCAGTATAGTCAGATACCCTTGCTGCCTGCTGCATATTGTGTGTCACAATAACGATTGTATAATTCTCTTTCAAATTTAAAAAAAGTTCTTCGATCTTAAGGGTAGCATAAGGGTCTAAGGCTGAACAAGGTTCGTCCATAAGCAGAATAGTTGGCTCTACAGCCAGAAGCCTGGCGATACAGAGGCGCTGTTGTTGTTCCAGAGCCAAACTGGTGGCTAACACACCCAGCCTGTCTTTAAGTTCTTCCCAGAGGCCAACAGCAGAAAGTGATTTAGCTACAACAGATTCCATAGCATCTTTAGGTGTTTTAAATAATCCATGAACTCTCGGCCCATAGGTTATATTATCAAAAACAGAAAGGGGAAAGGGATTTGGCTTCTGGAAGACCATACCAACCTCTTTTCTCAGTTGGATGAGATTGATATCTCGGCCATAAATATCTCTTCCATCAATCATCACCCTCCCTATAATGCTCACGCCGTCAATGAGGTCATTCATACGGTTCAGACACCTCAAAAGGGTAGACTTCCCACACCCCGAAGGTCCGATAAGGGCAGTAATTTGCTTTTCTTCAATGGAGAGATCATTGTCCTTTAAACAATGAAACCCTCCATAAAAAAGATTCAGTTTCTCTATGCTAATCTTGCTCAAGGGGCTTTCTCCGAATCAGCCGAACCTTCCCGATATATAATCGTTAGTGCGTCTATCCTTTGGGACGGTAAAGATTTCAGATGCACTTCCATATTCTATAAGTTCACCCATGAGGATGAAGGCCGCATTGTCAGAGATTCTGGCCACCTGCCAGGTATTGTTGCTGACAAGGACGATAGTATAGTTTTTTTTCAGAACTTGCAATGCCTGTTCTATCTTCAATGTGGAAATAGGATCAAGTCCATAAGTAGGCTCATCTAACAGGATGACCTCAGGTTCCATAGCCAATGTCCTGGCAATACATAGACGCTGTTGCTGTCCCCCTGACAACTTTGTTGCAGGCTCATGAAGTCTGTCTTTTACCTCATCCCAGAGTTGAGCTAATTTCAGGCTTTTCTCCACTAACTCCTCTAATTTCCTTTTGTCTTTCACGCCATGAATCCTTGGGCTATAGGCAAGATTTTCAAAAATAGAACGGGGCAAGGGGACAGGTTTGTCAAATACCATCCCTACCCTTGTTCTCAATTTATCCACATTTAGGTCCGGGCGTAAGATGTTTTCACCATCAAGAAAAACCTCCCCATCAACACGAATATTCGGGATAAGATCACAGAGACGGTTAAGAACCCTGAGGAGTGTCGTCTTACCGCTCTTAGCTGGCCCCATAATCCCGAGGATACTATTGGCCTTAACCGTTAGATTGAGATCCGACAGCACCTTGCGATTGTTATAATAGAAGTTGAAGTCCTTGACCACAATCTTTTCTGACATGACCCACCTATATACATTATCACATTTTTTTGAGAAATTGCCGCATGATGTAATAAGCACCGAGGTTAATAAAAAGAATGGAAAGGATTAAAATAGCTGCTGTACCATAGGCATTGGGCATAGATATACCCTCCCTTGCCAGGATATAAAAATGGACAGCCATTGTTCTCCCGGAATCGAAAAATGACTCTGGGAGTCTGAGCGAAGATCCAACAGTAAAGATAACCACCGCTGTTTCTTCGATACATCTGGCAACGCCTAAGACTATGCCGGTTACAATTCCGGGAAGGGCACTGGGCAAAACCACCCTGGTCACAGTTTGCCATCTGGTTACTCCTAAGGAAAAACTCACCTCCCTGAGCTCATAAGGAACAGCCTTTATGGCCTCCTCGCTTGTCCGAATAATTGTGGGCAGGAGCATAATAGACATGGTCATGCCGCCGGAAAGGATAGACCACCCTAATCGAAGGGCCATCACAAAAAAGGCAAACCCGAATAAACCTAAAATAATAGAAGGTATACCAGCCAGGCATTCAGTCCCAAATCGGATAATGTGTGTAACCCGACTTTCTCTGGTATATTCTGTGAGATAGATTGCTGCACCAATCCCCAGGGGTATGGCGATCGCGAGTGAGACAAAGATAAGGTATAAGGTACACACGATGGTAGAAAAGATTCCCCCGGAACGGCCCATATCAACTGGATTTGAAGTCAGAAATTCAAGAGTTATCTGTGGTAGTCCTTTGATGGAGATAAAGCAGATAATAAAAACTAATATACCTATAGTAAAACCGGTAAGGCCCCAGAGTTGTACCTTGATCACGCGCTGTATCAATATTGGGTTTATTCTCGTCGCCATCTCTTTGTAATAATGTTCGCCGAGACATTAAAGATCATTATAAAAATGAATAAGACAATCCCTGTGGCAAAGAGGGCAGCACGATGGTCACCTGCTGCATATCCCATTTCCAATGCTATGTTACTGGTTAAAGTCCTTACCGAGCTTAAAGGAGAACTGGGGAGCTTCAGGGCGTTGCCGGCTACCATGATAACTGCCATAGTCTCACCAATAGCCCGTGCCATTCCAAGCATGATAGCAGTTATAATCCCCGAACGAGCTGCCTTTAAAATAACCATGCGGATGGTCTGCCAGTGGGTAGCACCCAGGGCAAGAGAACCTTCCTTATAAGTGTATGGAACTGCCCGTATGGCATCTATAGAGATGCTTGTGATAGTGGGTAAGACCATAATGGCCAGTATAATCGAGGCAGCCAGAAGGGAAAGCCCGGGACCTCCTAAGTAATCTCTGACTAACGGGACCAAAAGAACTACCCCCAAAAATCCGTAGACAACAGAAGGGATTCCTGCTAAAAGCTCGATGGTTGGTTTCAAGATAACCATCAATCTCCTATGAGCAAACTCTGTCAAGGTAATGGCGCAGGCTAAAGATAGGGGAACACCTATAATCAGAGCGCCGATGGTTACAAACAGGGAAGAGACGATCATGGAAAAGATACCGAAATAACCCTTAGTCGGAGCCCAGTGGGTACTGAAAAGAAAATCCCCCAAGCCCGCCTTAAAGACAACTGGCATACCTTCTTTGAAGATGAAGACAGCCATTAAGAGCAAGGCCCCAATAGCTGAGAAAGCCAGGAGCATTAAAATCTTTTCAATTATCTTCTCTTTCATAGATGTCCCTTTACCCCGTTAGAAAGAAAGTCCACCTTTCGGATGGGGACCGAAGCCTCAGCCGAGCTTTCTAATGCCTACCGAACACCAACCAATCCTTCCTTTTCTAATATCCCCTGACCTTCAGAACTCAATATGAAATCTATAAAATTTCTGGCTAACCCGTGGGGTTCTGCTTTAGTTACAAAAAGAAAAGGACGGGTAAGTTTGTATCTTTTCTCCTTTATTGTTCTGAGACTAGGTTCTACTCCGTCAATAGATAAGGCATTGACCCGTTTGTCTACAACGCCATACGAGATATATCCAATAGCATGAGGATCATTAGCAACAATCTCCCTTACAGAACCGTTTGAATCTTCAACTAATGCCTCATCAGAAATAGGGACGTCGTGCATGACCATCTCTTCGAAAGCACTTCTTGTTCCCGATCCTTCCTCTCGAGTAACGAAATGGATACGTTTATCTACCCATCCCACTTCAGACCAGTACTTTATTTTACCTGCAAAGATATCTCTGAGCTGGCTAAGGCTAAGGTCGTGTATAATGTTTTTTGGATGGACTATAATTGCTATCCCATCCCAGGCAATGACGATTTCTTGGAGATCTTTTTCCTCCTCCCTTAACTCACGAGAACACGTACCGATATTAGCAGCATCCCCTCTTACTGACCTGATACCGGCGGTTGAACCACCTCCCTGAACATTAATGATTAAACCACGATGATGCTCCATATAGACTTCAGCCAATTTCTCAGCAAAAGGCTGAACAGAGGTTGAGCCAGCAACAGTGCAAACTACCCCTTCTTTACCTGATAGTCTGCAGCCTAAGAAAATTATAAGAAAGAAGAAAATTAAAAAGAGTCGAGAAATTTTCATTAACCTATTAATATACTATATTTAATCATTAAATTTGTGAATTTTTTTAAAATTTTATTATATATCTAATCTAAATTAGTAGAAGTAAGGAGGTTGGACTTTTGAAATACTCCTAACCGAACCTTCCTGTAATATATTCCTCTGTAAGTTTATTCTGAGGATTTACAAATAGTGTATCTGTTTCACCGAACTCTATCAATTCTCCTAAATACATGAACGCTGTATAGTTAGATATCCTCGCAGCCTGTTGCATGTTGTGCGTTACGATAACGATGGTAATTGTTTTTTGCAGCTCCTGAAGGAGATTTTCTATATGGGCTGTTGATATAGGATCTAAAGCCGACGTTGGTTCATCAAAAAGAAGGACCTCGGGTTTCTGGGCAAGTGATCTTGCTATACACAACCTCTGCATCTGGCCTCCGGAAAGGCTCATCCCGGATTCGTTTAGTTTATCCTTTACCTCTTTCCATAAATCAGCCCTGACAAGTGCATTTTCCACAATCTCATCAAGCTGTATCTTCTTCCTTATGCCCCTGATCTTCGGCCCATACGCTACATTCTCATAAACAGAGCTCGGGAATGGATTTGGCTTCTGAAAAACCATCCCGACCCTCCTTCTGAGTTCGATAACATCGGTATCCTTGTCATAAATGTCAACACCCTGAAAAAAAGCCTGACCTTCAACCCTTGAGGTAACAATGAGGTCATTCATTCTGTTCAGCGCCCTGAGGAGGGTTGATTTACCACAGCCAGAAGGACCTATAATGGCACTTATTTTATTCTTTTCTATATTGAGATTTACATTTTTAACTGCCATGAAATCTCCATAAAAGATACTGAAATTGTTTATCACAAAAACATATTTTTCACTGAACCCCTCTACCATGCCTTCTTGCCCCTCTGCCTTGCCCTGAGAAGTATCCCTAACAAATTCATTCCTAATACAAGAATGATGAGGGTCAATGCAGTACCATACTGTATCGGTCTTGTTTCTTCAATGAAAGTGCCTGCTGTAGCCAGCACATAGATATGATATGGCAAGGCCATGACCGGCTCGAATAAGGACCTGGGGATGCCCGGTGTAAAAAATGCAGCAGCAGTGAACATAATTGGGGCAGTCTCACCCGAAACCTTTGCCGTTCCTAAGATAGAGCCAGTAAGAATTCCTGGCGTTGCAGCAGGCAAGATCACCTTTCGAATGGTCTGCCATTTTGTTGCACCGCATGCAAGTGATGCCTCTTTA
The DNA here is from genome assembly GCA_040756135.1 of Nitrospirota bacterium. GTDB lineage: Bacteria > Nitrospirota > Thermodesulfovibrionia > Thermodesulfovibrionales > SM23-35 > JBFLZS01. Next base: position 15,631 of record JBFLZS010000029.1, read on the forward strand.
AAGCTATATGGAACTGCTTTAATCGCCTCTTCAGAAGTTGAGATGATATAGGGAAGTATCATCACAGCGAGCGTGAGTGCCCCTGCGAGCAAACTCATACCAAAATTGAATATGACAACAAAAACCGCAAGGCCGAAAAGCCCAAAGACCACCGAGGGAATGCCTGCCAAGGTATACATTGACATCATAACCATATTCAGTATGAAACCGGGTTTAGAATATTCAGTTAGGAAAATTGCTGTAGCAACGCCAATGGGGATTACTACCATCATACAAATTATGGTAAGCAAAATAGTTCCTACAATGACAGGGAAAATGCCGCCTTCTGTCATGGCCTCAACAGGTGGTTGTGTTATGAATTTCCAGCTTAAGACATGAATCCCATTATAAGCTACAAAGAATAATATGATGATTAGAAGTATCGCCCCTGTAAAACCGAGCATCCTGATAAGGGAGAGGAAAAAACTTTCCTTGAGATTAAACCTTTTCTTGCGGACCAGCCCAAAGGGTTTCTGGATACCTTCTGTTCCTTGGATCATACCTTTTCCCCTATCCTCACAGCCCTGTACTTTTTAGAAATAAAATCAGATACAAGACTCAATAAAAAGGTAAAGATGAACAGGATAGCACCGATCCCGAACAGTGCATGGTAATGGAGGCTTTGATAAGGTGACTCAGCCATCTCAGCAGCAATAGCTGCGGGCATTGGCCTGGCAGCATCAAATATCCAGTGAGGAACAACAGCAGCACCTCCTGCAACCATCAGGACAATCATTGTCTCGCCAACAATAGTACCGATCCCGAGGATTACTGCAACACTTAATCCTGAAACCGAAGCCGGGATAACCACCCTCCATATTGTTTCCCATTTGCCTGCACCCAGGGAGTAAGATGCCTCTCTGTATGTACGTGGTACTGCAGTGAGTGCATCTTCTGCAATACTTGCAATCACAGGGATTGCCCTTATAGTAAGCATTAAAGCTGCCGTGGTGATATTCAAACCGGATGATATAAATAATTTGTCATAACAAAAATCAGCAAGGGTAGTTGAGATAAAAGGGATGTTTGTACCCCTCAGTAATTCCGGAAGCCTTTCAGAAAGAATCGGTGAAAGCCAGTTTGAGAGAATAGGTGCTATAACAACCATGCCAAAAAATCCGAGCACAACAGAAGGGAAGCTCGCAAGCATTTCTATGAGGGGCTTTAAAAATTCCTTCACACGGTAATGAGCAATCTCAGCTATATAGACTGCAGTTGCAAGACCTAACGGAATAGCCATAGCAGCAGTAAGGACAGTTACAGCAACCGTACCCATAATGAGTGGAAACATCCCAAAGCTCGGCGGTTCACAGGTAGGATACCATTCCTTACCGAAAATGACTTTCAAAACCCCTATTTTATAAAAAATCTGGAATGCCTCTTTGAAGAGAAAGAAGCCTATTAAAAGGAGAACAATAACCGATACAAGACCTATTGAACTGACTGCTACTTCAACAGCCTTTTCTTTTGTCTGCCATTTCAAAGACGATGAACATTCCCTTAAGTTATTTTTATAGTTCTCATTTATCTCATGAGTACCGAATTCTCTTTTAACATATTGATTTTAAAGAAAATTTCGTTACAGCTAAGTTGTCATTCCCGCGAAGGCGGGAATCCAGTCCGAAAGCTTTCGGGATCAATAACTTCTGGATTCCTGCTTCCGCAGGAATGACAGAACTCGGTACTCTCAAGTCATTTACTTATGCTCACATATTTGACTTCATTCACAACCTTCTGCCCCTCTTTAGAGAGCATGAATTCAATGAATTTTGCGATGACACCAGCAGGTTTGCCGTTAGTGTACATGTAAAGAGGTCTTGCAATCGGCCATGAGCCATCACGTATACTATTTGCAGTGGCGGTCTTGTCGTTTACCATAAGAACTTTAACGGATTTATCAATATATCCAACTCCAATATAGCCGATAGCGTACCTATTCTGCGTGACAGTCTGCACAGCCTGACCATTAGATGCCACAAGAAGTGCATCAGGTCTTACTCTATCTCCTTTCAAGACCTTTTCTTCCCATACCTCATATGTGCCTGAGCTTGTATCTCTTGATACCACAGCAATCGGCCTGTTTGATCCGCCAAGTTCCTTCCAGCTTTTAATCTTGCCATTATAAATGTCCCTCAGTTTTTCCATGGTGATGTTGTCAATCTTCATTGAAGGATGAACTATCGGTACGATACCATCAAGGGCCACCTTATGATCAATCAGGTTAACGCCTTTCTTCTTTGCGGCAGCTATCTCTTTATCCTTTGCCTCCCTTGAGCTTGTGGCAATATTGGTTGTCCCGTCAATAAGTGCCTTAATCCCTGTCCCTGAACCACTTCCTGATACGTATACTTTTATATTCGGATATTTTTTCATAAATATCTCTGCCGCCTTCTGTGCGATAGGCAGAACGGTTGTCGAACCATCTATCCTTAGATTCTCTGCATACGAGAAACCCATCAGTGAACAAAGAAATAAAATTGAAAGAAATACTATTAAATGCTTTTTCATTTACTCCCCTCCTTGGTATCGTTGTCATGCCGCACTTGATGCGGAATCCAGTTGTCCTCTGTTTTCACAGGGACAAACTCTGGATTTCTGCTGGAGTTTATCCCTATAATATTTCATTTTAATAATACTGCCTCATTGTTACATTTCCATTACATCTCTGTTAAATTTCTGTTACATATCTCATCCCCCCAATATAAGTTATTTCGCCCCGCCTCTTTCCTCTCAAAATAAGTGTTTCTTCGATCGGCTTTGCCATTGCGTTTTTCCTCCCTGTTTCTTTAAAAATATTTTAATGGAAGCGATATCGAACGGCTACCCGTTGAAATGCAACGTAAGAATGTCTCCAAAGTGGTTTCTCTACGCACAAGAGCAAGTAATAAAAATATGGAAATGTCCCTTGGTTTTTCCTGTTTGATAAGTGCATCGGCTTTTGGTTAAACTCATTGTACTGTTGAAAGAGGAGGATGCACAAGAGATGAGCAGACAAGCAAAGAAAGATTTTGAGAACCTCTCATGGTTCGACATGGAGTCCTGGGCAGGTTCGAAAATCGTGTCACGGGGAAAATCGTATCAGCGAAGCAAATCCGTCAGAGAGCTGGCGATCACCGAGTCGGGAGAGCTTGTTGCGTGGGTCGAGGGATCGACTACTTATGCGACCAAAGTCTCACTTGATGAAGGAGTGCTTTCTTCCATCTGCACTTGTCCATACCATTCAGCATGCAAGCATGCGGTGGCAGTTATCCTTGAATATCTTAACTGTCTTGAAAACGGCAGGGACGTGCTAAAGGCAGACAAAAACGACGAGCGCCTGGTTTTGATCAGGCAAGGAAGAACCGCATATCCTGACGAAGAGTTAGATAATGATCAGTTTGATGATGAAACCGAGGGTAATGATAAATCCTTTATAGAATCGGGAAAAGTATCAGCCGACACCAAGCTTGACGACCATCTTCAACGCCAAACTAAAAATGAACTGATTGATTTGATTACCGGTATTCTTGTACGGCACCCTGAGATCAAAGAGGAATTGGACTACAAGGTACGAATAACGAGCAGCAAGTCTTCAGTACTGGTAAAGACAGTTGAAAGGGAAATTGAAAAGGCAAGCAGAGAACCTGGTTGGCAAAACCACTGGAACCGCAGAGGTTATATTCCGGACTATTCGCGTGTACGGACTGGCCTCCAGAAACTGCTTGACGAAAATCATATAGACGAAGTATTGCGACTGGGTGAAAAGCTTTTTTCCGCTGGGATCACGCAAGTTGAACAATCGCATGATGAAGGGGAAACCGCCGATGAGGTGGCTCAATCGATGACGATCGTCTTTAAAGCCTTGGGGGAATGCTCACTGTCTGACGTCGATAAGATGCAACGGGCCGTGGACTTTGAGTTGAGTGATGAATACGATCTCTGTTACGGCCTGGAGGAGTTTTGGAAACGGAGTTTCAGCAAAAAAGACTGGAGTTCTCTTGCTGATCGTCTTATCAGCCGGTTGAAGGATAATCAGTACGATGTGCATGGTGAGGATTCGTTTTCCCGTAATTACCGGCGAGACCGTTTGACAAACAAAATCATTAGGGCACTGGAGAATGCCGGCCGGGATGCGGAAGTTATCTCTTTATGTATAAAGGAAGCAGAAAAAACCCACAGCTATGAACGTCTGGTGAAACAGCTTCGAAAGGCCGGTCGTACAACAGAAGCAGAGGAATGGATTCGCAAAGGGATAACGGCAACTTGCAAGAAGTGGCCCGGCATCGCTGGCTTTCTGAAGAAGGAGTTGCTGGATATACGAAGCCGCCAAAAGGATTGGTTGTATGTTGCAGCGATTTGTGCGGATGAGTTTTTCGAGAATCCTGGTCTCAAGGCATTTGAAGAACTCCAGAAAGTATCTGAGAAGACAAAGGTATGGTCTCCGGTCAGAGAGGCGATTCTGCACTTTCTGAAGACCGGGGAAAATCCCCGGGAAGCACGCATGGACTGGCCCCTGCCAGACACGGGGCTTGAGAAGCCTGTTAGTTCACGGGGAGGGAATCCACCTTTCACAGCAGTCCTGATCGAGATTGCTATCCACGAGAAGCGAGTTGATGATGTACTGAGGTGGTACGATGTCCATAACAAAAGGCGAAAAGACTGGATGTGGGATAATCTGGAAGACAGGGTGGCGACAGCGATTGCGCACAATTATCCTGATAAAGCGGTAGCAATCTGGAAAAGAATCGCCGAAAGTCATATTTCCAGGGTCAATGTTGCTGCCTATACCGAAGGCGCTGCATATCTGCGAAAGGCTCAAAAAATATTTAAACACCTTGGCAGAGCAAACGAATGGGACACCTACCTACAGCGGCTCAAAGAGACTAACCGGAGAAGACCTCGGCTTATCGAAATACTGGATGCGCTCTCGCAAAAGCCGATTATCCGGGTCAAGCGTTAGAGTTGCCCTTTTGTATTGCTTCGGGAACCTTCCTGCTATCGTTTTACCGAACCCTGGCACCATTTAGTCAGGAAGTCTGGAAGTTATGAAGTTTTGACGGAAATCCGCAGTCCGAAATTTCTTAAGTCCGCTTTCCCAACTACAGCCTTCCGCTCTTCCGCATTATGACAGAAGCGATATTGAATGGCTGCCGGTCGAAGTGAATTACAGAGTGTACCAAAGGGCGCATGATTTCTTCACCCGCCCGAAAAGTTAAAAGTCAAGGTGCGACACCGCAGGGCTCGATACTTCCCAGCTAACATCGCGGATTTTCGGGGCGAAGGTGAATGGTATTATGGTATAATGATTTCAATAACTCAGATTTGGAAGGAGAATATATGCCAACTGCCTTAAAACATGATGCTGAGCTTATAAAAGTCAAGCAGTACTTAACTGATAAAAAGGGGCATAAGGTGGCCGCTGTTATTGATATGAATGAGCTTGACAGACTTGAAATATTGCTCGAAACGATTCCACATTCTGAAAGATGGCTTTATAAAAATAAGTCTGCACTTAAAAGTGTTCGCAAAGGTCTGAAAGATGCGTCTGAAGGCAAGATTTCAAAATTAAATCTGAATAATCTGTAGGAACCGGCATTGTTCGATATATTCCTTACTGATGAGGCAAGGGAGCAATTAAACAGACTAAAGACTGATAAGGGTCTCTCAAAAAGATACAAGGCAATAAAGAAAGCTATTCAATTCCTATCTCAAAATCCGAAGTATCCCGGATTACAAACAATGAGTTCACTTCCCTAAAAGGTCCTAAAGGCGAAAAAGTTTTTACGGCATATGCTGAACAATCAACGCCTGCTGCTTACAGAATCTTCTGGTATTACGGCCCCAGCACAAAGCAGATAACCATTATTACCATAACTCCTCACCCATAGCGGACTTACGCACTATCAGCCTTCCTCGCTTTGACTATTGTACTGTTGCTCATCTGCTTTTTTCCCTACGGGTCGTATCCCCTCTCAAAATTGGCGTCTCTTTGATCAGCTTTGCGCATGATTACTTCACCCGCCCGAAAAGTCAAGGTGCGACACCGCAGGGCTCTTTTAACACTTTAATTTATTTAGTCAAGAACGTTATTTTGTTCTTTTGTTCCCGACAACGCAAGCAGGTTATTGAAAATGAATATCTGAATCATGTAAAACATTATTTGTATCATTCTTTTCCATATTGAATATTACCAGCCGTATTAAACCGAAGTGAAAAAACAATTTCATTCACTTGTAAAAATGATTAAAAACGGAGTAAAATCGAGCAAATAATAAAGTTAGCACTTACATAAAAGGAAATGGTATGAGTAAAATATTGATAGTACTTTTTTTGTCTATGACTTCACTGTTATCCTTCTACCCGAATCGAACTTTCGCCCTTGAATGTCCGAAAATGCCAGAACAAGCAAATAAAGATTGGCAGGTAGAAGTCAATGCTGCTGTGTTAAAACTTGGTCCCATCAAAGGGGGAGAGCTCAAGGTAAAAGTAAATACTACTACAAACGATTTGCTTGCTAAATTACCTGATGCAGCGTGGGTGTATCTTGAGCAAATGATGCTCGCAGCATACTGTACAGCGTTACGGGATAACAAGAGTATCAAAGAAGCTGAAAAAACCAAGCTTTTGAAGGATTACCTATCTGAAGTTAGAAAAACCATTGAGAAAAAATTAGTGCCTCCACAGAAACCACCAGAGAGAGGTAAAAAATATTCCTCTTCAAAAAAAATTACCTATGAAATTTTATCAACTTCTCATCATGGAAAAAATGGACTTATTGATTTTGCTCTATCAGAGGGACTAATTTTTTTTGATCTGAAATTGGATGATCCTATTCTCACTGACTATTACCTTATAAAGGTTAGGCTTCAAAACAGAGGTGTAGCAATTACAGAACCTCTAAAATTTATTATATCTATTGGAGAACCTAACACTAAGATTCTTGACATCAAATATAAAATCGTTAAGCCAACTAATAAGTCTTTGAAGATATTTAATTCTCTCCCCTCAATAACTTGGCAAATGAAAGAAGACGATTATTGTCCTACATTAATCTGGGATGCCATGATAGAAGGATTAGCAGGATTCCATGTTTACAGATCAATACTAAAAGACGTGGGATATGGAAGGGTAAATGACAGAATTATAACTGAGTCAAAGTTTGAAGATGATCCCGTTACTTTCAAAAATCTGTCCACATTCTACTATCGCATAACCGCTGTTGGAACTACGGGTGCAGAATCAAGTCTAAGTGAAAGCCTGCCATTCCCCAAATATTTGGCGCTACTACCCTACTTTAAAGATGTGTATTGGATAGACCCAAATGCGTCACCCCAAGAAGTAACTGATGGTTCGTGTAAAGCTCCTTTTATTTCGATTTCTGAAGCAATTAAAAAAGTGGGAAATTCCGCAACTTTTATTATTAGACAAAACAGAGCAAATGTAATAAGTAGCCAAAATCTATCAGGAGAAGCCAAGGTTTTTTATGAGGACGATTTAGAATTTCTCAAAGGTCGTGCTTATGTGTCATTGCTTAATGGTATTGATGACAATGCGGATATTCAATTGTTTTTTCTCTGTAAAACGTTGATCGATGGAACAATTGAGTTTAAGCTTGACTTGGAAGGATCTCCTGAAATAAAAGTTGAGAGACTTCTAAGAAAACCTATGCAAAGTGTGCAAAGTGTTCAAAAAAGTAATTTTTCAAATGATCCGAAAGCTCTATTAACTCCTAAGATAGTCAAAACTTATTTAGGGGAAAATACCATTTATCTGGTATGGAAAAAACCACAAAGTCCGGAATATAAAGGAGTAAAGATCTTTCGCTCTGATAAAAGAAACATTATTGATCCAACCGATTTTGGAAAAGAATTATATGATGGGTATGGTGAAAATGGGACTCTAGTATGTAATTTTTTTCTAAAGGATATCGACCAGAAACAACTTGCAAATAGAATTAAAAACGCTGATCACAAGATGGCTAATCTTCGACCACCTCGCCCGGGCGTTCCAAATCCACCCGTTTTCCGCGGTATAGGAGGCTATTTTGACGTTGATGGTCAAATTTTTAAGGACAATGCGGTTTCTCCTGGCGTCGTTTATACATATACATTTTTTACCTATGACAGTAATAATAATTATTCATATCCAATTTTTATAAACGCCTCTCTAAGCGACTGGTCAAAAGAAAGTAATTGCTATCCCAATCTACAAAAAAGAGAGGGGGCAGGCTTGACTATTGAGTAAACTGGTCAACCAAATGGGGTCTGCCCTTGAAATAGGACATTTTACAAGTATAGGGGAGAGCCTTGCTTCCTCATTTCAAAAAGCCGCACAAAATCCCGCAGGGATACTATCTTGGGATCCTGGGTGGGATGAGCCTCGGCTGCTATCCAAATGCCTACTCTGCCACAAGCCGTTGAAATTCAACCCTTTCATTGTAGATAACAGGGATAGGTATTAGCTGAGGGATGGATACATACTAAAAAGTTTTGTAACTACAACAATTCAATTATTTATTGTAATGTCACAACATACTTGAAATTTTGTGCCTACAATAGTAGACTTGATAAATGAAATGGGATGAGTTTATTCCATCCAAATTTGAGTACGATTGGGGGCAACATTGTCAGAATAATTACGGGGTGGCAGATATGAAGAAAAAAAAGAGATTAACAGAAGAAGAAATTGATAAATTAGTCATTGCAGAGGCAAATGATATGAGTAAGTGGGGAAAACCTGTAGCAGTCAAACCCACATCAATTCGTTTTTCACCTTCAATAATAGAAAAGGCTAAATATCTTGCTAAACTTCACAAGGCGCGCGGTTATCAGACATGGTTAAAACAAATTGTAGAAGATCGTATTAAACTTGAAGAAAAACTTCTCTCTGATTATAAACGGGAATTAAAAACAGTAAGTAAACCCCGTTAGAAATGGAAAGGACGGGGATTTCTAACGAGGTAAATAATATAGTTGTGACCAATCCCCCTGACTCGAACTCCCGAAGGAGGCGTGGAACGAACCACAACTCCTCTCCGAATGCCCCCATTGCCACAAGCCGCTGTAGTTCAATCCGTTTATTGTTGATAACAGAGAGCGATATTGACGCAAGTTCAAAAATCAATTACTGATAGATGGTTATCGCTTGTAGAGCGAATGCCTGCATGTTCTTCTATGTTTTAGAATATAAACATATGTTCACAAATCTAAACATAATACACTTTCCTTATAGGTCGATGTCAAGGTAAAAAATGTTTAAAACTGTTTATAAAAGCTACCCTACTATCTGTTCTGAACAAATTGCAACTGCATGTCCCGAATGCGATCTTGATAGCGATGGCACAATTACCGCTTTTGATAATTTATTAAATCATAACATAAAAAAGAGCCCTCCCTGATATGGGAGGGCATGAGTAGGGGCGTTTCGCGAAACGCCCCAACAGGATCTGGCTTAAAGAGCAACCTGCAGAGTAAGCTGAATTCTCTTATCGTCTTTTAAAGATTTATCCTTATAATTCACATGATCGTAATCAAGAACGATCATATTCTTATGCTGCTTATGAAAATGATATGCAATACCTGCAATATATCTTTCGTTCTCATCGTCTTTTAGATCATCATTCGGGTCAAAATAATCATAACGGCCAATAACGCTTAATGTCTTGATTGGCTTAATTTCTCCGAAGAAGGAGTAGCCATCCTTATCGTTTTCATCGGCACCTTTCTGATTTCCCTTGCCCGTATAATATTGACCTGTCAGAGTAACGTATTCATGCTCATAGCTTACGAATCCGAGATTGACATTCCAGTCAGGTTCCGTGTCCTTATTCCCTTTCCCAGTTATTCCAAGGTATGAGAGCTGAAGTCCTGGAATAATGTCTGGAAGAGGTCTTATGGTCAGCCTACCCTCAAGAACTTTATTCTCATTCTTTTCATGTGCATGGTATCCACCACCATTATATATTCCAAAAGACATACTTCCATAGCGTCCAGGATAGTAGTGGTTTACCTTATGCTGGTAATCCTCGTCCATCGTTCCACCTAATAAAGATACAAACGTTACACCCATGTCTGCTGAATTAAATGTTTCATTCCTCTCAAGAAACATGGTGTCCTGGCAGCGATAAAAATTTACATGCTCTTCATAGTCGAGCCATGGCATGTGGACAATACCGAATTCAATGTAAGGCTTTGTAAAGAAGGCAAAATCCGGAAGGTTAAACTGGCCATACAGGTATTTAAGCCTTACCGTCCAGGATCCGTCAAAATTACCATCATCTGTCATCTGGTTTACATCAGGGGTTATCCTGGCACTGAACCAAGGAGTAAACTCTTTACTAATATTTATATACCCCCGTTTTATGGCAAACCGGTTATAATCCTCTCCCAAGCCTTTACCATTTTCTCCATTCTGATAAGAAATGTACCACAGAAAACCTAACTTAAAACCTTTGAATGCTTTCACCATGTCTCCTGAATCTTTCTCATCTGATGGTATGGCTTCTGTAATTTTTTTGTCGATTTTTTCCTCAACGAGTTTTTCCTGTTCAGTTGTTTTTTTATCAATTTTCTCTTCAATAAGTTTCTTCCTGTCAGCTTCCTCCTTCTCCATCTCATTTATTACTGAGATTGCTTCTTCGCTAGTCAGAACACCTTTTTCTACAAGTTTTTTTAAAATTGGGTTTGTAATTTCCGTAGCATCTGTTACCCCCGTTAACAACAGGACACAAAGACTAAAAACGAAAAACAATAATTTTCTCTCCATATACTTTCCTCCTTTTGATTGATTTAACCCGTTTTGCACATCTCGCAACTACTTTAATAGTTGAATGTTACAGGATTATTACGGACAGATTAATTTTTAGTGAAAGCTTTCTTAATTAACAGTCTCAAAATAATGTATACATTGATTTAAGAAATCCCTCCTACCCTCCCTTTTCCAAAGGGAGGAATAATGCCCCTCTTTGGCAAAGAGGGGAGAGGAGAGATTTTCTGAATAATGTCTATTCAATTATGAGAACCTTAATAACAGTCTCATAATAAAATGGAAAATCATTTCAATTTGTCTGTCATGCCCGAAGTTTCCCCGCTTACTACCTGCGGGGACAGGCTTAATCGGGCATCCACCCTTCGACAGGCTCAGGGTGACAATTGTCATGGTGAGCTTGTCGAACCATGGATTCCCGCTCAACACACTGCGGGAATGACGGCGATGTTGTTACTATTTTGAGACCGTTAATAATCAGGAACACCTTATCTATTTTGAATATTTTTTGACTTCTTCTGTAGTATCTTCTCTATCTCGGCAATCCTCTTGTCATCTACAGGATGTGTAGAAAGATATACCAATGGTTCTTTCCCCTGCTTTCTTTGTTTCATTCTCTTCCAAAACTTCAGTGCACCGTGAGGATCATATCCTGCCTTATCCATGAGGGTAACACCGATACGGTCAGCTTCAAGTTCTTGTTTCCTGCTGAAAGGTAGTATGACACCTATTCCTGTTGCCAGCCCATAAGCTTGATTTAATGCCTCCAGCACCATAGGGTCATCAACCTCAACAATCAAATTCAGAGCCACCTGTCCTAATTGTGAAAGCAATGCTGTGCTCATTCGCTCTGCACCATGCCGAGCAATTGCATGTCCAACCTCATGGCCAATTACTGCAGCTAATCCCTTTTCATCATTTGTATAGGGAAGAATGCCCGTGTAGATGCCTATCTTCCCCCCGGGAAGGCAGAATGCATTTACTATACTGTCATCTTCAATCACCACGAATTCCCATTTATATTCAGGACGGTTAGAAGCCTTTGCAATACGGCTTCCAACTTTTTTTACCTTTTCTACGATAGCTCGATTCTTGGTGAGTTTTGATTCCTTTATGATTTTGCTGAATGCATCTTCACCAAGCTTCATTTCACTCGATTCAGGAATAAGGATCAGTTGCTTTCGCTCTGTTACGGGTGCTTCCCTGCATGAAGCAAACAGCAAAATAAGGAATACAAAGAGCATGCCCCTTTTCAGTGTTTTAAACATGTTCAGGCTTTAACCTGTAGGCTAATCGAAGATTTCTTCAAGAAATGATTTCATCTTGTGCTTCTTGTGTTTGTGTTTATAATCATGTTCATATCCATGATGTTTTGGCTTCTCCTCATACTCCCTCTTGTGTTCATGCCTCTCTCTGTAATCGCCATGCTGATAGGAAGTGGACCTCTCAATAATCTTATCAAGCTCGCCCCTATCAAGCCATACACCCCTGCATTGAGGGCAATAGTCAATCTCGATTCCCTGCCTGTCTGACATTTTTAACTCAACATTACACACCGGACACTTCATTGTTGCCTCCTTATGTTCTTTGTGGTTGGTTTTGACAAGTGGTGAAATTCATTTTCTGTGGTTTCATATTTTCTCTCTTTTTCCATGAAACTTTTGACATTACTTCATAAAAAAACCTTCACCACGAAATGCTGCTTTTATCGTGGTAAAGGTCTTGCTTGTTAGTTTACCTAACCAGTGGTACCAGACTTTTCAGCCGTGTTGGTGATAGCCACTGATTCAGCTACTCCCCTTTACTGTATTAATTTATCCATAAGAAAAGATATTATGTCAAGATGTTAATTGATCGTTAACTTTATGAAATATTGGTAAAAGTAAGTATGACCATTTTATGTATATAATTGGCTGACAGGGCAAAGAAGATGGACTATTGTCCCGTGACCTTCGGTACTTTCTATCCTCATCTCCCAGCCGTGAGCCTTCACGAGATGTTTGACGATTGCAAGGCCGAGACCTGTACCACCAAGCTCTCTTGAGCGTGCTCTATCAACCCTGTAAAATCGCTCACCGAGACGGGCAAGGTGTTTTTTAGGAATACCTGTACCAGTATCCTCTACGGAAATTTCTACGAAATCTCCGGGTGATGAGTCACTAATCCCCCCCCGCCCCCCTTTAGTAAAGGGGGGATAAGGGGGGATTTGCACTTTTACTGTTACTCCCCCTTCTTCCGTAAACTTAATTCCATTATCCACAAGATTGAGGAGTATCTGAATCAAGCGATCTCTGTCTGCCTTCATCTTGTTAATTGTAGGAGATATATCTTTTTTAAGATAAAGCCCTTTTACCAGAGCCTTATCTTTTAATGTCCCAAAAACTGCATCTACAACCTCGTTAAGGTCAACATTTGTCTTTTCTATCTTTATATCACCGAGCTCAATCCTCGATAGGGTAAGAAGATCATTTACAAGGGTATTCAGACGTTCACTATGGTTCTTTATCGTCTCAAGAAATTTATAAGCATTCTCTTTATCATTAATTGCGCCTTCAAGAAGTGTCTCGGCAAAACCCTTAATCGCTGTAATTGGGGTTTTTATTTCATGTGATACATTTGCCACAAAATCCTTTCTTATATCTTCAAGTTTTTTGAGTCTGGTGATATCATGGAATGTTAAAACAACCCCTGATATATTCTCCTTGATAAAAAAGGGTGCTGCGGTGACCATTAAATAAACATTTTTCGGGTGAGTTACTTCAAGCTCAAGGGATACGGCTTCTCTGCTTTCGAGCACATTACTTGTGACCTCTATCAGTTCTGCCTTTCTAAGGGTTTCCATAACTGTCCTGCCTTCTTCAATATTTGATTCAATGCCGAAAAGATTCATAATCGCAGAATTACTTAAGATTATCCTGCCCTTAGTGTCCGTCAGGATTAACCCATCAGACATATTCCTGAGGATAGCCTCTATCTTATTTTTTTCTTTTTCACTCTGTGTAAGCCTTTTATTAAGTTCCTGAGCCATATTAGTAATATTCTTAGCAAGTTCGCCGAGTTCGCCTTTTTTCTTCATAAACAGCCGCCTCTTGAAATTCCCAGCCCTTATATCTTTTGAAAAGGCTGTGATCTCCTCAATAGATTTTGTAATCCTTTCTGTCTGAAAGAGTCCTATCACAACGATTATGAGGAAGGTTATAATCGACGCAGAAATAATCTTAATCCTTATTTTATTTATTGCTGTTTCGATGTCATGAAGAGACGCAGAGAGTCTCAGGAATTTTTTATCAGAATCCTGATTGATTGTTATTGCAAGATAGAATGAATTTCTCCGAATGGTTTTACTAAATCTGATAGAGCTGCCAACACCACTGACATCGGCATCTTTTATTTCCGGCCTGTTCGAATGGTTTTCCATTCTCTTTGAAGTCTGGTCAGAGTCCCCTAAAACACGGCCTGAGCTGTCAATGATTGTCACCCTTGCACCTGTCTTTTCTTTAAATCCTTTGCAGAACTGATCAAGATCGTCTATAAACGATGAAGGTATCTGTTCGGCTATTAAACGAGCCTGTATAATAAGGCTTTCCCTGAGCTTTGAGATATAGCTGTCCTTAATGACTCTGGAGAGATAGAGTTCAAGTGAAATAAGTAACAGGGGCACAATTATAAGATATGCAAGTAAGATCCTCCTGAATAAAACCCGTTTCATTACTTACCATTGAAGAAATAGCCGATGCCGCGCATGGTTTTGATATATCTGGGGTTAGTAGGGTTTTCCTCAATATGAGACCTTAACCTTCTGATATGCACATCAACTGTTCTTGGTTCAACAAAAGCCTCATCACTCCATATCGCATTTAGAAGTTGTCCACGGCTAAATACCTTCCCTTTTCTTTCAGCGAGATAAAGGAGGAGTTTATACTCTGTTGCACTCAGTTTGACAAGTTTTTCTTTTAAATAGACACTATATCTTTCTTTATCTATCTCGAGTTCCCCTATCTTCAATATTTTTTCGGTAACAGGTTTTTCTATAGACCTCCTCAAGACTGCTTTAACCCTTGCTACAAGTTCTCTTGGACTGAACGGCTTTGTTACATAATCATCCGCTCCGATCTCAAGACCTACTATTCTGTCAATTTCTTCTCCCTTTGCAGTAAGCATAATGATAGGCAGACTATCTGTCTTCGGGTCATTTCTTAATATTCTGCAGAGTTCGATACCCTGAATTCCAGGAAGCATGAGGTCAAGTACCAAAAGGTCGTATTTATCTTTTCTCAACTTCGAGAGGGCAGACTCACCATCTGAGGCTGAATCCACAACAAAGCCTTCTTTCCTGAGATTATACGATACAAGCTCAACAAGGTCAGCCTCGTCATCAACAATAATGATGTGCGCTGGTACACCCACATAATACTTATAGCATTATCTTTTAGCCTTTCGCAATACTGAGAGAGCTACAGTCTTTAAAAGTATTAATTTATTGCAATGCTGTTATATAATTTTGGTGAGAGACATAAATGCCAATATTTGTCATACATGAGCATCATGCAAAGAGGTTACATTTTGATCTCAGGCTTGAAATAGACAGCGTACTGAAATCATGGGCCGTTCCAAAAGGCCCGTCCATGAACCCAAAAGAAAAAAGACTTGCTATCATGGTTGAAGATCATCCCCTCGGGTATGCACCTTTTGAGGGAATAATACCAGAGGGGATGTATGGTGCTGGGGCTGTAGTAATCTGGGACAAAGGTACATTCGAAATCGAAGGGGGTGGTCTTCAAAAAGGAAAACTCGATATTATATTTCATGGTAAAAAACTCAAGGGCGCATTCGCCCTCGCAAGGATGTCAGGCAAGGATAAGGAATGGCTTCTGATTAAAAAAGCAGACAAATATGCAGATTATAACTTCGTATTAAAAACAGTCCTCAAGCATAGTCATGAGTAATGAGTTACGAGCAGTTGTGCCTCTTCTTAAGATAAGGAACCTGAATGTCTATTTCGGGCCGGCCAACAGTTCTATAAAGGTTGTCTCTGATCTCAATTTTGAGATCAATGAGGCTGAGGTCTTCGGACTTGTTGGAGAGAGCGGATGTGGAAAGAGCCTTACCGCTCTTTCCATTATGGGCATCCTCCCTCAGAATGCTTTCGCGGAAGGTAAGATCGTTTTTAAAGGCAATAACCTCTTAGAGCTTGATAAGGAATCTATGAGAAGATTGAGAGGGAAAGAACTCTCGATGATATTTCAAGAGCCGATGACATCATTGAACCCTGTGCTTACAGTTGGTTATCAGGTAGCAGAGGTTCTTACCACCCACATAGGCATCTCGAAGAGAGAGGCAATGGCTAATACAGTAGAACTCTTGAGGGCGGTCAAAATCCCGTCTCCAGAAATCAGGATAAAGGAGTACCCGCACCAGATGTCAGGAGGTATGAGGCAGAGGGTCATGATTGCAATGGCGATAGCCTGCAAACCATCCTTATTGATTGCAGATGAACCTACAACAGCCCTTGATGTAACTATACAGGCCCAGATACTCGATCTTATCCAGAGGCTTAGAGAAGATATAAAGATGGCTGTCCTTCTTATTACACATGATCTTGGTATAATTGCTGAGAATGCAAGGAGAGTTGCTATCATGTATGGAGGCAGGTTAATGGAGCTTGCGGATGTGGAGGAGTTATTCAATAATCCGAGACACCCATATACAATAGGACTATTAGAATCGTTACCTAAAGAGAAAGGCACGCCTTTAAAACCTATACCAGGTTTCGTACCAGAACCGGACAAACTACCGGAAGGTTGTAAGTTCTCAGATAGGTGCAGGTTCACGATTCCAGAATGTATGGAAAAAGAACCTGATCTCAGGCCAATAAATCCCCCCCTCCCCCCCTTTAGTAAAGGGGGGGAAGGGGGGATTATTAACTCCTCACTACATTTTGTCAGATGCATCAGATCCAATGAAATAACATGACCCTCCTGAAGGTAATTTCCCTTAAAAAATATTTCCCTGTTAAGAAGGCTTTTTTAACCGAACCTTTACTGGTAAAGGCTGTAGATGGTATTGATTTCTCTCTCAATGAAGACAGGGTCTTTGCCCTTGTTGGCGAAAGTGGATGCGGTAAATCAACCGTTGCAAGGCTTGTATTGAGGCTGATACCACCTACATCAGGAGAGGTCTTATTTAATGGCCAGAATGTTTTCGGACTTACTGGTGATGCCTTAAAGGCATTCCGAAAATCAGTACAGATCATATTTCAGGATCCTTTTGCGTCACTGAACCCGCGAAAAAGTATAATGGATACCATCTCTGAGCCGCTCAAGATTCATAAGGTTGTCGAGAAACATAATATAAAGGAAAAAGTGATTGACCTGCTCAGTAAGGTGGGCCTTGGCCCTGATGTCTTAAATCGGTATCCTCATGAATTCAGTGGCGGGCAGAGGCAGAGGATATGTATAGCGAGGGCCCTTGCTGTATCACCGAAGATAATCGTTGCAGACGAGCCACTTTCAGCCCTTGATGTCTCGATACAAGCCCAGATATTGAATCTCCTTCAAAAACTAAAAAAAGAATACAGGCTCTCCTTCCTTTTTATAAGCCATGACCTCAAAGTCGTGCATTATTTCAGTGATGACATAGGGGTCATGTACCTTGGGAAGATTGTTGAATACGCAAAGACGGATGTTTTATTTATGAAGCCTTTTCACCCATATACAGAAGTACTTCTTGCATCAGCACCAAAGATTACAATGGGGAATGAAACGGAGAAACGGAGACGTGGAGAAACGGAGATAAGTTCAGTTCACCCTGTCACCGTTTCCCCCTTTCACCGATTCATAACAGATATGGGAGAAGTCCCTAGCCCGATAGAAATTCCTCCTGGATGCCCATTTCATCCGAGATGCCCGAAAAGATTTGATCCATGTGATAAGGTTATACCCGATCTGAAGGAGGTAAATAATAGGCTCGTATCATGCCATTTGTTTTAACAATGAAAATCCATCTAAAGTCAATCTATAGTAAACGACATTTAAAAGTTGTCATGGTTCGACAAGCGTTCGACTGAGCTCACGCCGAAGGCTCACCATGACAAGTCACCCTGAGCTTGTCGAAGGGTGACTATTTACTTATGTCGTTTACTATAATATTGCACACTACAGGATTGCTATATTATTCTATGGGAAACTGGATATATGCACAGACACTATTTAGGAGGTTTATATGCCACATCCAAATGTCCTTGCTCTTATTTTAGCTGGGGGAAAAGGTGAAAGACTTTTTCCCCTTACTGTATTTCGTTCAAAGCCTTCTGTACCCTTTGGCGGAAGATACAGGATAGTGGATTTTGTATTGAGCAACATGGTTAACTCCCGCATCTATTCTATTTATCTTCTTGTGCAATACAAATCACAATCTCTTATTGAACATATAAGAAAGAACTGGGTTTTGTCTGCCTTCATTAAAGATCACTTTGTGACTGTAGTGCCACCACAGATGCGATTGGGACCTGAGTGGTTTCAGGGCACAGCGGATGCAGTCTTCCAGAATATTGATCTCATCCGCCAGCATAATCCAGGACTTGTTTTAGTCTTCGGAGCAGACCATATCTACAGAATGGATGTCCGTCAGATGATAGATTCTCATCTCGAAAAAGATGCCTTCGTTACCGTTGCAGCACGACCTGTTCCCATTGAACAGGCATCAGCTTTTGGTGTTATTCGGACTGACAGCGAAAAAAGAATTACAGGCTTTCAGGAAAAACCCAAAAATCCGATTCCGATACCAGATGACCCCAGTCGTGCATATGTCTCGATGGGGAATTATATATTTAACAGGGATGTGTTGTTGAATGCACTATCAAAGGCACAAAGGAAAAAACAACATGATTTTGGTGCGCATGTTATTCCTGATCTTGTTGGTACAAGGAAGGTATTTGCCTATAACTTTGAAACAAATATCATCCCTGGAGCCATGGATTATGAAGAAAAAGGATACTGGAGAGATGCGGGCACGATATCTGCCTTTTTTGAAGCGCATATGGATATGCTGGGTGACTCTCCCATATTTGAACTTGAAAATAAATTATGGCCTATCCACCCATCAAGTTATGAGGGGTCTGCTGTGAAGATACTGAGAGGTGACATAAGAAATTGCATAATCGCTGAAGGGACAATTATTCATAAGGCAAAGATACGCAATTCTATAATACGTAGCGGTGTTGTGATCGAAAATGATGTCAGTGTGGAAGACTGCATAATTATGGATCAAGCGGTACTAAAAAAAGGTTGTAGTCTTCGAAATGTGATTGTGGATAAATTAAATGTAGTAAATGAAAACGAGGAGATTGGTTTTGATCCTGACAAGGACCGTTTTCGTTGCCATATAGATCCATCAGGGATAGCAATAATTCCCAGAGGTGGTAGGCTGAAAAGGGTCTCTAAATAACAGTCAATAGCTCTTTCTTAATCGCACCTTCTCTGAGTACTTTTATTTTATCCCCTGTTACGTCCACAATCGTTGAAGGCATTCTGCCAGCAGTAGGACCGACATCTATGATAAGGTCAATTTTATCTTCAAAGTAACTTATGACAGTCTCTGCATCCTGTGCAGGTGTCATACCTGACGGATTAGCGCTTGTTGCAGTAATAGGGAAGTTGGCATTTTTTGCGAGCTGGAGGGCGAATGATTCTCCGGGGATTCTGACTGCCACCTTATGAGTGCCTGCTGTTATGTACTCTGATAGATTTTCCCTTGCAGGAAAAATTAAGGTAAGAGGGCCTGGCCAGAAACTATTCATGAGTAATACCGCTATGCTATTCACAGACGCCACAACCATAGGAAGCAATCCTTTGTCACCTATAATCAGTGGCATTGCCTTCTTTTGAGGCCTTTGTTTAATATCATAGAGTTTTTTTAGTGAATCTTTTAGATCAAACTTAGCACCAAGACCGTAAAATGTCTCAGTAGGGTATGCAACAATACCGCCATTTTTAAGTATGTCAACAGTATGTTGCAAAATCAGATCTATGTTCGTTTCATTGACCTTTATCTTTAACATTGCAAAATACTAACATAGATGGGCTGGATAATGTGCGTATTATGATTTTTTTTGTAATAATATCAATCCCTTACTTGACAATAATTAGATTTTGCTTTAAGATTTATATAATTTTATTAAGAAAGGAGGTATAAATGAAAAGGATAGTTTTGTTAGTCAATTTCTTATTATTATTGCTCCTGTCCTCTGGATGTGCCACAAGGGAGTACGTAAGACAACAGATTGATCCATTGATAGACAGGATCAGCAAACTCGAAGCAAGGGTTTCAGCTATTGAGTCCAGACTTAACGCGATTGAAGGGAAGGTTGCCGAAATCGATGTGGCTAAAAAAGAGGCAAGGGAAGCTAAGAAACTGGCCGAGGAAGCGATGAAAACTGTAAGGGAGTGTTGTGATAAGGCAGGAGATGCTGTAAAAAGAGCAGAAGCCGCTGCGGACAGGGCTGAGAATGCAGCAAGGAAGGCTGAAAATGCTGCGAAGAAGTGCGAAAAGGCATTTGAATTACAACAAAAGAAATAGTATTAAATCACTTTTATAAGGGTCTGAAGAATTTAAATTCTTCAGACCCTTATATTTATTCAATTCGAGATCTCAAGGGGGATTCCACTTTTTTCTCTGAGGGCAGAAAGAAATTTTTCTCTATTAATGTATTCAGACAGATTCTTCTTCCTTAGTAATCTTGCCGCCTCATTGAAGTAATTTATCTTTAAGTATTTATCCTTATGCACTTCAATATAAATTTTATTATTTTTGACACCCACCTTTACAGGCTGTCGGACAATAGCTACCCTGACGCCATTAGGCACTAACCAGAATAGTTTTGGTATGTCTTCCGGATATAATCTTATGCAACCGTGACTAACTCTTCTTCCAACGCCATACGGCTTGTTTGTACCATGTATTAGAATACTTCTGGATGAAAGCCGTAATGCATGGGAGCCAAGAGGGTTATTAGGACCGGGTGGCACCACCTTTGGCAGTTTTGGATTTTTTTTCCTGATAGATTCAGGTACACTCCAGCTCGGTCTTTCTATTTTTTTTATCACCCTGAAGTTCCCTACAGGTGTGTCGGTACCTTCGCTGCCGATCCCGATAGGAAATGTCTTTACTAATGTTGAACCCATCTTTGTAAAAAAATAATAAAGCCTCATTTCAGAGAGATTTATAACAATGCCCTCATGCGATGCTACATCCGGTAAAACCCATGAGGTGGGTATCTTAATAGATGTACCGGCTCCAGGGACGAAAGGATCAAGAGCTGGATTTGCATTAGTAATTTCGTTATAACCTATGTCAAACTTCCTTGCTATCTCAATCAAGGATTCATCATCTTTGATATTATAAGTTTTAGTTATCCCGATTACTGTATTGTCTTCGCCAAAAGAATAAACCTCAGCAGCAACTGGTGATGTAAAAAATAAGGTGCTACATATAATCAGAAGAATCCACACATTCATAAAAATAATGGTAACTAACCTCATCTATTAAATTCAAGGAAGGCAAACATAATATCTATTCCGAAAAAAGACTTATGAACTCAAACCTTTATCCGTCAAACAGCCCTTTATCACTTAACTTAATTCTGGGGATAACCAAAAGGGCCATAAATGATAAAGTCATAAAAGGTGATTTTAAGTTTGAACCAAACTTTTTAACAAGTTTATCTAATTCCGAATACCGCCTTGCAACTTTATGACAACTTTCACAGCTCATTATACCAGCTACAGGCAAAGGAAGAATCTTTTTGACACCGTCATAAATAACAGACAGACCGCCTTTATACTAAGGTAGAATAATTGCTCCGGGCTTTCTGAATATTTATGATTCTGCTATTTGATATTTCCAGTGTGCCTGGGTAAATTCTGTTATTCAGCACATCTACGATATTGCCAGAGATTTTTTTGACCGATCTCAATTTTTATCCTCTCATAAAGCTTCCCAGACTATGGATTGCTTTCTACATTTTCCAGTAATTTCTGTTTTTCTTTCGATAAGTCCGCTTTGTAAAACTCGTCATTTTCTGGTAATACCATATAAAATTCGCTTGTGTAGTCGATATCGGCCTTTGCTTCCTTTATTTGCATTTCGAGAATATGCCCGCCTGCTTTTCTGTCCTCTGTAATAAAATGGAAATGGTAACCTGGTACATTAACTCCTTTCATGTATTCAGGAAAACGGAAGCCGACAATTGTTCCTTTCACATTGTTGAACTCAAATACCGGCTGGTTTTTAATTACTTCAGAGATAGGAGGATATGGTTTCTGCTGCTTGGGAACGCTTCTTACCTTCATATACGAAAAATCTCCATCAATTCTCATTGCGTAAAAGATATTTTTTGTTGGTATTTGATTATCTATATATTCTGAGAGCTGCTCGAAGTCAAGGGGGTTATCTATTACAATTGTTTCATCAGGTTCAAAGAAGGTTACAATAGCAAAAGGTGTTTTCATCAAATCTTCGACAGGATAGGCTACTCCATCTTCCTTAATCTGATAAAACTCGCCATTAAATCCGATCATCTCGCCATCAAGTCCGTGAAATGTGCCAATTCCAAAATCACCATGTGTTTTTATCTCTTTGTAAGTAATGTTTCCATCATAAACGCCTTCA
>JBFLZS010000030.1:0-37863 GCA_040756135.1 Nitrospirota bacterium
ATTGAGTCGCCGAAAGTCATGTTCAACGATCGGCAACGAGACTTTGCGCTCCTTCACGCGCCTTTCAAATGCTATGATACATGATGCCATTTTATTTGTCTATAGGAAAATCCGCTGTAGTATTAATAGTCTCAAAATAATGTGTACATCAATTTAAGAAATCCCTCCTAACCTCCCTTTTCCAAAGGGAGGAATAATGCCCCTCTTTGGCAAAGCTTCTTTCTTTTATTTCCAACTTGCTTTTATCTTGACATTCTGTCAATCTGTCTATTAACATTTATATTATGAAAGCACTATCCATAGAAAAAAAAGATAATGTATTATCTGTTCTAAACGAGAAAATAAAACCCTTGCCGATACAGAATAACGATCCTTTTTTTTCATCCATTCCCATAGATATCGGCGCTACAAATAATGAATTCATAGATAAATTATTGTACGGTATTGAATGCCGGAAATAATTTTTGCCGATACTTCCTTTCTTGTTGCTTTCCACAACAAAAGAGACGACAAGCACAAAGAAGCAAGGGCTTTCATTCAAAAGTATATTGATCAAAGAAATCCCGTCGCATTTATCATTACCGACTATATTTTCGATGAAACCGTAACAACAATTATGAAGCAAGGTGGGAAAAGCCTTGCAATTGATATTGCAAAAAAGCTTTACGAATCTCCTTCCATAAAAATTCTTTCTATAAATTCCGAAGTCTTCAATAAAGCATATGAAATGTTTATTCATTATCATGACCAGCTCTGGAGTTTTACTGATTGCACATCCATATGTTTTCTTAAAAACTTTCAGGCAAATATTAGAGTCGCAGCATTTGACCGCCACTTTGTCACTGCAGGTTTTGATGTTGTTACAATATATCCTTGATAATATTTCCATTTTCGTATCTCTACTCTGTTAATGTCTTTTTTTCATCTTAACTTCTCATCTTCTATCTTTTTATTTTACCCGTTTCTGATCTTCTGATTTTCTTATCTTCTTAATTTTTTGTTGATTGTTTCATTGGTATTACAAACGTAAATTTTGAGCCTTTCCCAAATTCGCTCTCAACCCATATCTTCCCGCCATGCAGTTCAATGAGTCTTTTTGTTAATGCAAGGCCAAGGCCTGTCCCCTCATGATTCTTGGTATATGGGGACTCAAGTTGTGAGAATTCCTTGAACAGCTTGTCCATATCTTCAGATTTTATGCCGATGCCCGTGTCCTCTATAGAAATTTCTATGAAATTTCTGTCATGAGGTTGTGAAGTTAAGAAGTTAAGAAGTTGCGCATCGTGACTTTTCTTAACTTCATAATTTCCTAACTTCTCAACTTCCTGGATCAGTTTACGTGCAGTTACGTAAACTGAACCGCCGTCCGGCGTAAACTTCACCGCATTGCTCAGGAGATTAAACATTATCTGCTTGAGCTTTCGTTCGTCAGCCTCAATCTCTATGTCCGCATCTTGTTCGATATCAAGACTTAATTTAATGCTGTGTTTCATTGCCTTCTCTTTCAACATTGTCAGAGATATAACAAGGACATTTGTTAAAGGAAATTTTGTCAATTCAAGTTCCATTTTGCCTGATTCCACTTTTGAAAGATCCAGAATATCGTTTATGAGATTCAATAAGTGCCTGCCGCTTCCCTCAATGTCATTGGCGTATTCCTTCTGTTTCTCGTTAAGTTTTCCATACAGTTCATCCTGAAGTATCTCTGAAAATCCTATTATTGAATTCAGAGGTGTCCTCAACTCGTGGGACATATTGGCAAGAAAATCTGATTTTGCCCTGCTTGCAGCAAGAGCCTGAAGTTTTGATGTCTCTGCTTCCTGTCTCCTGAGTTCAATCTCTTTGTTCAGAACCTGAAGTTCAAGATTTGCATTCTCAAGTTCGGAAGTCCGATCTCTGACTAATTCTTCAAGATGATCACGGTGTCTTCTCAATTCCTCTTCTGCTTTCTTACGTTCGGTAACGTCCCAAACTATTGATATCATCAACTTTTTATTGGGAACCGGGATATTCCTCGCGGAAATGAAAGTTGTATGTTCTCCCTTTCGGGAGATCGGCACATCTACCCAATACATACGCTCCGGGTCGCCGCTGGCGCAATCGTCTAATACCCTCTTCTTAATTTCTTCCCTAAATTTCGGGTCCTCATAGACGGCGTTCCAAAAAGCATCAGGATCGGCAAGTTTCTCTCTTGTTGTCCGGTAATATTTTGGAAAGTTGTTGTTCATATACTCAAATTTCACAGTAGGATCAACAGAGTTTACCGCAATACCTACGGGAAGATTATCTAGGACTGCCCTGATAAATGACTCACTCTCATGTAGCGCCTTTTCAGCCTGTTTGCGCTCGGTGATATCTCTTCCAACACCGCATATACCTATGCATTGACCGGAAGAATCTTTGAGTAATGAACCGTATATCTCATAGGGAATTTTCCTTTTATCCTTTGTAACAAATTCTGCTTCCACACTCGCATTCCCTTCTCGTAATACCTTTCCGATGGCCTCCGTCACTCTTGGGATATCCGCTTCTGAGAAGAAATCGATCGGCCTCATTGTAGAAATTTCTTCATCAGTATACCCTAAAATGGTATTCCCTGCCTTATTCCACCGTTGGAATCCATCCCTGCTCAAGAGATAACCGGGCAGCCTCAATCCTGCTGCGGATATCAGCCCAGTCAATTTTTGATTGTCGATTGTCGTTTATCATTTATCTTTCCTCATTTCAATCAATTCATTCCCCCTTAGTAAAGGGGGTGTAGGGGGTTGTTTATCCATGGCATCAATCCAACCTTTTATCGCCATCAGGACATTAGCAATATCTCTTTTCACATCTGCATCATTAAATCTGATTACCGTCAAACCTATAGATTCCATAAACTTTTGTTTTACGATATCTTGCCGGAATCTACCTTCATGACTTTCACCATCAATTTCAATTACAAGTTTTAATTTATTGCAATAAAAATCAACAATATATTCACCAATAGGCTTTTACCTTATAAATTGATAGCCTCTTATCTTTCGTGCTTTCAATTCATCCCACAGCAATACTTCTGATAGAGTACTTTTCTTCCTAAGTTCTCTTGAAAGGTTTTTTAGCTTTTGGTTGTAATAGATTCTAATAACAACCCCCTTTAATCCCCCTTTATTAAGGGGACTTATTGGAACAATCAACAATCATCAATCAACAGTCATCAATCATAAATCGTAAATCATCAATCATAAATCGCTGTTATGAGATAAAATTGCGTATTGATCTTCTTTAGTTTTTTTAAAATACCTTTCTTTATATTCTGCATACTCGGCAGGTTTATCACGGAATGACCATTCACTGTAAATGCCTTTAAAAGCCTTTTGAAGAGAACATGAGTTAAAGTCTGTTGCAAGAATAGTAATATTCCAATCCTTCAAGTCAGGAAATAGTTTATTAATAATTATAGCGATTGAATACGGCGTCATGAATTAGAATCAAGCCGTCTTTGAGTTTTATTACTCCTTTAACGTATTCTATATCAGGCAGGATTTCTTCAGAAGGAACTACCTTTTCTTCAGGATATTCAATAACATCGATGACATTGTCTACCGGAAGCGCAACAGATCTGTTTGCTGTTCTTGAAATAATCATTTGATCGCTAAGACTTATTTCTTTCTCCGGCAAACGGAAACGCTTCCGGATATTTACAACCGGGATAACACGTCCTTGAACGTTAATAACTCCAAGAACAATATCAGGCGCTTTCGGCAAAGATGTAATTTCTATTGAACGTATTACTCTTTCAACAGCATGGAGATACAATGCATATCGCTGCTCATCAAGGGTAAAAACAATAAGTTGATTTAAGTTATTCAAATGATATTACCTCATAGTTTTAAGACAGTTAGGCATTGTGAACTTTTTATCCTCTTAAACCCTTTGATATTGCCTTCTCTATTAACCTTAGATCCAATGGTTTTGGCATATATAAAATAATTCCCTCTTTCCTTGCACTGGTTTCTATTTCAGTCGAATGTTCTGAAGTAGTAAAGATGACCCGGATGTTAGGATGAAGCTCTTTTAACCTGGGAATGAGTTCAATCCCCTGGGTATCAGATAGTGTCATATCGATAACTGCAATGTGAATATTCAATTTCTTGGCTATCTTCAGAGCACCCTTAGCAGATGTCACATTAAAGACTTCAAATCCTTTATTGCTGAGTCTCTGTTTAAGTAAATTCAATATTGTCTTGTCCTGACCAGCTAAAAGAATATTGAATTTCATGTCTTCTCTCTTAGAGCAGGAAATATGCCATCTCCTGGCATTTTCAACAAAGTCCTTGATTTTTAAGATAAAAATTGAATCAGTGATTAAATAAGAATGGCTATCTGGAGAAGATATTTTTCGCAATATGCAACATTATTATGAAATAATTTCTGTGCAAGGCATTAATAATTAAGAACAAACCGTAAATCGGTGTATATTGCAAATTAGTTGCATTATGCTACTAATTAGTGGCTGTCCATAAATGCTGATTATTCACCCTCCCCTTACCCCTCCCCTCAAGGGAGGGGATATAATTATTAACGGTCTCAAAATAATCTGGACATTGGTCTAAGAAATCCCTCCTAACCTCCCTTTTCCAAAGGGAGGAATAATGCCCCTCTTTGGCAAAGAGGGGTGAGGGGAGATTTTCTCTGAATAATGTCTATTCAATTATAAGAACCTTAGTAAATCCCCTCTTGAGAAGGGTGCAGGGGTGTGTTATCCCCTCTCCCTTGGAGGGAAAGGGCAAGGGTGAGGGGGATTTAATAGTTTATGGACAGATTCTAATTAGAAAGGTCTTCTGATTTTGCAGCTAACAGTCTGTATTTTTTTATTTTTCTATAAAGGGTAGCCTTATCTATTCCCAAAAGTTTAGCAGCTTGTACCTTCTTGCCATTTGTTCTCTCTAAGGCCCTTCGGATCAGAGTTATTTCACACTCCATCAAGGTAGGAATATCTTCGGAGCCTGTTAGATATCTTGCATACTCGTGCCTTTTTACCTCTGAAGGAAGATCGGCAATGCCAATAGTCTCACTCACTCCCAGGCTAAAAGCTCTTTCAATCACACTCTGTAATTCTCTTACATTTCCTGGCCAATGGTAACTCAACAAAGATTCCATGGCCTCAGGTGATACACCTTTAACTGTTCTTTTACTTTTGGTGTTAAATACATCCACAAAGTAGTTCACAAGAAAGGGGATATCTTCCTTTCTTTCCCGAAGGGGTGGAATAACGATGGAGATAACGTTTAAGCGATAAAATAGATCCTCTCTTAGGTCCCCGCTTTTTATAGCATCCTCTATATCCCTGTTGGTAGCAGCTATTACCCCTACATCTATCTCTATCTCTATCTCTTTAGTATCACCTACCGGCCTTACTTTCCTTTCCTGCAAGGTACGCAGGAGTTTAACCTGCACCGGGTGGGAGATCTCTGCTATCTCATCTAAGAAGATGGTGCCACCATTTGCCGCCCTGAACAGGCCGATGTTATCCCTGATTGCCCCACTGAATGCACCCTTGCGGTGGCCGAAAAGCTCACTCTCCAGAAGAGTTTCCACGATGGCTCCACAATATACCGGAACGAAAGGCTTATTTCTTCGATTACTTTTTTCATGGATGGTCTTAGCCAATAGTTCTTTTCCTGTCCCACTCTCACCTTGTATCAATATGGTAGAATCATTTTGACTGACCCTTTGTATTATCTCATAGATTTCTTGCATCCGGGAACTAATCCCGATAATGTCACTATATCGATACCGTTCTTTTATTCTCCTCTTTAGGGATATATTCTCCATTAATAAGGTTTTCTTCTCTATGATTCTATCTGTCAATCTCTTTACCTGATCTAACTCCAGGGGTTTCAGGATATAATCATAACTCCTGAGTCTAAGGGCCTGTATGGCGGATTCCATATCTCCCTGAGAGGCAGTAATTATTACCTCTATTTCTGAATTAAACTCTTTTATGGCGGAAACGAGTTCAAGTCCACTCAATGTGGGTGTGTCCAAGTTTGCAAAGACTATTCCAAAAATTTTCTCTTTAATCAATTCCAATGCATTTAAGCCATCATCTGTTACCGTTATTTTGTAACCCAAAGGAGACAGGTATTCTTTCACAATAGAGAGTTGTTCCCTGTCACCATCTACAAATAAAATCTCCAGATTTTGACCGAGCCTTCTATCTGTACCGCTTCTTCGTTCAAAAAGCGTCCGTGGTACCTGTCTATCGGGATCCCTTCTGTCTCTTTCAGCCCTTTTATCTTCCATTTCCCTATTGCAACTATCTGCTGACTTTCAAGTCAGCGATAGAAAAATGTTCATCTCCCTCTAATAAAATTAAGCTATATTAAAAAGGAAGACAATCGGGGATTCCATGATTTTTAGCTTCGAAATTCCTGAGTTTGTGCTCAGTTCATTCCCCCTTCAGTTTAATACCTGCTTGTGCAAAGCCTGACAACCGAGGCAGGATGCCTCGGCTATTTTCACGTTCCCTTGTGAGCCATTGGCTTATGTGGATTCCCGTGGAAGCAGGAAGCCAGAGAAAAAAGGACTGGATTCCGCATCAAGTGCGGAATGACAGAAATAAAGTAACTCTACAGCAGCTACAGGGATTATCAAGTTAAAATAATAAGAAATTCTTGGTGAGATAAGGCTATTCCTTCTTCCCGTATTTATGCACTGCCTCAACCATTGCTATAGCGTTCTCGACCGGGGTCTCTGGCAATAGGAGTGTAGACTTATCTTCCTGATTCATTTATCCAGCACCTCTCTTACCTTTCTTAAAAGCTCTTTTGGTGAAAGGGGTTTTAAGACAAAGTTTAATCCTTCATCAAGTATCCCTATTTTCTGGATGATATCCATAGCATAACCGCTTGTAAAAAGTGTCTTAATATCAGGTCTTAAATTCTTTATTTCTTCATATACCACTTTGCACTAAGGTAGTATAAGCATCTTTATCAATGACCCAGATGTCTTCATGTAGAGTTTCAAAAAGTTGACGGAATTTCTTTTCGCTTTCCATCAGTTCCTATCTTTTCTTAAGCTTAGTTGGGTCAAACAGTGAGCGATGGTGTTCAGTATTTCGCCGGACTCAAAGGGCTTTTCAATGAAATCATAGGCAGCGTCACCCGTACCTAATGCTCAGTTTATTTATATCATGAAAAAGGAATTAATAAAATAGCAGAATATAATCAGATAATTGCCAGTACAAAACTGTTATTGTAGTGATAATAGGTAGGATTTTAGGTTTGTTTTCTTATTCTTTAATCCAAGTTTCTTTCTGATATTATCTCTGTGAAAGGCGATATTTCTTGGAGAGGAATTTAACAATTCACTGATTTCTTTGCTTGTTTTGCCTTGCCTCAGAAGATTTGCTACCTGAATCTCGGTAGGGGTAAAATTCAAAAACTTAGAGGACAACCTGTGTGCAAATGGTGAAATGACCTGGTTTAGATTTGATTCCAGGATACTCACATAGGTCTTTTGTTTTTCATCCAATCCGCTCATTTTTAATTTTTCTAAATAGGGAGCAATTAGTTCTTTTATGTTTAGTAGTACTTTATCTTCCAACTCTGTTTTGTCTTCGTCCCTTCTTTTCAGCAAGACTTTCAACGCGATATTTACTTCCTCAAGACTATGAGCCTTGATCTCCAATTCCTTCTCTCTTTCCTTAAGTGTTTCCTCTGCCTTTTTGCGTTCGGTGATGTCTTCAATAATCTCTATACCGCCAACAACTTGGCCGTATTTGTCGAGCAGGGGGGCGGTTCTCATCGAGACCCAAAGCTCTGCCGGGCTGGTTGTAGCGCGATAAATGCCCTCGTAGAATCCTTAGCGCGCTTGTGTCTTGTCTCTGATTTTCCAGTTTAGTGATTTGCTGGCGTAATTCGAGCAGTTCTTTTATGAGCTGCTTCTTTGTCTTACGTTCCTCTTTCATTAGACCTAACACAGATTAGAACAGATTTATTGCAGATAATCGCAGGTGTTTCTTATCTGTGATAATCTGTGTTATTTATTAGTGTTCATCTGAAGTTTTTATCAGTGTTAATCTGCGTTCTTCTTTCCGTATTTATGCACTGCCTCAACCATTGCTATAGCATTCTCGACAGGTGTCTCCGGCAAAATACCATGGCCTAAGTTGAAGATGTGACCTTTTGCAGCCTCCCCTTTCCACAGGATGTCCTTAACCCTTTCTTCAATCTTTTCCCTCGGAAGAAAAAGTGCGCATGGGTCAAGGTTTCCCTGAACAACCACTTTTTTACCGAGCTTTTTTATTGCATCACCTATGTCAATCCTCCAATCAATCCCGATAACATCAGCGCCTGATTTCCTGATCTCTTTAAGAATACCCGCACAATCATTTACAAAATATATTATCGGGATCTTTTGATTCACCTGAAAATCCCCCCCTCCCCCCTTTACTAAAGGGGGGCGAGGGGGGGATATCTTTAGTGCATCCACAACCAGTTTAACATACGGCAATGCAAACTCTTTGTAGTCTCCTGGCGTAAGCATGCCTGCCCATGTATCAAAAATCTGGACCGCCTGGGCACCGGCCTTTATCTGGGAAGATAGATATGATATGACAGTTACAGTCAGTTTATCCATGAGATAACTGAATACCCCATTGTGCTGAAACATCATCTTTTTTGTATGAATAAAATTCTTAGAGGTTCCACCCTCAATTATATATGTAGCAAGTGTAAATGGGGCGCCTGAAAACCCTATTAGTGGTACTTTGTTCTCAAGTTTTTTTCTTAAAATTTTTATTGTTTCGATAATAAAAGGCATATCTTCCTCTGTGTCAGGAATAATCAGCCTCTCAACAGCAGATCTGTTTCTTATCGGTTCACTGAGGATAGGTCCCTCTTTATTAGAAAATTCGAGACGTATACCCATTGGTTCAACAGGCATGAGAATGTCAGAAAATAATATGGCTGCATCAACCCCGAGGATTTCAACAGGCTGAAGCGTAACCTCTGCAGCAAGTTCAGGGGTTTTACAGAGAGTGAGAAAATCTACATTGGCCCGTACTGCTTGATATTGAGGAAGGTATCTCCCCGCCTGACGCATAAGCCATACAGGTGTGTATTCAACCTTTTCTCCACGACATGCCTTCAGAAAAGTATCGTTCATGTAACCCTCCGTTTACACAGATGATCACAGACATATCACAGATGACCGCAGATATCAGTGGTCATCTGTGTTTTTTTATCTGCGTTAATCTGCGTGGTTTATATCCGCAAAAGGGCTCCTCTTCAAGATAATCCCCGTAGACCGAGTATGCCCTTGCCCTGCAACCACCGCACACACTTAAGTATTCGCAGGAACCGCACTTACCTTTGTATTTCTTGAAATCGCGAAGTTCTTTAAAAAGATCTGAACCTTCCCAAATCTCTTTAAAGGATTCCTCTTTTATATTTCCTGCCGGTTTTGGAAAGTAACTGCATGGAAGCACATTCCCATCTACATCAATAAGTGCAATAAGCTGTCCAGCGATACAGCCCTTTGCACCACCTGTAGAAAATTTCAATGTCCTCCTTTCGAATTTAGTCTTTTCTTCTTTTGACTTCTGCAGGACTACCCTGTAATAATGCGGTGCGCATGTGGGTCTTACGAGCATATCCTTTTCATCCTTCTCCATCCGGTAATGCCAATCAAGGATCTCTTCATAATCCTCCTTTGAAATAAGCTCATTCATTATTTCTTCGCCCCTGCCTGTAGGTACTATCATGAACATATACCATGCAGTTGCACCGATTTCCTTTGCAAGTTTATACACCTTTGGAATCTCTTCCTGATTTCTTTTTGTGAAGGATGAATTTATGATAAATTCTATACCATGTTTCTTAAAGAGTCTTGCTGCATTTATTGTCCCTGCAAATGCACCCTTCTGACTCCTGAAGTCGTCGTGTACGTACTCTGTTGCACCATCAAGACTGAGAGAAACAATTTTAATTCCTGAGGCTTTTATCTTATCGCAGACATCATCGGTTACAAGTGTGCCATTTGTCGCAAGGCACATTCTCAGGCCTTTATCTGTACCATATTTAGCAATCTCGAAAACGTCTCTCCTAATGAGAGGTTCACCACCTGAAAGGACTATAACTGGTTTTGCATAACTGATAATGTCATCAATTATTCTGAAAGCCTCTTCCGTAGAGAAATCAGGGTGCCCTTTTACTTCCATCTCAGATGAAGAACGACAGTGTATACACTTAAGATTACATTTCCTTGTAATCTCCCAGGCAATCCATTTAGGTACAAATTCCATATTTAAACAAATCCCCCTAATTCCCCCTTTACTAAAGGGGGATTAAGGGGGATTACTTCTATAAATTTCCTATTCCAGATATGTTCTTCTATCACCTGAAGAAGTGGCCCAAATGTTGATGAATCAAGTGCAGAGATTGCAACAGCATTGTAACGAAGTGCAAGGTTTTGCACCTCTTCTTTATTCAATCTGTCTATTTTATTAAAGACAAGTAGTCGGGGTTTTTCGGATAGATAAAGCTCCTTGAGTACATTCTCAACAGACTCTATATGCTGTTCAAATCGCGGGCTTGATGCATCAACAAGGTGCAGTAATAAGTCTGAATCTTCTAGTTCTTCAAGCGTTGCCTTGAATGCTGCCATTAAATCCTTTGGAAGGTCTCTTATAAACCCAACCGTATCCGTAATGATAACCTCTCTTTCTCGCGGAAAACGTAGCCGCCTGCTCGCAGTGTCGAGTGTTGCAAACATTCTTTCCTCAACAAGGACAGAGCTTTTTGTGAGAGAATTCAATAGCATGGACTTACCGGCGTTTGTATATCCGATAATCGAGATTATAGGTATTCCCTTTTCAACCCTCCTCTGCTTCCTCTGTTTTCTTGCTTTACTCAAAGATTTAAGTTCTCTTTCGAGGAGTATTATCCTGTCTCTAACACGCCTCCTGTCAATCTCAAGTTTCATTTCACCAGGGCCCCTACCACCAATGCCCCCCATCAGCCGGGACATCGCCGTGCCCTTACCAGTTAATCTCGGAAGTCTGTATTTTAGCTGTGCAAGTTCAACCTGAACCTTTCCGTCTCTGCTGTGAGCACGTCTCGCAAAAATATCCAGTATAAGTTGAGAACGGTCAATTACTTTAAGCTCTGAGAGCTCCCCTATTGCCTTCACCTGAGATGGATTAAGTTCCTGGTCAAATATCAGGAGTGTTGCCCCTTTATTAAGGGCATTTATAATCAACTCTTTAATTTTGCCCTCGCCCATCAGATATCTTGGGTTTATCTCCTTCGGCCTCTGTATAATGGTATCGAGGACAAGGACATCACTCGATTGCGCAAGTTCCTTCAGCTCTTCAATAGAGTCTTCCTGTTCATATCTTGGTCTTGTCGAGACACTCACCAGTATCGCCTTTTCCCTTCTATCGTCGGGACTGAAGACCCTGTGCCTTTCCATCTCCTCTTCAAGGGACTTTATAAAAGGCAAGAAATCAAGTTCGAAATTATAGAAATTCTGAGAATGAATGATCTCAAATGATTTTTCCGAACCCTCTGGCATCAGGTAGGCCACATATATATTGCCTGGAAGTCCTCTCTTTACCCCTATTGAAGCAATGAGGTCGAGTCTGAGGAGCGCAAGATCTGTAAGGTCATCCTGGGTAAGAGATTCTTCATTAAGGTGAGTATGGACAAGTCTGAGGCCTCTTAAAGCCTTCTTGCCTAATGGATAATCTTCAAGTTCCGGGATAAATATCCCCTTTGCATCGCCAATAATCACATGAGTAATAGTACCGTCTCTGTCAATAAGTATACCGATCTGGCGGCTTATCTCATAAGAAAGTTCTGTAAGGTATCTTGCGAGTTCAACGCTAATTAATTCGCGATTGACCTTCCTGCGGTAAATCCTCCCAATTGAGTTAAGATAGCTGGTTTTGAGTCCTGTCAGATTTCCGTAAAGTGCTGGTATTTATACCCTCCAATCATTTATTATATTTTATCATAACAGTTTAATTTCTTCATTGACTTGCAATATGTTTATTCTAAAAGAGTGATACACAGATGATCGCAGAATACCTGTGGTTTAAAATCTGTGCTAATCTGTAGAAGGAGGGTGAAATGAAGATTATTTCAGAACATAAAATCGGGGGCAAGACCCTTCGTCTCGTTCAAGGCGATTTAACAGAGAGAGATGTGGATGCAATCGTAAATGCAGCCAATTCTTACCTTCAACACGGCGGTGGGGTAGCAGGTGCTATCGTAAGAAAAGGAGGTCAGATAATACAAGAAGAAAGCGACAAGATCGGTTTTGTCCCTGTCGGCAGTGCTGCTATTACAGGTGCTGGCAAGCTATCTGCAAAATTCGTCATCCATGCAGTCGGTCCGAGGATGGGAGAAGGAGATGAAGATAATAAACTAAAAAATGCCGTCCTGAACAGCCTTTTACTTGCAACAGAAAAAGGTTTAAAGAGCATCTCTATACCTGCTATAAGCTCAGGTATCTTTGGATTTCCAAAGGACAGATGCGCAGCGATACTCGTTAACGAGTCACTGAATTATATTAAGAAAAATCCCAAAAGCAGCCTTGAATTAATTGAATTCTGTGTCCATGACGACCTTACAATGGAATACTTCAAGAAGGAGTTTGATAAAATCAGCTAAGTTATTGAGACTGGTTGTTGTACTGTATCTTAATTTCATAGGCAATGCTTGCATGATCAGATGCGAGGGCATCATTTTTCCCGTTACAAACGAGTTTTCCCTTTCCCACCTTTTTATGGTGTTTAATCATATCAGTAACTATCGAAGTTAAATCAAAGCCACCGTCAACACAGTCCTTTATCATGCAGTCCATATTAAAATAAGCATAGCCAGAGGGAAAGAAATTAACAGTGCGCACCATGAGAATAGGATTTACTCCTTTATGATAGTATGTCATGTAAATCACGATGTCTGAAACATCAGGAAAGCGCTCAGAAACCAAGCCAGATGCAAGTCTGAGTTGTTTGTTCAGTTCCATCCTTTCAATATAATTTTGTTTATGTGCCATTTTCTCCTTTCAACTGAAAAGTCCCCCTGTTCAACAGGGGGACTTTTATCGTCAATTAAATTTTCATTACATTAATTGCCTTGAGACCTTTTGGGCCATTTTCAGTATCAAAGCTAACTTCATCACCCTCGGCAAGAGACTTGAATCCGTTGCCTGAGATGGAAGAATAGTGCACAAAAACATCACTGCCGTCTTCGCGTGTGATAAAGCCAAAACCCTTGGACTCGTTGAACCACTTTACTGTTCCGTTAGCCATCTTTTTAACCTCCTTAGATATAGATTAAAATCTCAGAATGAACTTGGCCAATAAAAAAGGCCACAAAGCCTAAAAGTCTTTGTGGCCATATCAGTTACAAAAACTTCTGAAACTTCAATAGTAATTTAACATAATTTTAGAATAAAAGTAAACCCCGTTAGAAAGGATGCGCTCTTTCTATAAGGAATTGAAATTTCATCACCCCCGTTAGAAAATCATTTTCTAACGGGGTAAAGTCAGGTTCTTGCTAAATGAGGCTGGTGATTTAATAAATGCAATATCTTTTCTTGGATTTCTTCAGGCGTCATAATAACACCACCGGGTCTGCCATAAAACAGTACTTCGGATCTACCGTTAACCGCCAGCCTCACATCCTCTACCATCTGGCCGGCGTTCATCTCTATTGTAATAAACCGCTTATTTTCTTCGGCAAGCATAAAGAGTTCTTTCTCAGGAAATGGAAAGAGTGTAATCGGCCTGAATAGACCAACCCTGTATCCTTCGCGCTTGAGCCTTACTATAGAAGATAGGGCAATTCTTGCAGCAATTCCAAAAGCAACTATTATAATCTCGGAATCCTCTGTAAAATAGCTCTCAAACATCACTTCTTTATCCATCATCATCTTATACTTTTTCTGGAGCAGATTGTTTCTCATCTCGAGTTCACCTTCTCCCATATAAAGGGATTTTATTACACGTGGTTCCCTACCCTTACATCCATCAAGCACCCAATCTTTTTCAGGAAGATCTGGTCTTACATATGACGTTGTATAAAAAGGTTCCGTCATCTCAGCAATAACGCCATCTCCGAGTATCATTACAGGATTTCTATATTCGTCTGTCTTATCGAAGGCGAGCATCGTGAGGTCCCATAATTCCTGGAGGTTATAAGGCGCGTATACGAGTAGCTTATAATCCCCGTGCCCTCCGCCCTTGACAGCCTGGAAATAATCTGCCTGACTGCCCGATATGTTACCAAGGCCGGGTCCGCCCCTTTGAATGTTAACGATGACGGCAGGGAGTTCTGCTCCCGCAAGGTAGGATATCGCCTCTTGTTTCAGACTTATCCCCGGGCTGCTTGATGAGGTCATGGCCCTTATACCTGCAGCAGATGCACCATAGACCATATTTATTGCAGCAAGCTCGCTCTCGGCCTGTATAAAGACACCGCCTGACTCAGGCATCCTCCACGACATATATTCAGGTATCTCATTCTGGGGGGTTATTGGATACCCTGCATAGAAACGACACCCCGCCTGAATTGCAGCCTCTGCAATTACTTCATTGCCTTTCATGAGAATTTTTTTATTCACGCCAGAAGATTATACCACAAAAATACTTCATAGAGTTGTCATTCTCCGGCTTGACCGGGGAATCCAGAAAACCACTGGATGCCCGCTTACGACCTGCGGGCATGACGGACAAGAAACTTCATGGATCTAAGAATGTTAATTCTATTTTGAGACCATTAATATGTCAGCCTTTCAAAAGAATACCTTTTAATTTCTCAGCGTACTTTTTACTTTCAGAATCATCTGTTATTATCTCTATCTCCTCAGGACTTGTTATTCCAATTCCTAACTCAACAGCCCTCGCTATCTGCTCATGTTCAAAAATTTTCTTTTCCATAATGTCTTTATTGCTACCGAGTTCCTTTAAGACAGATAGCCCCACTGCATCTATAGCAATTCTATCTGTCCCGGCAATTATGACATCTCCTCTCTTCTTAATACCTCTCATTGGACCACCGTCCACAAATGCTTCTATCCCGTCCAGAAGTATCAATGACGGTGTGTAAACCTGATTTATTTCTGCTATCATCTTCCTCATGCTGAAAAAAGATGTATGGAGTTCCCTCATGTTTTTCTTATGAGTAATACCAACAGATAGTTTGAGTGACATTGTAAATACTCCTCCATAGCCATGGGTCTTCAAGCAACAAGTAGCTATAATACATTTTGAATCGAGGATTGGTTTAGCTACATCAAAACCATTTCTCCAGTGACTCCTTTCAGGGTTTACCCTTACCCAGCTTTCCGGCGGCAGCTCTTCAAAATTTATGAGTCCTACATCGAGCTTTTTGCACAGGTCATATATTCCCTTTCCCTTTAGTACACTATTTGTATCAGGAGGCCCACTTCTTTCACCGATAGTAATACTTTTTGCACCCATCTTTTTCAGATGTAGTATCAAATGGGTAAGGGTGTCATTGTGAGTAGATCCAGGGAACGAGTCTGCTGTGTTAAAGTTCGGTTTGAGCAGCACATCTTTTCCATTCACAGGGTTTATACCAAGAAGCCCTACAGCCCTCTTAATACCTGATTCTCTGTTAGAGGTTCTAACAAGTGAAACCTTAGTTTTTTTGTTTTTCGATTTTATATCTAATTGCTTTGTCACAGCTGTCTTCACCCCCTTTCCTACGGCCATAGCCGATAGAATACCAACAGCAGCCACTGTCATAAATTCCCTTCGATTAATCATAACTTCTATACTCTTCTTTTTTTCACCATGTATGAATCTTCACTTATAGTAAACGACATTTAAAAGTTGTCATGGTTCGACAAGCGTTCGACTGAGCTCACGCCGAAGGCTCACCATGACAAGTCACCCTGAGCATGTCGAAGGGTGGATTCCCCGGTCAAGCCGGGGAATGACAAGAATGAGGTCTTACTTATGAACTTCTTAGTAATCTCATTCTATTACAAAATCTTATCAAAAAATAAAGTATCAAAATTTCACCTATAATAAAGAGAGGCCATTTATAAATTGTTGGAACATGCTGTGAAACTTCCTTTTTAAAAACAAGATCTGCTCCTAATGTAGAGAGTCTCGAAATAAATCCTCCCTGTATAATTATTTTTGTATAGTCCCAAATAAAGGTAGAAAAGATAATGAAAGCACCCAGAAATAATAAAACCCAATCAAGTGAATTTATCCTGACAGGATATCCTTTCTGTTGAAAAAACAGAATACATCCCGCAATCATTATCATTGTTATTGCACAGATTAACGGTGCTGAAACAGGTCCTACCCATACTACAGGAATAAGAAACAGAATATCCCATGTTAGCAAAGAAGGAGGCCAATTCAGCAGAACCTTTAACCAGATATAGTAGAAAATATCCCATATGCCGAAACAAAAGAGAAAGTATGCGAACCTCTCATAAAAATTTTTTCCAGCAACTATACCAATTGAGAAAAGCATGACAATCGTCGAAATCTCTCGCAAGTATTCAATAGAAAGTTCTTCCCAGGCCATTAACTTTAAAGGAAATGCGAAACCTTCGGGGTAATACAGTTGCCTTAAATAAACAACTACTGCGGCTTCCAGAAAACCCATTGCGATCCCGAAAATAATGAGGAAGACGATTTTGCTTTTTATTTTCACAGAATTTTCATTTGTATTTATAATTGTTTATGACTATAATATAGTCAATTTATTTTAATAAAATAAGGGGGAAATATGGCAAAAGTAAAAAAGGCAACATGTGCTGCTAAAACAACCAAAGGGACAAAATGTAAGAAACCTGTAACAGGAAAATCTAAATATTGTACAACTCATAAGAAAAAATAGATATAACATCACTACAGATATTGTCATAATTGTCCAAAAATAGATATTTAAGCCTTTGATATTACTTCTTTTCAAAAAACGAGATTCCTCGCGGAGTCTACCCTGAGCGAGATTCTTCAGTCGCTTCGCTCCTTCAGAATGACAGAGAGCGAAGGGCTCGGAATGACAAACCCGCGTCTGTCATTGCGAGCCGAAGGCGAAGCAATCTCAAGCCTTATTCTTAAAGAGATTGCTTCGTCGCTCCGCTCTTCGCAATGACAACTTTCTTTTGTCTTTCACTATAAAATTGACGGAATGAAGAGAATTATTGTAGACATAGATAACACCTTATGGGATTTCGCTTCCGTTTTTCGGGAGAGGATAAAGAAAATAGTACCCACGATACCACCTATTAATGAGTGGGAATGGGACTTCTACATGGAGTATATAAGCATAGAAGAGCTTTATAGTATCTGCAATGATATACATAAAGACCAAGACCTCTTCGAACCTTTCCCTTCCGCTAAGTGGTTTCTCGAATCCCTTATCAATGAAGGATATGAAATCATCATAGCATCTCACAGGAATGAAAACTCAAGGGAAGCTACAGAAAAATTCCTTCAAAAACACAATCTACCTTATAATGAGCTTCACCTGAGCAACAACAAGGCGATACTTTTTGACTCAAGCATAGCAATTGTTGACGATGCCCCGCATCTTCTCGATGAGGCAAAACAAAAGGGTCTTATCTGCACAGGACTCCGATGGCCATGGAATAAAAACACGGAACATTCGCTATTCGATTCCTTAGAAGAAGTCTTAAAATTTCTCTTAAAGAATTAAGTGGTCAAAATATCGAGGCTTCCTTTTGCAGCCTTTCCCATTCACTATCTACATCTTCCTGTAACTTTTTTATCATCCATTCATTTTCGGGTTTAAAGAGGTGTTTGAATCTTCCCTGTGGTTTAAGGAAATCTACAATTGGCTTTTTCTCCTTTGGTCTATAGGTTATTTTTGTGACTCCGTTCTCTACCTCATAAAGCGGCCAGTAGCATGTATCAACTGCGAGCTTGCTGAGCATTATTGAATCATCTGTTCTTGATCTCCATCCACGGTTGCATGGAGATAGTATATTCATAAATTTCGGTCCTTTTATCTCAAGGGCCTTTCTTACTTTCTTCATGAGATCCATCCAGTGACTTGGAGATGCCTGTGCTGCATAAGGAATATCATGTGCTGCCATAATTCTTGTCAGATTTTTTCTCGGTTCTGTCTTTCCAGGAATAACGCTTCCTGCAGGCATTGTCGTTGTATCTGCACCACGGGGTGTAGCGCTTGAACGCTGAATCCCTGTATTCATGTATGCCCCGTTGTCATAGCAGACATAAAGCATATCATGTCCACGTTCAAACGCACCTGAAAGACTTTGCAGTCCTATGTCGTAAGTTCCGCCATCACCACCAAATGCTATGAATTTTATTTCCTTGTTTATCTTTCCCTGTTTCTTTAAGGATCTATACATTGCTTCAACACCAGAGATTGTAGCCGCAGCATTTTCAAAAGCGCTGTGTATCCATGGAATCTTCCATGCAGTGTAGTCAGATATACAGGAAGAAACCTCAAGGCATCCTGTTGCA
Source organism: Nitrospirota bacterium (assembly GCA_040756135.1). Taxonomy (GTDB): domain Bacteria; phylum Nitrospirota; class Thermodesulfovibrionia; order Thermodesulfovibrionales; family SM23-35; genus JBFLZS01. Next base: position 18,497 of record JBFLZS010000030.1, read on the forward strand.
TTTGATGCTATTAAAGGGTAGTCGGAAGCAAGAAGAACCATCTTAACTACCGTAGGTGCACCGCAACCTGCACAAAGCCTGTGACCTGATGATATTAATACTTCTTTCTTTGAAAGCTCTTTCAAGGTAAGTGTTTTTAGCATGTTACTCCCTCACCCCGATGTATTCTTTAAAGGTTTTTACTTTTTCTGTCTTTACTATCTCAGTAAGCTCGTTGAGCACAAGTTCCGCATGCTCTGGCAGATAGTCCCTTCCACCAAGGCCGTATATTTTGTTGATGAGTATTGGTTTTTCCTTGTATGGATAAAGACTTGTTGAAACATCTAAAAACAATTGTCCGTAAGAACCGCCGAATGCATCAGCCCTGTCAAGCACACAAATTGCTTTAAGGTGTTTAAGTGCTTCTCCTATTTCTTCGTAAGGAAATGGCCTGTACAATCTGGGTTTTAATAGACCTGCTTTTACGCCTCTGTTTCTAAATTCATCAATAACATCCTTTGATGTACCTGCTGCAGAGTTCAGAATAACCAGTCCTGTTTCTGCGTCATCGAGCCTGTATGTCTCAAATAGTCCATATTTTCTGCCTGAGATTTTCTCAAAATCCTTTGCTACATCCAGGACTACCGTGGAAACCTTTGATTCAACCTCATCCTGTGCCTTTCTGAACTCCATATAATAGTCGGGAAGTATTAAAGGACCGTAGCTAAATGGATGTTCTATATCGAGGAGCGGGTTTACCTGTCTGAATCCACCAACAAAATTTCTGACATCTTCATCCTCAAGATAATCTATCCTTTCGATGGAATGGCTTATTATAAAGCCGTCAAGACATACCATCACAGGGAGCCTTATGTCAATGTGCTCTCCAATACGAAATGCCTGTATTGTATTATCATATGCCTCCTGTGCATTCTCAGACCATAACTGTATCCATCCGGAGTCCCTTGCGCCCATAGCATCTGAGTGGTCACCGTGTATGTTTATCGGAGCAGAAAGCGCCCTATTTACAACAGACATCACTATTGGAAGCCTTAGACCTGATGCAATAAATAACATCTCCCACATAAGGGCAAGCCCCTGAGAGGAGGTGGCTGTCATAACCCTGCCCCCACCAGCAGATGCCCCAATACAGGCGCTCATTGCACTGTGTTCACTCTCAACAAGGATCATTTCTGTCTTAACTTCACCGTTGGATACAAAACTTGTAAACCTTTGCATGATATCGGTGGCAGGGGTTATAGGGTATGCCGCACTGACGTCAGGATTTACCTGCCTTAAGGCATTAGCAACTGCTTCATTTCCTGTTGCAGCAACAGTCTTTGCCATTATTTACCCTCCTCTATCATAACAATTGCCTTGTTGCCTTTCTTACCAGGACATTCGAGTGCACAGATCCCGCAGCCTTTACAATAATCGTAATTAAATTCAGCCCTTTTACCATCCTTTACATTTATCGCCATATCAGGACAATAGAGCCAGCAGAAAAGACATTGTATACAATATTCTTCTTTCCATATCGGCCTGAATGACCTCCATGAGCCTGTCTTAAACTCAACTGCATTTCCTGCATCGAGTATTACCGCTCCCGGCGTAACTTCTCTCCATCCTTTTAGTTTCACCTCGTTAGACCTCCTCTCACCCTTCCCTTACCTCCTCATATCCGCGCCTTGTTGCTTCGAGGTTTCCGTCTATTATCTTCTGAGAAAACTTTTTACCAAAACTATTTCTAATATCCTCAAGGAGATGTTCAAGGGTTACAATGCCAGTAACTTTACATATAGCACCGAGCATGGAAGCATTTGGTAATGCCCTCCCTATACATTCAAGGGCAATCTTTGTAGCGTCAATGGTAAAAACCTTTTGTCCGGATACTGCCTTTAGCTTTTCCCTTATCTCCTTTGGATCATGTGATGTGTTAACAACAAATATTGCATCCTCTGTGGCTCCTTCTGTAACATCAATGCTGTCAAGCAATGTAGCATCAACAACGCTGACAACCCGAGGTCGAAGTACGGGGCAATGTATCCTGAGTTCCTTTGAACTTACTCGATTGTATGCCCTCAACGGCGCTCCAGCCCTTTCAGGACCGTATTCAGGGAATGCCTGGACGTATCTGCCTCCGCTCAAACAGGCATCTGCTAACACCTTGGCGGCTGTGACCGTTCCCTGCCCCCCCCTTCCATGCCATCTTATTTCCACTGTATCAGCCATTTTCGTCCCTCCGCAAAAATTTAACTCCTAATTGTAGTCAATTATTAATTTATTTTTCAAGCCTTGAGATAATTTGAGTTAATATATTAAGCTCTTAAAAATGAAACACACATGTCTCAAAAGACTCAAAGGATGATGAAAATTTGTAATCCCCCCTCCCCCCTTTAGAAAAGGGGGGTTAGGGGGGATTTGAGGTATTTTCAGGTGAAAATCCTTGCAATAGAAACATCAACAATGCTTGGGGGCGTAGCTATTATGGACGATTTATCGGGCCTGATTGTTGAAGTGAGGCTTAATGTTAAATCAACATATTCAGAGAGGCTGATGACAGAGATAGACCACATCATGGAGAAGGCAGGTCTTAAGATTTCTGATATTGATGTCTTTGCTGTAACCATCGGACCTGGCTCTTTCACAGGGCTGAGAATAGGCTTGAGCACTGTTAAAGGCTTTTCCTATGCAACAGGAAAGCCAATAGTCTCTGTTCCAACTCTCGAGGCACTTGCGTGGAATTTTCCTTATTGCAGACCCCCTGTTTGTACCATGCTCGATGCGAGAAAAAAAGAAGTATATGCTGCATTATTTAAATGGGACAATAATGGTTTTATAAGATTAATTAACGAGGTATCAATAAAAGTAGATAGGCTCTTAGAAAAAATTAAGGAAAATAATCCCCCCTTTATTAAAGGGGGGCTGGAGGGATTTTCATACGAAAAAATTGTTTTTACAGGCGAAGGAGCACTTCTTTATAGAGATAAGATAATCGAGGTGATGGGTGAAAAAGCGATCTTTGCTTCCCCTGATAAGATGGTGCCTTCACCTGCAAATTTAGCCCATCTCGGAATAAAAAAGGCTAAAAAGGGAGATTTCTCCGAGCCTGTAAGCCTCGTTCCAATCTATATAAGGAGATCAGAGGCCGAGATTAAAGGCAATGCCTGAGATATTAATAAGGGAGATGCAGCCGGCTGATATCAGTGAGATAATGGAGATCGAACGTAAGTCATTTAGCACCCCATGGTCCGAGCTTTCTTTTCTCAATGAAATGTATGATCTCCATTCTATATCGAAGGTTGCACTATTGAATAACAATATCACCGGCTACATATGTGTAAAACAGAAATCCGATGAGGGCCATATCCTGAACCTCGCAGTCCACCCTGACTTCAGGAGACATGGGTATGCAACTACACTTGTCGGGAAGGTCTTGGACGAATTAAGGAAGAGAGGTTGCAAGTACCTATACCTTGAGGTCAGGGTCTCAAACCTTGGTGCAAGAAAATTTTATGAACGCATCGGCTTTAAGGTTGTAGGTGTCAGAAGGAAATATTATACATCTCCAGATGAGGATGCGGTTGTAATGATGCTTGTGCTGTAATTATTTCCACACCCCTTTAATATCTACACCGCATTTTGGGCATCTTCCATCTTTTATTCTGCTTTCGATGATGCTAAAGCCGAAGCGTTTGATGAGAAGTTCTTTGCAGTCCGGACAATATGTGTTCTCCCCACCTTCTCCAGGTACATTGCCTTCGTACACATATTTAAGTCCTGTTTCAAAACCAATATCTCTTGCCCTTCGCAATGTTTTTACAGGTGTCCTTGGTTTGTCAGTTAATTTGTACGTTGGATAAAATTGTGTTACATGCCATGGTATGAAAGGGTCAACCGATCTGATAAACTCGGCTATATCCCTCAAGCCTTTTTCAGAATCATTATGGTCAGGGATTATCAGGGTCGTTACCTCGACCCAGACACCAAGTTCCTTCATAAGCCTTATTGTCCCTTTTACAGGCTCGAGCTTCGCACCACAAATATTCTTATAAAAATCCTCGTCTCCTTTAAGGTCTATATTATTTCCATCAAGGTAAGGTGCAATAAGCGTTGTTGCCTCAGGGCTTGTATATCCATTACTAACAAAGACATTCTTTATACCTTTTTCATGTGCAAGTCTTGCGCAGTCATAAGCAAACTCAAAGAATATGGTTGGTTCAGTATATGTATATGAAATACTCTCGCAGCCATTCCTTTTTGCTGCATCTACTATAGCCTCTGGAGTAACAGACTGACCGGCTATGTCGGTATGTTCTTTTGGATACTGTGATATCTCAAAATTCTGGCAGTGTAAACAGTGGAAATTACAGCCTACGGTTGCAAGAGAAAAAGAGGTTGAACCAGGCAGAAAGTGAAAAAGGGGCTTCTTCTCAATAGGGTCAATATGCATTGAGATAACCTTGCCATAGACTAGACTATATAAAATTCCATCTATGTTTTCACGAACATGACAGATTCCTCTTTTTCCTTCTTTGATGATGCAGTGATGTGCGCAAAGAAAGCACCTGACTTTCTTCTCATCGAGCCTTTCGTAAAGCATCGCCTCTTTCATAAATAAATTATAACAGTTTATGGAGTTTATTTTTATAGTTACTAAAAATAAAAAGTTTATTTCAGCCTTTCGATCTTTTCAAGTATTTCTATGATCTTATCAGCGATTATCTTTATTGCCTTTTTCCCTTTTTCTATTGAGGCTTTCTTAGGATCCCCCCATATTCCTCCAGGCCAGTATTTCACTTTATTTTTTACGATAAAGGGCCTGGGAATCTTGGGATACTCTTCAGGCGCCGCCCCCTTTACCAATTCAGGAGATAAATAAAGCATCATTGATGTCTCAAGCTCGCCTGCATGAGAATCATCAGGTGTTTCTGCTACCTCTGATAGCTCTTTCCGTAACAGGTCATAGGGTGAAATAACTGCTATCTTTATGTCATTCAGTTTCTCAACCAGTACCTCGGCTGTTTCTCTTAGTGCCGATATGTGGAGGCCACCGCCGTGGCCTGAGATAAGTATAAAGTTCCTTAATCCTTTTTTGTAGGCTTCCATCACAAGGTCAAGGGCAAATCGTCTGAGTGTTTCAGGAGTAATGCCTATAGTTCCCGGATGGTCTCTTGTAGAGGTACACACACCATAATAGACTATAGGTGCGAGAAAAAATCTCCTTCTTTTTGCAACTAACTTAAGGATTTCCTGGATTATTAAAGAATCGGTATTCAAGGGTAGATGTCTTCCGTGCTCTTCTATAGTTCCGAATGGGAATACAATCGTCTTTGTCTTTCTGAGATATTTCTTAAACTCAATCATTGTGATGTTTTCTAATATATACATAGCTCTCCTTTGCCCGTTAGAAAGCGCTGCTTTTTAAAGCCCTGTCCTTTCTAACGGGGTTTGCTCGTTGTTTTTTGACATTTTACATAAATGTTAATTTAAATTGAAACCCCTAAAAATTATGTATAATAAGAACATGAAACTTGAGCCGGTTGCGTTAGTACTACAGCGTATTTTTTCGTCATTCCCGAATTCCTTAGTCGGGAATCCACCCTTCGACAGGCTCAGGGTGACAATTGTCATGGTGAGCTTGTCGAACCATGGATTCCGGGTCAAGCCCGGAATGACGGCTAAAGGCCATTGCTTAACAGTTTTTATCGAAAAGTTCGCTGTAGTTGTTTGGTATTGCCTTGAAAAGGATAAATCGCCTTAATGGATGATAAATATAAGACAAAAGAGCAACTTATAGAAGAACTGGAAAAAGCGCGGCAGCGGATTGCTGAACTGGAGGCATCAGAGACCGAGCTCAAGGAGATAGAGAAAAGCTTACAGGAGTCTGAGGAAAAATTTAGAAGGCAGTTCGAAGAGGCACTGGATGCTATCTTCATAGCCGACGCCGAAACAGGCATACTAATTGATTGCAACCGTGCAGCATCAAAATTGGTTGGGAGGGAGAAATTAGAATTGATTGGTAAACACCAGCGGATTCTCCATCCTTTAGAAGAAATCGAAGGAGAGTTTAGCAGGACTTTCAAACAGCATCTCAAAGAAAAAGAAGGGCAGATTATAGAAACACATGTTATTACCAAAAAAGGAGAAATAAAAGATGTTGCAATAAAGGCCAATTTATTTGAAGTTAAAGGTAAAAAACTGATGCAAGGGATATTTCGAGACATTACCGAGCGTAAGAAGACGGATGAGGCGCTTCGAGAGTCTGAACAAAAATACCGTGATTTGTATGACAACGCTCCGGATATGTATCATTCTTTTGACAAGGATGGAATAATAATCGATTGTAACGAAACTGAAGCTACGATGCTCGGCTACAAAAAAGAAGAGATTATAGGTAGACCTGTTATCGATTTTTTTACAGAGGAATCCAAGCGGCTTTTTAAAAAAGACTTTCCAATGTTGAATAAAGAAAACAAGCTAATAAACATAGAAAGGGAGTTTGTTCGAAAAGACGGTACTACATTTCCAGCCATATTGAATGTTTTTTCTGAATATGATGAGAACGGGAATTTTGTTAAAGCGAGGACAATTTCGAGGGATATAACCATTCTAAAGCAAGCGGTGAAGGTATTACAGGAGAGCGAAGAGCGTTACAAGCGTCTCCTCGAATCGGTTACCGACTATGTATATACAGTAGAGATTGTGGAGGGTTATCCGGTCAGAACCTCACACGGACCAGGCTGTAAAGCAGTAACCGGTTATACTCCAGAGGAATTTGCGGCAGATCCATATCTATGGTATCAAATGGTTTATGATGAAGACAAGGAAGCTGTAGCGAAACAGGCTGAACGAATACTTTCAGGAGAAGATGTACCACCACTTGAGCATCGAATCTTTCACAAAGATGGATACATCCGTTGGGTTAAGAATAGCACTGTTCCTCGATATGATGACAGGGGGAATATAATCGCTTATGATGGTCTGGTAAGTGATATTACCGAACGCAAACGGCTTGAGGAACAGCTTCTGCATGCCCAGAAGATGGAGGCCATTGGTCAACTCGCAGGTGGCATCGCCCATGATTTTAACAATATACTTACAGCAATAATAGGCTATGGAAACCTCTTAAAGATGGAGATAAGTGAGGATGACGTGTTGAGGACTTATGTAACACAGATACTGAACTCGGCAGAAAGAGCTGCCAATCTAACACGGGCTCTCCTTGTATTCAGCAGGAAACAAATAATGCATTTAATGCCTGTAGATCTGAATGAGACCATAAATATATTGAAAAAACTTTTGTCCACGCTTATTGGTGAGGATATAGAACTTTCTACATTCCTTGCTGATGAAGATTTAACCGTGATGGCAGACAGCACTCAGATAGAGCAGGTACTGATGAACCTTGCCACGAACGCAAGGGATGCCATGCCCGACGGAGGTAGTTTGATCATCAGGACAGGGCGTGTAGAATTTGATTATGAATTCATAAGGGCACATAGGTTTGGCAGGCCCGGCTTTTATGCCCTCATCTCGATTGAGGATACAGGTGAAGGTATGGATGAGAAGATGAAAGAAAGGATTTTTGAGCCATTCTTCACAACCAAGGAGGTAGGAAAAGGCACAGGTCTTGGACTTTCGATGGTTTACGGGATAATAAAACAACATGAAGGATATGTCACTGTATACAGCGAGCCTGGAAAAGGCACAACATTCAAGATATACCTGCCACTAATTAAGTCAAAGGTTGATGAGGTAAAAAAAGCAGAATTCCCTCACATAAAGAGAGGTACGGAGACAGTCCTGATAGCAGAGGATGATGCACGGGTTAGAGAACTCGCAAAAGAGTTGTTTGAAAGGTTTGGGTATAAGGTTATAGAGGCGGTAGATGGCGAGGATGCGATAAAGGTATTTAACGAGAATAGGGACGATGTCCGTCTTCTCATCCTTGATGTGATAATGCCTAAAAAGAACGGAAAAGAGGTTTATGACAGGATAAAGAAAGTAAGACCTGATATTAAGGCCATTTTCATGAGTGGCTATACTGCAGATATTATTCATAAGAAAGGAATTCTGGAAGAAGGAGTGGACATTATCTTAAAACCTATTTCATTAGACGAGCTTTTAATAAAGGCAAGGGAAGTGCTTGACAAATGAAGGCAAAAGAATATGGCTCAATCCTTGTTATTGATGATGATCCGGCCGTCTGCAATTTTATTAAAACATTAATGGATATATATGGCTATTCTGTCATTGCTTATGAAAGTGGCAAAGAGGCATTGGATAACTTACAGGAGAAAAAATTTGATGTCGTAGTGACGGATGTTGTAATGCCGGTAGTTTCCGGAACCGAAATCTTAGGAAAAATACGTGATACTAATCCGGATGTCCCTGTAATTTTGATGACAGGATATACTGACTTTGATACAGCTGTTGATGCTATAAAAAAAGGTGTCTTTGATCTCATAATTAAACCATTTAAGCCTGAACAGATCATTCACTCTGTAGAGAAGGCCCTTAAGTATAAGCGACTTGTAGAGATGGAAAAGGATTATAAACATCTACTTGAAGAGTTCAATCAGGAGATTGAAACCCTAATATCAGAAAGGACGATGAACCTGATGGCTTTAGCCATAGCTGACAGGGTAAGAAACCCTGCTACTATAATAGGATACATTGGTAAGAAGATGCTCGATAGGAAAGACATTCCTAAAGAGTTTAGAGAGAATCTGATAAATATTATTGAAGAGACAAGAAAACTAAATAACATAGTAAGTGATTTTCATAACCTGTTGAAAAGCAGGGAATCAAAGTTTAGATATGAGGATATTAATGAAGTTGTCGAGAGTGTTATTTCCGCTATCGAGAAAAAAGATGTGGAATTGATTGTTAATCTTTCTGAACAGCCATTAAAAATAAATATGCAAAAGGATCTTTTAAAAGTTGCAATTTCCCTTCTTATAAGAAATTCAATAGAAGCAACCCCTGAGAGCGGCAGGATATCTGTTGAGACTTATGGAGATAAAGATAACGTGGTCCTTACAATTTCTGATTCAGGTCACGGTATTCCTGAAGATATAATTGATAAGATATTTGAGCCATTTTTCAGCACAAAAAAATATAGATTCGGTATGGGTTTGCCTTTAGTTAAACAGATAGTATCCGAACACCTTGGAGAAATAAAGGTTGAGAGTGAGCTAAGTAAAGGTTCAACATTTCGTCTATTATTCCCTTCAAGATGGACAAAAGATATATAGGGAGGAATCATTTATATGTCTAAGGTATATTTTGCATCGGCAAGGGCAATGAAATGGAAATACGATGACAGTATGCCTGGTAAGCTTGAAAGGCTTCTTAAAGATTTTAACCTGCTAAATTATTTTGAGCCCAGAGAGTGGGTTGCTGTAAAGACACATTTTGGCTCAGAGGGTGCTCACAGGATAGTGAGGCCGGTTTTTTTAAGAAAGGTTGTCGATGCGTTGAAAAATATTGGCGCAAAACCTTTTGTGACTGATACAGTAAGGATTAAAGGACTTGATTATCTTGAGATTGCAAACCAGAACGGGATAAACCATCTCTCAGTAGGAGCGCCTGTTATCCTTGCAGACGGGCTATATGGAAATGACAGCATTATAGTAAAAGCAGGTGAATTAATCTCCGAGATTGCCGTTGCAAGTGTCATACACGATGTGCCTGCAATGGTTGTATGTTCCCATGTAAAAGGACATATACAGGCCGGGTATGGAGGTGCAATAAAGAATATCGCAATGGGTGGTGTAAGTTCAAAACATAGAGAGTGTGGCTGGAAATGTGGAAGGGGTGCAATGCATACAATTGGAGAAGGCAACCTGATCTGGGACAATGAAAAATGTGAGGTCTGCCATCAGTGTGAGGAGATATGCCCGCTTGATGCTATCAGATTTGAAGATGAAAGTAATCCCCCCTCACCCCCCTTTAGTAAAGGGGGGATGGGGGGATTTTCAGGTGAGCTTTTTACATACAGAGAAGAGGATTGCTGGAGGTGTGGCAGATGTACAAGGGTTTGTCCCTCAGGCGCTCTTTCGCTCCCTGGTGATGACGATAGGTTTATGCGTTCGCTTGCAGAGTCTGCAAAGGCGGTTCTCAGTACATTTAATAAGGGTAAGGTCATCTATATAAATTTCCTTACAGAGATACAACCTGAATGTGATTGCATGCCTGTAGCAGATGTGCCTGTTATACAGGATCAGGGAATTCTTATATCTGACGATATAGTTTCTATCGAGCAGGCAAGTGTTGATATGCTTTTGAAGGCTTCCCCGCTACCTCAGGCAGCATCTGAGGAAAAAGCCATTGTAAAAGGCGAGGACATCTTATTCAGGCTTTCTGAAAAGCCTTACAGGCTTCAGATAGAAGAGGCAGAAAGACTTGGTTTAGGGAGCAGGGAATACGAACTTATTGAAATTTAACCAATTAATACAATTAACCCGAATAATTGCATTTTTCGGGTTAACCACAGGGAAATATATTGATAATTAAGAGAAAATACTGCTGCCCGTGGGAGATGGACAGCAGTATTAGGGGAGATAACGAGGCATTTATATTTTAATAACAGTTGATGAACACTTTTGTCAAGAAAAATTTTATCGGGCTGGTAACCCTTCAGTTATGAGTGCATGAATAGTTGTATATTGTTGTTCCCCTCTTTGGCAAAGAGGGGTTAGGGGAGATTTTTCAATGATATTATAAAATCCCCCTCATTCCCCCTTTTCCAAAGGGGGATTTGTTAACCCGTAACTGAAGGGATACTCAGGCTGCAGAAACGAACATTTTTTACGTTCTGTAGGCTGCGTTAACCCTGATATATTCCTCTGTCAGGTCACAGGTCAGGATTTTGGCCGAAGATGCGCCGAGGTGCAAGTCAATTACTATATTGATGTCTTTTCCCTTTAAGACCCTACTATCCTCTTTGTCTTTTCCGGTAGTTAAACCTTTACTGGCCACTTTTACCTTCCCGAAATAAATATCTATCTTTTCTTCTTTAATCGCAATACCCGAATAACCGAGGGCTGCCATGATACGACCCCAGTTAGCATCACTTCCATAAATAGCTGTCTTCACCAGGTTTGAGTTTGCCACTGCAAATGCGGCCTTTTCAGCATCTGCCTCACTCCTTGCACCCTTTACTTCAATTTCTATACATTTAGTCGCCCCTTCACCGTCCTTTACAATCAGCTTCGATAAATCAAGTGTAACTTCATGCAGAGCCTTTTTAAACGCTATATACGATCCTGATTTCTCTGTAATCATGGGGGTTCCGATCATGCCATTGGCCATCATGAGTACAGTGTCATTAGTTGATCTGTCGCCGTCAACGGTAATTCTGTTAAACGATTTTTCAACCGATTCTTTAAGTATCTTATCTAATGTCCTCTGATTTAAAGCAATATCAGTTATGATGAAGCATAGCATGGTCGCCATATCAGGCCATATCATGCCAGCACCTTTGCAGATACCTACGATACTACCTACCTTGCTACCAATCTTTATCTTTTTTTTCACGATCTTCGGGAATGTATCGGTAGTCATTATCGCTTCTGCAACATCCTCTATGGTTGACATTCCAAGATTATTTATAATCTCGGTAATCTTCGGTCTTATTCGCTCCATGGGCATGGGTGTACCTATGACACCTGTTGAGCAAATATAAACGAGAGAAGGTTTTATTTTTAGACCATCAGCAACAAGTCTTGCCATATCTACAGCATCCTGAATGCCCTTTTTGCCTGTGCATGCATTTGCATTCCCGCTGTTTATCACTATCGCCTGTCCTCTGCCTGACCTTATCTTTTTAATGTCAAGTTTAACAGGCGCTGCCTTGATCTTATTTGTTGTGAATGTGCCGGATATATTGGCCTCTGCCTCAGAATAAATGAGGGCAAGGTCTTTACGACCCGGTTTTTTTATCGCAGCCTCCGCAGTTGAGAATAAAAAGCCTTTTGGGGTCATAGCGGTTTTACGGAAAGAGTGCGAGGGTATCAAGTCCTGTTTTTTCGTCAATTCCCATCATGATATTCATATTTTGTACTGCCTGTCCTGAAGCACCTTTCACAAGATTGTCTATTGCAGTAATCACAATAAGGGTATTTGTCCTCTCGTTCAATTTCAGCCCAATCTCGCAAATATTTGTACCACGGACATTCTTTATGTTCGGATACATGCCATATTCAAGAACCCTTATAAAAGGCTCCTTTTTGTAAGTATCATTATAAATTTTAACTATTTCTTCAGCAGCTTTCTTTTTCTCCATGAAGGCATATACAGTTGTCAGTATACCCCTGTTAACTGGAAGGAGATGAGGCGTGAAATTTACTTTAATTTTTTTGCCGCATAATATAGAAAGCTCCTGTTCAATTTCGGGCGTATGCCTGTGTGTGCCAACTCCATATGCCCTGAAATCCTCGTTCACCTCACAGTAAGAGAACAATAAATCAGCTTTTCTGCCAGCACCACTTGTCCCGGACTTTGAATCAATAATGATAGAGAAGATATCAATAAGTTTGCTTTTCAAGGCTGGCAGTAGCCCGAGTATAGCGCCGGTAGGATAACACCCGGGATTAGCGATTAATCTTGCATTCTTAATCTTATTTCTATGAATTTCCGGCAGGCCATAAACAGCCTTTTTAAGTGTGGATACAAACTTATGAGGTATTCCATACCATTCTCTATATACCCCCGGGGCAGAAAGCCTATAATCTGCTGAAAGGTCAATCACTCTCTTGTTATTATTGAATAAAAAATTGACTCTGTCCTGAGATGTGCCGTGAGGGAGCGCAAGAAAAAATATGTCGGCTTTATTGAGAAGTTTTTCCTGGTTTAATGGTTCATAAACAAAATCTTTATATCTGTGAAGATGTGGAAATACCTCTGTAATTTTTTTATTAGCAGATTTTTCTGAGGTGACAGCAGTTATCTCGATGTTTGGATGATTAGATAAGATACGTAAAAGCTCGCATCCAGTATATCCGCTGCCACCGCAAATTGCTACTTTTAACATAGTCACTGGTCACCGCTCATCAGTCACTGGTTATTTGTAATTTATTGAAACCTTTAGCTAATAACTTTTAACCCATCAGTTGCATAACTTTTTATGCAACACTTAGGTTAACCATTGACTAACGACTATAAATTATCTCTTGGAGAACTGGAATCTCTTGCGCGCGCCTTTCTGGCCGTATTTCTTTCTCTCTGTTTCCCTCGGGTCTCTCGTGAGAAAACCTTCCTTCTTGAGTCGCGGGCGAAGGTCATTATCCATGTTAACAATTGCCCTTGCTATACCGTGCCTGACCGCACCAGCCTGGCCACTGAGGCCGCCTCCGGTAACTATTGCGGTAATATCATATTTCCCTGTTACACCGGCAAGCTCGATTGGTTGACGTATCATCATCCTTAATGTTTCCCTCGGGAAGTAGGTATCAACAGGTTTTTTATTAATGATTATTTGGCCATCTCCGGGTGAAATATTCACCCTCGCTACCGATGTTTTTCTTCTGCCAGTTGCATTATATTTAATGTCTGCCATTTATAGCTCCTTTAGCATATAGATAATTTATCAATATCCTTTTATTATCAGACCCGTCCGCCTGCTTAAACGGACAAACTCTCTGGTTTCTGCGCCTTATGGGGATGTTCAGGTCCCCTGTAAACCTTAAGCTTTTTTATCATTGCCCTGCCAAGCCTTCCTTTTGGAAGCATCCCCCATACCGCATCAGTAAGAATCCTTTCCGGTTTCGTGCCCATACGCTTTCTTGCGGTTTCGGCCTTTAGGCCACCTGGATAACCGGAGTGGTTATAGTAAGTCTTATTATCGAGCTTTTTGCCTGTAAGTTTTACTTTTTCAGCATTTACAACGATAACGAAATCACCTGTATCACAATTAGGAGTAAATATCGGCTTGTTTTTACCGCGCAGGCAATTAGCGATCTTTACTGCAAGCCTTCCAAGGACTGCATCCTTGGCGTCAACAAGATACCATCTTCGTTCAACATCGTCCTTTTTGGCGAACTGAGTCTTCATATCATTACCTTCCTAATAGATTTTTAAACTTAATAAGATAATAGAATTATCAAGTGATTGTCAATATGTCCTCAGCCCCGCTTCTCGTTTATGTCTTTCTACATCTTAACTATACCTGCCAGACAATTTTAAATTGCACCGAAAAATTTATATTAATTCGGACAGTGATCAAAAATCACTACATCCCTGTAAATGGACTTTTATTTTTCTGCTTCAACAATTTTAAAAAACTCATCGGGGCTCAATATCTTCAAGCCTTTTACTGGCTTAACCTTAAAATGCCGTTTATTACCGGTAACCAGTGCGTCTGCCTTTCCGCTCACTGCTACTTCCAGAAAAGGAATATCAGCTTTATCAAGAAGAGGTTCATTACTGATGGCTGAGGTAATTCTAAGTCCTTCCGTTTCAATATATTCCAATAATGTATCAACATCATTTTCTGCAAAACCAAATTTTTTCCTTAGAAGAACTTCACGATACTCTGTAAGAATTCTGTCGTCATAAAGCAGCTTAAGGTCTCCGCTGATAACCATATTGAGGATTCTGGCTGCATTTCCAAACGGCGTGATAAGCGCCGATACAACAACATTCGTATCAAGAACTATAAACAATTACCCTCTTGCCCTTCGTACTGCTTTTATTTCAGCTTCTATTTCCTGTTTCTGTATACTGGATAATCCCCTTTTAACTGCTGTTTTCCTCATTTTTGACACGGCAAGTTCCGCCTTTGTACGACGGAATATCTTAAGCGTTTCGTCAAAAGTTACATCACTTATGCCTGTCAGCATAGCTATCGGTTTGCCATTTGATGTGATAATAACCTCTTCGTCCTTTTCAAGATTTTTCCATACCTCACCCGGTCTTATCCTGAAATCCCTTACAGTTACAAATTTCATCTATCTTACCTCCATATACCATCTGTCCTACAATAAGTCTACAATTTGGATACTAACTTGTCAACAAATTAATGTCTCCGGGTTCACCCTTTTTAATCAGGTCGGCAGCCTCCGGCTGAAGGGATATAGTGATTAAGGGACTAAGGGATTAAGGTCATCCCCTGATCTTGCCAATAAGTGCATTCAACATTTTTGATATTTCGTCAACTAAAGCTATCCGAAACTGAAAACTGTTTTCATGAATATATCTTAAGTCCCTGCATTTTAACAGCCAGTTTTCTGTTTCAGAAAGCGATCCTCTTGCAACAATGAGATAATGTTCATATTCCTTGCCTTTGTGTCTTCCATACCCTTCAGCTATGTTAGCACTTATCGAACTGCTTGACCGCAAAATCTGATCTGCTATTATGTTAGCTGCCTTTTTGTGCGGAAACCCTTCTACATCATCAACTATTTCAAGAAATAACTTGTGCGATTTCTGCCAGACAATTAAATCTGTAAACCTTTTCTTTTCCATTTCCCTTCTTCCTTTCTAAATCCCTTCATCCCTCGGTCCCTTTGTCCCTCAGCTTTAGCTGCCGTCGCAATCCCTTTTTAATCAGGTCTTCTTTGTTTCCGTCCCGGAGACCAGCATTATTAATAATTTAAGTCGCAATCCCTTTTTAATCAGGTCTTCTTTGTTTCTTCCAACTGCGTTGGGTCGGAAAAATAAAAGAAGGTCGCAATCCCTTTTTAATCAGGTCTTCTTTGTTTCAGAATGTGCTCCTCAAAATTAAGGAGCACAGAATGTCGCAATCCCTTTTTAATCAGGTCTTCTTTGTTTCTTCCCAATGACAGCGATTTTTCTGAAAATTGCGGGGGGGTCGCAATCCCTTTTTAATCAGGTCTTCTTTGTTTCGCAATATTTATTAAAAAATATCGAGGATTTCCACCCTGTCGCAATCCCTTTTTAATCAGGTCTTCTTTGTTTCTCCAATTGAGGGTTCAATATAGGACCCATATTAAGTCGCAATCCCTTTTTAATCAGGTCTTCTTTGTTTCAGCCCTCGAAAACGAGGCTCAGCAGTTGATTGACAGGGTCGCAATCCCTTTTTAATCAGGTCTTCTTTGTTTCAGTATTAGTAAAAAAGGTATTGGTACCTTATACCCGTCGCAATCCCTTTTTAATCAGGTCTTCTTTGTTTCTTCATTTCGGCCAAAGCAGTAGATCTGATCCGTCGCAATCCCTTTTTAATCAGGTCTTCTTTGTTTCAGAGGTTGGTGATTCGGATTGCCGACTCCTTGGGGTCGCAATCCCTTTTTAATCAGGTCTTCTTTGT
Source organism: Nitrospirota bacterium (assembly GCA_040756135.1). GTDB lineage: Bacteria > Nitrospirota > Thermodesulfovibrionia > Thermodesulfovibrionales > SM23-35 > JBFLZS01. The sequence goes on from JBFLZS010000030.1 coordinate 34,749, forward strand.
TTCGTCAATACCTCCGAGTCGGAGGACAAATTAGTCGCAATCCCTTTTTAATCAGGTCTTCTTTGTTTCGTCCACAATCCCTGGTGGACGCAAATTTCTGGGGTCGCAATCCCTTTTTAATCAGGTCTTCTTTGTTTCTCCAATCCCTGGTGGAAGCAGATATCTGGGACAACACCGTATGGTCGCAATCCCTTTTTAATCAGGTCTTCTTTGTTTCTGGCCTTTTGCCTTGCCATTGACAAAGCAAGGCAAATCGTCGCAATCCCTTTTTAATCAGGTCTTCTTTGTTTCGGCACCCCCTATAAATAATCTGTTATTACAATAAATTTTAACGCTGTTTGTGCAATTTTTCTGATTTTTAATGAGCAACCTGTTTTCACCTCCAATAAAATAACTCCCCCGACCCCCTCTTACCTTAAGAGGAGGTATATATTCTCCCCTTAGGTTAAGGGGAGGATAGGAGGGGTTATTCCATAAAAATATCAACCCCGTCCGGAATCCTGTCACCGCAACCCATTATAATCACCTTTTCTTCAGCCGGCAAAGGATAAATCCTTATATCGTCCTCTTCTTCATTAATCAAATAGTTTAGTTTTTCTTTTATTTCAATCAGATTAGGCCATGTCAAAGAACAATGAAACACAGAATATTGTATATGAAGACCTTTCCCTTTTATAAATTTGTAAACCCTTGCCAGCCTTCTTGGTTCAGTAATATCATAGCAAACGAGATAATTGGCCTTCATCTCCTCAGCTCCCTCATCAGCTCAAAGATGTCATCAATAAGTTTTTCTACTGTTGCACGAACCTGCTTCCTTCTGTTTTCAAACCTGTGAATAATATCCCGCATGCCATCCTTTGAGATAGACCAGCCAATGCGATCTTTTACCATGTATCCTTTTTCCCTTTCTGTCTTTAAAAACTGAATACACTGCATGTCAATTTCAGGCTCAAGGATATGGCATATATCAAGGGCAAGGCTGAAATTATGCCGCCTGTACAGCACACCGAGGTGAGGGTCAAGGTCTGCTTTGACTACACATCCTATAATCATTTCCCTGAACAGATTGCTTGCTACACCGGAGACAACCTTCCACAATTCATCGTTAGACGGCTTGAATTTCTCAATGACTCTATGATAATCCTTTTCCCTGAATCCTTTTGCAATAAACAACCCCGCAATCCCTTTTGAAATACGTCTTATGACATTAATCTGTGTTTCTTTCCTTCCGGCATATAGCCAGCTCTTGTATCTATCTATATTTCCCTCTGCTTCAAGGAACACTTTCTGTTCTTCATAATGCCTTGGCAGGTGATGGTTATATGGGATAGCAACTGCAACTGAATCTCCCCTGTGGTTAATGAAGGTAACAGGTATATCATAATTTGTAAAAAGAGTAATCACGCCGGCTTCAAGTTTAAGATTTCCTATAATAATAACCCTGCCGACAAGCCTCGCAGGTATTCGTCTTCCGGCCTTTCCGTCTTCCTTGACCCAGATGGAAGGACCGTCTCTGAAGACTCTCAATCCCTTATTTTCATTCAGGTATAATGTCCTGTCCATCCACAATCCTCACAGCTAATGCCCTTACCTCATTTACAAGCTTGGGCCTGATACCTTTAGCCCGTTCCTCGTAAAGGGGATAAAACCTTTTCCTGCTCTCTTTCTTGAGATAACAGCCTGGTCTTTTATCTTCTGTAGAGAAATCCCTTGAAGTAAATTCCCTGTCCCTGAAAATTTCCCAGACAAACCTATCAACATCCGTCCTGTATAATTCGACAAGATCACATGCAAGAGACTCTCTGCCATAATCAAACTGATGATAAAAGCCGATTGTAGGGTCGAGGCCGATGACCTCTATTTCCCTGACTATTTCGTAATGCAACAGCGTGTAACAGAGTGACAGCATGGCATTTACCGGGTCTTCAGGAGGCCGCCTGTTCCTTTTCTTAAATTCAAGGGATTCCGGAAACATTTTAGTAAATGCCTGAAAATATGCAGACGAAGCGCCGCCTTCAAGTCCTCTCAAGGTTTCCAGTCCTATATCCCGTTCATTCAGTGTTCCGAGTATTTTTTTAAGAACTCCTGCTGCGTTTGTCATCGGGAATCGGAGATCAGACCGGCTTTCTCTTACATTCAACAGAAAAACCCTTTGCCCTTCCACTTTTCTCTTTACAATATCTGCTGCAATTTCCAAACTGAGAGGAGAAAGAGATTTTTCATATTGTTTGACTCTCAAAATGCCGTTATTGTGCAATCGCCCGTGCATCATTCCGCAAAACCTTAACCTTTTCCCGGAAAGAAATATCACGCTGATATTCTCATTCGACAGCTTGTGAAGAACAGGGGTTTCAATCGAAACATTGCCGATGACAATAACCCTTTTGAGAGGACTAAGCGGAACCAGTCCTTCCCTTTCACCATCAATGTAAAAGGCAAGGGCCTGTCCGTCAAGCCTGATATGGAGTTCCTTTCTGTCAATATATAGAGTTCCCATAAGAAATTTAACTCCCCCTTCCCCCCTCTTAAGTTAAGAGGGGGCATATCCTCCCCTTAGGTTAAGGGGAGGTTGGGAGGGGTTATTTTCACCCCACATAGAAATATTCCGGATCCTTCGGTTGCACAGCAATCCCAATAGCATGTGTCCTGCTCCTGCCGTCCATCGTGAATATATGAACCCTGTCTTCTTCGTCGTCTATCAACCGATCGAGCTTTTTCTTTACGTATTTGAGCTCGCCGTCTGTGAGGAAACACTCATACACAGACTTCTGGCCGCCTGTGCTGTATCCCTTGAGAAAGTGGCGCACACGATTAAGCCTGCGGTTGTTTGTGATGTCATAAGCTACAAGATAAAGTGTCCTGTCCATGTTTTCACTTCCTTTATGGGAGTAACTCCCCCCAACCCCCTCTTAACTTAAGAGGGGGGATATATCCTCCCCTTAGTGTAAGGGGAGGTCGGGTGGTGTTATCTTCTCCTCTATTTACAGGATAAAAGGGATTGCAGTCAGTTGTCAGCAATTACAATATTGCGACAATATTTTTTATTCAGTTGTCAAAGAGCGGTGAAAATTATAAGGCAAATATTTCTTTTTTAATATCTGCCATTGGATAATGT
>JBFLZS010000031.1:0-37606 GCA_040756135.1 Nitrospirota bacterium
ATTGCTTAAAGCTGCTGGTTTTGAAGAAATTGAAACCCCTATACCTTGGTTAGGGAATAAAATACTTCGTTTTATTTTTGGATAGCATGGTGTTAGGTCAAAAAACTAACATGGGAATCCAGGCTAAATGAATTTTAAATGACTTTTGAAAGTGCGACCCTGCTCCATTCTTTTCTCTTTCTTCTTTAATATTGATTTGTCAATAAAGAAGCTTTGACCCCTTTTGATCTTTCAGTGTTATATGAAGTTGCCAGCCTGCGCCATATTTCTCATATTGTTTTCGCAAAGAATAACTTCTTAAAACCCTTATCGCTTAAGAATAAATTCGTTATATCTCCAAACGGTACCATCGCTTTTACAATCGCTTTTGATAACAAAAATATCTTGGCCATAAGCTGCTATATCTTTGTTATCGGAACCAGCTTCGGTGAGTTTTCTCAAGTTGTCATCCTGTGAGTTATATCTAAAAATTTCATTTTCAGTCGTAAGGATATAAACTATACCGCCAAGGGCATCAATTTTTTTAGTCTTCCAGCTTCTTTAAATACTTCATCTGTCAGGGTATCAACATTTATCAGAGGTAGATTCAATATCTTAGCAAGGGCATCTTCAGCCTTTTCCCTGCCATCCTCTCGGTAAACGCCATAATATATCTCGAGAATATTCAATTTGTTCATGTAAATGACACAATCATCCCCTTTTGCCTTCTGAAGAATATCTTCAACTTTATCAGATCCGTCTTCGTCGTTAAGAAAGGCAATCAGAGCGGAGGCGTCTAATACAAAGGTTTCCTTCAACTTTCCAGTTCTTTTTCCACTTTTTTAAGTTGCATATATCTTTCGGATGAAAAGCGGCTTCCCTTCAAACACCCCCTTGCCAATTTAATAGAATCTTCTACAGGCTTTAACAAGATGCCTTCTCTGGTCTCAATTAATCTGAGTTTTTTCCCTTTCAATCTTTTGGCTATCTCCTCAGGGAGATTCAATTCTTCAGACTTTAATACAACTGTCCGCATTTTTCCCTACCTCCTGCCCTTATTCTATATCATTTACTGGCATTTTTCACAGTTGTAATTGGCTAATATTCAATGAGATAACCAGGGTTTTTCTATATAAGCTGTAACTACACGTTTATAATGATTACTGATAAACCATAGAGGCTATCTTTACGGTCAGATCCCCTAACATATTGGTGTAGCTGCCGAGTTCGTTATCATACCAGCCGTAGATTACTGCTTGTGTAATAGGTATCTCTATGTTAGCTAAAAGGGATGACGGGGTCTCGGCTGGCGCTTTGTAAAATTTCTGAAGGTCTAATGTAACATTCGCGGTTCTCGTATGCGTCTCATGGCCTTCGATGATGGTAGCCGGGCCAAAGAGTCCGATTATATCTAAAGAGACATTCTGTTCATCTGTATATTTTATATAACCTCTCTTTTCCCTCTTTTCAACATCACGATAGATGTTGTTGATAAGATTCCGGGTAATTGTTGGACTGCCTGGTTCATCATATAAAGCAACGACAAGGATAATCAGAGATCCGGTAGATGTTGGGATACGCACTGATTCGGCAATAAACCCGATTTTATTCATTTCGGGGATTACAAGACCCAGTGTCTTGGCAGCTCCTGTAGTGGTTAAAATGATATTATTCAAGATGCTTCTATTTTTCCTTAAGTCGGTAGCGCCGGCCCTCGGCAGCCTGTCAAGCACTTCTTGGGTTCCGGTGGCAGCATGGACTGTAGCCATAGAGGCGCTGAGTATCTTTTTCGGACCAAAGTAATCCAAAAGTGGTTTAATCATATAAGCGAGGCAGGTAGTAGTACAGGAAGCGCCGGAAACGATATGGTGTCTGTTATGGTCATATATATCATCGTTAATACCCATTACAAGGGTTGTTGCATCCTCAGGCATAGAGAGGCCTTTTTCCTTGATCTTAAAAGGAGCAGAAACAATTACCTTCTCAGATCCTGCTTCCAAATGGCCCCGTACAGAACCTTCTTTGGCATTAGGGGAAGCGGTAGGATTGGTAAACTTACCTGTTGCCTCAACAACCACCTTTACACCATATTTCTTCCATGGTATATGCGCTGGATTACGGGATTCCCGCAATATGGTTACCGGGATACCATCTATAAACATGGAGCCTTTGTCTTCATTAAGATTTTCAATTATCCTTTTTGCCCTGTATCCATAGAGGTAATTATGCAACGACCCATAGGTGGAATCCTTTTCAATATAAAGGGCAATATCCTCCAGCCTGGTTCCCACATTTCTGCCGATGTTCACTATAATCTCTGAAAAATATTTTCTACCTATGTGATGCCAGAGGGTTAATTTGCCGATTCTGCCCAGACCGTTTATACCAAGTACAGGTTTCCTCCCAGAGATCATTTCTACATTAGCCTTTTCTATCATTCTCTATACTCCCTTCTTGTGGTTGCTACTATTTCTTTTGCCTGATGTCTGCCCATATAGACTGAACCATTTCGGCCATCAATACTCAGGAAATCACCTGCCTTTACTATGCGCCTGTTGAGTTTACACCTCTTTTCATTTTCCCATACAGTCAACTTACTGCAACCTACTACGCAGGTTTTCCCTAAACGATTGGCAATAATCGCAGCATGAGAAGTTGATCCTCCACGGGCTGTGAGCAATCCATCTGCTGCTGAGATATGCCTGATGTCGTCAGGGACGGTATCCGACCTAATTAAAATAAGTGGTGTAGATGGGTCTTTTTCCCTGAGTTCCTTGATTTCATCTAAATCAAAGACGACCCTGCCACTAAGGGCGCCACCGCCGACACCGATCCCGCTGGAAAGATAGCCGGAGGATAGCTCCTTAGATGGGACGAAGGCCATAAAACTTTCTCTTCTTGTAATAGCCATATCCCGTGCCTGCAGTATATAAAGATTTTCCCTGCCTTTCCCTTCAAAAGTAAATTCGATCTCCTGAGCACCCCATCTTTCTTTATAGATTAAATCCTTGATTATTTTTAGCAAAGGACCGTATATCTCAGGAAAACTATCCTCTAATGAGATATCATGTATTCTCTCTTCTATGCGTTTTTGCTCATTGGATACAGGCAGTGTCTTTACGAGTCCTGAAACTATGTCCTCCCCCTGTGTTCCCGGTGCAAAGTCACCCCACAACATAACCCTGTCTCCTGATTCCTGAGGATTGCGTGTAAAAAGAACCCCTGTCCCTGAATTGGTATCTAAATTGCCATAAACCATCGCCTGTACAATGACTGCTGTACCCCAGTTTTCAGAAATACCCAGTATCTCGCGGTAGGCCTGGGCTTTCTTAGAAAACCATGATTGGAATACCTGAGCGATTGCAATATCAAGCTGGATTTTTGGGTCATCAATTATCTCTATTCCATAATCCTTAACAGCATCCCGATAAGCAAATGCTACCTCTCTCATCTGATCGGGTGTAAATTGAATTTTCTTTGGAACCTTGTATTTTTTCTTAAAAGAATTGATAATATCATCAAATTTATCCCTCTCCATGCCAAAGGACATTCCCCAGCACTGTAAGAAGCGGCGATAACAATCCCATACAAACCATGGCCTTGCTGTCTGTTTTATTAACCCCGAAATAATAGCTTCATTAATCCCCACATTTAAAAATGAATTCATCATACCGGGCATAGAGATGGCACCACCGCTTCTGACCGATACAAGTAATGGATTCTCAGGATCTCCGAATCTCCTGCCTGTTAAACCCTCAAGTCTGGTAATCTGTTCTTTAAACCCTTCGTTTAGATGCTCCCTTGCATATTTAAATCTGTGGATTGCCTGCTCGCAACGAAATACCTCGGTAGTTATAATAAAACCTGGAGGAACAGGTATCCCTAAAGATGCCATTCTTATCAGGTTATATCCCTTATTTCCGAGATGGATCCTGTCATGAGTAGCCTTGTTGGGTGCATGGATACTGGATAATGCCTTTTTGGCATCGTAGCTCATAAGTAAATCCAGGTTTTGAACATCAAGACCTTCTGCCTGTTCGAATAATGTTTTCAATATCTTGCTGATAAAATTATCAAGTTGCTGTAGTCCAAAAGAGGTGGCTACTACCTCCCTTAAGAACCGCTCCGATATGGTATTAATAAATTCAAATTCGCTCTGTTCGTTATTACGTTCAAGATATCTCTGGAGTATATTTTTTGTCCCCATCTGAAGAATAATATTTTTAAGATTATTTTTATGTATGCCGCTATAGTAGTTATTCAATATGTCCTGTACAGCCTCTGAGAAGCCCCTGAATATGTCAATGTACTGGGAAAAGGAGAATCTCCTTACCTCCAAAGCCACGGATAAAAGTTCCAGCGTATCTTCCAGTCTGTTCGAGGATATCCCGTCTAACTGCAAGGCATTGAAAAATAGATTTGCAATCTTTTTAATCTGGAACAAGGTAGCCCTTGTGATAAATCTAAGATTTATAGAATTTATTAATTCTTCAAAAAGTATATTAGCAAGATTTTCCAGACGGAATGTTAAAGACAGGGCATCGAATTTTCTCTCGTGATATTTCCCGTACATTGAAGGTATGCCTGCGGCAATATGTCTCTTGCGAAAGATGTTCTCCACCGGCTCATACTTTTCCGGGGATAAGATAATATCTCTTAATACCTGTAAATAATTCAGGATGCCTTCGAGGCGTTGATAGACATTGCCTTCTTCTAAGATATTGATTAGCGAATCTGTATTCGGCAGGCCCAAACCCTGAGCATATCTCAAATGATCCTTAATATTATATGAAGACAATTTATATTTTGCGTAAAGTAATTGATAAAACCTAATCGCCAGATATGCCCGTTTTCTTTCTCTTTCAGAGACATCTGAAAAGTTTTTAGTAAGTGTAAGTATCTCTTCTTCTGTAAGATTCAAAAGATCTGTTATATTACGAATTTCTTTGTCCCTGAAGACAGAATCGAAGATAGTGCTGATTTCATCAATATATGGACCTGATGTCTTGACCTGCTGATAAATATCCTCTGGTAAAAATTCCTTTAAAAGGGCCTTATCCTTAGTCCGCCAGAAATTTATAATCTCCTCAATAAAATCAACTACTCGGGCAGAGCTTTCAACATGGCTTTGTTTGCGTAAAAAATGCACTAATGGATCTTCTCTATGTGTGATCTCGTCTATCTCTGTAGAAACCTCCCTTAATAATCCTTCAGCACCGATGTCGCTGAAATAGACAGGAAATAACTTAGCTGCTTGTTTAATCAGGTGATAAACAGGCTTGATATCGCTGTTAAGAAGTCTGGTAACGTCCTTTTGAAACAAATCTGTGTCACTTATGTGTACACCACCCAGTCTTAAGTTAATAATTAAGGCTGAGATGAGGGATTTGGACCACTTAGGACTATTCCCGATTAACTCCAACCAGACACGTATGTTTTTTAAATGGGCGCGGTTGGATTTAACCTGCCATTCCTCATTGGACCCCTCTATCTCAGGATACTGGAATCCGAATGAGACTATCCTCTGGATATACCACTCAACAAGATTACTATCGCCAAGATTAAAAATCTCATTGCCAATACCCTGGATACAGTATAGAGTTATCTCAGGATAACTGATGAAACTGTTTTTCAGGACACTTAGTGTATCGGAAAGGATGAGCTTTATTTGATCGGGCCTTTCCATCTTGATAGTGGCAGATATTGTCCGATTAATCTCTCTGAGGGTACTTTCATGGATGCTTGAAAGTCCATTAGTTTCCATAATCTTGAGAAGGCATGCCATCTTTAAGTTCAGGACGTAGATATTATCAACGTCCTTCAAATCCTTATGTGCATCTCCTGTCCGGGGTAACAGACCGGAAAGATCCTCATAGTATCGAACCATCTGCATATAACCGGGCAGCTTTAAGAGTTCTTTTAACCGTATGTATTCATCTGTAGATTCTTTAAGGCTGTTCAAGTGAAGTATTAGCCCCTTCAGGTTGGCGTGTGATATAGGATAAATTTCCTTGCCTAAGGTATAATTTGTATCATTTTTAAACCATGTTGCAGGGTCTTCTTCCTTCAGCCAGTATTCATAAGTTGTTAAAAGGGATCTAAAAAGCAGGTCGTTAAACCCCTTGATGTCAAAGCCTTCGGGCATTTTTTCAAGCAGAATCTGGCCGGGTTTTTTCAATTGATGGGGGTTAGCGGCAACAAGGAAAAACTGTTTTTCCTGTAATTGATTAAGCCTGACAAAGCAGTCCTGGAATATTGACGCATACTTGTGAAGGTCTTGATCACCGTCTATCAGGATCTTCTCAAGGTAAAACATGAGACCGTCAATGGCTGCCTGCTGTATTCTTACATCAGGAGAGGTTATAGCCTCTAAAAAAACATCTACAATGATCCTGATTGCCTCAATCCCTTTTTCATGGTGATCATGCAAATAGAAATTCTTCAGGGCATAGGATCGTATCTCCTTTACAATAAGACCCCAATTTTTAGTAGGTTTATTTAATTCATTAAATAGCGCCTCGGTGGTACCGAGAATGCCTGGATAGTCCTTGACTACTTCTCTCAAGATTTCGTATTTTGAAGGAGCTGTTATCTCATTAACTGAGGCCATTTTCAATCCCTTTTTTTGTTTTTATTATATACCCAAATCCAGCGATAGACAAGGTTGGGTTTCGAACTCTGTACCAGAAAAAAAAGATAGAATTTGTCCGGAAATACTGATAAACTTGTTCATATAGCATCTCCCACGAGGTTTGGTGTTAGAATTTTCTAAAAAGTTATTTTGGAACTCAGTATAGAAGGAGGGTCGTTATGGAAAGGTCAACTGACAGTGCAACATTATCCGCTATAAGGAAAGCCGAAAAAGCTGGAATCAAAACGGTGTGGGACAGATATGAGGCTCAACTTCCCCAATGCGGCTTTGGTGAAACAGGGCTTTGTTGCCGAAATTGTATGCAGGGTCCATGCAGGATTGACCCCTTTGGTGAGGGCCCTCAGTTGGGTATATGTGGTGCAGATGCAGGTATCATGGTTTCGAGATGGATCTCAAGGGCAGTTGCAGCAGGCACCGCAGCACATGGCAGTCATGCAAAACACATAGCTCACACACTCCTCAAGTCAGCAATGGATGAGGCACCTGATTATCCTATTAAGGATGAGGCAAAGCTAAAGGCTGTGGCTACTAGGATCGGTGTAAATGTGGGTGACAGAAATGTAAGGGAGATAGCACTTGATGTAGTAAAGAAGGCATTAGCGGAATTTTCAGAAAAGGAATCGCCACTCACCTGGGCTACTACTACAGTGACAAGAGGACGCATTGAGACCTTTCTTAAACATGGTGTTGTACCAACAGGGATAGACAGCATGGTGTCTGAATCAATGCACAGGACAACATATGGTGTTGATGCCAACCCTGTAAACCTCCTTCTTGGTACCGTGAAGTGCGCCATTGCTGATTATGCCAGCTGTCATATAGCAACTGACATGGCAGATATACTCTTTGGAACCCCAGGTCCTGTCATTACCCGTGCGAACCTCGGTGTGCTAAATAAGAATGCAGTAAACATCGCAGTACATGGACATAACCCTCTTCTGAGCGATATCATTGTACAGGTTGCAGGTGAAAAAGAGACGATTGATAAGGCAAAGGCTGCCGGGGCATCAGATGGGATAAACATAGTCGGCGTATGCTGTACAGGAAATGAGGTTATGATGCGGCACAAAATACCACTGGCAACGAGCTCTGTCTCTCAGGAGACGGTAATACTCACAGGTGCCCTTGATGCGATGGTAGTTGATTATCAATGCATTATGCCAGCCCTTTCAAATATTGCAGAATGTTATCATACACAGATTATAACAACTATGCCTGTTGCAAAGATGCCAAAGGCAATGCATATTGAATTTTCAGAGGCATATGCAAAGGAATCAGCAAGAAAAATTATAAACGTTGCCACAGAGGCATACAAAAAGAGGGACTCGAATAAGATAAACATCCCTGACATCTCAAGTGCAGCCTTTGCAGGTTTTTCGACTGAGGCAATCATTGGGGCACTATCCCTTGTGAATAAAGAAGACCCTTTAAAACCTTTGATAGACAACATAGTTGCAGGTAATATCTATGGCGTATGTCTTTTTGCAGGATGTAATACTGTAAAGGTTACACAGGATGCTAACTACACAGCGATGATAAAGGAGCTTGCAAAGAACAATGTCCTTATACTCGCAACAGGTTGTGCATCAGGGGCATTTGCAAGACATGGTTTTTTGACTCCTGATGTAACCGAAAGATATGCAGGAGAAGGTCTTAAGGCTGTCCTGGGGGCAGTTGGTCAGGCAGCAGGACTCGGCGGGCCTCTACCACTGGTGCTTCATATGGGTTCATGTGTGGATAACTCAAGGGCTGTTGATGTTGCAGTTGCAGTTGCAAATAAGCTCGGCGTTGATTTGAACATGCTTCCTGTTGTTGCATCCGCGCCTGAAGCTGTAACTGAGAAGGCTGTTGCAATAGGCACATGGGCTATCGCGTCAGGGCTTCCAACCCATTTAGGTATCGTGCCTCCTGTACTTGGCAGCAAGGTTGTTACTGAAATTCTGACCTCAACTATTAAAGACCTTTTTGGAGGATATTTCATCGTTGAACCTGATCCTGTTAAGGCATCTGAAAAACTTATCTCTGTAATTGGGGAGAGGCGTAAAGGCCTCGGGCTTTCTACGTAAGGAGGGGATAAATTGAAGCAGATATTTGTCAAACCGGAAAAATGCATAGGTTGCAAAAGCTGTGAGATAGCATGTGCAGTTCAGCATTCAAAGGATAAAACACTCTTTTCTGCAGTCTTGCAATCGCCCACTCCGATGAAGCGACTTTTTGTTGAGGCTGTAGAAACTATGAAGATGCCGATTATCTGTAGACACTGCGAGGATGCACCATGTCTTGATGCATGTATAAGCGGCTGTCTTTACAGAGACGAAAAGGGCTTTGTGAGGAGGAAGGAAGAGCGATGTATCGGCTGCTGGACATGCATAATGGTCTGCCCCTTTGGCGTTATAACAAGGGATAAAGAGAAACATATTGCGGTTAAGTGTGACCGCTGCCATGAGCTTGAGATACCTGCATGCGTGAATGCATGCCCAACTTATGCATTAGTTATGACTGATGTGGAAGAACTACCGAAAGAAAAGAGGCGCATGGTTATACTCACTGAGTTAAAGGCTGCAGGTTAGCAAACATTTTGCCTGGAGGGTTGTATGCAATATCTCATCATAGGTGGAAGCATTGCGGGAATATCTGCGGCAAGGGCGATACGAAATGCTGATCTTAACGCAGAGATCACAGTAGTCTCTGGAGAAAAAGTAAAGGCATACTACAGACCGATAATACCCCTTTTAATTAATAGACACAAGAGCGAGGTTGATATTCTATATCCTGATGATCCGATAGAGAAATACAGTGCCAATGTCATATACGAGATGGTTACAGGTGTGGATGTACAATCAAAAGAGGTTCTCCTGTCATCCGGTAGAAAGATCGGATTTGACAGACTTTTAATTGCAACCGGAGGTGTCCCTATAATCCCTGATATCCCAGGTATTAAAGGTCAAGGGGTTTTTACCCTAAGGACAATGGAAGATGCCATTAGAATCAGGGATGCTATATCTGATGTAAAAGAGGCAGTGGTCATAGGCGGTGGGTTTGTTGGAATAAAGGCAGCAATGGCCTTAAAGTCTCTACTCGACGTCACAATAATAGAAAAACTCCAGCAGATACTTTATCAGAGGCTCGACAGCAAGGGTGCTGAGATTATCCAAAATGCACTCAAAAACGAGGGCATTAAGATATTAACCAATGAGACCATTGTGGAGATAATCCGTGAGGCAGCCAGGATAAAGGCTCTCAGGCTTGTATCAGGCAACATAATCAATTCCGATATGGTAATTGTTGCTATAGGAGTAAGACCTGATATAGATATATTTAAAGATTCAGGTATAAAAATCAGTAAGGGGATTCAGGTTAATGAATTGCTCCAAACGAATATTTCAGATATCTACGCTGCTGGTGATGTAGTTGAATTTAAAGAATTACTTACAGGTAGACCTTCTGTAAGTGGGCTCTGGGTCAACGCAATGGAGATGGGCCGCATTGCTGGTATGAATATGGCAGGAGCAAATATAAGATACCCTGGGTTCCTTGCAGTGATGAATGCTACGGAGATTGCGGACATACCCATAGTTGCAGTGGGAATCATTGAACCTAAAGCTGGAGAATATAAAACCGTTACAGAAGATAGCACAGGTAGTTACAAGAAATTTGTATTCAAGGATGATTTACTTGTGGGCGCTCTTTTCATCGGTGATATAAAGAATGCAGGTATATATACAAACCTTATCAAGAATCAGATACCGATCAGGAGGATGAAGGAAAGGATTATAAAAGGAACAATCAGTTATGTAGATTTTCTAAAAAAGATTTGATAAACGATGGATGAAAAGGGTATTTTTAAAGTGAAGGTCTGCGAGATGTTCACGAGCATACAGGGAGAGTCAAGTTATGCAGGATTACCATGCACGTTTATAAGGATGACGGGTTGTAATCTCAGGTGTTCCTACTGTGATACAACATATGCATATTATGAAGGCAGGGAACTTTCGGAAGAAGATATTATAAGTGAGGTCAGGCGTGCTGGTATAAGTCTTGTTGAGATTACAGGAGGAGAACCGCTACTTCAGAAAGAGGTTTTCCATCTTATTAAGAGACTGCTTGATGAAGGCTATAAAGTATTAATAGAGACGAATGGCTCGTTGAACATAAGAGAGGTTGATAAAAGGGCAGTTGTGATTTTAGATATAAAAACACCCGGCAGCGGGATGAGTGAGAAGATGGATTTATCAAATATTGAGGATATAAAAAATACCGATGAGATAAAGTTCGTAATTACAGGCAGGAACGATTATGAATGGTCAAAAGACATAATTTATAAATACAACTTAATAAATAAATGCAATCTCCTCCTTTCACCTGCATACGGCGTTCTTCCCCCCGAGGAGCTTGTAAGATGGATGCTTGAAGATAGACTTCAGGCCCGACTGAACCTGCAAGTTCACAAATACATTTTTGGTGCTGATGAGAGGGGCAAATAACAAACCTTACCCGATCACCGCAAATTTTCTTCTTGCAAATGAATTGTACTTTCGATAATATCTTTCATTATGATGAATAATTTTTTTAATCCAAAATCAATAGCAGTCATAGGTGCATCGAGAACACCGGGTAAAGTTGGCTATGATATTCTCAAAAACTCAATACAGTATGGGTATCAAGGATCTGTTTATCCTATTAACCCGGGTGCAACTGAAATTTTAGGGGTTAAGTGCTATCCTTCTATTTTTGATGTTCCTGATAAGATTGATTTAGCCGTAGTTGTAGTTCCTTCAAAAAATGTATTAGAAGTAATCGAACAATGTGGCAAGAAGGGTATAGATTCAGCGATTATAATAACTGCAGGCTTTAGAGAAAGTGGTTCTGAGGGTGCAAAGCTGGAAAGTGATCTGGTCAAAAAGGCAAAAGAAGCAGGAGTCAGGTTTATAGGTCCTAATTGCCTTGGTTTGATTGACACCCACTCAAGGGTCAATGCCTCATTTGCTGCCGGCATGCCGCATAAAGGAAGCATCGGATTTTTCTCGCAGTCCGGTGCACTCTGTCTTGCTGTTCTTGACCGTGCCCTGCCTGAGGAAATAGGCTTTTCAAAATTCATAAGCATGGGAAACAAGGCGGATATTTCGGATACAGACATTATGCTTGCCCTTGCTGAAGATGATAATACTAAAGTAATTTTAGGATACATTGAAGGAGTAAGTGACGGCAGGAGTTTTATGGAGGTTGCAAGCAGGGTCTCAAAAAAGAAACCTCTTATAATACTCAAGTCTGGTATCACAACATCAGGAGCCAAGGCTGCATCTTCTCATACAGGAGCGCTTGCTGGCAGAGAGGTAGCATTTGACGCTGCCTTTAAACAAAGTGGCGTAATTAAATCGCATACAATGGGTGAACTTTTTAATTATGCCCTTGCATTTGCAAATCAGCCACTACCAGATGGGCCTAATATAGCAATCATAACTAATTCCGGCGGGCCGGGTATTATTGCAGCAGATGCATCTGATAAATTAGATTTGCAGCTTGTTCCTTTACATAAGGAAACAATTGATGAGCTCAGGAGTTTTTTGCCCCCTGTTGCCTCTTTTTATAATCCCATTGACATACTCGGGGATTCGGGAGCAGATAGGTATGAAAAAGCCCTTTATACAGTATTGAAAGATGAGAAGATACAAGGAGTTGTGGTGCTCCTTACCCCTACAGCAGTAGTTGACGTTGATGCTACTGCTAAGGCCATAGCAAATATTGCCAATTTAGTGGATAAACCTATACTTACCTCATTTATGGGAAAGAAGAGCATTGAATCAGGAGCAAAGATCCTTATGAATTATAATGTTCCTAATTATAGTTATCCTGAAGAGGCAATAAATTCTCTGAATGCCATGTACAGGTATCATGTCTGGATAAACAGGCATGATAAGACCTATCCACATTTTAGTGGCTTAAGAGAGAAGGTGTTTAATATTTTTGAAGACGTTAAGAAAGAAGGACGTGAACGTTTAACCGAATCAGAGGTACACGAGGTTTTAAATGCCTATGGATTTTTACAACCAAAAAGTTTATTGGCCAGAACTTCTGAAGAGGCTGTAGCTGCTTCTAAAGGAATAGGTTATCCAGTAGCCATGAAGATTGTTTCACCACAGATTATACATAAGAGCGATATAGGTGGCGTAAAAATCAATCTCAATAACAAAAAGGATGTAGAAAATGCCTTTTTCGAAATAACTACCCGTGTCAGAAATATCATGCCTACCGCTCATATACATGGTGTTATGATTCAGGAAATGATAAAAGAAGGTAAAGAGGTAATCATAGGCATTACAAACGATGCCCAGTTTGGGCATATGATTATGTTCGGGTTGGGTGGTATTTATGTTGAGGTTTTGAAAGATATATCTTTCAGGATTACACCATTGAGTCAGGAGGATGCTCATGAGATGATTCGGGAAATCAAGACCTTCCCTATTCTGCGAGGGGTAAGAGGAGAGGCTGAAACAGATATTGAGGCTATCGAAAAATCCCTGTTAATTTTATCTCAGATGGCACTGGATTTCCCTCAGATTATCGAGGCAGATATCAATCCGCTCCTGGTTAAAAAAAGAGGTGAAGGTGTTGTAGCCATTGATGCACGATTTACTATAGGAGGTGACTAAAATGATTTCCTTATATGTAGGCTCTACAGGAGGATACTCTGGAAAAAGTTTAGTTTCCATGGGGCTGGGGCATAAGTTTAAAAAAGACGGTCTCGTAGTAGGCTACTTTAAGCCGGTGGGTATTTTGCCTGTTAAGGTTAATGATATTCTGACAGATAATGATGCTTGGCGTATATACAGGGCACTCGAGCTGAAAGATCCAATATCTGAAATATGTCCTGTAGTAGTAACACAGGAGCTTTCAGTAAAAGGTTTTTTGAAGGATATTAAAGGCAACTTGGGAAAAATTGTAAAATCTTATCAGATGTTATCCAAAGATAAAGATATCATGCTGGTAGGTGGATATGGCAGTATATACACCGGTAGTATTCTCGGAGTGCAAGGTCTTAAGGTCATAACTCGTCTTAAATCAAAGGTCATATTAATAGTTAAATATGAGGGTGAATATGTTGTGGATTATATACTGCAGGCAAAAAAGGATCTCGGAGACAAGTTTATAGGTGTAATACTGAATAAAGTAACTCCAGAATATAAGCAGGGTGTAAATGAATATATTGTCCCATTTCTAAATAGAAAAGGTGTAGATATTCTCGGGATACTCCCACACGATCCTATCGTGGGTTCAATTACTGTAGAAGAATTGAATGATATGCTTGGGGGTAAGGTTTTATGCTGTCACCATAGGCTCAATAATTTAGTAGAACATTTCTTAATTGGGGCTATGCAGGTAGATAAAGCTATAGAATATTTTAAAAGGACCAGAAACAATGCAGTTATTGTGGGAGGTGACAGGGCTGATATTCAATTATCTGCTATAGAATCAGAAACAGAGTGTCTAATTCTCACCGGTGAACTTTATCCCAGTGAGATCATCATAGCCAGAGCTGAACAGAAAAATATACCTATTCTGGTAGTAAGGGATGATACTTATAGTGTTGCTAAGAAGTTAGAAAGACTTTCAGTACGTCTGAGATTAAGGGACAAGGTTAAAGTGGATCGCGGTATGAACCTTGTCACTGAAATTGTAAACTTTCCATTGCTTTATAAAAAATTAGGAGTAAAAATTAGTTAGAGTCTGTGTATAAAGTCGTATTTTGTCATTATCCGGCTTGACCGGATAATCCATGGTTCGACAAGCTCACCATGACAATTGTCACCCTGAGCCTGCCGAAGGGTGGATTCCCCGATCAAGTCGGGGAATGACGGATTATCTAACAGCAGTTTATACACAGACTCTATATAAACTCTGTCCCCACTTCATTGAAAATTTTCTTGACTTTAAGAGAAATTTGGTATATAAACTTACATGGAAATTTCATTAAATCTTAATGGTTTTTTCTGCCCTAACGAAGCCTGCGGAGATCATGGAAAGCGGGGACTTGGCAATATCATAATATATGACACGTATGGAAAAAACCACAGGAAGCTTCTGAAATGCAGGACCTGCAATTTTAAGTTCTCTGAAAGAAGAAGCACGTTCTTTTTTGGTTTACATACCAAAGAATCAAAAATAAAAGAAGTCATTAATTATCTCCTTGAAGGAATGAGTTTCAGAGAGGCAGCCCATGCATCTGACCTCGATAAGGATACGGTCCAAAGGATATGGAAACGTTTTATGCTTTACTGTGAAGAATCTATGGACAGCCTGTTAAAGGAGTTCAATATAAAACTTGAAGATATTATAATGCTTTTACATAAAAGAATTCAGAGGAAAGTCAGATAACCCCTCCTTACCTCCCCTTAAGATAAGGGGAGGAAGGGTGGGGTTATGAAAAATTATACAATTGGTGGGATAAAGTAATAATGGGAAAGATAAGAATCGCAATTGCCGGAGTCGGAAACTGTGCGAGTTCTCTGGTTCAGGGCGTTGAATATTATAAGTTCCTTGGCGAGCATCATCCGGACAGTTCACTCGGCCTCATGCACTACGATCTTGGTGGCTACTGCCCCGATGATATAGAGTTTGTAGCAGCATTTGATATAGATAAGAGAAAGGTGGATAAGCCGCTAAGAGAAGCTATTTTCGCACAGCCGAATTGTACAAAGACGATCACGAAAAATCTATCTGATCTTCCTGTAAAGGTTATGATGGGAAAGGTGCTGGACGGCGTTTCAGAGCACATAACTGAATATCCTGAAAACAGGAGATTTCTTGTAGCGAAAAAGAGGGCCTGCGATGTTGCTAATGTTCTCAAAAAGAGCAGGGCAGATATCCTTATAAATTACCTTCCCGTCGGTTCTGAAAAGGCAACTGCCTTTTACGCTGAGGCATGTTTGAAAACAGGTGTTAGCCTTATCAACTGCATTCCGGTTTTTATCACATCGAATAAAGAATGGGCAAGGCGATTTGAGAAGAGAAATATCCCTGTCATCGGAGACGATATCAAAAGCCAGATTGGTGCAACGATCATCCACCGTACCTTGACCAAGCTCTTTGAGGACAGGGGGGTGAAACTCGACAATACATACCAGTTGAATGTTGGAGGTAACACAGATTTCTTGAATATGCTCAACAGACAAAGGTTGAAATCAAAGAAGATATCAAAGACTGAGGCCGTTCAATCACAGCTTCAGATCCCCTTACAAAATGAACATATTCACATCGGACCGTCTGATTACATACCATGGCTTAATGACAACAAGATATGTTTTCTGAGGATGGAAGGCAGGATTTTCGGTAACATCTCGATCAATGTTGAATTAAGGCTTTCAGTTGAGGATTCACCAAACAGTGCAGGGGTGGTTATTGACGCGATACGATGTTGCAAGATTGCCCGTGATAGAGGGGTAGGGGGAGTGCTTATATCTCCATCGTCATACTTTATGAAACATCCGATGATTCAATTTCCTGATGATGAAGCAAAAGATATGGTGGAAGAGTTTATAAAGGGAAAAAGAGAGAGGTAATGCTCAGTGCTAAGCTCGGCCATTTTCTTGATAGCCCCCTCAAGTCAGTTGCAAAATATATTCCATTAAGTCCGAATATCCTCACAGTAATCGGTTTTCTTATAACAGTTGTCGCTGCATTAGTTATTCCTCATAACATCAAACTCGGTGGTATTTTAATCTTAATTGGTGGTGTATTTGATATGCTTGACGGTATAGTTGCACGTGTAAAGGGAAAGACTACCAGATTCGGTGCGTTTCTTGATTCAGTGCTCGACAGATATTCTGATGCCTTTCTTTTCCTTGCAATTGCATGGTACTTAGCAGAAAAAGGTAATCATACAGGTGCGTTTCTCAGTCTCGGGACCCTTATCGGTGCTTTTTTGATCAGTTATACAAGGGCAAGGGCTGAGGGACTCGGCGAGACATGCCATACAGGAATCTTGGAAAGGCCTGAGCGGATTATTCTTTTAATATTCGCAACGCTAACAGGTTGGCTTATGCCGGTTTTATGGATAATGCTTGTCCTTACACATATTACAGTAGTTCAGAGGATCTATCATGTATGGAGACAGATAAATCGGTGAGAGCATGACGGTTATCGAAATGCTCAAAATCTTTACATTTCTCAATAGGGGAGAGGTAGATATCCCGTTTACTGCATATCCCTGCTTCTCCCCTTGCAGTTCCATAGGCAGAGCTTAAGACATTCAATCCGGGAAATGCCCTCTCAAGAAATGACGGGTTGTTGTTGAAGTATTTACAGTCTCTGCATGTAAGAGTCACTTTTTTCACCCTCCCCTTAATCCCCTCCCCTTAATCCCCTCCCATCAAGGGAGGGGAGGGTAAATACATATGAATATTATCTTGATTACATTACTGTGCCGTTTTGCTTATCCAGAAATTGCCAAATACCAGAACAGAAAGAATAAATCCAAGTGTAGCATTAACTACAACGCCTATCGTAAATGCCCAGAAGGGTTTCTTTCCAGCAGAAGCCAGTTCTCTGAACCGGGTTGTCAGTCCAATGCTGAGAAAGCAGAATATGAAAGCCCATGAACGAAGACTTTTGATGGGTTTGATAAGTTCCGGAGTCAGGATGGTTTTGTAATCAGCCTGGGAATAACCTGACGCTATAACAGTAATAACGACTGAAGCTACAAAAAAGCCGAGGACAAATTTCGGAAACCTCCACCATATCTCAGAAGCTTTCGGTCTTGCACCGCTCTCTTCTTTTTCCCATTTCAAACAGGCGATGAGGGCAAAAATGAACGACCATATACCAAGCCAGATGTCTCTTCCTATAACCTTCATGAGGGTAAAAGCCCTCACAGCAGCATCTTCATTACCGACCATTTTCCCATAGGCTACTGCTGCTGCAAATCCTGCAGCATCTGCAAATTCTGATGATCCAACCCAGGCACCTACAGTGGCAGGATGCAAACCCAGGAATTTGGAAGTGTATGGTATGAAAAATATCATGATAATCGCCCAAATCGTAACAAGTGTTATAGTAATTGATATGTCCTCTTTTTTTGCCTTGACTGCGCCGCCGACAGCAATCGCTGCTGATACCCCGCATATGGCTGCCCCTACACCGAGAACAGACCCAAACCGTTTGTCAAGTCCGAAAAGCTTATGTGCTACGAAATAGATAGTAAGACAGGTTACAACAGAAATAACTGTAGCTTGAAATAGCGCCATATGGCCAGCCCAAAGAATCAATGTAAAGGGAAGTGTTGCGCCGAGGAGAACGATACCTGTTTTGATATAATATTCAACTCTGAATCCTGAGTCCAACCATTTGGGCACCCGTATAGTATTTGAAATAATAAGGCCAAGTATTAGTGCGACGAGAGGTGGTTCGAATCCGTTGTCTGATAAAGGTTTATACTCACCAATGATAAAGGTTATGATCGAGAATATGTAGAGAAAGATGAATGATGGTATATATTCACTCAGTTTGAATCCCAGGATTCTTGTACTGATACTGAAGATAATAAGCCATAAAGCAAATTGTGCTGCATACCATCCAATATTCGCAGAAAAATGCTCAAGGAGTTTCCCTGTCTCTGTCCATTTGGGAGGCAGAACACTCAGAGACTTGAGCAACGGATTCCCGGTGTAAAAGAATGCAATCGCAACAATAACAATTCCTAAACCTAGATAGATGGCCCACCAGTCTTCTTTCAGGTAGAGTTCTTTCCATCCCATCGGTTTTTTTGCTTCTTCCATAAAATCCCCCTCTCGTGTAACTTTTGACATTACCTAAATTTATAAATTGAGATAGATTAGCTCTGTTAATACCAAAAGTCAATATAGATTCTTTTCTGAAGAGTTTTATAAGGAATGGGACAGGGGGACGACTTAATAAAATAACTTTCTATGGAGCGGGCGGCGGGATTTGAACCCGCGACCTTCGGCTTGGGAAGCAGACACTCTACCGCTGAGTTACGCCCGCAATATAGATTTTATAAATCAGCAAGTGCATAAAAGTCAAGGAAGGTTCTGCAATAACCATTTCATAAAAGATTATATGTTAATATTATAACCATGATGATTTCGGATTACGGGCTCAAAAATAAGATACTCGCAGACCAATATAACTCAATCATATTTGAGAAGGGAAGGGGCAGAGAAACGTATCTTGTCGGTGGCTATATCCGTGATATTTTTAGAGGTATATATTCTCCAGACAGAGATTATATTGTTAGTGGAAACAAGTTTCCCTTTGTTAGTGAAATCAGAAAGATTGTTAGAGGCACTGTGGTCAAATTCAAAAAAGGAGACATGATAAGGATTGCATTGAAAAATGGACTCACATTTGATTTCTCAAGACTCCTAAGTACTCTTGAGGAAGATCTGGCAAGAAGGGATTTTACCGTCAATGCAATCGCATGGTCTCCTGAAAAAGGAATCATTGACCCTTATAACGGGTTGAAAGATATTGAACAGAAAAAAATACGTACTATATCCAAGGAAAATCTGATTTCTGATCCATTAAGGATGCTCAGGGCATACAGGTTTGCTGCCGAGCTCATCGGTTCAATAGAAAATAAAACACGTAAGGCAATAAAAATGCTTCGTAACAATATCAAAGAAGTGTCACCTGAAAGAATAACTTTAGAACTTTTCAATTTGTTAAACTCGGACCATTCAGAAAAATATCTAAAGATGGCACTTTCTGATGGTCTTTTGGTTGGTATTTTATTAATTCCCTATAAAATGTTAGAGCGCAATATTAAAGCAATTTCTATGCTTGAAAAGGCAACGATTAATAAGCTTCCTGCAAAAATTAAAGTTCAACTTAATAAAATATTTTCACAGAACCTTTCATATAAAGGATTATTAAGTCTGGAGTTATTGCTGCAAGATGATTTTCCCACTCACACGATGGTCTCTAATATCAGGGTAAGTAATAGCATAAAAAAACGGATAGAACAGGCCCACAAAGGTATTAAAGAGATAAAAAAATCAAGACTTAGATTAGGAGATAGATTGTTCAATATCTTCATGGAATCGAAAGAAGCAGCAATAGATATCCTGGTCATAAAAAATAGATTAGATCTACTAAAAGATTACAAAAGATTTAAGAGAATATGGGAAAAAGGTCTTTTAAGCACTGAAGAGATTATCAGCATTTCTAATATTAAGACTGGCCCGCGTCTCGGAAGAATTATTGCCGAACTTAAAAAGGCTCAATTTGAGGGCAGGGTAAAGTCTAAAAGGACAGCTATAAAATTCATAGAAAAGCTTCATGAATGAACTACCCCGAAGCCGAGCTTCAAGGAATTCTTTGATTAAAGCTCCATAAGGTCACTGAAAGACATTAAAAGTAGGGTGCTTATCCGCAGGTGCCTTGTTAGAATAATTTTACATAATATATCTTATCGGACATATGATATAAACACCTGATGTTAGTAACCTGTTATTAATTACGTTTAAAAAATATATCTTCCTTTGAAAAATTTGGGGTCTAACAACAGTGATTAGGATTTAGGCAATCAAGTAATTGTATAAAAATAATATGTTACAGCTTCTCTATGGGGTCTGCTTTAACCATGTCTCCTTCTATTCCAGAAACCCTTACACATACACAGTCTCCTTTAGTATGTCCGTTTGTAGACACCTTAACTTTAAGGTAGTTGCTTGATGTTCCGATTGAGAAATTATCAGTGCACTGTTCTTCTATAATGACATCAAGGATTTTATTTATCTGTGATGACATATAAGCCATCTTTTTCTTGAGATTTAATGACTTTAACTCATTTAACCTCTCTCTTTTTATAGATGGAGCGTTCTGCGTGCACATTTTAGAAGCTAATGTTTTTGGCCTCGGTGAAAATGGAAATATATGCATGTATGCTATCGGTAGAGAATCAAGCAATCTCTTTGTATTTAAGAATTCCTTATCGCCTTCGCATGGAAACCCTACAATAACGTCCGTTCCGATAGCAATATCAGGTACCCGCTTTGTTATGCTTTCTATCGTGGATAAATATTCTTCAGAGGTATACATCCTATTCATAAGTCTTAAAATAGTGTTATCCCCGCTTTGAAGAGGAAGATGTATATGGTCACATATCCGCTTTTCTTGAAGTAGTTCAATAAGTTCATCATCTACTTTTCTAATTTCTATAGAGCTCAATCTTATCCTGGGGATATTTGTTTTTTTTAAAAGGGTTTTAAGAAGATCTGAAAGGTTTACCTTAGGTTTTAGATCATGCCCGTATGAACCCAGGTGGATACCTGTAAGAACGATCTCATTATAGCCGTTAGCCTCGATTTCCTCAGCCTGTTTGAGTGCCTCAGAAATTTCCAGGCTCCTTGACCTTCCACGCGCCATAGGAACAGTACAGTATGTACATGCAAGATTACATCCATCCTGTACCTTTAGATAAGGTCTGGACTTATTACTATAACTAAAAGTAATACTTGCAGTTTTATTCGATAACTTTTTAATAATATTAAACTTTTTATTATTATCTACGATATCAACAACGCCTCCGATCCTTCTTATCTCATCAGGCCGTAGTTGCGAGTAACAGCCTGTTGCTATAACCTTAGCTCCACTTCTAACTGCCCTCCTTATGAGCTGTCTCGACTGGTAATCGCTTTTTGCTGTTACAGTGCATGTATTTATAATGCAATAATCAGGATGTTCAGATAACCCTACAATAGAACATCCACCAAATTTTTTTAGGCTACCTTCTATAATGGTACTTTCTGACTGGTTTACCCTACAGCCGAGAGTTAGAACTGAGATTTTCATTTTAATAAACCACAGAGGTCACAGAGGACACAGAGAAAATTGCAAAAATGTTCTTTTATTAGAATCATAATATCTCTTGGTCTTTCTCTGTGTTCTCTGTGGTTAATTTATCTGTGTTCAACAGGTCTTCCTTCAAGAGAATGTCTTCTGCCTTTTGTTATTTCTACCTTTACTAACGTTCCTTTTTCTCCTGAACTTGTTTCAGGATCAATCTTTGGAATATTCACTATCTTATTGTTTCTTGTCCTTCCGGTGAGTTTTTCTTTATCTGTCTCGCTTTCTCCTTCTAAAAGGATTTCCTGGGTTGTACCCTCAAGCAACTTGTTTTTCTCTGTTGTTATTTCATCCTGTACTTTCAATATTTCATTTAGACGCTCGGATTTTATCTCATCTTTCAGATGGTCTTGCATCTCGGCAGCCTTTGTGCCAGGTCTTTTAGAATATTTGAAGGCAAATATACCATCAAATTCTATATCTTCCAATGCCTTTATTGTACGCAGATGGTCATCCTCTGTTTCCCCTGGAAAACCAGTTATTATATCAGAAGTTATAGAAATACCATAAACCTTATCTTTAAGTAATAAGACCTTTCTCAGATATTCTTCATATGTATAACCTCTATTCATAAGCCTTAGTATTTTGTTTGAGCCTGATTGAATCGGAAGATGAATATGCTCACATACATTAGGAAGCTCTGACATCGCAGATATAAGCTCATCTGATAGATCCCTTGGGTGAGAAGTGACAAACCTTATCCGCTCAATCCCCCCTACCCTGTTAAGCTTCCTTAAAAGTCCAGGAAAATTTATATCACTCCTGTAAGAATTAACATTCTGTCCAAGAAGTGTTATTTCCTTATACCCTTTATCAGCGAGTTCTGCTACTTCTGAGTAAATATTTTCGCTCGGCCTCGACCTTTCCCTTCCCCTCGTGTAAGGGACTATGCAGTAACTACAGAAATTATTACAGCCGTACATTATCGTAACCCATGCATTAACTCCGTCAACTCTCTTTGTTGGAATATCTATCATCGCTATCTCAGGATTATCTTCTAAAGCGAGAGTACTACTCTTTTCTGAGACCATGTCACTTAACTTGTGTATGTTTTGAGGTCCGAATACAAAATCTACATGATGTGCTTTTTTAAAAATATTTTCTCCTTCATGTTGTGCTATGCAACCAGCAACAGCTATCTTTATGTCAGGTCTTCTTTTCTTATAAGACTTAACCCTTCCAAGTTCACTGTAAAACTTCTGTTCAGCCTTCTGCCTTATGCTGCAAGTATTGAATATGATAAGGTCAGCCTTACGTGGATCGCCAATCTGGGAATACCCCTCCTTCTGTAAAACACCGAGCATCTTCTCAGTGTCATGTACATTCATCTGACATCCGAATGTACGGACATAAACTGTCTTTGTCATAAAAAATTTTCCTCTTACAAATTATAACAGATTAAAGCATATGAAAGGCGAAGCAGGACTCCGTTAAAGTCATTCTGAGCGCAGCGAAGAATCTCAATATATTTACACCACTTTAGATTCTTCAAATTCACTTTGCTACGCTTCGTTCAAAATGACAGAGAAGGTAATCCCCCCTCACTGGAAGGGTTACAATTGATTTGAGGATTTTTCTGTTGAAAAAAAATGTAACAGTCCCAACTTTTCTTCAGTTATAGAAAATCCCTTGACAATACGAAGTTTTTAATCAATAATTAGACCATCAAACCCATACCTTTCCAATCGGGGGTTATTTATGGGGTAGTAACGGTCAGCAAGAATAATTCAGGCAGAATAACTGTTGCCTTCCGTATGATTCTAAGCTTGTCGAAAAAGTTAGAACCATTGAGGGCCGTAAATGGCATAAGGATAAGAAATACTGGAGCTTTCCTAATACCGATGGAACCTTAGAAAAGATTTTAGAGGTTTTTAAGGACGAAGAACTCCAAATAGACCCCGCCCTGAAGGGGACTGTCCCAGATTTACGGACAGAGCAGAGCGGAGTCGTAGAATCGGGACTGTCCCCGCAGGATAAACGTCATAACTTTGAAGACCTCAGAAGAGAACTCATTTCCAGAAAATACAGTTACAAAACCGTCAAGGGTTACCTCTATTACAACAGGGATTTCCTGAAACTTACAGGGAAGAATCCATCTGAAATCGTCGATGAAGACATAAAAGACTACCTGCTCTATCTTGTAGAAGAGAGACAATCTGCAACATCCACTCTCAATCAGGCCATTAATGCCCTAAAATTTTATTATGGCTCAATGCTTAAAAAGAAATTCCTCTATGAAATCAAAAGACCCCGAAAGGACAAAAAGCTACCTGTTGTCTTAAGCAAAGAAGAAGTTGCAAAAATCATCAATTCAGTGGATAATCTAAAACACAGGGCAATCTTAATGCTTGTCTATTCTGCTGGACTTCGCGTTGGAGAGGTTGTCAGGCTAAAGGTTGAAGACATTGACAGCAAGAGGATGCTAATTCATATCAAAGGTTCTAAAGGGAGAAAAGACAGATATACACTTCTATCTGAAAAGGCACTGAATATTCTCCGTGAATATTGGAGGAAATATAAGCCAGTAAAATGGCTGTTTGAAGGGGCAAGGGAAGGTAGATACCTTTCCATAAGGTCTGTGGATAAGATTTTCAGAAATGCCTGCGACAAAGCTGGAATAAAGAAGGATGTATCTGTGCATACTTTACTTTAAGACACAGCTTTGCAACCCCTCTGCTTGAAGGGGGGACAGATTTACGTTATATTCAAGAACTTTTAGGCCATTCTCACAGCAAGATAACTGAAATATATACTCACGTAAGTACTAAAAGTTTGGGAAAGATAACGAGTCCTTTAGACACCCTTGAGTTAGCGAAAGGAGGTGATAAGTGACAAAATTTGACAGGGAAAGGGAAAATGAAATATCCGCACCAGGTGCTACTATCATCCCATATTCTGGAGCAAAGTGGCACTCAGTGTTATTGTGAACAAGATACCCAAAATGTCGCTTCGCTCCATTTTGGGTATCGGGGCGGCGGATGAGCGAAAGGCTTCAGCCATGATAGTAATTATTGGCTTTCAAGGTTATCGTCACGCGAAGCGCCACTTCGGCTATCAAGCGGATGAACGGCTGAAGCCCAAAATGCCCCTCCGGGGCACTTCGCTCATCCGCCGCCCCGTTAGCCAAAATTACGGGCAATATATAAAGATAAAGGAATTGGATTTTATATGGAAATTCAGATTGACCCTCATACCTTAGAACGTGCAGAAGAACGGGGCACCAACGAAGCTGAAATCAAGGACGTAATTCATACAGGTTTTTCAATTCCAACCAAATACAATCGCATTGGCAAAGCCAAGGTTTACGATTTTAAGCGGAACAGGCATAATAAGTATTATGAGCAAAAGCGGGTGGAGGTCTTTTATCTCATCGAAGGAGATAAGATTATTACCGTGACCGTGTATGTCTTTTATGGAAAATGGGAGGTGTAACGTGAACATTGTTTATAACGACAAGACAGACCTGCTTTACATTAGGCTTGACGATAAAAAGCAGGATGTAATAAACAGGAGAGTTTCCGAGGACATAGTTCTTGATATTGGAGAAAACGACAGGATTATCGGGATAGAAATTCTTGATGCTTCAAAACATGTTTCTCTTGATAGACTTTTACCTGTCAAATATGAAGTGTCAAAAGCATAGAATATATTGCCCATAACTTCGGCTAACAACAGGCCAAAAGATTAACATCTAAATGCTGTTGCACTTCTTTTGGCCTTGAACGATACCCAAAATGTCGCTTCGCTCCATTTTGGGTATCGGGGCGGCGGATGAGCGAAAGGCTTCAGCCATGATAGTAATTACTGGCTTTCAAGGTTATCGTCACGCGAAGCGCCACTTCGGCTATCAAGCGGATGAACGGCTGAAGCCCAAAATGCCCCTCCGTGGCACTTCGCTCATCCGCCGCCCCGTTAGGTGCAATTGACGTGAAAGGATAATAATGAAAATCAATAAGAGACTTGGAAAATTTTTAAATAATGTCATTACTTATTGGGAAGAAAGTTCGGTTGTTACTCCTGATTTGGCGGATAAACTAAGAAATAGTTATGAAATTATTTCATTTGACTGGAAACGTCTCGCTAAATATTCATTTTGGATCGCACTAATCTGTATTGTTATATCTGTTTCCGCAGCCCTTACGGACATTACAGGCATTATTAAAAAACTTTGGGATCATCCATTTGTGAGTTGTTTCTTATTTGTATTCATCTCTACAATTTTTTTCTTTTTAGGGCTTAAAAGGCGGAAAAATAAACCTGAAAAAGTCTATAGCAATGAAGCAATATTTTTCTTGGGAGTTTTATCAGTTGCTATGTCAATTACATTTTTAGGAAAAGCGTTAGATACTGGAAGTGGTCACTTTTCATTGCTTATACTGTTAGCAACAATCATTTATGGAATTTTAGGAGTTTTGTTTCCTTCAAAATTGGTATGGATATTTGCTCTTCTGTCCTTTGGGGGTTGGCTTGGAACAGAGACTGGCTATGCTTCTGGATGGGGGGCGTATTTTTTAGGCATGAATTATCCACTCCATTTTGTACTTTTTGGTGCTACTTTGACAGGTCTAAGCTTCTTCTTATTCAAGAGGGTGTTAAAGTTAATAGATTTTTTTAAATCTACTTACGTATTAGGGCTCCTATATTTATTTATTGCCCTCTGGATTTTGTCTATCTTTGGAAATTATGGAAGTATGGATTCCTGGTATCATGCAAAACAGATTGAATTATTTCACTGGGCACTTATTTTCGGATTGGTTGCAATAGGTACTTCGGATTGGTTGCAATAGGTACTATTGTAGAGCCTGTTGCACAAATGGCAAAATCGGGCATTCTGTCATGCTGAATTTATTTCAGCATCTAATAAAATCAAGGGGTTATGAGACCCTGAAACAAGTTCAGGGTGACAAATAATGATTTGTGCAACAGACTCTGTATATGGCTTAAAATATGATGATTCCTTAGCAAGAGGATTTGGCATAACTTTCTTATTTATTAATCTCTATACGAGATATTTTGAATACTTCTGGAATGCAATGCATAAAGCAATATTTTTTGCTATTTTAGCGGCGTCGTTTTGGCTTCTTGGGACAAAGGCTGAGAAAATATGGAATCTTGAATTCATAAGAAGGAAAGAATTACACGATAAGACTTAAAAATGTCAGCTGCACCTAACATGACACAAAAGACTATAAAATCCAAACCCTATCAGGCTTTTTTTGTGTCAAAAACGAGCCGAAATGTCCGAAAAGTGAATGGCAATGAAGATACGTGATATCATAAAATTAATAGAGGCAGATGGTTGGTATAGGGTCGATACAAAGGGCAGTCATCGGCAATATAAACATACGACAAAAATGGGCAGGGTTACTATCGCCGGTCATCCAGGTGATGATTTGGCGCCGGGAACGCTGAACAGTATTTTGAAACAGGCGAAATTGAAGGAGGTGAAATAGATGTACCGTTTCCTTGTTGTTATTGAGAAGGCGAACAGTAATTATTCGGCATATTCTCCTGACTTGCCAGGCTGTATTGCTACGGGTGCTACTCGTGAAGAAGCAGAGAGGAATATGCATGAAGCTATTGAGCTGCATGTGCGGGGACTAATAGAAGACAATTTACCTATTCCAGAGTCTACTTCTTTCGCGGAATATGTTGCTGTTCATTGAAGAACTTTCGGACACTTCGGCTAACAACAGGCTTTGCGGCGCTCCAATTATTTGGATTAAACTTTGAGGTCGCTCCATGCCGTCCTCTTATTATTGAGATTAAGATAGAGAGGGCGGGAAACATGGCGCAAAGCCTTGAACGTTATCTGAAATGCGTGCTGATTTATGATATATTTAGATAAATGATACCGAGGGTTTATATAGATACTTCAGTAATAGGCGGTTGTCTTGATAACGAGTTTGACAAATGGTCAAAATTGCTCTTTGATGAATTTCGTTCTGGGATAAAGATTGCAGTTGTATCTGACCTCACACTCAGAGAACTTGAAGAATCGCCAGAGGAAGTCAGGCAGATCTTATCAGTTTTACCATCAGAATTTATCGAGTATGTTTTTCTCACCGACGAGGCTTTAACATTAGCAGATGCCTACATTACACACGGTGTAGTAACTGAAAAACATCTTATTGATGCCCAGCATATTGCAATCGCTACAATAGAGCGAGTTGATGTTTTGGTTAGCTGGAATTTTAAGCAGATCGTAAATCTGGATCGCATCAGGAAATTTAATGCAGTAAATCTTATGCAGGGTTATCATCTTTTGGAAATACGGAGCCCGATGGAGGTGTTATATGGAAAAGAAAATTGATGCAGTAAAATTAATGCGTGAGATAAGAACTAAATTGGCTGAAAAGTATCTAAAGTCTAGTGATGAAGAATTGAAGGAATTAAAAGAAAAATTCGGTCATTTAAAAAAAGAAAAGGTCAGCACGCACTTCAGATAGCAGCAGTCTAAAAGGAAACATAGGGGGGTTCTTGGGGAGGTTGTTTCTAATTATGCCCTTAGCTACCAAGTAGTGCTGGAGGGGTCGCACCTTTAAAATTTATTTGATTACAAGGGATGATGTCAACTCATGCAACCTGAAGGCTCAGTCCCTCAATACATGACGCCCCTAATCTCTCAACCTTCACATAAACTATCACTTGCCCTGGTTCCTTGTTAGCCTCAGCCTGTTGAAAAACTCTAATTCTATGTTTAAAAACTTATCTTCTTAATAAACCCTTTTGCTACTTTAAAGGCATCCTTTATCACATCCACATCATCCAGCAATCCCCTGTAATATCCAGCTATATGTAGTAACTTATACAGCTTCTCAAACTCTCTGGTAAGCTTTCCATCATAAGGGGTCAGATATTTCCTTATTGCCTCCCTGTAACCATCAACAGACTGAGGCAGGTCTTTTGGCTCAAGACAGTTTTAGACTTCCTTCCTTGAAATATTAACCATCTAAATTCTATTATAGAATATGATTGGGACAATACTTAGTAAGGTTTTTGGAACTAAAAACGAACGAGAACTAAAAAAGCTGTGGCCTCTTGTTGAACATATCAACTCTCTCGAGACACATATAGCCAGTCTTTCAGACACCCAGCTTAAAGACAAGACCGAAGAATTTAAGAGAAGACTCGAGGCAGGCGAGACCCTGGACGACATACTTCCAGAGGCATTTGCAGTGGTACGTGAGGTATCTAAGCGAAAACTTAAGATGAGGCATTTCGACGTACAGATACTCGGTGGTATTGTACTGTATGAGGGCAAGATCGCAGAGATGAAGACTGGTGAAGGTAAAACCCTTGTTGCCACCCTACCCGTCTACTTGAATGCACTTGAAGGTAAAGGTGTTCATGTTATCACCGTCAATGACTATCTTGCAAAAAGGGATACTCAGTGGATGGGACCTATATATAGCTTTCTCGGACTTTCAGTTGGGGTCATACAGCATGATAGCTCTTTCATATACGATCCATCTTATCTTTCTACAGATAAAAGATTGGACTTCCTCAGGCCATGTTCAAGAAAAGATGCCTATTCAGCAGACATAACTTACGGGACGAATAACGAATTTGGATTCGATTATCTCAGGGATAATATGAAATATGAGATAGCCGATTATTGTCAGAGGGAATTAAATTATGCAATAGTAGACGAGGTAGACAGCATTCTTATAGATGAGGCAAGGACACCGCTTATCATATCTGGCCCTTCAGAGGAATCAACAGATAAGTATTATAAGATAGACAAGATTATACCAAGGCTTCAAAAAGATACCGATTACACGATTGATGAAAAGGCAAAGACTGCTATTCTTACCGAAGAAGGCAACATTAAGGTTGAAAGGCTACTCGGTGCAGGCAATCTTTATGATCCATCAAATATAGAACTTGTACACCACGTCCTGCAAGCACTCAAAGCACATACGCTTTTTAAAAGGGATGTTGATTATGTTGTCAAAGACAATGAGGTAATTATAGTAGATGAATTTACAGGCAGGCTCATGCCCGGCAGGCGTTGGTCAGACGGACTTCATCAGGCAGTAGAGGCAAAGGAAGGCGTAAAGATTGAAAGCGAAAATCAGACCCTTGCAACAATCACATTTCAGAACTACTTCAGGATGTATAAAAAGCTTGCAGGTATGACAGGGACGGCTGATACAGAGGCGGAAGAATTCGCAAAGATATATAACCTCGAGGTGATTGTTATGCCTACAAATGAGCCCATGATAAGATCCGACTATCCTGATGTGATTTATAAGACAGAAAAAGGGAAATTCAATGCTGTTATAAAAGAAATAGAGGAACTTCATAAGAAGGGCCAGCCTGTTCTTGTTGGTACTATCTCAATAGAAAAGTCAGAGATATTGAGCCACCTTTTAAAGAAAAAGGGTATCCCGCATTCTGTCCTGAATGCAAAATACCACGAGAGAGAGGCAGAGATTATAGTCCAGGCGGGAAGAAATAGCGCCGTTACAATAGCAACCAATATGGCAGGTAGAGGCACGGACATAATACTCGGAGGTAATCCCGAAGGTCTTGCCAGAGAATTTCTGAAGGACAAAAAAGACTATACAGAAGATGACTGGAAACAGGCTTTTCTAAAGGCTGAAGATATCTGTAAGAAAAATAGAGAAAAGGTAGTCTCTGCTGGAGGCCTTCATATACTGGGCACCGAAAGACACGAGGCAAGGAGGATAGACAATCAGTTAAGAGGCCGTTCCGGAAGGCAGGGTGACCCTGGATCTTCGAGATTTTATCTGTCACTCGAAGACGATCTGATGAGAATTTTTGGCTCAGACAGGATCTCAGGACTTATGGGCAAACTCGGTATGGATGAAGATATGCCTATCGAGAATAAGATGGTGTCAAAGGCTATAGAGAACGCACAGAAACGTGTCGAGGCACATAACTTCGATATCAGAAAACACCTACTTGAATACGATGACGTCATGAATAAACAGAGATCAGAAATATATTCCTTCAGAAAAGAGATACTACAGGGCGAAAACCTCAAGGATCGCATCTTCGGTATGATTGATGAGATGGTTGACGAATTACTCTCCATTTACTGTCCTGTAGAAAAACATGCAGAAGAATGGGATATGAAAGGGATCAAGGATTCAGTCTACGGTGTATTTTCTATTATGCCTAATGTTGCACCTGTGAGTCTGGATTCATTAAGGGAGGCATTGATTTCAGAAGTAAAGCAAACATACGAAAAGAAGGAATCAGAGATTGGCAGTGATTTAACGAGATACCTTGAAAAGGTTGTTATACTGCAGGTTATTGACACCCAGTGGAAGGATCATCTGCTTGCTATGGATCATCTGAAGGAAGGTATCGGGCTCAGGGGTTATGGTCAAAGGGATCCGCTCGTAGAATATAAGAAAGAGGCTTTTGATGTGTTCGCAGATATGACATCCAGGATATCTACCGAGGTCCTCAGCAGGCTCTTTAAGATCCAGGTTCAAAAGAAAGAAACTGTTAAAAAAGAACCTGTAAGGCGGGCAAGTTTGAACTATAACAGGGGTGAAGGTTCTTCCCCTGCTCAACCAGTGAGGCGAGGCAAAAAGGTTGGCAGGAATGAACCATGTCCATGCGGAAGTGGGAAAAAATTTAAAAAGTGCTGTGGTATAAATGCCTAAAATATTCTTAATAGGCAATAATGCATTAAAGAATGACTACGAGGATGCGTTAATAACAGCAGGTCATTATGTCAGTAAGTTTAAATCTCTTGACATCGCCTTATCGAGGTTAAACGAAAAGGCTGCTCTTATCATAGTAGACAAAAAACAAAATAGTGAACCGTCTTTCAAGGAATTTATTAAGTTATCAAAAATCATCCCCAAGATTATCATTTCAGATAACTATTCCTTCAGGGGCCTTATGCCATGGATAAAAGAACCCTTTACTTACCCCCTCTATTTACCCACTATGAAGGAGCTTCTGTATTTTGTAAATAGATTGTTCAGAGAAAAAGAAATGTTTCTTGAAAATAACAGATTAAAACATGACATATCTATGGCAAGGCGTGAACTGGACTTCTACGAGGAGGTGAGCAAGACCCTTACCTCTTCGCTGGAGTTAAACGATATCCTTACTAAAATAATGAAAAAGACAAAAGAGATGACTAAAGCAGAGGCATGGTCTATTCTTTTAGTAGACGCGGAGACAGGGGAACTGGTATTCGAAAAAACAGAAGGTAAGAAGGCGAAAGAAATCCAGAAATTCAGGCTGAAAATAGGAGAAGGTATTGCTGGCTGGGTTGCACAGGAAGGCATACCGGTTGTGGTCCCTGATGTCTCAAAGGATGAACGGTTTTTAGGCAAGATGGATAAGGCTATCCATTTCAAAACAAAATCTCTTATGTGTGTCCCTATAAAAACCAAGGATCAGGTAATCGGGGTTCTGGAGATTGTTAATAAAACTACAGAAGAGCCTTTTACAAGGGAAGACCTTGACCTGTTGATGAGGCTTGTTGACCAGACAGCAATTGCAATAGAAAGGACCTCTTTATATCAGAAGATGGCAGAACTTGCTGTAACAGATGACCTTACAAAGCTCTTCAATACAAGATACCTTAACAGGACTATGGAGACAGAGATTCAGCGCTCAAGCAGATATAACACATCTGTTTCACTTATATTTATGGATATCGATTACTTCAAACTGGTAAATGACCACTATGGACATCTCGTTGGTAGCAAGGTACTTGTCGAGATAGGCCAACTCCTTATAAAGAACCTGAGGTCGATTGACATCGTTGCAAGATATGGGGGTGATGAGTTTGTGATTGTCCTTCCACAGACACCTCCTAATGCTGCAATACAGATTGCGGAGAGGATCAGAAAGATAATTGAGCAGAATATCTTTCTTAAAAAAGAGGGTTACTCACTTAAGATAACAGCCAGTTTCGGGGTTGCTTCATATCCAGAAAGTGCAAAATCCAAGGAAGAATTATTAAGACTTGCAGATGAGGCAATGTATAAGGTCAAGTATCAAACAAGGAATGCGGTTTATGCTATGGTATAACTATGGCACTTTTTAATTATGCTACAAAAGAGATTACCATTAAAATAGTTTACTATGGCCCAGGACTGAGTGGAAAAACAACAAATCTTCAGTACCTCCACTCTGTACACGACCCTAAAACAAGAGGAAAGCTCTTATCCCTTGCAACAGAAACCGACAGGACGCTCTTTTTTGACTTTCTGCCTATAGAATTAGGGAAGATAAGAGATTTCTCCATAAGGTTTCAACTCTATACGGTACCAGGACAGGTCAGGTATAATGCAACCAGGAAACTTGTCCTGAGGGGGGCTGATGCCATCGTCTTTGTTGCAGACTCACAGCAAGAAATGAAAGAACAGAATATAGAAAGTCTGAAAAATATGCGGGAAAATCTCATTGCTAATAACATTAACCCTGATGATATACCCCTTATCCTGCAGTACAACAAAAGGGACCTCATGGGTATTATGTCCATCGATGAGCTGAACAAAGACCTTAATGGAGACAGAAAATACGAATATGAGGAGTCAATAGCCATAGACGGGACTGGAGTTGAAGAGACATTTCAACATATAACCACGCTTGCTATCAAAGATATCTCAGAAAAATACAGTATTAAATTAAAACCTTCAGAGGAGTCTGATGAAATCATTGAGGCAGAAATACCTCCTGAAAAGGCTACCGTTAGTGAACATGTTTCTGAGGAGCCTGTAAAAGCAATTCCAATAATTGAATCATCCAGACATGAACCCCCAGAGATAGAAAAAACTACACTTAAAGTAACCGGGGCAAAAAAAGAACCTGTTCAAACTCGGGAGCGAGTCATACCGACAGTTGTTGAGGAAGAAGCTGCTATGTCAAAGGAGATTATTGTTAAGGAGATCAGGGAAATACCTATTATTCCGGGAGAAAAGCTGGATATGATAATCAATGCCATCACCGAGATATCGAAGACTATGAAGGAGTTAAAGGATGTTGCTTCAAAGCTTCACTTTGAAATTAAAGAGATGAAAAAAGATCAGAAAGAAATAAGTGTTATGCTCAGGGATATGAAAAACAATTTCGAAAACTTAAAAATAAAGAAAAGCTGGTTCAGATTTTCATGATCACCCTTCCCTACCCCTCCCGTCAAAGGGGCGGGAATAACACACCCTCCACCCCTCTCAAGAGGGGAATTCCCTTTACACTACCCTCGCCTGTTTCCATGTCGAAATATGGTTGTTATCTTAAGCCTTTTTTGCTTCAAGCTTTATGACGATCTTTGCATCCAGTGCATTAGCGATTTTCTTAAGCGTTGAAAGTTTCGGCAGCCCATGCGTAAGACCTTCAATCCTTGATATTGTTGAATATGGAAGTACATTTCTCTCTATGGATAAAGAAGGGAGCGCTGAGCATGCGTAATCGGATATAATACAACAGATGAAGCCGGTAGGTTTGATTATAGAAACAATGTTGACGAGTCATGGATGGAATGTCTGTCTCGGAAAGGAGGTGAATCGTATGAAAAAAACACTAATTTTTTGTATGAGTGTTTTAACAGTTACTTTTTTATTCATTACCGCGTTTGAATCCTACGCAGACAATAAAAGCCTGTGTAATGAGTGGTGCGACCAGCATAAAGAATTATGTGATAAATGCTCAGATCATGCCGGATGCGGGACCGGGTATAATTCAATAGTAACGTTCAAACATGGTCCCGATCACTGGCATGCATGCGCCGGTCTCGAGAGGAACAAAGAGGCTTGTGAAGGATGGTGTAACGAACATAAACCTCAATGTGCGAAATGCGATGACAATATCGGATGCGGAACGGGATATAAAAGAATAATGAGTTTTACAGGTAAAGGAAAAAACTGGCACGCGTGCGAGAAAAGATAGTCTACTGCCGGCTTCATCTTCCAGACAAAGGGGGCGTATGTGGTTCAAGTGACTCAAAAGGCAAAGTTACACCAGTTCCAATGTCCTTATCAGTGCCTCTGCCTTTTTGAGTGTTTCGTAATACTCCCTTTCAGGTTCTGAGTCAGCAACGATACCGGCGCCTGCCTGAACATATGCCATTTCGCCTTTTATAACAAACGTCCTGATTATTATATTTAAATCCATATTTCCCGAGAAACTGATATAACCTATCGAACCGGTATATGGCCCGCGTCTTACCGGTTCGAGTTCATCAATAATCTCCATGCACCTTACTTTTGGAACGCCTGTTATTGTGCCTCCCGGGAACGCAGCCTTTATTGCATCGAAACAGTCTTTACCTTTTGCAAGACTTCCTTTCACGTTTGAGACTATATGTATCACATGAGAATAATCTTCAGTAATCATAAGTTCATCAACTCTAACAGTACCATAATCTGAGACCCTCCCGAGATCATTCCTTTCAAGGTCTATCAACATTATATGTTCCGCCCTTTCCTTCTCATTTAAGAGCAATTCTTCACGCATAAATTCATCCTCCTTGCTGTCCCTCCCTCTCGGTCGAGTGCCTGCAATAGGCCTTGTTTCAATGATTCTGTTATTGACCCGTAGCAGTCTTTCTGGAGAAGAACTTACTATCTGGTAATCACCAAAATCCACAAATGCTGCAAATGGAGATGGATTTATGGAACTCAATATTTTGTAAAGGCTCCACGGGCTTTTATTACTTATATATGCTGAAACCCTCTGTGACAGGTTTGACTGAAAGATATCTCCTGCTGCAATATACTCTTTAGCCTTTTTAACTATATCCATATATTCGTTCTTTTTCATTTCATAGATAATTGGTGATGCACGATGCCTGATACATGATGCATGATTACTAATACGCAATTCCTCTGTTTTAAATTTTACATCCTGTATCTTGTATCTTGTATCATGTATCTTTTCTGCTGCTTCATTGTATTTTTCAGCCCAGTCCATTCGATTATTTATCCCGTT
This sequence comes from Nitrospirota bacterium, assembly GCA_040756135.1. Taxonomy (GTDB): domain Bacteria; phylum Nitrospirota; class Thermodesulfovibrionia; order Thermodesulfovibrionales; family SM23-35; genus JBFLZS01. The sequence goes on from JBFLZS010000031.1 coordinate 35,423, forward strand.
CCTTTTTAACGAATCTTTTACCCCAGGGCAAACTATTATCCAGCATTTTTTATATAGATGGTCAATAGCAATCAATTTATCTATCATCAAAAAATGTGCATCAGGAAGGTTCAAATCATCTACAGCATTCTTCGGCAGTCGTTCAAGATATTGTACAAAATCATAACTCAGAATACCTGCTATGCCTCCCTGAAATGGTGGGAGATATTCGAACGGCCTTTGTTTGTATGATTTAACAAGAGCCTTAAGTACATTTAATGGCTTACTTAAAGAGAAACCCCTCCCTCCCATAATTCCATTTTTTACCTTGAATATAAGACAGGGCTCAAATCCTATAAACGAATATCGAGCAATATTTTCCGGGCCTTTAACACTTTCAAGGAGAAAGCTATTTGTTGAGACCACGGATTCATAAATTAGAGAGGGAGGAGAATATTGTATTTCTTCATAAAGTGGCGGGATATTCCCGTCCTCTATGAGATTCAGAAAATCCTTTTTTGAAGGTATTACCATTCATTGACTATATCCTGAGTGGCATTGCTTTAGCAATATATAACATATCATAAGTGTCCACAATATGAGATTGCCACGCTTTGCTCGCAATGACAAATCCAGTAATGATGCCGTTTTGCTGTCATTGCTCGCCCCGTTGATATAATTATCAACGGGGCGAGGAGCGATAGCGACGTGGCAATCTATTTTTGAAAAACAAGATTCTTCGCGGAGCCTGTCCTGAGCGAAAAAAGAGATTCCTCGCTTCGCTCGGAATGACAGTAAGTGAAGGGCTCAGAATGACAGGAAGCGAAGGAATGACAAATGTACGTAGCTGGCAAGGGCAGATGCTAGCACACTCCCCTCCCTTGAAGGAAGGGGAGTGATAGATAACCCTTTTTTAATTCAGTAGCGGAATTGCAGATGATTCCTAAAAATGGGTTTAGAAATTGGATATCACCGCTCTTTAATACTATCACTTTCCAGATCCATGATGCTTTTTGTGGCATGTCAAACATTCCATCTGGCCTTTTACATTATCCATAGCACTACTTCCGTGACAGCTAAGGCATCTCTGGGTTGAATCTGTTAAATCGTATGTCTCTGTAACTGTCCCATTCAGCAGTTCAACTGTTCTTTTTGCCACATCTGCAGCAAGCCTGGCACAGCATTCCCCTCGCTGAGGAGAACTTGTTGTGTAGCCGTACTCATGACACCATTTAGTTACAAAAACATGGCAAAGAGCGGAATGGGGCACAATTGTTGGAGGCGTAAAATCTAGTTTTGGTGTAAATGGAGGCACATAAGTCGGGTGCTCTTCCTGTTCGTACCAGAGCATTAGCTGCTTTATGGTGTTATCCATGAGTGTTAGGTTCTTTTTTATCGGCGTTGCACCTTTTATTAAATTTATCACTGCAGACGCTCCATTTAATGCCCCACATATATGCCCCATACCTGATACTCCTCCATGTCCATATTGCATCATCTCTTCAGGTAACTTATATGCCGCTTCTGGATTTAATTCACTGACTATTGCATTAAATACTGCATAAGCACAACTCTTACCATCGATCCCTGCTGTTCCATCAGTGTCTTTTCCATAATATCCCCAGTATGCTTTCTCTGCTATTTCATCAGGATCAAGACTCGGCCATGTTACCCATGGCAAAGGTACAGTGGCTCCTAATGCCTTTGATCCCAGATTCAGGATACTACCTCCAAGGGCTGCCCCAACGCCTAATTTTCCTACGAGGGTTAAAAAACCCCTTCTCGACATCTCTTTCTTAGTTAAAAACATAATTGCACCTCCTATAGGTTTTAAGATTGGTTTTTAGAAAAAAAGTCACATAAGAATGTCCAAAAGATTTTTTACATTTTTAAAATATTTTTGAAATAAATTGAGGGTTATAAAAAAAGAAAATTATCATTCCCCCTATAACTTACTCTCTCAGTGGAATATACAGAAAATATGAATATTTAAAATTGTGTAAAAATTGTAATCAATTAGTCTGAAATATTAAATTTTAAAATTATAATATACTTATTAATTTAAATAATAAAATCAAGTTGTGATTCAGACACTGTGATAGGGAAACAGATCAGGAGGTGGCCTTTCTCTACTATTTTTTAGACTTAGGTGACAGGCATATGATTTTGGCTGCTTTCCTTAAGCGCACGTGTCAAATCTGCCTA
>JBFLZS010000032.1:0-35341 GCA_040756135.1 Nitrospirota bacterium
TTGTAGGGCTTCTGGCGAAGCCGATTTTCTCTCAACCCGAGTTTTTTCAATATATGGGGTGGTAAGCATACCGTAAGGGGGTCAATTCTATTTGCAGAAAAGGGGTCAAATGTCTTGACAATCTACACTGAGAAGAACAAGGCCGACGCAAAATTCCTTTTTCTACTAAAATCTCACCGATACTTTTTTTTTCTTTCTCACTTAGTATCTTTCCCCTTTTTACATTGATTGCGGACTTCAAATTCCTATTTCGGACAAAACCTTTTCTATTTCCTCACTAATAATCTCCTTCGATTCTTGTTCTCCGGATGCTATATGTTTATAGTCAGTTCTCCATGCAAGAATTTCCTCTTCTACTTTACTTACAGGTGTAGTGTATTTTTTCTGAGATGCTTTTATTATTGCATCAATATTTCTGTTATCTGTCATACCTTGCGAAGGTAGTGTCTCAAATACAAAGGGTCTGCTTGGGGAATTTTTTACCAGCAATCTTCCAGCAACATGATAGTCAGGAATATCCTGCAAGTCCTGATCACAGAGCACGGGTTTTGTATATATCTGCATTTTTTCAGCATCGACAGCACCAAGCCTGAATATGAGAATAGTACCTACATTTCCCAGGACTGCATCAAGGATATTCTGTTTTCCACTTCCCGTAGATAACTGCGACAAGTTCTGATTGGCAAGGGTAAGGTAAATACCGAATTTTCTAGCCTCTGAAAGAAGGTGAGCTACTGTGTTTGTAGTGAAATTCTGGAATTCGTCTATGTAAAGGAAAAACGGATGACGAACTTCGGGTCTTAAAGCAATTCTACCCATGGCAGAACTGAATATTTTCCCGATTATCAGCATACCTAATAACTGTGTATCCAGTTCTCCAAGAAACCCCTTTGATAAGTTCACCAACAATATTTTTCTCTCATCAATTACTTTTCTAAAGTCAATTGTACTTTTACGCTGCCCGATAATGGGACGTAAAAGGGCATTTGTAGTAAACTGATTTAATTTACTTGTAATATATGGCGCCAAATTCTGTAGAGATGCATCACCACCAGCTTCCTCTGCCTGTTTATTCCAGAAATTCACAACAATTGGGCTTTTGCATTTAGACTTCAGGAATTGTCGATACTCTCTATCTTCAAATACCATAATGACATCCATCAATGTAGCATCCATATCATTATTCATGCATAACAGCATTGCATTACGCATGTATTGTTCAAAAATGGGGCCCCCTGTCTGCCTGAGGTCATAGAGACGGTCAAATATCTTTATCATTTCATTAACAATGAAGTTTATCTGTGAAGACTTGAAGGACCCTTTACACTCAAGGAAGTTTATTCCAACTGCATTTTCAAAGTCACAGGGGTCAACAAGAACAACATCGTCTATTCTTCCAGGCGGTATAGATTCCAGGACCTGTTGATAAAGATCACCGTGCGGATCAATCACACAGATGCCCTCCCCGTTATTGATGTCCTGTCGAATCATATTATAGAGAAGTGTGCTTTTCCCTGTGCCAGTTGCACCCAAAATATAGCAGTGCCGGCTCCTGTCATGTCTGGAGAAGCGGACCTCCTTAATGGTTCTACCTACATTAACCATTCCAAGAAGAATCCCATCATTTGAAATCTTTAAACCTGTCTGTTTGAATATCCTCTTCGTCCCATATCTAATTAAGGTTTCTGTCCCCGGAAGAAAAGGAGGCAACATTGTAGCACTGTGTACATAATCCCTTAGATCAAGGATAATTTGGTCATCAATATCACTCTTGGAGCAAGGCATCATATTTTCATTGTCTGTATAATTTTTCATGCTTATACAAATTGGATTATTATTGAAAAGTTCCTTTCCAATCATAGACAAAAAAGATGTAGGTATAGGTTTTTCGGACATAGCTGTACAGATTATACGAAATCCTGAAGGGTTCCTTAGCAAGTTATTCAGAGCAGTTTGTAAACCATTTATTACCTTTTCATCCTCGATGCCTTCATCTGTAAACTGATGATAACTGATCTCCTTCTTTTCACCGTTTTTCAGCCATTTTAACGCAGAGGCGATCATTTCTATTTCACTCTTAGAAATTGCGAATGGTTTTAGTGAAATTAAGACTCTTACATCAGCAGGACAACCAGCAGATCCAATAATTACAGAATCGAATGCTGGAATTTTATTGATTTCATTATATGGGGCGACAAGAACACTTGAACTTGCCGGGATAGATTCACTCCTTTTAAAACCAATTGGTTTGTGTATATCTGTATTAACTACGATACCAAGAGGTCTTACATTGGCAATATAATAGTCGGAGATTTCATCTCCAGTCAGTTTACCCGCTTCCCTTACCGGAACAAAACAATATTCATTACTTATTGCCTCTAATATTACACTCAAATTCTGCCATAGTTTTTGAGCTGAGGTGATTGCTTTTTCAGAAGTCTTTTCATTTGAACTAAATTTAATCTTTAAGTTAAAAACGTTATCTTTCTTGTCAGATTTGACACTCTTGTAGATAAAGTCGATCCTCTGGTTAGATGTGACCCCAGACAATAACAAATTATATATTCCAGCCTTTTGACCATCCTCCCTTTCTTCTAATTTATCATTAGGTTTTGGATAATTATCTTTTCTTATTACACCAGCAAGTTCTAAGGCAAAAATGGCCTTAAAATATTCAGCATCTTTTTCTTTCTGAACAAGGATAAGTGGGTGTTCAGTAGATTCTGGTTTTGTTAATGTTTCATGTTTTTGTTTATTTTCATAATGCGGCCTTTCAATCTTAAAATAGTACATATTTGAACTCTCTATAACCCTATCATCATTTTTATAAACACTCGTTTTCCATCCCTACTACGACTCTCTGTATTTGGACAAATGCCATGTCTATGAGTCTTATGTGGGGGTATAACAAATTTTCTTGAATTTGGGTGAAATATAAATCTGTGCCTCTTGATTGTTTCGGTAAGGTGTAAGGGTTTTTTGAGTCCTCCATCAAATGTATCAAGACCAAGATTCTCTAAAACACCTCTAATTTTCAATAAATCATTCTTTTTCTTAGGTATTAAAGGAATACAGATACCACTTGGTGATGCACCGACAGGTATCTCAGGAAGTATGCATCCCGCCTCTGTTGACTTTATCCTTTCATATACCTCTTTAAATCTCGCTTGTAACTGTTTAAGCTTTCCATATTTAATAAGTGCCTTAAGTTGACCAAGTGCAAGGGAAGCTATTAAGGGATGAAGGCGGAAATTCATTGAAACACCGTCAATTGACATCCTCAAATCAGTATCATCGATGTCTCTATGCATTCGAAGTGGATGTTGAGAAAAGGCAATAGCCCTTTCATAAAGTTTCCTGTTTCTACAAATAAGTACCCCGCCTTCTCCAACCGAAAACAGTTTAGACCTTCCGAGACTATAGGCAACATAGTTTCCATAAGCGCCGATAGGTTTATTATTAAAATGAGCCCCAAATCCCTGTGCTGAGTCGTAGATAAGGATACAACCATTATCCCTTGCAATCTTATCCAGTTGCAGAACATCAGCAGGAATCCCATAAAGGTGAACTGCAATGACCGCCCTGGTTTTTCTTGTAATTAACTTTTCTACTGATTTAGGTGATATGGTTACTGTATCACTATCAATATCTGCAAACACGGGGGTAGCTCCAGTTAATATCACTGGTGTTAAGGTCTGTGGCCATGTATAGCTCGGTAAAATTACCTCATCTCCTTTACCAATACCTGACGCTATTAATGAAACAAAAAGTGCTGAAGTAGCATTTGTTAATGCAATTGCATATTCACTTCCATTTAATTTTGCAAACTCCGCCTCAAATTCAGCAATAGGACCTTCTCCACTTATACCACTTAAGTAATCCCAATCAGTAATGGCATTTTGTAAGTCTCTCTGAAGCCTTTCGATTGCTTCAGGGTAAAGTAGCTCTTCTAACATGTTTTTTGAATTAACGCATTATCTTCTGTGCATAAAGAACCTGCTCAAGCTCACGAATACGGGCTGATAGCTTGCTACTATCAACATAACCATCGGGATCAACTATTTCCTGAAGATAGGAGGGTATTTCTGCATCGGGTCTTTTACCATTGAACGTCATCCAAGGTAAGAGGGATGAGAAGCTTACCATTTCTACTGCCTTTAGAGCTATATATTCATGCTGAACGGTATCATATGTGATCTTATAATCCTGTGCAGCAGCTAAAAGATGTCTATTCTGGATTATGGAATTGATCTCGCCAGATTCATAGTCTGCACGCTGGGCAGCAGATGTTATTATTTCAACAAGTCCTCTTACAGTTGGTAGATAAAGGTTAGGCATATTTGATATAGATACAAGGTCAACATCTTTAGCCAGTTCTCTCTTTATCTGTGAAGCGATAACTGGTAGCAAAACAGCAACCTCCTTAGGCATGGGGTGGAGGAACGGGATAATGACCTGGAACCTGTCAAGCATTGCAGTATCTAAAAGATCGGGTCTGTTTGAAGTTCCAATCCAGAGATTCCTTCCCCTGTTTTTCTGTGATGAGCCGAGGGCCTCCCAGAACCTCTGGGACATCCTGTTAGTTGTGCCACTGTCTCCTGATAATCCAGTGCCTCTTTGACCGATTCCCTGATCAATCTCCTCAATAAGAACTACACATGGAGACATGCTCTCAACGATGCGGAGAACCCTTTCAAGGTTTGTCTCTGATTGCCCGACAAATGGTCCATGGAGGTTTCTTAATATAAGAAGTGGAAGGTTAAGCTCTTTTGCAAGGGTACTACAGAGCTTGCTTTTTCCAGAACCAGGCACACCTGCAAGTATCATGGCATAAGGGACTGCTGGGGAGCCATTCTGAAACATCCATTTCAAAAACTGGAAATACTCCTTGACAGATTCCAGGCCTGCTATAGATTCAAATCCCTCATCCGGCTCTACTACTTCAACCAGACCTCCAGCCATATCACGAATAGCATTCGACTTAATTGCCTGTACATCATTTCTTGTAACTACAGATTCAACCCTTGAACGGAATAGTGTTTCAATATCAATCAATCTCAATCCATTAGATACCCTTGACATCTCCTCAGTGGTAAATCCATCTTCAATGGCTGCATATCTTTTATTTGCACCTTCTTGTGTTTTGAGCAAAAGATTAATAAACTCTTGCCTTGTAGTTTCTTCAGGTAAAGGCACCTGGATTGTTTGATACACACCTGAGCGCGTAAGTAGTGAATTAACTCCACCCTCGTATGAAATCAAAATGACTATGTTCTGTGCCTGTCTAATGGCATCGTCTGCACCCCACCTGTGGAGAGTCTCAAGTACTATCTGCTGTTCAGGCTGCAAAAATATACTTCCTTCTGCTACAGGGGCAAGAAGGTCAGCATACTGAACAATGAGGACTACCTTTGCCTCCCTGTTTCTTAAAATCGGCGTATAGAGGTTCAAAGACCTGTTAGAGCCCTGTTGGCGAAATGGATTTGGCCTGGTTTGAGTAATACCAGGTGGATTTAGTTCCTGAACTCCTCCTATTCCAGGGCTATAAAGACCACAGTGATATCCATTCTGTGCAAAATATGTTGCAAGGGCAAGATGTAGACTTGTTGGGTAGATACCTTTTTCAAGTAAAAGTTGCCTATCATTGGTATTAAACTCAAGTATGAAGGCAGTCTTACCACCCTTTATGCCTTCTTCAATCTGTGAAAAGATTGTCTTTCTCATCCTATCACTCCTTTCTGTCTTTGGTTAATATGATGCAAATGTCTTAATTGCATAATACGCCGGTTGCGTTTTTCCCTGCTGTTTTCTTTAACTAAAATCCTTTGCAAAGGATTGAATTCAACGGATATCTCTTTTTCAGCCCTTTGAGCAAGAACACCGCCACCCTTTTTGCCATGATATTGTCTTTTGATTACCTCAAAATCAATACCGCGGTTTGAAAGCTCCCCATTCAATCTGTTCAGTTCTTTCCTGCAGAGACCTCCTTCGAAACCAGCCATATCGATATGCAGTTCCCCCTTCTGGGTAATCTGTGCTGCTATTGATAAATCCTGCTTCTTACCTCTTATTAGTAAATCAGCACCAACGGGCTTGCTTTTTACCCGATAACCAATTGCTGTGAGGGACTCTATTGTCTTTTCAGCAAGGACCTCCCTTTCAGCCTCTTCAAGTTTTTGATGTGCGCTCTTTACCGCTTCAGTCAGTTTCTGAAGTAAATTCTCTGCATCTACCTTCATAGTAGACAACCTGATCATATTGCCTGTTTTAAGGAATTCTTTTGAGTTATTAAGCGTTATCATATCCTTGGAAGATAGTGTTCGTGTAACCATTGAATGGAGTAGTAAATGCTTTTCTTCCGAAAGTGCCTTTTCAAGACTGATAGCTTTAGACATAAAATCAATCGTTCTACGTATTTGAGGATTTGTTTCTCTTAGCTTATTTGAATCTTGACTTGAAACCCTGAGATAACGTGAGATACTTTCACCAAGCGATCTTGTCCTCTCTTGCGATGTGAGATACTCAAAATCTACATTAAGGCAGCTCAACTCTTTCATATCGAGTTTTTCCTTAATTGCCAGAAGTGACCTCAGTCTTAATCTGGGGACCCTTATTATTTGATATTCAGACATTTTTCACCCTCTAAACTAATGGATTCCAGTTTGGATCATCCTTTTCATACATGGGATTTTCTGTTTGTTCTGCCTGATTTGCCTCCTCTGATTGAGGGTTATTGTTGTTTGTTTGTGTTGTATTGCTGTTTTCGGGTGTCCTCTCCACTGTATTGGAAGGTTCTGATGGAGGAGGTTCTGTTGTGTTGTTTTGAGGATTATCAGCAGGCTGGCCCCTGAATCTTCTCCTTAATCCATCACCTACGTCAATAAATATATTAAGGAGATTGGAGACAAAATTATAGATATGATTAATCAGAACCACCAACGCATGACTTACGAGCCAGGGTGGACCGAAGATCAACGCAACTACAATGAAAGATAGGCCTGCTATTAACATACTCCAGAAAGGAATTAACCCAATTGCACCGAAAAGTCCTGAAAGCCCTGAACTTATAGGTATACCAACCATCAGGCTTTTAATGGAGATATTAAAAGCCGCAGAGGTGCCATTAGAATTTGTCTGTGTAATTATCAGCTTTTCTTCCTCTATTTGCACATCGTTAAAAGTTTGCTCTGGTAGATATAAGTTATAGTCAGGTTGATAAGTACTATCCACTTGCGTCTCAGTTGCTTCAGAAATTAGTGATGCGTACCTGATGTATCCACCGGCTGCAAGTAGATAAATAGAAAAGAGCACACCAATTACAAAGATTGCTCCAAGGATATATCTTAAATACCTTGGTAAATTCTCAGGGCAATAGAATTTAGTAAGATGTGTTACTCCGAGTACATCTAAAAGTAACATACCAAATAAAACCCCTGCTGCGACCAGCTCTATAGCTATTAGTGCCTCAATTGAGATGGGAAGGATGTTTATTAGACTATCGTTTCCAGAATTAAAGGCACCTTCCAGGGTGACCATTAAAATCAGGATTGAAACGATTATCGCAACAGTCGTGCAAAATGTCAGGAGTATGGCACCAATGATCCTCTGAATACTATGCTCTCCACTGAACCCTACTGAATTTATAGAACCCCTGAGGAATCCCCTGACATGATTAATCAGATATGCGCATCCGTTTCTTAACATTTCGGGGACGCACAAAGGTATAAGGAAAAATCTACTTATCGAGTCTCTTACAGTCTGGGGATTAGAAATCACGGTAAGGAATATGACAGCTACAGGTATTAATCCTATACAAAGGGCAATGGTTGCTAATGTACTCATCTAAAATCCTCCAAAGCTCAAAGGCTCATCTATATGGCTAAACCTGACATTTGAGGCACCAGCACTTCTAAGGTATTCGCTCCACTTCCTTTTTCTCCCTTCTTCCTTAGAGCTCACCTGATAACCCAGTATTCTTACGTCGGCACCTTTTAGATTTATGGAGTATTGGTTGCCAACATTGTCTTCCATATCAGATAGGAGAATTAATAGGGGTGGCATATCTGAAGCATTACCGAAACGCTCCCCTGCGGCATAAAGTGCGCCATAGATATCAGTTCTTCTTGCCATTGGAGATTTAGCACTGTTTATAGCATTGATAATCTGTCTCTGAATATGAAGTTTCTTAGCCATCAGGACCTTATGCATCTCTTTAGCTTTAACATCAAAGGGATTTTTTGGTCTTCTGGTGTCAGGAATAATAGCTGAGACTATACTTGCCCTGTCAGAGTTTGAATCTTCTGTTATCCATCTGACATAGACTCGACTGCCATCTGGAAGTCTCTTTATAATATTGATTGTGATTTCCTTTGCCTTGTTGAGGAATTGATAACTTCCAGTTCTATCAATGTTAATGACACAGACTACTGGTTTAACCTCAGCTGATTCAGCCCTGCTCTTCTTGAAATCACAGCCAATGGCTGATATCGTTGAAAAGAAAATCATCAGGATTATAATTAAAGGATTTTTCATCTTTTCCTCCCTTAAATTATTGGTAACAAATGTTCCAATTCTTTATTTGACTTACGTTATATAGTCCTCCTGAAAAATAAAGCCCTGAAGATTCCGATAAGGATTCTTAAAGGTGCGAGGAGAAGGTTAGCAATTAAAGAGCCTACTGCCGAATCTGCTGCCCTTCTTCCAAAGATTAAAGCTGTAAACCCTTGAAGCACCAGAAGCCCGAAGATTACACAAAAGACCAACAAAAGCCAGGAATCCATACCTTTTCCAAAAGAGGCGGCGAAAGGCAGCAACATTGCACAAAGGATAATGATAAATAAAATATTAAAGACAGTCTTTGACTTTAGAATCCCTAACATTAAAAGCAATCCTGATGCAACAATTCCAAGGGTTAGAATCTCAGACATAGACTTCACACCTCCTTATTGCGTCGTCCTATCCACTGGCTTCATCCACATTATTAGTACATCGCTGTGTTCTGTCTCATTTACCTTTTCATCATATATATGCTTCACCAGATACTTCTATGACACCAGTATTTCCACATTCTGAAAGCACAATATCTACTGCTTCCTCTTTCCTTCCTCTTTCTATGTCCATCTTTTTGGTCATCTCTCGATATTTGCGAAAGGTGGTCAACTTCTTAGTCTCTCTATTCTCAGAACCGCATCCTTAAGATGACTCTTTACACCTGGGAAAAATCGAGCTCTTTTCATCGCCTGAAATACATCTCTTCCTTTTACCACTATTATCCTTTCTCTAGAATTCCCTGCTCCGAGATGACCCATCTTAACTAAACACTTCCATTTAGCCATATGAGTTCTCCTGAAATAAAAAGAGCTTCAGAGGTATTTGTTTACCCGAAGCTCTACAAAACGGCATCTTTTAATAACTGTGGATGTATTTAAATCATCATAAACTGGTTTTGCTTATACAAAATATTAGCAACTTTATTTCCATTATTTACTTACCAGAACCTAAATTGCCTTTCAGTCTCATGCGCCCTTTTAATTTCAATATGGTTTTATTTAAGGTTTCTTCTACATCAATATCTATCAGATTTGAAATTAAAAGCAAAGAAAAGAAGACATCTCCAAGCTCCATTTCAAAGTCTTTATTGGCCTTAAAGTTCTTTTGCCCATAATCAGTTGCTTTATTATATTCCTTGCACAATTCTCCTACTTCTGAAGTTAAATCTATAAGCCAGTTATGAATTTCTGTAGATAATTGATGCTTCTTTGTGAATCTATCAACCGTTTCTTGAATATTATTCATTTTTTATACCTCCCTGGCATCCTTGCACCATAGGGGATGCCGTGTTACCTCGTCTGTAGGCCGTGGTCGCCCATGCTTCATCTATTTATAATTTGGTAACAATTGTTCCATTTATTGACTTCATAAGATTTATTTGAATCTGAAAACCGGTAATAAAAGGCAGGAATGGATCAATCTTTAAGGTCTTTTGTTATGAACTAAAAAATATATTAAAAAGTAAGGAAAGGAATTATTGACCTAAATATTTTTTGAAACCTCTTCAACGATCTCCGGTAGGATTATATCAAGCTTAAATTCTAACGTTCTGTAAGCTGCATCCCTTACCATTCTTTCAAGTCCTCTGAAATTATCCTCATATTTTATCTGCTTAAATTTTTCTATGGCTTCATTTGAGACATAGTCAAGTCCTTTTTTCTTTGCCCCATAACTTTGGAGTATCAAATCTATGATTACATTTAACGAACCTTTTCTTTCTTCAATTGAGGGAACATGTATTCTGTGTTTAAATCTCGTGTAAAAATCTTTTCTAAACGTGCCTTTTTCGATTTCTTCATCAAGGTTCTTATTGGTTGCTGCAACAACAAGAAGAGGTGTATAAAATGGGTTTATTCCAGGCCATCCCTCAGGCATAAATGTCTTTTCCTCAATAAACTTCATGACCTTTGGCTGTACATCAAGATGCATGTCGCCTATCTCGTCAAGGAACAATACACCCCCAAGGGCAAGGAGTGCCCTTCCAGGTTTGACAGTTCTGGCATCTGTCCATGCCCCTTTAACATGGCCGAATAGCTCTGATTCCAGTAAATTTGGTGATAATCCCGATGAATTAACTTCCTGAAAACTGCCACTATATTTCTTATCTTCATAAAATTCACAAATCTTTTCGTGAATCCACCTTGCAATAAGTGTCTTCCCCACACCTGTTTCTCCTGTAAGCAATATGGGTTGTATTAAAGCTGGACTTGTAGATTGTTTTTCTTGCAATCCTTTTATCAAATTCTCATCAAATTCCTCTTTCTCTTTGTTAATTCCACCTGTTTCTATGATTTTATTTATTATATCTCTATAATCCTTATCCATTATCACTATTGATGGTTTTATCTCTTCAAGTATCCTTGAAAGGTTTGACATCAATTTTAGCATTGGCTTGTCTATAAACAATGTCGTAAAACGAGGTTGACCATACATATCTTCGAAACCACCTTTTGTCCCTTTCTTAACATTAACAAGTGAACCTATTGATATATATTCTCTTTTACTTTCAATATCGTGAGCCTTTTGGTAAAGTTCGTCTCTGAAGTTAACCTCTTTTTTTATTTCTATAATGGTCTCAATAAAAGTTTCAGGATTGAATTTAATATCATTTTTAAGAAAAAAGCCCCTTAAATATTTATATCTGGTGTTTTTGAAAGACATTATTTTTTTCTCTATCTCGCTAATATCATGCTTATCCCAGATAACGACAAATAACTGAGAGCCATCCGGAATATTCTCTGTAATCAGCAAATCATGTTCATTACTAACAATTTCTATTAAATCGTTTGCCTTGCTATTAAGTATCTGTTGTATAAAATCTAAATTATCGCTGATTTTAACCCTTAGTTTTTTCATAAATTTTCGCAGCCTCTTTAAGGATATTTTTGAGATATTTATATTTGTCATTCTCTTTTAAGCTGTCTGAAAGCGGTATTTCAATGTTCTTCTCTTCTTTTAAATATTCATGAAATCTTTTTGCCCTATCAAGTTGTGAAGCCTTCTCGTTATAAATATCAAGGAATCTTACCGCGAAGGTTAACATATCGTCCTTGCTCAAGCGAGTTTTATGTCCATAACGCTTAAATAAATGTTTTGCTGGTAAATCGCCCCTTCCTTTAATCCTGAAATACAATGCATCAAGCATTCTTGAAATGTGTCCTTTCTCAAGGACGTACTTTTTGCTTTGTAAATACATAACAAGGTCTTTCTGATTCAATGGATTAAGATATTTTAAGTCAGGATTAATAAAAAAGCCTTTCTGTTTTTCAGCAATAAAGTATGCCATCTCCTTAAAAATGTTATACCTTCTAATCATGGTACCATTTATTAAATTATCGCTTGTATCAAACATCGGAGCGTGTGCAGAGTGCGCATTGATATTATTGTTTTCTATAAATATTTCGATAATATATTTAGACCTTCTGATTTTATCTCTGTCTTCAATATCAAACGTGTCAGGCCTTGAAGGTTCATCAAACTCTATATCTTCATCTTCTATCTCCCCATATTCATCTTTCAAGGACATTTCCTCTATAGATTCTTCGCCAGACAAGTCTTTAAGAAACTTATCATCTTTAAACAATTCTTCCGGATTAACTTGTTGAATATTCATTTCGTCGAATTTCTTCTCCACTGAGGTTGCAGTTAGTATTGTTTGAAGACTTGTTTGTTTTTCTTCTGGTAGTTTTTTAGGTTTTTGAGCAGTTTCTTTAGTTGGTTTTTTAGTCTTTGCTATTTTCTTTGAATGACCTTTAGCCATTGTTTATCCTTTATAAAAATAACCTTTCAAAAATAGTACTCATTGGATAAACTTGTTCTCCTGAAGCAGAATCCTTAAACACATCCAATGCCTTTTCAAAAGAAGCCCTGTGAAGAATACTTCTCGTTTCTATTATCCCTTTTGTGCCTTTGAAGTTGCCTCCAACCGTCAATGCCCTGAGCATTACCTCATAATGTTTTATATCAACCTTTTTTTCATAATATTCATAAAGTCTGTAAGCTATCTGGACGAAATCATTAAAATTATTAATGCGTTCTGAAGTTTTCTGTTTAGTTTCTGGATCCACAGTGTTATCAAATATTGCTTTAACCTTTGTAAAAAGGCTAATTGTTCCTGTAGCTGTTCCAGCGTGATATGTCCTCATAGCATCTTGGGTTGCCCTTTCACCTATTACCTCCGCAGCCATTATTCCTGCTCTAAATCTTAACGGTGGTTCATTCCTATTTGTAAGATACCACCCATAGCATTTACTGCATATACCCTTCTTAGCCTCACATGTAAGAGGGGACCGAACTTTTATACTATTTATTCCATTTTTATTTAATACCTCCAGAACCTTTTCATTTATAATCATGTCTTTCCCAACTATGATATTTCCATTAAGGGTGACTTCTTCGGCAGTTGTTCTACCAAGAACCTTTGGTGTTTCGAAATAAAATCCGTTAGAGGTCTTACAATCAGCTTCTGAAATATATAAATCCGCTGCTGCAAATACAAGCCTTCTTGTCAGATAACCGCATTCGGGAGTCAATAGCTTTTTGTCACCGAGACTGTTTCTTGCTCCAAAACATGCTAAATAATATTCTGTTGGTGAAAGTCCCTCAAGATAACATGAAGGTATTTTTACTGATGTTTTTCTGCCCCCCATTCTATCAACCATGCCTTTTATGCCCACCATCTGATTCATCTGCTTAAAGTCACCCCTCGCACCTGAGAGAATCATAGTGCTAATAGAATTGCTCAAGGCCTTTAATCTATTATCAATAATCTGTTTAATTTCATTCTCAGAAAAACCTTTTTCAGAGCTATCCAGTTTAATATCATTTAAATCAAATATACTGAATGTCAGGCCAGAATAGGTTGCCCATTTAAGTCCGTATTCTGCAATCTTCTCAGAAAGCCTCAATGTGGCTCCTCGGCTTTTCTCTACGTCTTCACTATCCTTTTTCAAGAAATATTTGTATACGATATCCTTAAGACAATTTTTATCAATCTGGCCGTCGAAATGAGAATAAATCTCTCTGTCATTTATTATTTTCTCAAGTTCTTTTCTTCCTTCTTCTACCCCTGTGGCATAAAATACTCCCGAGACAATATCCAAAGACAGGTTTAGATTCAAATTGCCATTTGCAGCAAGGATTATCTGTTCTGAAACCCTCATGCTTTGGGGTATCTCTTTACCTGTCTTATATAGAGCCATTGCATCACCATCAAAGTCTGCATTAAAGCCGCCGCATACAAGAGGGTTAATGGCGATAGCGTTATTATTACTTTTAATAACATTGAAAGCCTGAACATTATGTATATGAAGTGTTGGTTGTCTGTTCAGTAATACAACATCTCCTTCTTTAAAGCCGAGTTCGTCTATAATTCTCGTTGGAACTTTTACTTGATCTGCTCTGATAAATGGATTTGGTACAATTACTGCTCTACTGCTAAAGTTTATCCTCTTACCGAGTATTGCTTTTCGTATGATACCCTCTTTACCCTTTATACGAATGACTATCTCATCCTCTAATCTCTTAACCTTATTTCTCAACTGTTCTACTTGTTTATCATAGTTCAGATCAGATCTATCCATTTTCTCTATCTCAATATTTTTTAATAATATCTTCCTGTAGAGTTTATTAATTTTATCTTCACGCATTGGTCTACATCTGATGGGAATTACAGGGAGAATTTTAACTTCCCTGTCACATAGTTCAACAGGCTCTCTCAGCTCAATATATCTCATTTCTTCCTTATACTCAGGCTCTAGTTCGCTTAGATTTAGTAATATTTTGGCACCCTTTCTTATTTCAATTGTTTCTTCTCTTCGTTCGAGATATTCCTTCATCTTCTCCTCGGGCCTCTTTTTAGGAACAAATCTATGTCTACCCCAGGACATCATTTCAGAATCACTTGCCCATCTTACTCTGTATTTCTCCATTTTTGAGATGCCTGTTTTATCGAAGTCCTCGGGTTCAATAACCATGTTGTCATCAGCGAGAAAGTCCAATGCTATACCAAGCCCTCTGAGATAATAAACAAGGGCTTTTAAAGATTCGGATATTGATACCGCACCTGTGTCTAACACGTGTGCATTTGATTCCTTCCCTAAAAGGTCTTTCACGATATCCCATGCTCCATGGGCAAGGAGCGCCCATACCTCCATCTCACCTATTCTCTGTCCCCCACCTCTTTTCTTTCTTGAAAGTGGTATCTCAGTAACAAAAGATACCGGACCATGCTTACCCCTTATTGAAAGCTTATCCGTTGTAAGATGATTAAGCTTTACTACGTATTGGTATCCAACCACTACGGGGTTTAGAGTATCAATTCCATTTACTTTAAGGGTTATCCTGCCTTTACTATCAAGACCACTTTCTTGCAACCATCTTGAAAGTTTATCCATTTCAATTTTGTTGAATGGTTTCCCTGATGTCTTTGCAGTTTCTCTTATTTTTTCATCAGGATGTTCAGTTGCAACCCATCCGAGATGAGTTTCATAAATCTGTCCCAGATTCATCCTGGAAATTACACTGTGGGGGTTCAGAATAACATCAATATATTTCCGCTTTTTTTTGCCATTTATCTCGATCTCAAAGAATGGCATTTCATTTTTTGGTAGTATTTGAGCTACTATTCCTTTATTGCCATGTCTTCCCATGAGCTTATCACCCACTTCAAGAGGTTTTTCCTTCTTTAACCATAATCTTATACAATCAGTGTCCAAAACTGATCTCGTAACAGTACCGCCAATCATATTTTCTTTAGTAAGTATTTCCCTTTTATCTTTCTTATGCTTTATTATCGCTATAGGTGTGCCTTTTTGGAGTCTGAGCCCCTCAGGTGCAAGCCATTCAACCATATCACCTTCTTCGAGTTTTATCTCATGTTCTTCAATATGAATTGAGGTAAGCTTCTCTGCAACTTTTTGACTTACGACTATACCATCATCCATGTTAAAGCCAAAATAAGGCATATACGCTACAAGAAAGTTAGCTCCAAGAGCAAGGTTTCCATCTTTTATACTTGCTCCTTCTGTAATTATTTGACCATTCTTAACTTTATCTCCTTCTTTAACAGTAGGGATCTGATAGACTGCAGCTTTTGAAGCAACAATAGGTACATCATAGATCAGGTCATATACCATTTCCCGCCCATTTTTGCCTTTAATTATTATTTGATCGTTGGTAACCTTAATAACCTCACCATCAATATCTGCCCTTATTATACGACCGGAAAGTTCTGCTGCCTCTTTTTCATAACCGGTTAGTATAATTGGAATTTCAGGCTCTTTCAGGGGTACTGCCTGTTTTAAATTTTTAGCTCCCATTAATGCCCTTGCAGGGTCGTTATGTTGTATGAAAGGTACCTGAAGGGCAGCATAACCGAACATTTGATCTATATAAGCATCCTTATATTTGATTCGTGATGTATCTACTGTAATACCATCCTCACCACCTCGTATTAAAACCTTGCCACCAAGTTCAGTCTGTTGGTCAGCTACAAATAAGTCATAAGCGGGAAACCTCTTCTCAGGTTGGCCAGTTTCTAAGTTAATAATAGGCATAAGTATTTTTTTTGATTCTGGGTCAATCTCTGCCTTATGGGCAAGATGTAATCTAAGCCCAATTTTGTCAGATTCTGATGTTTCCACAATACATAGCCTTCCATAATGAGACGGGTGTATGTCTCTTCCCTTTTTACTATACTCACTTCCTGGAAAGGATACCTTTCTCATATGAGAAACTTCCGAGAGTGGATTTGTTGAGTCGAGGAATGGATATTTTCTCATTCCTGTTTGGCTATTAAAGACGCTCCTTATCAGTTCTTCAGTCCCTCCGGTAAATAATGCTGGAACTTCAAGAAAGTTTTCAATGTCTCTTATCTCTCTCTTGTGCCTCTGCTTTTCTACGAATTTCTTACGATCTCTATCCTTTATTTTAAATGCCTTATGTCTGTATCCTTCTGAAATTTTAACGGAACTAAGATTTTTGAAAAGTTCATCTATCTCACCGTTAAACTGCTGCTCAAGCACATTTAAGAATTTATCTATATCCTTCCCTTCTTCTATGCTTTTAATTAACCACCCAAAATATCTCTTAATGTCTCTAATGATATTAGCCTGTTCTATCTTATATGAGCACAAATCCCTTGTATCTTTAACTTCTGATAGATATCTTTCATCTTCTTCAGCATCTTCATCTGGTATCAGCATTGTAAGTTTTATTCGTTCTCTGCCATCTATGACAAAAGTGCCTCTTGGTGTGAGAAAGGGAATATACGAAAGAAGGATTTTATTTTCGATACCGTTATTTTTTACTTCAAGGAATAACTTCCCGGCATAATTGTACCCTTCTGAGAGGGCTTTTTGCCAGGTAGTCTCTGGATGTTCAAGGATTAGACCTTCATATTCTATTGCTTCAAAGTCCTTTAATAAATCTTTAAATTTTTCGTCGAGTTCTGTTATGAAACTATCAAGCTGTTTGATAAAGTCTACCGGGCTTAATAAAATCTTCTCAGCCATCTTCTGAGCAATACTCCCCTTTTTCAGTCTCTTTTTATATCTCAAAGCTTTGTTCGTTTTTAGTTTTATGTTTGATTTTATTAGGCCATGGATAAAAATCTATTTCCTCAACATCCAAAGAACTAACTTTGCCCTTGTATAAGACAGCAGCGCTGTTTATCCAGCCTTCTACTAATCCAAATTTTCTCAAACAAGGCAACCTAAATAAAATGATCCCTTGGAATCCTTTTTGTTCTTCTGATATTATTTTCATCTTGCAGTTTTGTAAACCTGAACTCTAGGATGATGTATATTAAGTAGATATTCATTTGCATATATAGTTTCTCCTTCTTTCAAATACCTTTTTTTCTGAACCCATAATATCTGTGATTTAATTGCATTTTCTATGAAGTTGTTTGCGTTCTGAACATTATATTTTCTGGCAATGTCTTTGAGATCACCTATTTTATAAGGTAAATTCTCCTTTACATCTCGGATAAAACCTTTCCACACTTCATGCTCGTACAGAGTATTATTATTTGCTGAAATTGTTTCATCGTACATATATACTGCCGCAGGCTCTGATGTACTGTCGATTTTGACAAAACCTTTCATCTCTGCTAAATATGCAAGGTGACGAAAACTTGGTATTCCGATATTTTCTTCCTCAAATTCTGCATCACCCTTCTTTAACCATGCCTTTACAAAATCAAGGGTGTTTTTGCCCTTAGTGCTTCTTATCTCATTAACTGCAGTTTTAAACTTTTCTATCGCTTTGGCTACATCTTTATCACTTCTTCTGATTGTAAGTCCACTTATTAAATCATCATATAATAGAAGTTCATCGCTTACAGCACCCAATTGGGCACTTGTAGCTGAACGAACTCCAATAGGTATAGCTTGTTTCCCATATGCCTTTAATTTGCTGATAATATGGCTGAACCCTCCATCTCCACTGACAAGAACAAAGGTGGCAATTTCTGGATTTTTAAAAAGTAACTCCATACAATCACAAGCTATTCTTATATCAACACTTCCTTTGACCGTTATATTCCCAGCAGCATCCGAAATATTTCTCGTTTGCACAAAAATAGGCTCAATATCCTGAAGGAAAAGCCTCTCCATCTCTCCTTCATGAACAAGATCGCCCCAATTCGCATAGGCTCTGGCGACTGCTATCTTTCCGTATTTACGAGCTGCTTTTTTGAGGGTTATTATATCTGGTGGGCTGTTTAAATGTTCTTGTGTTGAAAACTTGATATTTTCCCAATCTATTAATACTACGACATTTGGCCTTTCCATGATTACCTCCCTTTTCAAGTCATTTATATTTGGTAACTTTTGTTCCACATTAAATCTTCTTCTTTAAATTTTATTAAATTAAGAATTCCAGTGAAGCTACGGCTACTTTTACAGCATTTACTTCTCCAGATATAAAAGCCTCTTTTGTTATTTTTTCCTTAACTGTCCTATTTACCACCACACCCGAAACACATCCACCCCTGAGACCCATCGCACTGGTAAGAGTTAAAACAGTAGATGATTCCATTTCGTAATTTAATACATGAAGTTTCTGCCATTCGTTCATTGAACCTTGAAATTTTTGGGGCACATATTTAGTGAATGAGTCATATCTTTCCTGTCCTGGCAATAAAACAATCTTTGCTCCTTTAATCTGGTTTTTGCTTAGGTTTAAATGATAAACCTCTTTCATATCATTGTCTCATTAGAAAGGGTCGTGGTCAAAAATGACCACTTCTCCTGTGACAGGGGAATTATAAATTAACTTTTTAATTTTCCCATGAAGGGCATGTGCTATCTTGAGATAAAGCCATATAGGGCCTCTGCCTGTAAGAACAACCTCATTGCCTTCACCTGCCAGATGTAAAGCCCTGTTGACGTACTCGGACAGCATGTTGAGCTTTGCCTCTCCTGTAATGTCTTTATAGAGTATTTCCATATCAATTGTTATTCTCTCTGACACCCTGCTTGCCTCCTTCTATCAGGTCTGCCACCTTGTATTCAAGTCTTTCTTCGAGGGTCAAGGTCTTGGCAGAATGCAAAACCGTCCATTCCTCATACTCACCGCTCCTGTTGTTATGATACAGTTTCACGGTCACCCAGTTATCAAAGATTGCCCCAAGTACAGTACCCATTATAACAGGCCCTTTTACAAATAGATGCAGCTCTGTTACCCCGTGAGACTGAAAATCATTTTTGATTTTAGAGAGCTGTTCTATATGTTTCTGAATATTATGAGGGGTGACTTCACTTGTGACAGCATATTCTGTTAACGGGATAGGATACTGATATTTTGCTTTCAAGTAATCTTCAACAGCTTTCTTAATGCTTCCTCCAAAACATACAGCAAAAGCTTTCGGGTTTTTGCTTGAGCCATCAATAACTCTCATGGCATTTTTCAGTCTCCTGTATCTTCGTAGAAATCTCATAAAATAATAGAAAGCAGATCCGATTGAGAAAACAACAACATAACTCAACAGGACAGATACCCTGTCAATATAAAACCAGATTTTTGAATCAGTAGTAGTGAACCATTCAAAATTCATAATTCCCTTTCTTTACCCTATATCATGAAATAATCTTCATCTCTATAAATTATGTTATTGCCTACAAATTCTATATTCTTCTCATCTTTTTTGCATAGATAATAGTATCTGATGCTGTCCTGACCAAGATCCATATGTCTCTCTATCCTTGCTTTCAGTTCATTGAGTTGATCCATGTTTAGATAACACTCAAAGACGCTTTTTTGTACTCTTTGCCCGAAATTTTTAAGTTCCGAGGCTATTTCTGTTCTTCGTCTGTCATCTGTAATATCATAAGTTATTATCAGAAACATAATTAAGTCTACACCATAAAAAATTGGTCATCATCCAATTTTTTCCCACATCCGCTGGATTCAATCTTCTTACTGCATGAGGTACATAATATGTAAAAACGCACGCTGTCATAACTGTCATCAATGTAACTTGAACTTTATTTTTCATATTTTTATATTGCGAATCCGTCAGAAGACACTCAAAAACACTATACTGAACCCTTTCTCCAAACCCTTCCAGAATTTTCTGTACTTTCCTTCGAATTAGATCATCCTTTATGTCATAGCTCACCATAACAAACATACTACTTAATTATCATAGGTTCATAGGTATTGCTTTTACCCTCGATAACCCTGCGTAGAGCCTGAACCTGGAGGTCTATACATCGCCTATAATCAACTTGATAACCAGTACCTCCGTGAGAGATAGAACTATTCATCTTACCTTCGAATGCCTTTACAAACACCTTCCTTGCCTCATCCTTCAAAAGGCATAGAGAACCTTCATCTTCGGGAATCAGAAAATCATCTTTTTTCAGACTTCCTCTCAGGATCAAATTCAATACTACGGCATCTACAACAGGCGCCCTGAATTCTTCCATGAGGTCTGAAACAAGTGACGGATGTCCCTGCCTTATTCCGTGCAAAAATCCAACATATGGATGGAGCCCGTGAATTCTTATTATTGCATATATGTTATAAAACATTAGAGTATAACCATAGCTCAATAAACTATTAACAGGATCAGGAGGAGGTTGCTTCTGCCTCCTTTTAAAACCCCATTGGTTTCCTATCAAAGTCCTGAATGCAGAAAAATACCTTGCAGAGGCAGCTCCTTCGATGCCAATTAACTCATCATTGATGCTAACAGAGGAAAGCTTTTCTAACAATATGTTCATGCTCTTAATCTCCGCATCTATTGCTATACGAGGTCTCTTTCTCGCATATCTTTGAATTAATACCTTTGAATTGTTTATCTTTGCCCTCACTGTTGCCTTTCCGATTTCAAGAGTGAATTTTTTATCATCAGCTTTTTCAAACTGCTTTTTATGCAGCTCAACGTTTGTTCTTTTAAATGACTCCACTGTGCCAAAATACTTTCCCCTGCTTGAAAGAAGAATGATTGGGATGTTCTCTTCAAGACAGAATTTCATGGCCTGAGTAGAGACCTGAATATTGCCAAATATGAGAATCTGGTCCACTTTTATAGCAGGGATTTCCTTTATTACCTCTTTATCTTTCAAAATTATAAATCTCTCATTTTCTTTTTTAAGGGTAGTTCCCTGTTCTAAGAGGTAGAGTGTTCTGAGGAATGGGTCTCCAAAAGCAGTAGGCTCTATCTCCTCTTTTTTCTCGAAGAGAAAATCCATATCATCCCTTTCAGATTCAATAAATGCCTTTTTAAAGGCATTAGCCATTACAGTCTTAGGCATATCGGATAGGAAACCTTTTTCTTTTGAAGATATCTCTTTCTGAACCATTGTGGAGAGCTTTATGACACTATGAGGGCCCTTAGAGTTACCTGTATAGATATCTGAAGCCTGCTCAATGTCTGTCTCTTCATAAATAGGGCGATACACCATTGAACGCAAGAATTCTACCCCTAAATATCTGAATCCGTGGTTAAAATGGACAATCCTCGTCTTTTCCATGTTCAATTGAAGTCTTAATTTTTTAAGGACTTCTTCTGTAAGTTCAAGGGCATCTTCTGCTTCGGGTTTATCTTTGCAGAGTACGACAAAATCATCAGCAAACCTGATATGTTTAAATCTTTCTTCCATCAAAGCTTCATCAAAAGAATCAAGATACAGATTGGAAAGGAGGGGAGATATTGGAGACCCTTGAGGAACCCCTTTTGTTAATCTACTCCTTGCACCTTTATAAACAACATCGACACTTAGCCATTTCGTAATCAAATCAGTAACCCTGTCATCATTTATATATTTCCTTACTTCTTCTACAAGAATTTCATGGTCTATTTCATCAAAGAATGATGAAATATCAGCATCTACAACCCAGACGTATCCCATGTCTCTTAAATCAATAATTTTTTGTATAGCCTTTTGAACTGACCTTTCTTTTCTATATGCAAAACTGCATTCCTCAAATTCTTTATCAAGAATAGGTGAAAGAACCATCAATGCAGAGGTTTGAATAACACGGTCTTTAACGCAGGGGATAGAAAGCCATCTAATTTTTCCATTTGGTTTCGGAATGCCTACTTTTCGTAAAGGTAAAGGAAAATATGTTCCATTAATCAAATCTTTTCTTAACTCAGAAAGTTTCTTTTCTACTCCTACAGAAAATTCCTCTATAGTGACACTATCAATCCCATAAGTTCCTTCATTTTCTTCTACCTTGTCAAAGGCTAATAGAAGATTATTATAAGAGCATATTTCTTCAAAAAGCCTCATAATATCCTCTATGTAAAGTAAGAAATTGGAAGTAAGAAGTGGGAAGTATAGAAAAGTAAGAAATAGGAAATAGGAAATAGGAAGTAAAAACTGAAAAGTGGGAATTGAAATATAACTTTATGCATTTCTTTTTTTCTTTGAAGTGGCAACACTTTTCCCAAGGATATTTCTGATTTCCTCAGATTCCTGAATCAGACTGCTAATCTCATCCCCTTTTGTAATACCGGAATCTCTAATAAGTTTAAGCCATAAAACAGCTTCTTTTGCCTCTTTGAAAGAGATGCTTATTTTGTAAGTGAAATCTTCTTTGCTGAATGCGCCTCTTGCTTCTTCATAGTTAGCTGCAATAGAAGTCCCAGCCTTCAAAAGCTGCTTCCCTATTTCATAGGCTGCCATCTCTTTTGGCAATGTCCTTACAAACTTTACAATCTTTAATGCAAACTCATAAAACCTTTTCCCTAATTCTTCATTCTTGCTCATTATTCCTCCTCAATATAAATGGGAAGTAAAAAGTGAAAAATGGGAAGTGGAAAGTTTCTTTAAGTTAGCTCTTTTGAAGTAGTAACTTTTTTGTCTTTGATTTTTCTGATTTTTTTATTCTACTTCTTACTTCTTATTTTCCACTTCCTACTTATACGTTGCCTCTTATCAACGGCTCTCCGAATCAAAAGAAAGCAGGAAGAACTTCTTGCTCTTGAATCTGAAGTTTCAGTTGCCTCTTATTATCGGCTCTCCGAATCACACACGTTTCTTCTTTAACAACATTGCCATCTTTGTTTCAGTTGCCTCTTATTATCGGCTCTCCGAATCAAAAAAAGAGAGCCGAAGTTGTGGCCCTCGAAGCCGAGGCAGGTTTCAGTTGCCTCTTATTATCGGCTCTCCGAATCTCTAAAAAATCGGCTTAGTGTTAGGATTCTTCATGTTGTTTCAGTTGCCTCTTATTATCGGCTCTCCGAATCCTTTGCGACTTCGGCGGTTGCAGGGAAAAAAGCTGGTTAGTTTCAGTTGCCTCTTATTATCGGCTCTCCGAATCCCACCCTCTGTAAACCTTTATTGCTCAACCCTTTCCAGTGTATTTTCCGTCTGAGAGACATTTTTGCGCTCTGCGTCACTGAAATAATGCTTTAAAGAGCCATATAGTTGTCAAAGAGCAAGCATTTTCAACCACCGCCTGTGAATTGATTATAAATTTGCCAATTTCCTTTGTAATTTCAAGCTGTTAATCTATTTGGCTTTAACTAAGCCTTTAATTCATCACCTCTCAGGCGGTAACATCCATTTACGATTTTATACCTTCCAAAACCACTGGTTGTATTTTGGCCAACTCCAATAAATTCGCCAATTTTTAGATAAGGATAAAATGGTGTTAGATCACCTTTTATTTCTATAAGTCCTACCTGGCCACCAATTTTAATGGATTTCTGCTGTCTTGTAGAAAACCTCTTAAAGTCCTTCCATTCGGTATGTACTTTAGTTTCAATTGATTCAGCAAGGGAAAATAAATGTTGTTTTTCGTTCTCTACCTTTTCTTTATCAAAGCTCATGCCATTGCAGTAAAGATTATTCAGGTTAATAATCCTTTTTATCAAAAGCTTAAGGAACGTCTGAAAAGATAGATTGTTATAATAAATTCCTCCTTTTTCTTCTTTTATTTTAACAGGGGTTAGAAGCTCTATTAAATATGTGCCTGTTGGTGCTGGTTCTTTATTAGAGATTTCTTCAAAGGGGATGGCATTACCTGCCTCTACATCCTTGATATAAAACCTGCCCCTTTTTCTTCCAATTCCCCTTCGGCCGAGTTCTTCTATTGTTTTTACAAACTTATCTGCATATTGAATAGCCTGACCAATCAAGATTATTTCAAGAGCAAATTCTTCCTCTGCATTATAAACTTTTTTGGAATCAAGAGCAGGTGCGATGACATAAGGGTGAGGCTTATCTATCTCAAAATACGAATAGTAAAAGCAATTTTGAGTCTTATCACAATTTATACAATCGGTAGGTTCCCATCTGTAAAAACAGGCCAGAGACCTCAACGCCTCCCCAAAACCACCACGCCAGACGTCGCCTTTTTTTTCATCAGGGCCAAGGTGAATCTTATCAATCGCCTTCAGGGTAAATTTCAAGGTCATAACCCCGAAGGAAGAAAGTGATTCTTCAAGAGAGGGGTTTTGGGTAATATTGCCTTTCACTGCCATTATCATCCTTCCAGCAATAGTTGAGTTTAATGTTATATTTGTTTTTAATATAATCTTTGATATCTATATATTCAGGCGTAACTTCTTTGCTTTCTATAAATTTTCTTAGGGTCGGTAAGCATGGAGCCCCATCTGTAATGTCCTTTATATCTTTCAATTCTTCTTTAAGTTCAGGATATTTCTTATCATCATCCATATCGTATTTAAATATCTCATTCTCTATGAGGACAATTTTAAATGATAAATTATTATTGCTGAAATTATTATCAGGTATTACGACTACTTCTTTTATGCATTGATGCTTCATATAGTGTATGGTCTGTTTGTATTTAATATCTGCCCTGTCAGCAAGCTCAGCTGCTGTAAGCCATGCCCGTGCAAGTTTTTTCTCAGAAGAATTACCATTCTTAAGGCATTCGCTGTGATAGCTGCTATCAGGGTCATTTAAACGGATATTTATAATATTGCCTGGATCATCCTTTACCTCGCTAATAGCCATATTTTTATTCTTATCTAATTCAATTAAAAGTTCATAACTTTCAATAGCCCTCTTTAAAGCAACCTCATGATCCCTTTTAAGTATATTAAGGGTATGTTCAACCTGTTCTTTACTACCTGCCCTCTTTGCCTGATTATCCCAACTGTCTATAAGACGCATAAGGGCCACAACCTTCATCAGGTCAACAGATTTTGGAAGGTCATTGTTTCTCTCCTCTATATATTTTTCAAGCGGACTAAATGTTGCATTAACAATTGGAACTTTGATTTGTTCATTGTTGTCAGTATATTTCATCTTCTTTCTATGATACAGGCATACCGTGAGAACAGCATGGTGGAGTTTATTAAGTTCAGACATTGGCCATTTGAGTTCATTTGCCATCTCCTCATTATTGAGTCTCTGATAGCTCAGATAGTGGTGCCACTCTCTGACTTCTGAAGGAAAGAGAGGAATCTTTTCCACATCTACAAGCATAAAATCAAGGCTATGCCCGCAGTCATGGAGCAGGATTCCTGCAAGAAGGCAGAACCTTTCTTTAGCATTCAAGAAATCCTTTTTAACTCCCTCAGGTCCGATAATCGGGGTAAGAAACATCTCGGCAAACTCAAGGAGGTTGTGGTGATGGCGGTGGGCATGTTCGACCATCTCAGGTATCTTGTCCCCTACCCAGATAAGGTCTCCTACGCGGTCAATAAGATTTTTCAAAATAACCTTTAATTTTGCTATATCATTATCAAGATCATCAGGCATAATCTTATCCACCATCTCCTTTGAATAGACTTTAAGGGGGTCTATATTCTTTTGGTCCTCATACTGTTTCTTCAAGACCTCTCCAAGAGAAAAAAGTTTCTTTTTACCGCTATCTTCATAGAGGAGTTTCTGCATGGGTACGCTGAGATTATATAAAAAGTATTTTCCTGCAGTCGGCCCTCCTTCTGTTACCATCTTCAGGCGGGCTGCATTCCTGTGCCAGTGGTGGAAATCAAGACCGATGGGATAAGTCGGCATATCGATTATCTCCTTAGAGTCTTCAAAGAGGTAACATAGAATAACCTTTTCTGAGGGATGGATCATTCCTGCAATAGTGCTATAGGGAACCATCCCTTTAAAACCGCCAGTGATATTTAGATAAATCTTTTCAGCACCATTGGTTAATGCTTTTTTTACTGTTTCATTGATTTTATCAATGAGATTCCTGAATCCGCTTTCCCGAAAGTCTTTAGGATATTCAATATTCACGCCTTTAGCAACAATTGGCTCCTTTGCATCATAATGAGTTTTTAAAATATTTTGTCCATTGATGTAGTCTTTAATAACATTAGCAGAGAGTTTTCCGAGGGGGCTGTCTGAAGATATAAGGTAACAGTCTGCCTTTTTTTCCGTATCACCTGTCTCAGGAGCAGATTCATGTGCCTTTATCCAGAGGTAACTTATCTCCTGTGGAAGGCGGTCGGTGGGTTTATTAATTCTTGGAGGTCTGTTGTTAATTTCCGTGGCGGGGTTCAACTGAAGGAGGGCATTTTTAATTTCACATTTCAATTTTGATACATCATTTCCATTCCGTGCAAGGTTGCTTGCGTTATTACATAGATTATTAAGCTCATCTACATTTTTATAGTTATCACTTACTCTTCCCTCTCCCCCTTTATTCTCAATCAGGGAGGTCCCTACAGTGAGTATATGGACAATCTGTGACATTTTTATATCCCCTTAATGGCTGATGGTGTGTAAAGGGGCTCCTCTTCGTTTGTATGTAATGCCCCACTGTCTCTGTAATACCGTTTCCTACGCTGTTCCATGAAGTATTTAAATCCTTCATCTGCCGGATAGGCCGGGGAGTGGTACTGAATCTTATCACTGGTATTTACGAGGTTAAGCGACATTACAAGGAGGAAGTCTTTAACAAAGGGGAGGTTATCATAGTTAGCAGCCTCTGCTTGATTATCTTCGTCGCTGCCTGTGACCATCCAGGTCTTGAACCTCCGCACATATTCCTTGAGTTTCTCAGAATCGCACCTATCACCAGATTTTAACTCAATGTCAATTTTATCATCCTCCAGGGAGAACCAGTTTTTCAGTGGGTTCTCAATATATACATTATCTATCTTAAATCTCACACTCCCCATGCCGATTCCCTTTCCCATACCGATTTTATGGGCATGAGCCTGGGAGGATTGATATGGGTCGTCCGAGAGGGTGAGGGACCATAAAAGCATCCCGAGTTCATAAGGTTCAAGGGAGTCAAATTCAATCGTCCCTCTGAATACTCCTTTTGGAAGAGCTGCACATGTAGCATTCTGGTTTGTATGAAGGTCACCTTCTGTGAGTTTGACATACTCTATTGCATCGTTCTCAAGTGCCTTTGGATGATGAAGGAAGAACTTCCTGCCTCTGATTGTGCCTGGGGTTCTTGCCCAGTTAGAAGATGTTTCTGCATAATAGGCAGCCTTATTATTGGGATCACTCCCATTTTTTGGTTTCAGATAGAAGGGATAATACTGGGGTTTTGGGCCACCGAGTATCTTGAGGGGTATCTGAATAGTATCATTAAGTTTCTTATCAGACCATGCAGGGCTGAACCTCACTCTTCCAGCAATGCCTTGTCCCTGACCTTTCTCCTCAGGGGTCCAGCCAAAGAGACGGGTGGCAGGGCAGAGGCACTCCGCAGATGAAGGGTACTTTATGTATGATGAGCAACGGTCAACAATCTCGTTAAGGCTCGAATTCTCGGCGCTTTTGAATACCGGCACAGGGCCAATCTCGCTAATATTTCCGCTGTCATCCTTTCTGTAAAAAACTACTTGGTCATTTTCAAGAGGTTTACGATTTACGGTTTCATAATTATTCAGCACTCTCGTATTATTAACATAGATAGCCGCCGTTGGTGTATGAATTACATAGATATATCTTCCGCTCTTTCCAAGATGAAACCAAAGACGACAGTTTCTATACCACGTAGTTTGCATGCCATTCCAATTATAGGTTCTTCCATTGTGAGTTCTCTGAATACTAACCACTCTGTCCCCTAAGCCACCCCCAAATGGCGCATAGGTAAAAGTAACATTATCGTTGACGGGACTAGGTCCAATCCTAACATCTTGCTCCGTTGGACAATTATAATTAACTCGTCCACTAACAATCATTCGTTTTGCCCGTGGGCTACGAGGACGTTGCCTAAAAGTGCCTCGCATAGGAGTACTCACTCGTCCCGTCAAGAGTGAAAAGGAAGCTCCAGCCATTGTGAATTCTACAACAACCTCCATTCCTGTGTGTATCTTCCAGCACTGAACATCAATCAAAGTGGTGCTAAATCGACTGTTCTTCAGCTCATCAAAAGTGGGATCAGGGGCTGTGGATGGCAGACCAAGCAGGCTTCTTGCGGCATTTACAAAAAACGCATATGGCAATTTTACCATCGTATGTGGTGTTATAGTTCTGTTATTATATACACCGCACAAATTATTGAAGCCAGTCATTTTTCGATATGAATGTTTGATCTCTGCTGCATTAATTACCCCAAAACTACTATTCGTTGCCGCTTCAAGGACGCTACGCACAGGTCCTTTAATAGATGTAGGAGGGATGCAGAGCCTGTCTTTCACATTAAAGAAGTCCATAACCCTGTGGATATCACTTTCTCCATCACCAGTTTTATACAGGGTAGTCCCTTCGGAATCGGGGATAAAGACCGGGCTCAAGGTCTCTATTGTGTATTCTATCCTTCCACAAAGGCCATCAAAACGGTGGAGTTTCTTGAATCCCTTTTCCGTGCCAATCCCATTGCTGTCTTCAGGTCTCCTCTTTCCTCCATCCGGAACGAAATTGTAAGGATAAACAAAATGATTATCAGGCTGGCTTGGATGGTCTTTCTCACCTTGCCTTTTTGGCCTTCTATGATTTGGCATCCTTCACCTCCTTTTCCTCTTTCCAGTCTTCAGGATTCATAGCATCTGGTTTAACAAACCGCCAGAGTTGAGGTTCACCTTCTGAATCTTTATATATCCGAATCCACATAACAGGATATTTCTTTCCAGTTTTAAAGGCAGAAGGATAGGGTACGGGTTGTGAGCCTGAGACCCTTTTTTCAAGAAATCCCCCTATGTGTGGATTATATGTTCCCCACAGGACAATGGTTGTATCCTCCCATACCTCAATAAGGGGTGGAACCTCTTTAGTTGGAATGTAGCCTCCAAGGAGATTTATCGTCGCCCCACCTTCTTCCAGAATAAGGATATTATATGTCTCTTTATCCATTTTCCTCCATTCAATTTGGCCATTTTCCCAGAAGATTCTTCCTCTCAGAGAGTAATCAGCAATTTCGCCTTTTTTTATCTCCTCCAAGACCCCATTCCAATCCACAAGGTTAAACCGGTGCATATATTCCAGTAGGGCATAAATATTTCCGGTTCCATTGCCCCATTTCTTAAAGCTATCACTTGCAAGCCATTCAGAAAAGGAATCTGGCTTGATAGCTCCTGCCCTTATAGTTAAAGCATTCATTTCCTTTCTCCAGCAGGTTCCTCTTTTGGCTTCCATCTTTTTAACTCATCCTGGAAATCCTTTACTGCGCTACAAATGATTTCATAAAGTGGCTCTTCACTTGACAACCAGAAGTTTGTTCCGGATTTGATTACCGTCTCGGGGATGTGCCAGAATCCACCAATAGTCTTTCCTTTCTCTTTAACCAGAGGCTCAAGAATCCCACCTTTATATGTCAATCCCTCTATCCTGATATCTTTCAGGAGTTTTATCTTCCCGAATCCCTTTCTTGTGCCATAGCCGATCTTGATATTGCCAAGGAGGAGATCTTTAAGAAGGAGGGCGACAAGGCCAAGATGCCAGGACTCAAAGTCATGGAGAACTACCTTGAACTTCATATCTCCTGAATCACCAGGAAGTCCGTTATCAGTTGGAAACACACCATCTGGATATGACGGAAAAAATGGCATTGAATTGAACTTCTTTCCTGAAGCAGACCCTCCTGTGAAACGATCAATTGCCACATGGTCGAGGAGTTTTAGCCCTGCCTTAAATCTATCTCTATCTACAGGTAAGGCATCACTGAAATAGAGCCTCCCACCGAGGGCAGTATAACCAAAGAGGCGGCTTACAATGCATGCCCTTTCATTTATGACATTAAAATCTAAAATCTTCTCAGCCGCAATATTCTTTCCCTCCACTTTTGCCTTCTCGATATCCCAGGCGGCATTTCTACAGATATCATCCGCCTGATGGTTGCTTTTAAATCTCTCATAGATAAATGTCCTTATCATCCTCTCTGCATAGGACCTGAGACAGCCCCTGATGGAAGACCCCGGAATATAAGGCAAGGAATCATTGTAGAGACAGAAGGCCGAGTCGATAGACATAATATTTCTTTGGTCATCATTTTCAAGTTTTTTAAGACTATTTAATGAAGAAATAGGTGTCTTGCGAGAGCCTTTTTCTCCAATATTCACTACATCTGTAGTATATCCAGCCCTGACAAGGATTGGTTCAAGGGGTCTCAAAATACCACTGATAATCAATGTTTCTGGAATGGATAATTGATTGATTGTCGTCCTGCAGTTTTTTACAAAGATATTGGCATCTTTAAGTAGATTGATACCCATCTTTCTTTTTTCTTCTAATGCCTCAGGTCCGCTCAGGACAAAATCGATGACATCATCAGGGTCCTGCCTGTCAAAGGTAAAACACTTAAGACTTTCCAGAACAAACCATCCATTTCCTGTTCCTGCCTTGCCTCCAACAGGATAATACCCACCTGGGAGGAGTTCAAGGATTTCTGTGAGAAGTTTAATTGCCTCCTTATTTGGATCCCTGCCTGCATTAGTAATGTCCGCCTCGTCATCCGTTGTCTCTTTCTCCCTGAACTCACACCTGAAGATAAATCTCGTATCAGCAGGGACAAGTTCGTCATGGAACAGATGATCTTCCATTGCACTCCCCCTATCCCTGTCAATAGATGTCCTGTCCTGAATAAATGTCTTAATTTTCTCATCCGTATCTTTAGGTATGGCATCAAGAACCACAAGCCTTGACTCATGTCCCTTTCCTTCTTTTCCGGCTGTGCCGAAAAGGGCAATGAATACAGGCTCTTCTTCAATACGATCTTTAGCAGCGCCTGCAAGCCTCAGTCTGTCTTTGGCTATACTTGCCATAAGTCCACAAAGGGAAGTTCCGGGAATAAAAGGCCTTCCATAGCTATCACGCTGAACGAGACTATCCATGAAATCCCCTGCCTCTCCTGAATCTATGTGAAGAGGGGTTTTAAGGCATATCTCTCCTTTAAAGTAATATATCTTCATCTATTGCCCCTTAATTGTATTTCTAATACATCTTTTCAAGGCTTCCCTTCGCCATCTCATGTATTCATCCTTATTAGGGAAAATCTCACCTGGCATTCCTCTTAAACGTTTATTGAGTATTCCATCTGTCTGATGGTTTTCGGAAGCATCCTTCTTCCACCACCCATTAAGTTTATCCATAAAATCCTTTACTACTTCTTGATTCCACTTCGAGTCTTTTTTATTACTCTCATTTTTTAGAAAAGATATCCACTTTTCAATATCATCTTCCCTGTAGCAAAGTGTAAGAAACCGCATTCCCTGCGTAGTTTTTCCAATGCCGACAAGAAACTTTACTAAATTTTCTCCTTTATCAACACCGACAATCTCCTGGAATATCCCTTTCACAGTAATTTCTGATAGGCTATCCGCACATTCATGTATGGCAGTGTTTATAATCCTAAGCCGCAGTCTTTCATTCATCTCTTTCACAACTGGATACTCCTTAATTCTATATGAAATGGGTCGTTAACCCTGATCTCTCCGAAACCCTCTGCCCTCCTGAGTCCTATACCCTTTCGCTTAAGCTTATTCAAAGCATTGACTAATTCATTCTTTGTCTTACCTGCTGACAGCTCATACTTATAATAGAAGGCGCTCCCCCTTGCAATGGCAATCTCATCCTCCATCGGCCTTCTATATGCGCTATTCCAACCCTGTATTATTTCAGTAGCAGAGAAATGTCTGATGAGGCTGCAGGATTTAAGGATGTCCTCCAATTCTTTTTTAATAACTTCATCGGGTATGTATTTCATAGGGCGGAGGAATGGATCTAAAATTATGGCAGGTGATATACAGGTAATGGTAAAGGTATTATCATCTATATCCTCAAGCTCATTATCAAATACATAGAGTATCGACCCTTTTGTGGCACTGGTAATCTGAAGCCTAATCCTCCCTGGACTTCTTCCTATAGATACCTCAATCTCTTTGTTTTTGTTAAGACCAGTTTGATTCAAAAGCCACTCGAGTGCCTTATCCCCTTCATCCGTATTTGATCTTATAAAGCCGAGTAGCACACTTCCTCTCGGGATATTCTGCCTTGTAAAGAGCATCCCCTCTCTTGATGTGCCACGCCTGATATCCCTCTCATTTCTGACTATATAGTTTATCTCCTGCCTTATTGTGCGATGATGCCCCACATAATAGGCATCGTACTTAATGTAGTATTCAGGATTCTCCTTTATCTCAACTGGTACATCATCTAAGAGACAATCAATTACACCTCCTGGTTCATAATCAATTATAGAAGGGTCATTTATAAATCCAGGGGCATGTTTATATGTCCTGGCAGATATCGGGACAGGGACTGACCTTAAAGTCTTTGTGTCATCAGAGGGGTAGAGATTTGAAAACACTACATCATCTGAATAAAAGAGATTTGCAAAATTTTCTGGAGGCGTTTCTCCTAGTTGAACCCCTGTCATGGATGCAAAGGCGCCCCAAATGATACGGCCCGGGATATAATCAAGGGTTTCGTATTCGTTGCTAGCCTCCTGCCTCTTTGCAATACAAATCTCATCAAGCACCGTGGCTGATACTATTAGGTCTCTCATGAGTTTCCCTTCTGCTTGGCTTTTGCCCTTTTCCATTCCTCAATATGTTTTCTTAAGATTGCCTCCCAATTGCTTTGGATAAACCTGCATCTTCCCCGTCCCCTGTTTCTCTCACCGCCAATCTCTGTAACGAGTCTTAACCCAAGGATGAGCAAGGCATAGTCAAATTCCCTTGTTTTTTCTACGTACATAACATGTGCTGGAGTTTCTATAATCTTCCCTTCCAGATAGGTTGGTGGGTCTGCAAGACCTGCTGAAAAGAGGGCATCTTCTTGTGCACGCCTGAGGAGATAATTTCGCCTGTTTCTGCTGTGGCGGTAAAAAATGGCATTATTGGGCGATTTCTCATAAAATCTCTTCAATAGGTCTGCCTCCTTTTCAGGCATATATGCCCCCGTGAATTCAAATCCCTTGGTTACTTCCCCTCCAGGGATACCGAATATCCTGCAAAAGGGGCAGGGATTATCAGGCTTACAATATCCCTCTCCTTTTGCTACATCCTCCTCACCAATTGCCTGTGGTGTGCAGAGGCTGTATGCATCCCATGTGCCTTTATTTTCAACGCAATGCCTCCGTATTGCATCCTTCACCCTCCCTCTTATGCTTGATGCAGGGACATAGGGAAGGCCATCGGATAGGAGGGATACCTTATCAAAGACCCCAGGGTCAGAGGCAGGTGCCCCGATGATAAATGGCGATTCAAATTCCAATCTGTAGCTGATATCAATCATTATCTCTCCTTCAAAATATCAGGCGATAAAGTCCATTTAATTCAACAATATCCACAATGGGTGTCACAAGCTTTCTTTGCGCTCTGCTTTGGATAAATGGCATATTTGGAGGTTTTGGCAGATTTAAAAGACCACAAACTTTTTCATAGGTCTTCTTGTCATTATCCCTTAGACCATACCACCAGTTCAGGAATTGATATTTAGCTCCATCCCCTGGAATGCTAAATATCTCAGGCAGCTTTCTAAGCTTGGTATTTGGAAAGCCATTTGTAATAAGGTTCTGAGATGCTTTTTTTAGGTTTTCAATTTCATCAGGGGAATAAGGGTCTGCATAGAGAAAACGGTCTTCAACCTCCTTTAGGCTCCGAATATCCTGATAGGAACCAATGGAATTATTTTTAACCATACAGATATCCACAAGTGAAGGGGGTGGTGTGGTTCCACTTTGCCGGCCTATATGTTTTGCTCGATTTTCAAGCCCTCTGCCTATTAGATTAAAATTTCTGATAGGATAGTCATAGGGAGCAAGAACCAGACCGGCAGAAAGGGTAAGATGTTCTGGAAGACTATCAATTTCAAAATTCGTGATAAATTGCCTTGATTTTTCTTTAAATTTTTGAAGAAGACCTTTAGCAATATCCATCGCATAGCATCCCTTTACTGCTACAGCAAGGTCATCACCGCCGATATATAAAATACGAAAAGGAAGTGCAGCATTAGAGGGGGGGATACTACCCTTATACTGCTTAGCAATAGCGTCTTTAAGAACATATTCTATCGCCTCCTTGAGGGAATCCTTTAGAGTGTCTCTAAGACCTTTACAGAAAGAGGAATATTTGACTTCATCCTGGGCAATAATATTTGTTAAACCTCCAAGGCCATTAATATCCGCATAGATGACCCCGAGGATTCTATCCTCTGATGTACCTGGTGGTTTTTCCCATGGGATGTCCCTTTTTGTCCATGAGACTATCCCTCCAAGGTCTGATGGGATTTCGAATCTTTTAAATTTGCCCTTTAATTCTTCTTCTATCTGATGTAGCGTCCTTGGGGATTTATACTTTTTCCATTCTGTATGGGAGACGGGTATATCCCTTGATACACTGCCAAAACTTTCTACTAACACTTCCCTGGCAGCACCCTTGCCTGATGCCTTACACGGGATAGCAAGGATGGTTGAAAGATTGAAGCTCGTGCCAGTTGGTCTCTCTTTCTTCTCGTTTATAATATCAAGTAGAGGTTTGAGAATATCATCGTAAAAATTCGTGGAAGTAGTGGAAGGTAGGACATGGGAGGTAATCGTTAGACCGTATTCTCGATAAATATCAGCCGCCTGCCTGAGGAATCTTTTTGCCTCGTCCGCTCCACTCTGCACATCAAACCTGGCTAAAACTATCCCTCCACCTGACCGAATAATTTTTGCATTCTTTATAGAAGATAATAGTCCCGGTATCTTTACGGTTTCTATATCATCAAGCAGAAGAGAGGCGTTGCAGATACCTTTTAATCTCGTGGATGCAAAGACATATTCCTGGATACGGTTACAGTCTATAAGGATATATTCGGACATCGCTTTTACCTCATTAAATAATACTACAGCGGATTTTCCTATAGACAAATAAAATGGCATCATGTATCATAGCATTTGAAAGGCGCGTGAAGGAGCGCAAAGTCTCGTTGCCGATCGTTGAACATGACTTTCGGCGACTCAATAT
>JBFLZS010000033.1:0-34808 GCA_040756135.1 Nitrospirota bacterium
TGTTCCCTTGTTATAAATCTCGTTGCTCATTACCTGAAATTTATAGTTTCACTTTATCTCTCTTTTGCCTTTTATATCCTTTTCATAAATCTTCCTGCTTCTCCATAAAACTTTTGACATTACCCTTCTAATGCATGTTCAGCATCCGCCCCAGTACACACATACCACCAATCTCTATTTTTTTCAGAGATCTCCTTTAGGACAGGCACAGCATTCTTACTCTTCAGAATTCGTAAGGCGTAAATTGCATGGGTGCAAGATCTGCTATTGCTATAAAATGGGTCTGCTTTGGGATCTGTTGTGGGGACTCCTTTTTGCGGATCAAATCCATAGTCTTTAATAGTGATATTCTTAAATTTGTTAATAAGATGAAGACAAACTTTTTCAGCTTTTTTTGTTTCCATGCCTATCTCTGCCAAACTTGCTGCCGCAAATGCTTTCACCTCATCACTTGAATAATTCAATGCTTTTATTAGTATCTC
This sequence comes from Nitrospirota bacterium, assembly GCA_040756135.1. Taxonomy (GTDB): domain Bacteria; phylum Nitrospirota; class Thermodesulfovibrionia; order Thermodesulfovibrionales; family SM23-35; genus JBFLZS01. The sequence goes on from JBFLZS010000033.1 coordinate 483, forward strand.
TTTGCCTCTCTCATCCCATAGCTCTTTTACTTTTTAGTTCTTCAAAGGCTAATATTACTGTCTCTAATGCTCTATGATCGCTATATCCATAACTGGATATCGGCCATTTCTCTTTAGCTAAAATTTCTTCGCTTATCTTAATTAGAATGTCCTCAAGCTTTTTCGTATCTTCCTTTAAAAATCCTTTTTTCGTAAGCCCTATCAAAAATAAAGCTGCTAATGCTTTACTTTCATTATTTTCATAAGTCAATGCCTTCCTGATTAAATCTATCCCTCTCTTCTCCCATACTTTGCCCTGCATGTTATGGAATATGTATCCTAAGGCCGCTGTATGTCCCTCTCTGGTAAGTTCATCTAAGACCGGCAGCGCTGTATCAATATCTCCAAACAATAATAAAGCCCTCCCAGCCTTCAGCCTCACAATTGAATTTGGATTTTTTACAACCTCTCTAAGGAGTGGTATAACACTCTTATCACCCGACATCCCTAAAGCCTCAGCTGCTTCTGCCAATGCTTCGGGATATTCTCTCTTTGTCTTTAATACTTCAATAGCAAGATTGAGCCCTTCCTTATTTGTTTTAGGATTTATTGCGGACAGCGCTGTTTCTATGCAATAGCTATAACCCACTCTTTTTTCTTTTTGAGGAAGATTCTCGTACCCCTTCCATAATCTTATGGTTTCATGATCCCCCTTTAACACAATCTTTAGATATCTCACAGCCTCCTTTTCGGACTTAAAAGCATTCGGAGATACCGTAGCACCAGGGCCTATCTTCTCAATAAAACTCTGTTCCTCCGGCGTCAATGGACTTGGTTTTACCTCTATATGTCTTTCCTTTCCCTCTTTTGCTTCTGGTATATTAGGCGTCTGTTGCTGTTGCTTAGGTTGGACTTCTGGTTTTGCCTCTGAAGGCTGCTGTGATTCAATAGGTTGCTGCTGAGATTCTTCTTTTTGTGCCTGAACCTCTTTCTTCCCCTCAGGCTCTTCTGCCTTCAGGCAGGAAATAGTAAAAAGATCCAATAAAACTAATGTCAATAAAATAATAGCTATTTTCTTCATTTTCCCCCCAAAAAAAATATCGTCTAAATCATATCAAAAACTTCTTTTGTTTTAGACCTAAAATTTCTCCAAACGTCCATGAGAAAAAGCAAAGAACAATAATTGACAGGATTTTTACAGGAAGGTTATGTTTTAACTTCATCTGTATTCCCCATTTTTCAGGTTCCAGATAGTGAAAATGTAGCAACCTTAATACCGAAAGTCAATCATTTTTTACCAACATTTTTTGATGATTTAAAATTCTGGGGGCGTCGGTACTAACAGGAATAACTGATTGCTACTTTTTCTTCAGTAAATTCCTTATTAATGATGCATCTGTTTTAAATGATTTTTTACTGGAGATACGTTGAATATTCCCTGGAATTGATTCATACGACATTGCATTAACCGGAGTAATAACATCTCCGTTCAATTCAAATACTGTCCAGAGGGTTCCTTCCTGATTAGCAGGCACATTGAAGGTTGCTACAAGGTTGCTTCCACGATATACCCTGACCTGAGCGCCTGAATTTGAAAGGTCATAACTAGCATAACTAATGCCTGCGGATCTATTCGTATAGTCATGAACAGAAAATCTGTAGACTCCTGATATCTGCTGATAAATCGTGGTTGTCTCCGGGCCATAGCTTGTAGTATCGTCTAAATCCAATCCTACATACAATATATCATTGTAATAGTATTCCTGATCAGAGTAGTAGACATGGAATCTACCACCTTCGGGCATTGGTCCTGTCAGATGAGAATCCAGATCAGAAGGTGTTTCACCCCATGTGAGCACAATCCTTGTCTCGCCGGAAGATAGAATTGGTGTAATAGTCGCATCCTGGTTAGGAGTTGTTGTCCCCCCTATACAAACTATAGTAAAATAGGTGGTATTGTATCCTTCTCCACTGGCCTCTGCTGTATAAGTACCTGCATTCAGTTCCGTAAAGGCATAGAATCCAGCATTCTGGGTCGTAGTAGCAGCTACAATTGTGCCTGTAGTTATGTTTGTGCCTGCCCGCAGGTTAATTGTGAGTCCGTCAACCCCATTGCCATCCAATGCATTTACTACCCTGCCGCTTACATTTCCAGTCCCTGCTGTACCCACCATAAAAACAGTCTCAAGATATGTGGTGGTATTTGACACAACCGAAACATTATAGTAATTTACTGTTATATAGTCAGCTTTTGAGAACTCAATCCAATATTCACTTCCTTCAGGGACTGATAAATTATAAGTGCCACTTGAATCACTTGTCCCTGTAGAGATTACCGAACCCTGATTATATACGCTAATTGAAACACCCTGAAGGGGGTTTTGAGTTGATGCATCTTTTACACTGCCGGATATATTCCCTGTACCCAGTGCTGTACCTGTGGTAAATGTCCAGCTATAATCAGATGTCATTGCATTTCCGGCAAGGTCTTTTACCCCTGTAGTTACAGTAGCAGTATAAGCAGTGGAGTAATTCAAGTTGCCAGAAGGTGTGAATGTAGCCGTTGTGCCAGCATAGGCGACAGTCCCGCTTATCGGACTGCCGCCATTAACTAATGTAAATGTAGTGGTATTGATAGTTGAAGCATCCATAGCTTCAGAGAATGTTGCAGTAACAGTAGTAGTGATAGGTACATTTGTCGCTCCAATTCCAGGGCTTACTGCTGTTACCGTCGGCGGTGTTGTGTCAGGCTCTGCGCCTGTGGTAAATGTCCACGTATAATTTTCTGTCATTGCATTTCCAGCAAGGTCTTTTACCCCTATTGTAATCGTAGCAGTGTAAGTCGTGCTGTATGCAAGATTGGCTGACGGTGTAAATGTGACTACAGCGCCGTTGAAGCTTATTTCCCCTTCAACGTTACTCCCGTTATTTCTCAATGAAAATGTATCCGGGTTGAAAGTTGAAGGATCTATTGATTCGCTGAAGGTTATAATTATGGCTGAGGTGACAGCCACTCCTGTTTCATTATTTATGGGGCTGGTTGATATAACAGTTGGTGGTTCTTCTGGTCTCATCTCGATACTCAGAGTAATCGAAGTCCCGTCAAGATCTACGTTAGTGGCATCACCATGGTACAAAGCATTCCCTGAAATGTCCTCGGCTCTAACAAAGAAATTTCTGTCATTGCCATTTGGAACAGAGAAGGTCTCTGTTATTGATGTCTGCCCCGCGACAAGGACCTCCTTTGTCATAGTGGACATACCAGGGCCAGAGATGGTAAATACAATTTTATAGACCTCTGACGGTATTGCCGCAAATGCTGCATCGGGCATAAGTTTCTTTAAGAACAATCTTGCCTCTGCGAAAAGGGTGTTCTTTTCAACCTTCAGACTTACAGATTGCATACCCTCCCCTACGGTTATTGTCACAAGGGATGTCCCTGCACTACTACTACCTGAACCACCCCCGCCACAGCTAACGTTTATTGTGAGTAAGGCAAGAAGCAATATCATTAATAATTTTTTCATAACTATCCTTTATTCATTGTGGTGGAAAAATTACATCAATGGTTACAGGGGTATGTGTGGTCGTCGGCGGTTGCTGTTCTATCGGCGGTAAGATCACCGGTAGCTCAACTGCCGCACCTCCCGGGACAACGGTTATCTCCGGCGGTGCCGGAATAGACAGTTGAGGGCTGATATCCGTCTCCCTTAAGAGCCTATCTGCCTCTCCAGCCGGTGCTGTTACTGGAGAAGGAAGCGGTTCTCCATCAAAAACAGTTATCATCATTCCAGGCCCAAGTGTTACGCTACCCACAATACCCGGGTACGGACTCCTTACATACGTCTCTCCCTCTTGACATACGATAGTTGTAAATTTCTTCCCATCCTTTACACCAATCTCAAAAAGTATCATTGTACCTCTCGCTGCTGCTACTGCTGTCGGGGTATGAACCTCGAACTTGGTCTTTCCTACTATAGACCTCATTTTTCCATCAATAAGATTAATGATAGATCTGCCACCCTTATCCTTGCTATATATGAATTCATTTATGACCACCTTTGACTTCTCTCCGAGGGTTAAAATGCTGTCGTCTATGAAAAGCATCTTTGCCCTTGATGCCTCCAGAGTTGATACCATGTCATTAAAGAAAATGCTATCCTTTATTTTTGCCTCTATAGTCCTTTTATCTCTGTCTATGATTGTTTTGCCTTTTACAGCAACTACTGTTCCGACATCATCCTTTGCCAGGGCAATACCTGACAATCCCATAACTAATACCCAATAACCGATTACCAATAACCAAACTGCCTGCCTGACGATTCTCATCTAAAACCTCGCTTCAAATCCCCCCTACCCCCCTTTTCTAAAGGGGGGTAGGGGGGATTATCTAAAACCTCGCACTAAAGAAAAGGCTTGTTATTGCACGTTTATAATCGTATGCCTCAATATTCGATTTATTCCTCGTATATATCTCTCCTATAGTAATACCGTAATTGTTTGATAACAGCTTTGTAACCGAGATTGAGGCTGTACTGACTTTGTCCAACCTTTCTTTGCCCTCTATCGGATTTTTGCCTTTATAATCTTTATTATAATATTCTCCGTTAAGGGCTATGTATATGTTGCTCGGAAGATTGAACTGTAAACCCGCTATCCCTTTGTCACCTCTATAATCCCAGAAATCCTCTCGTGTCGAATCTACATCATGTGAGTAACCAACCTTAAATATGACCGATGTACCTATAGGTATGTGCTGTGTTACGCCTATAAGGTTGTTTGAACCTGTTCTATCAGAATTGCCTTCAAACAGTTCAGAGTCCACAAAATGGCTCCTTCTGTACCTGTATTCAACAACTGTCGAAAACCCTTTCCCCTCCGAGATTATTAATGAGGGTGTTATTGAGTGAGCAAAATCATAAGTATCTCCTCCTACAGATACATGTTCAAACGAGTAAGTTCCCTTGAGATTTATTACAGATGAGATAGCGTATGTACCCTTAAGTTCCAATAAGTGATCGGTTATATTAAAGTCAGTGAGTTTACTGTGCAGGCTTTGATACAGGCTATAACTGACAGAACCCTCAGCCTTTTCACCCTTTATAAAGTTGTATCCGCCCTTCAGATATAATACCGCCCTCCAATCAGACTTCCTCGAGACCCCTTCAGGCAGTGGATTGTCATCAGAGTTAAGAACTACATTACTGTCATACTGGCCGCCTATTAAGATGTCCAATGCCCAGCGCTTTGGAACCCCCCCTTTTTTTAAAAGTCTGAGATATTCTTCTGCCTTTGCCGAAAACTCTGTGTTCGGTGCAAGTTCAATTGTGTTTTCAAGATAATCTTTTGCCTCGTCATGCATGGATTTGTTGAAATAGTATATGCCAAGTTCGAGGTTAGTCAAAGGATTTCCGCGATTTATTGAGAGCGCCTTCTTCAGTATCCCTTCTGCATCCCTTTTGCCCATGCGACTGAGGGCTATGCCAAGATAGAGCGTTGCCTGCTCATCACCCGCCCTTGTTTTCAAGACCTCCTCAAGATCCTTAACAGCACCTTCATAATCAGCATTCTCCATCTTGCTAACCGCCTTGGTTATAGCAAGTTCATATGCCGGATCCGTTATTTCAGCAAAGACTATTGATGTAAGGAGAAAAAGGATGACAAATATGAAACAGAAGTTAAGGATAAAACAGAAAGAATGGCCTTTTTTGAGCATAGTTATAGACTCTTATTTTATAATCTGTTTTATAAGACAGTAGCTATTGTACATATTTCATGGACTATGTCAAGCAAAAAAACCTTGTGGCCACACAGTTTGACATAGCATAAAAGATATCTTTATACTTTATTTGTGCTTAAGATTGCTGTGGTTGACGGCCAGGGTGGTGGCATCGGAAGCCTGATTGTCAGGAGGCTAAGGGACGAATTCGGGGATGAAATAGAAATCCTTGCACTCGGTACCAATGCTGCTGCAACCTCGGCTATGGTAAAATCAAGGTCAAACAAAGGTGCAGCGGGGGAAAACGCAATTGTCTGGAATGCTAACAGGGTAAATATGATCATAGGCCCTCTCAGCATCGTTCTCCCTAATGCAATGCTCGGCGAACTGACACCAAAGATGGCAGAGGCGATCGTATCCTCTGATGCAAAAAAAATTCTTTTACCACTAAATCAGGAAGGTATAGACGTGATAGGGGTGGAGAAAGAGCCTCTTCCACATCTGGTAGAAAAAATTATAGAGACTGTTAGACAAGCGATGGGAAAGGAGAAGTAATATGTGTGAAGCACATGCTTATATTTATAAGGATGGAAAAGAAGAGCTATATTTAGAAAATGTGGACATCATGAAGCCTGAGGAAGGGAAGATTTATCTCAAAAACCTCTTCGGGGAACAGAAGGTATTTGATGGCGAGATAAAAGAAATATCGCTCTTAAGGCACAAAATTATCCTCGAAAAGAAATAGAAAATAATGCTAATTACATTACAATGAACAATATTGCAGTGCATTTAAAGACCTTCCCATTAATCCTCTTGAGAGCCTTTTCATAAGCCTTCCTGATTTTTTTCATTCGAATGCCGAAGATTAACCCGAGGTCAACGCAAACTCTGTATAGAGAGTCTGTTTCTAAGGGTATGATCTTCAAATTGTGGAACTTTGCCTTATATTTTTCATATGCCTCAGACAACAGTCTTTTGTCCGGTTTATCTCCAGTACCCGTATCCTGCAGGATGGGTATGATGGTCAGGGTTTCAGGGGAAAGACTGGACGCTTCACGACTGATAATTAACCTCTTACCGATTTTTTCAAAAAAGGTTTTAAAAAATTTTGATTCAATTCCATCTTCTGTGATGCTGTTCAATACAACATTGGTTACAGCTTCCTTTTTCGATAATAGATATTCCCTGAGTTTACCTGTCTTTTCATCAAATTTAGCTCTAACTATGTTCTTCAAGTCTTTCAGATATCTTTTACTCGGTGTCTTTATTTTATTCAATGACCTTTTCCCGTAGAGACTTACAATGCTGTAGAAAAGTTTCCCGCGCATAAGATTCTTCAGTATTGTTCCCCATGAATAGAAACCTGCCATGGCCTTGAGGGTTTCAGTGTGAAGTTCAAATGGGGTCATAAGCCTTGGTTCAAATACAGCATGGTGGGCATCGTACTTGGCCCAGTCTGTATGGATCAAGCGTCCCTGCTGTTTGAGGTCATCAAACACGGGTGTACCCGGAAGTGGGGTCAGCATAAGAAATTGGACGGAATTTATATCAAGGCTTTTGGCAAACCTCTGCGTACTCCTGATGGTTTCAATATCGTCTGTATCTCCGCCAAAAACAAACATCCCGTGCATATTAATAGAGGCTCTCTTGAAAATTTTAATGCACTCGATTATATCATCCAACTTCTGTTGTTTATTATAAAGAGAAAGTGTTCTGGGGTTGATGGACTCGAATCCAATAAAGGCGGTAAAACATCCTGTTTGAGCCATAAGGTCTACGAGTTCAGCATCTCTGGCAACATCGGTACGCACCTGTGCTGACCATTCTATACGAATGTTTTCAGTGATGAGTCTCTTGAGAAGTGTCTTGGTTCGCTCCTTGTTTGCTGCAAAATTGTCATCAACAAAAAAGATGTGGGCCTTTCTTGAAGCTACTTCCTTTATCTCCTCGATAACCCTTTCAATGGATTTAAAACGGTATTTTCTGCCGAACATCTGTATAACAGAGCAGAACTTACACCCAAACGGACACCCCCTTGATGTTGCGATAGGAATTACAGTCCTCTTCTTCCAGTTGTGGACTACATTTAAATCAGGGATAGGAGCAGAATCTAAGTCCTGGATAAGTGGCCGGGCCGGGTTATGGATAAAGTCATCGCCTTTTCTGTAAGAAAGACCTTTAATCCCATCAAGGGGCATTCCGGATTCAAGATGCTCTATAAGTTCGACTATTGTCTCTTCACCTTCGCCCCTTACCACATAATCAGCGTACTTCAGGCTTTCTTCTGGCAGGAATGTAGAGTGGGGTCCTCCCATAACAACCGGAATGCCCATGGAACGGAACCTCTTTGCAAGCTGAAACGCCCTCGGAGCAGTAGATGTAATCGAGGAGAGGCCAATAATATCCGCCTCTTTCAGCATATTCCAGTCAGGCTCTGAAATATCCTCAATAAAGGCCTTCGAGTTATAACCTTTCTTCTTAAGAACTGTGGATAGCAGAATGGTACCTAATCTGGGTAGAGGAGTCCTGCTGAAGATGTGAGCCCCTGGTGACCTGACCTCAATAAAATAAATTTTTTTGATTTATTATCTCCTTTCACGTGGTGGATAGAATTTTTTTGGCAATCTATGCCACGGGCCTTTCTCATGCTCGCCGTAATACCAGACCCCTTCCCAGTTATAATAGTAGAGGCCGTGGTAATGATAAATATGCCTATCCGGGTACAAAACCAGAGGTGGAAGCGGTTCGAGAACAATGTGAGGAGGCGGAGCCACAACAACAGGCGGCCCTATAACGATTGCTGCCGGAAGGGGCTCTAAATATGTCCCCTCGGGTGTTACATGTGCTACACAGCCAAAAAGCAGAAAGCCGATGACCACTACTAAAAACTTTTTCATGGTACCTCCTTTTTTAGTATCACATTATATCATTTAACAAATAATTTGTCTTCATCATTTAAAAGCCTGTATCATTTTTCAGAATTTTTTCACACTCATTATCAAATAGGCCAACAGGAGATAAAGAGAAATTCCTATGATGAGTGAGGGAATAAAGCCTGAACGGGGAGTTAAAAAGATAACTGCAAATATGTAAGCAAGCCATGGTGGGAGCATTATGAGTAGTCCTTTAGCATACGAGAGCACGTCTTTATGGCCAGATTCATGATAGACAGTCAAAAAAGTTATCAATGTTATAACTGGAAGATTTGCAAAAAATGCTGCGAGCAAACCTTTTGCATGACTGGCAAAATAGGTTACAATACTCACTGAAATCCCACCGATTAAAAAATAAAGAAAATTTTTTATTTCCATTTCTCCCTATCTTACATTTTAATCATATTTTGTATAAAATATGTAGAAGGATAATACGGCTGTTAGAATCAGGGATTTAAGGATGAACCGAAAGATTAAAAGGGTTGTATGTGCAGGAACCTTTGACCATCTACATCCAGGACATATCGATTTTCTTGAGCAAGCAAAGACCATGGGTGACGAACTTATTGTCATAGTTGCAAGAGACGAAAACGTTAAGAGAATAAAGGGTATCAAGCCTGAGCCTGAAAATCTACGTAAACTGAATTTGGAAAAGACGGGCATCCCTGACAGAGTGGTCCTCGGCAACCTTGGTAAGGACCCCCTTTCTATACTCAATGAACTATTACCTGACATAGTAGCTCTTGGGTATGACCAGCGCGTATCTGAAGAGAACATAAAGGCGATACTGCCTGACTGCATAGTCATTCGATTGAAACCATTTCACCCTGAGAGATTCAAGTCTTCCTTTTACCGTGACAACACGTGATTTCTCGACAGGCCTCCTACCCCTATAACAAAGAGTCAATCCACGTTTCTAATTGCGTTTTTGGCAAGGCGCCGGCTACCTCACCAAGCTTATATCCGTTCCTGTAAAGTATCATCGTGGGAGTAGCTCTTATATTAAAGCGCATTGCCAGTGAAGGCTCGTTTTCAACGTTGACCTTGACAACTTTTAGGAGACCTGCCCTCTGATGTGCTAACTCATCCAGTACAGGAGCTATTTTCAGACAATGCCCGCAATGAGGGCTCCAGAATTCTACCAGCACAACACCGGGCCACATTAAAACTTCATCATCAAAATTTGACACTGTCACATCAATCGGTGTTCGTGGAATCTCTAAAAAGGTCTTACATTTTCCGCACCTTGGATTACTCATCAACTTGTCTGTTGGCACTCGATTTATTGCCCTGCAATTTTTACATCGTAAAAATACAACATTAGCTCTCATGAAAATACCCCTGTCGGTTTCTTAACCCGAAAAATGCAATTAAATAATGCAGATGTTGTGAAAAATTTATTTTTCGATACCTTAGTGTACCTTTAACGAATGGGATAACGATTATTTTTATCAATAGAACATATAAAATATTTTCGATAATTCATCGAGTTAAATAAATTTTTGAACAATATCTGCATTATTCGGGTTAAACTATTCTATCGATATTATTATATTCCTTTAATGTTAAAAAAACGACTTGCCCCTGGTTAACTTGGCAACATAATGTAATTTTCTATTCTATAATTTTTATCACTAAATTTTTATTCTTGACAAACTATGAATTTATTGTATATATATTACAGTCGCTTAAAAGTATTTAATCTCATCTTTTATAAAAAGAAGAAAAACATATGGATACTTCAGCCATTAAAGATGGTAAAAGAGAGATGAAGGATCAAAGGAAACATCAACGTCTAGATTTTTCTTACGCAGCAATAGAATACGTTTTACACTCTGATAATAATAATCAAACATTTATAGGCTTTACACTTAACCTCAGTAACTCCGGGTTATGCTTTTATACACCTAAATACCTCAACAAAGGACAGGAAGTAATCATCAAGAGCAATTTACCTGTTTTTTCTAAAAAAGCAACTGTATGCTGGATTGAAAAATATGATTCCTTCTTCTACAAGATGGGATTAGTATTTTCATAATGCCTATCGGGAGTTGCCATTACCGGTTTTTGAGTCCTCTTATCTTCTCAAGTGTATCTTGATATATATTCTTTTTTGAAGGATTAAGCTCAATAGCTTTCAATGCAAGCCTCTCAGCCTCGTCAAGATTCTCTCTCTTTAAAAAATAAAGCCAGGCAAGGTTGTTATAGGCATCAGCATTTTTTGGATCTTTGGTGATTGCCTTTTTATAACAGGATTCTGCCTCCTCAAATTCATCTTTCTGGAAGTAGATATTGCCCATATAAAGATATGCTAAAGGGAGTTTCTTCGATGCCTTTTCGTATTCTTTTAAGGCATTATCCAATTCATCCTTTTTTTCGTAGGCTACACCCAAGTTGAGATGTTCCTCCGGGCTAAGAGGATCGTCAAGGACGATAATCCGTGGAAAGGCACAAGCAGTAAACAGTAGACAGTAGACAGATAACAGTAGACATTTTATAAAATAATTATAGGTCTTCGTGCATTTGAGTGGATAATTCCAATAACAAACCACGTCATTCCCCGACTCGATCGGGGAATCCAGAATTTTACTTATCTTTTGAATTCGCCTGCTCGCAAGCATGTTGATAGAGAATTCCTTTCCCTGAAGACCTGGATTCTCCGGTCAAGCCGGAGAATGACAGAGAGAAGAGTAACTCGTCACTTTTTTATCAGGAGTGTCCAATAATTTGTTTTTTCCCATGCTTTTAAAATATCTTCTGCCGATATAAATTTACCTTTATCCCTTCCTGAATTTACTATCACACCATGTTCATTATATCCGATAACAACCATGAAGTGATTTGCCCGATATAGAGAAAAGCCATAATCAACAAGTACAATAATCGGGTAGCCAAAATCTATATTCTTTTTCAGGTTATCCATACTGCCTTGATATTGAATTGTATTTAATCCTTTTCTCTGTGCATACAGGACCATATCCATGTTTAGTGTTCCTCTTGCGGATTCGCTAAATATTTCTTTTGCAATCTCATCAGGGGATATATTAATTCCCCAGTAGTTTAGTACGCTGGCAAGGGATGCGGGTCCACATTGATAGGTCTCCTGTGGATAAAACGGAACATTTTCTATTATGCGAATATGCGTTGCTTCTGGGATTTCATTAATGGTAGCACAGGAGAGCAGTGTGATTAAGAAATATAGTAAAACCAATATCTTATGTAAGAAAGGCTGGTGAAGAATTTTTATCACGACACCTTAAAGAAAAACCCTTTTGAGCGTAAACAAATGAACCTTTAATTTAAAAGGTACCACGAAAGCCATATTAATAATCTGTCGTTTATAAAAATTCTGAGACGGCCTTTCTTACATAATATTATCCAGTATTTATATATGGTCTCTTTTTTACTTCGTTACGATAACTTTATGTCCTGTAAGTTTTAAAAGCACTACAATTAGTATCGCGATAACAAGAAGCGCAATAATTACTGCAAAGGCATCGTTTTGTCCGATCCTGAGGTCGTCTAATTGAAGAGCAATTTGATGAATCTGCTGGTCGCTGAGTTGCGCAAGCCGTTTCTGAATCTCATCCTGTGTAAGCCCGAATTGCAAAAGCCTTTCTTTTATTGCCTTCATTTCCAGGACTTTCTGGATCCTCTCAAGGTCAGTTGTCCTATCTACCTGCGCAAGGGCAATTATCTCTGACGGGGCAAGTCCTGCATCTACCCTCGGTGCAATACCTATTATAAACATCGCTATAACGAGATACCATGCCATATGCTTCATAAATGGAATCCTCACCTCATTCACCTCCTTTTCTTGTTTATATGGTTCTTCCGGCTTTTATATGGGCGCATATTTGTCCCTCCCTTTGTATAACCCCCCTCTTTCCCCCATTAGGTTAAGGGGGGATGAAGGGGGGTTACTTTTAAAAACAATAAGTTTATCGCACTGATTCTTTGCTGTAATTACAACACCTTATGCTCCTAATATGCTGATATTTTGGGCATGGTTCCAAAGAGATATTTAAAGTCTTCGTCCTCAAACCTCAACCCTATACCTGCATAACCTCCGCGCCATTTCTTGTTTAGAATATTGTCAGCACCAACTGATAAAAATAAATGCTTGAAAAGAAAATAGTCAACTCCAATTTTAGCATGGGGATTCTTAGAACCTTCTTCATCATTAGAAAAATCCCATATATCTGCGGTTACTTTTCCCCTGTCATTATCGAAGAAATAGTCTCCACCAACACCAAATGTGTTTTCTGTAAGCCCTATCCTTAATGCAACATCTTTAAACCTCCTTGCAATCTGGGCGGTAAATTCGATCCTCTTCTTTATCTCTTCTTCCGTAACAGTTTTACCATCAGTTGTGGTTGTAGTAGTGGTAACATTTCCTATCGGGTCTCCTACTACACCAAGGATATAATACTTATCAGGTTTTGGCTGAAGCGTAACATAAAAATACCCTTTTGCTTCTTCTGGTTTGGTAAGATACTCAGTCTGAAAGTTTATGAATGTCCTAAACCTTTCTACTGCTGATACCGTCTTCTCTATCTTCTCTGCTGCTTTGTTTATAGATTCATAAAGACGGTCATCCCTTACAAGTTTGCCTAGAGTGCCCTCACCCTTCTCAACCTGTTTTGCAACGTTATCCAGCGACTCAACAGCATTCCTTATTACTGGTCTATTTTCCTCAACCATAGCCCTGAGCTCTCTGGTGGCCTTATTAAGATTAGCAATAAGACCAGGGGCATCAGACCTTAATGTACCTGAGAATTCTTTTAAGTTTCCTAAGGTTGCAGTAAGTGGTTCCTTGTTTTTATCTATAAGATCATTTATGGAGGCAGTAAGGGTGTTAATATTATCAAGAACCGTTCTGAGTTTTTTGTCGTTTACTGCTATTGTCTCACTAAGGTTTGCAGTAATCTCATCTAAATTCGATATAGCTTGCTTTAGAGAGCGTTTTGCCTCATCTGTACCGAGTGTCTCGTTAAGAGAAGTTGCAAGGGTGTTTATATTTGCTGATACATCAGAAAGGTTTCGAACCATGTCATCAAGGTCGACTATTTCTATAACATCTCTTATTGTGTCTCTGTTTTTAAGAGATGGCTTTGCAGAACCAGTTTTTATATCAAGGTATTTGTCTCCTAAGAGACCTGTTGCTTTGATAGAAGCACTTGCGTCGCTGAAAAGTTGAATATTCTTATCCATTCTGATAGTTAACCTGGCCATACCGTCTTTAAGCTCTATCTTTTCTATCACACCGGCATCTACACCTGCAACCTTGACTTTTGTCTTTTCATCAAGGCCAGCGATGTTTTTAAAGTAAACATAAACTATATAGCCTTCTTTTTTCTTCATCCACTCAAGGCCACCAACCTTAAATGTCATGAAGGCCAATATAACAATAACTATAACGGCAAAAAATCCGACCTTAAGTTCTGTTGAAAGTCCTCTCATAATGTACTCCTTCTATCTTTATTGGGCCTAACGCACTACCAGTTATAAACTGCCTTACAACAGGGTTTTGCGAATTCTTAATCTCCTCAGGAGTTCCTGTCTCGATTATCCTTCCTTCATAAAGCATAGATATCCTGTCAGCAATCTTATATGCACTATTCATATCATGTGTTATGGCAATATCAGTAACTGAAAGGTGTTTTTTCATCTCTACGATCAGTTCGTTTATTGCATCTGCCAATATAGGGTCAATACCGGTTGTGGGTTCATCATACAGGAGTATCTCAGGTTCATGTGCGATAGCCCTTGCGAGCCCTACCCTTTTTTTCATGCCGCCAGACAACTCTGATGGCATCAAATCCTCGACTCCAACAAGACCTACCATCCTTAGTTTTTCGATCGCAATAGCCTTTGCGTCTTTTTCACCAATTTTTTTAAGTCTCATAAGTGCAAAGCCTACATTTTCCCATACGCTCATAGAATCAAAGAGCGCTGCCATCTGAAAAAGCATACCAAATTTTTTCCTTATTTCATAGAGTTCTTTCTCATTCAGTACTGTTATATCTACGCCATCTATGAGCACCTTGCCTTCATCGGGCTTTAAAATACCAATAATATGTTTTAGAAGAACACTCTTTCCAGAGCCGCTCCCACCAATAATGACCATACTCTCGCCTTTTTCAATCTTAAGGTCAATACCTCTGAGTATATGCTTTTTGCCAAAAGACTTATGCAGATTTATAATCTCTATCATATTACTTCATACTTCATCCTTATTTAGTGTCCATGTATAAACTCGTATATTGTCATTGTCCGGCTTGACCGGACAATCCACCCTTCGACAGGCTCAGGGTGACAATTGTCATGGTGAGCTTGTCGAACCATGGATTCCCCGATCAAGTCGGGGAATGACAGCCTACTTAAATCATAATTTATACACAAACACTATTTAAACAGCCATGCAGAAAGAAAATAGTCAGATATAAGTATAGTCATACACGACAAAACCACTGCCCCTGTTGTTGACTTTCCAACACCTTCAGCTCCTCCAGTTGTGTAAAAGCCCTTATAACAGCTTATAAGAGCAATACTCGCACCAAAAAAGCAGGATTTTATCAGGCCATTGTAAATATCGCTGACCTCTAAATAATCCCATGTCCTTTTCCAATAGACTATAGAACTTGTCTTAAAGAGCCCTACTGTTACGAAATAGCCGCCTATTATTCCTATCATGTCGGCAACTATTACGAGTGCAGGCAGCATAAAAATCCCTGCTAAAAATCTTGGTACGATAAGATATTTTATTGGATTTGTAGCCAACGTCTCGAGTGCATCTATCTGCTCTGTCACCCTCATGGTGCCCAACTCTGCTGCCATTGCAGCACCTGCCCTGCCTGCAACTATAAGGCCTGTAAGGACAGGGCCTAGTTCCCTCGTCATGGAAAGGGCGACAACAGTGCCTACAAGTGCCTGGGCACCAAACCTTTTGAAACCTGTAAAGGTCTGGAGTGCGAAGACCATCCCTGTAAAGATAGCAGTTATCAGGACAACCGGCAGAGACCTCACTCCTATCTCAAGCATCTGTTTGAAGGTATTCCTTACTTCAAAAGGAGGAAATATTAGTTGTTTTATTGTTAAAAGCAGAAGAATTATTATCTTACCGAGTTCTTCAGCAAACCTGACAATTATCCTCCCTATAAGTTCAATGAGCCTTAACATAAATCCTCTTTGACTTGCTCCCGAGAGATGTTAGTATTTCATATGGTATTGTATTTGCTTTATGTGCAAGTTCCTGGGCTGTTATTGATTCTTTTCCCTGTTTCCCAAGGATTATTACCTCATCGTCTTCCCTGACATCTTTGATCCCTGTGAGATCAATCATTGTCAGATCCATACATATCATTCCTACAACAGGTACCCGCCTCCCTTTCACGAGCACCTCTGCATTATTTGAAAATAATCTGCTATATCCATCAGCGTATCCTAATGGTAACACACCTATCCTGCCCTGCCTCTTTGTGATAAAAGTTCTTCCATAGCTAATTGGTGAGCCGGCTGGAAGGTTTCTTATGGAAAGGATCTTGGTTCTGATTTTCATTGCGGGAATTAGGTTTATATCGGCAGTAATCCTATGCCCCTTATTTTCAAATCCCCCCTTACCCCCCTTTTCTAAGGGGGGGGTGGGGGGATTATATGGAGAATACCCATAAAGCATAAGCCCTGGTCTTACCGCATCAAGATGGGCATCTTGAAAAGCAAGGACAGCCGCACTGTTCGCTATATGCGAGAAGATTTTTCTTTTTAATTTTTTAGAGATTGTTCCCCTTATTTTATTAAACCTGTCAAGTTGTTGTACTGCATATGACCTATCTGAAAGGTCAGCCTCTGAAAAATGGCTTAAAAGTCCTGTTAGTTCTATACCATTCATTTCTGAGATCTTGATTAAATCCTCAATGATATGATCGCCGTTTAATCCCAGTCTTCCCATCCCTGTGTCAACCTTTACATGAATCTTAATTGTAGTAGCTCTTTTCCTTGCTTCAGATGATAGAGATAATGCGGTTTTAACATTATGGATAACCGGCATGAGCTTAAAATCAAAAAAATCCTTTACATCTCCGGTGTCAAATAACACTATTATCGGGATATTGATGCCTGCGTCTCTGAGCTCTACAGCTTCACCTGTATATGCGACTGCAAGACAAAAAACCCCTTCTTTAACCAGCCTTTTTGAAATTTCTACCAAGCCATGACCGTATGCATCTGCCTTGACCACAGCAATAACCGGCCGATTTTTGACAATCTTCTTTATACACTGAAGATTATGTGTTATCGCCGACAGGCTAATCTCTGCAAAAGCTCCTCTATTCACCTTCTTTTTTTTCTATTTCTTCCTTTTTCTTTTCCTGAATTGTGCTTTTCTTTGGCGTCACATCTATTTCGTCAGGCTCGGATGTAGCCTTCTTGAAGTTCTTTATAGCTTGGCCGATCCCCCTGCCTATTTCCGGGAGTCTACTTGCACCAAATAGAACAAGCACTATTATCAGGATAATAATTAACTCCTGTGCTCCTAAACCAAACATACTTTCCCTCCTTTTAGTTCATGGCTCGTAGTTGATAGCTCACAGCAAAATTATGTTATCAATAAACTATTAGCTATGAATTATGAGCAATGAGCAAATAGTCATCTATTGTATTTATATTTACAAAGGACTTTCCTTCCGGGTCTATAGCCCTTACATCCCGCTCCTCTATATAAAGGACGCTTATCGTATGCAGAAATCTTCTCAAACTCCGTTCCCCATTTTTTATGCTTTGTTCTATATTCTGAGCAATCTTTTTTGAATAGATGCCTAAAAGTGGTTGAGGCTTATTGTCAAAGATCGGGACTATAGCATCCCACCTCCCCGACCACTTATCAACAATATATTTTATTAGTTCTGACTTTATAAAAGGCATATCACATGCTGTCACAAAGAGCTCGGAGACCTCTGGAATGCTCAATACCGACAATATGCCTGTCATAGGTCCTCTGTCTTTAAATACATCTCCAACCATGGGGACACCGAGATAAAAATAGAGTTCAGGGTTATCGGTGCTTATGATTACCCTGTCAAAGAGCCGTTTGAGCTTTTCTACATTTGATTCGATAATCTTCTTACTGTTTATTTCAAGAAATCCCTTTGTTACCTGAAGCCTTTTATTTTCTCCACCGGCTAAGATAAGAGCATCCATACCATTGTCTTATATATTAATAATTCAAGCTTTTAAAAGCTTAACTTATAATAGTTTATTCAAAAATTACTTTCAATACAAGACAAAAGTCTTTTTTAAAAAACATTAAAAAACTAATTCCTTGACAAACATAACCATCTCGAATAAATTAACTTAAACTCTCATGACTGACGAGTCAACAACAAGGAGGCAAGAAAATAGCCGAGGCATCTTGCCTCGGTAGTCAGGCAAGATGCCTGACCTATTTTCGTAGCAAAGTTCTAAAGGAGGGTAAGAAATGGCAGATGCAAAGGTAACATATGTGCAAGGGCTTCAGTTCGTAGGAGAGGCATCCTCGGGCCATGCGATAGTTATGGATGGTAACCCTGAAGTCGGCGGACATAATACCGGCTTACGACCGATGGAGTTGCTCTTAGTGGGATTAGGAGGATGTTCAGGAATGGATGTTGTCTCGATACTCAAAAAGAAGAAACAGGATATAACAGGGCTTGAGATAAACGTAAAAGGTGAAAAGGCGGAAAATTATCCCAAGAAATTTACAGAGATAGACTTAGAGTTTATTGTAAGAGGCAGATATATATCAGAAGATGCCGTAAAAAAGGCAGTTGACCTTTCAATGGATAAATACTGCTCCGTAAAAGCTACACTCGAAGGCTCTGCAAAGATAAGCTTTTCTTACAAAATAATTCAGGAGAGAAACATAACCTAAAAACTCTTATCACCGAAATTGATGAGATGCTCCAGAACTTACCCCCCATGGTTATATATTATGTTCGGGTATCTTTATATTCCTTAGGAATTCTGCACTCATCCCTGGCAAAAGTGGATTTATATGCATGCCGGAGCTGAGTTCAAAGCCAGTGGCCAAATCCACTCGAGGCACTATGCTGAGATACCAGTGGATAGATCCAGAGTTTGTATCGCTTGGCTTACCTGATCTTAATATATAATTAAAATCAGGATTATTTAGGCCGTAATATAATCTTAACATGGTTGATTTAAGGTTGATTGCAAGGTCCCATATCTCCTCTGAGCGTATATCAGCAAAAGAACCTGAATGTCTTTTAGGAAATATCCATATATGAAATGCAGAAAGTGCTGCATATGGAACAAATGATACAAAGTGCTTTGTTTCAAGAACGATCCTTCTTTCATCGTTTAACTCATCATTCAACGTTCTACACATTAAACAATCATCCGTTTCGTCAAAAAATCTCATGAAACCTTCTATACTATTTCGTATCTGAGGTGGCGTAATCGGGATTCCCACTATCTGAGAAAGGGAATGTTCTATATTTGTCCCAGCAGCGGGTCCACTGTTCTTGAATATAAATACATGCTCAACTCTCGGATCCTTATACATTTCAGTGAAACGGTCTTTATACACTTGTATAACATCCTTCAATTGCTCAACAGGCAAGGTTGCTGTAGTAAGGTTATGAACAGGGGTCTCAACAATAATTTCATGGATTCCGACTCCATTAGCAGCTTTTTTCAGTCCTGAATCCCATCTTTTACGCTCACCTTCTTCGGAAAGCTTTGAAAATTTATTTCTCACAATTCTTATTCTCCATCCCTTCTCATCATGAATCCTTAATATCTCGCCTGGTGTTTCTGACTCATTACCAGGGCAGAAGGGACATGTCTCAAGAAACGCTGGACGTATTTTTTTTACCTTTTTTAGAATAAAATCATCAGGTCTTTTGCCCTTCTCCTTTTCAACTATCACCCATTGCCGTGCTATCAAGTTTAACCTTATTTCAGGCATGTTTTATCTTACCGTCTCCTTTTCATTTTTCTTCACCGCCATACTCATTCCTTCTTTTTTATTCGCAACTTTATCATTTTATAGTAGAAGCAAAGAATAAGTAAACCTTGCAGTGACAATTTAATACACTTGTGATAATGCTGATAAAGTCCCTTGACTCAAAAAGGAATATGAAGTAGATTGTAATAGCTGTGGAAGGAAACAGTACGAGATTATAATTACTTTTTTGATATTGGCTGAAGATTAAATATGATGAGAAAAAAAGACGCCTTATTAATATATATCGCCACCTTGGGTTTCATAGGTTATCTTCCCGTTGCACCCGGAACCTTTGGATCTTTAGTTTCATTTGTCTTCTTTATTCTTTTAAGGCCTTCTATTTTTATTCACATCTTTTTATTGTTTCTTATCGTCCCTATTGGTGTTATATCTTCCCATTATGCTGAAAAACTCCTAAATGACAAGGACAGCAAGCATATAGTCATAGATGAATTTTGTGGCTATCTCTTTTCTGTACTCTTTATCCCGTTCAGTATAGGCTCTGCCCTGATAGCCTTTTTTTTATTTAGATTTTTCGATATACTAAAACCATTTCCAATAAATAAAATAGAATCTTCTTTGAGCGGCGGGAAGGGAATAGTGGCAGATGATATTATGGCAGCTGTATATACAAATTTAGTTCTCCAGATATGGAAGCTCATTCAGTAGACGTTGTAAATCTGTTAACGGGATTCAAAAGAGCTTAAAATAAAGGTCCTCGGTTTGAGCGAATCACTCTTAGAAAAGAAAGGTTTGATAAGCGAATATGTATCTGAGGTGCTTTGTAGCAATAGGAATACCTGAGCCAATAAAAAGAGACATCGGCGAGTTTATTGAAATAATGAAAAAATACAATGTGGATATAAAGTGGGTAAGACATGAAAATCTTCATTTTACACTTAAGTTTCTCGGTAATACACCCGAGGTCTTATTACCTAAAATAAGGGAAGCCCTTTTAAACATTGTATTATCTTATGAGCCATTTTATATCAGGTTATATAGTACGGGTGTATTTCCGAACAAAAGACACCCGAGAGTAATCTGGGTTGGAGTGGAAGATTCAGAGATACTTAAAAAACTTAAAAATGATATAGAGGATTCCATGGCATTGTTAGGCTATCAAAAAGAAGACAAAAAATTTATTCCCCATCTTACACTCGGAAGGGTTCGATCTCAGAAGGGAATAGTAAATCTGATCAATGAACTTGATAATTTTAAGGGAAAAGACTTCGGCAGTGTAAATATCGAAGATATAAAACTGATGAAGAGCGAATTAAATCCCAAGGGGGCCGAGTATAGCTGTATATATGAAATACCTTTCGGGAGGAAAAAGCCATAATGCTCCCTTAAAGAGAGAGGGATGAAAGAGAGACAAAAGGCTTATTCAATGACTTAGCTTCTTTTTTAGTTCAATAAGTTTATTGAGCGCATCTTCTGGTTTAAGCTTTTTTATATCAAGGTTTATGATTTCATTAATAATAGCGTCTGTTTTGGAAGAAAACAGGTCAAGCTGAACCGTACCCTTTTTCATTTTTCTGTCTGCAAACCTTGGCCTGCCTATCTCGTTCAGTTCTTCTTTCTCAAGATTTGCAAGCACTTCCTTTGCCCTCTTTATGATGCCTTCCGGAAGCCCTGCTAATCTTGCCACCTGTATGCCATAACTCTTGTCGGCAGGTCCCTTTTCGATCTTTCTCAAAAAGATGATCTCATCACCCCATTCTTTTACCGATACATTATAATTCCTGACACCATCGTGGGTAAGGCTGAGTTCAGTGAGCTCATTATAATGTGTTGCGAAAAGAGTTCTTGCATTTATCTCATTCAGGATGTGTTCTGCAACAGCCCATGCAATGCTGATACCATCAAATGTGCTTGTGCCTCTCCCTACCTCATCAAGAAGTATAAGGCTTTTTGTGGTTGCATTGTGTGTAATGTTTGCCACCTCTATCATCTCTACCATGAAGGTGCTCTGGCCTTTTGTGAGGAAATCGGATGCGCCTATCCTTGTGAATATCCTGTCAACGATTCCTATCTTTGCATCAGATGCAGGAACGAAGCTTCCAATATGTGCCATGAGTATTATGAGTGCAATCTGTCTCATATATGTTGATTTCCCTGCCATATTCGGGCCTGTAATTATAAGGAGACGATCATCTTTATTATCCATGTAAACACTGTTAGGTATAAATCTTTCACTTAATGGTATCCTTTCGAGGACAGGATGTCTTCCATCCGCTATATCTATCACTCCACTTTCGTCGACAGAAGGTTTTATATAGTTATACCTTTTTGCTACAACAGCAAGAGAGGCAAGAAAATCAACAACTGATAAGGCAGAAGCTGTTTTTGACAGAATTGCAGATTCCTTCTGGACATCATCGAGTATATCCTGAAAGAGCTGGTACTCAAGATTTTTTAGTCTCTCTTCAGCTCCAAGGATCCTGGTCTCATATTCCTTGAGTTCCGGTGTAATAAACCTTTCTCCTCCTACAAGTGTCTGCTTTCTTATGTAATCGTCAGGAACCATATGGAGATTTGACTTTGTAACCTCAATGTAGTAACCAAAGACCCTGTTATACCTGACCTTCAGGGAAGATATGCCTGTCCGCTGTCTTTCTTTTTGCTCTAACTCTGCGACGAAGTCTTTTCCTTTAGTAGATATTTTCCTGAGCTCGTCTACATCGGTATCGTATCCATCTCTTATAATCCCGCCTTCTCTAAGAGTTATCGGAGGGTTATTAATAATAGCCTTCTCTATTAACTTCCTGAGGGTTGAAAATTCTAATATCTCTTCTGCGATCGAACTTAAACAATGATTTTTAGAAGATTTAAGAGATTCCTTAATCACCGGCAAATGTGTTACAGAGTTTTTGATAGCTATAAGGTCCCTTGCATTTGCACTTCCGGAACTTACCCTTGCTGAAAGCCTCTCGAGGTCCTGTATTTTCCTTAAAGAAGTCCTGAGCCCCTCAAGCAGTTCATAGTCTTCTACAAGATATTCGACTGCATTCAGCCTCTTTTTTATTTCGGTGATATCAATAAGAGGCTTCAAGATTGAGTACCTTAAGAATCTACCTCCCATTGCGGTCAATGTCTCGTCAAGTATCCTAAGAAGTGTACCGTCGTTTGAACTATCCTTTAGATTGTGTGTGAGTTCAAGGTTGCGCTGTGTTGCTGCATCTAAAAACATGTAAGAATCCTGTCTCAAAGTAGTTATCTTTTTAAATCTGAATGTCTCTTTTTGTGTGTCTTCAAGATAACTTACAAGAGCACCGGCAGCAGAGATTGCAGCGGTCATACCATTACATCCATAGCCATCAAGGGAAGAGACCTTTAAATGTCTCAGTAAAGTTCTGTATGCCTCTGTGTAATCAAAATACCAATCTTCATAAACAGATAAATAAAAATTGTTAAGTGCCTCTTTATAGTGGATACCGTCCTTGAGACCCTGTGGAATCAGGATTTCTCTGGGTTCGAATCTATACATTTCATCCTCGATATTTTCATCTGTCTCATAAACGATGAGTTCTCCTGTAGAGATATCCGCTACTGCTATTCCATGTTTGTCTCCAGAGGGAAATAGGCTTATGATAAAAGAGTTTTCTTTAGGATTTTCAGGTGCATGCGTTCCTGGTGTGATTACTTTTATTACATCCCTCCGGACAATGCCTTTTGCCTCTTTTGGGTCTTCCATCTGTTCGCATATTGCGACTTTATATCCAGCCTTGATTAACTTTGCTATGTAGGATTCTGATGCAAAGTAAGGGACTCCGCACATCGGCATCGGCTCTTCTTTTGATTTATCCCTTGTCGTAAGTGCTATCTGAAGAACCTTTGACGCCTTCTCAGCATCTTCTCCAAACATTTCATAAAAATCCCCAAGCCTGAAAAAGACGATCGCATCTTTGTATCTTTCTTTGATGCCGAGGTATTGTTTCATCAAAGGGGTTAGTTCTGACATATCAAATATTAAATAACATCAGATATTGAAAGTTCCATACATCGCCTGCCTTCTCCCATTGTTCCTTATCAAAGATAACCCTTCCAACAAAGTCGTCTTTTTTTGTAATAACCTCAAATTGCTTGCATGCTGAAAGGCTTGCGAACTTGCCGATGCCAAATTGTCCTATTCTGTCTCTGTTATATACAGGAGACTTCGGTGCATAAAGCTTCTGTTGAGAGCCGATATTAAAATACTGTTTCAGTCCTTCCCTGTCCGTTCCAGCACCATTGTTCTTTATCTCGATTGAATCCTCCGTTACAATAATATCGACAAGGGTTGCGTCAGCATCATAGGTATTATTAACAAGTTCACGTATAAACTCGATACTTTCGGCATACATCCTCTCGCCTATAGTTATATAGCTTTTGTCAATAGTTACTGGAATAAATTCAGGGGATGATTGCATTAAAAAATAACCCTCCGATTATTAAATACATTTTATAATATAATGCTTTTTGCAATCTTTCAAGGATGTTGTCCAGAATCCTTCTTCCGTTAACCAAAAGCTACATCAAGTACCATCATTACCGCAAATCCAATCATTGCTCCTGCAGTTGCTAAATCCACATTGCCTCCACGTTGAGACTCAGGAACAAGTTCCTCAATTACTACAAATATCATAGCACCTGCAGCAAAAGCCAAAGCATATGGCAGGATAGGCTGTGCGACAATAACAGCCGCTGCACCAATAACACCTGCAACAGGTTCAACTATTGCAGATAACTGACCATACCAGAAACTTTTCAAACGGGACATTCCCTCACGGCGTAGAGGTAGGGATACTGCAATGCCTTCCGGAAAATTTTGAATCCCGATACCAATAGCTAATGTAACAGCTCCTGCCAAAGTAGCAGATGGAACACCTGCAGCGACAGCTCCAAAAGCAACTCCCACTGCAAGACCTTCTGGGATGTTATGCAATGTTATGGCAAGTATAAGCAAAGTACTCCGTTGCCAACTTGTTTTAATTCCCTCAGCTTTCTCTATCGGGAAACCGATGTGAAGATGAGGAAGGATTTTATCAATACCTTGTAAGAAGATGCCTCCAAAAAGAAAACCTGTTGTAGCAGGAACCCAGACCGGGAGGTCTTTTCCTTCGTACATCTCTATAGCAGGAGCGAGCAGCGACCAAAAGCTTGCAGCGACCATAACTCCTGCAGCAAAGCCAAGCATAGTATCGAGTATTTTCTTGCTTATATCCTTTGCTATAAAGACACCTGCTGCACCAAGAGCAGTCAAACCCCATGTGAAACAAGTTGCAATAAGAGCTTGTAACACTGGATGTAAATTTTCAAAAAAATCTATCAAATTTTCAATTTACCTCATCATCTATTATTTATCCACAAGCTGATGGAAAAGGCTTGACTCGCGCTTGTAAAATCCTTCTGTATGAAAAGAATATGAGAACCTGAAATGTTCATAATCAAGATGATGGCAAATCTCATGAAGGAGTGTCCTTAGAAAAGTTCTAAAGGCAACCACTCTTCTTTGCTTTGCCGTACGCATCCATACCATAATTGCAGGAAGCTGTCCTGTAGAAGGATTATAAAGCCCGTGCAACTCACCTCTTGAATTATGCGGTCTAACTGCAAGC
This sequence comes from Nitrospirota bacterium, assembly GCA_040756135.1. Taxonomy (GTDB): domain Bacteria; phylum Nitrospirota; class Thermodesulfovibrionia; order Thermodesulfovibrionales; family SM23-35; genus JBFLZS01. The sequence goes on from JBFLZS010000033.1 coordinate 25,716, forward strand.
ACCTTCACCCTTAGAGCAGGGACTTTAAGGCGCGCCGTTAGAGCTGAAATGAGTTTCTGAGAGAGTATCTCTGTTTCTTTCCTGTCTTCTTTTTTGAGCGCCGTCTCAAGGGCATTGACAAGAGGATGAAGCTCTGAGACATTAGGGATTCTTACAGAAGTTACTCCATCACTTTTATCGTATGCACGCTTCTGACTTGCTGTCAGGCGCTTATAGTAAGCAAATACCATTGAAAAAATGGGCAATAAAAGTGGCCATTCCTGCGAAAGTTTACCTTGAAATCTCGGTCATGTCAACAGAAATTTCAATGTAATTAATATTTAAAAATGTATTACATTTTGAAGGCAGTAAGAATTTTGATGAGGGGTGGGAGAGGTAAAAGGGTTCTCAGAAAATTAAAATATTTTTTTGAATGTAAAAATAAATGCTGTAAAAATTGGATGTGTCCCTGGTTACGCCTGGTTAATTCTCTGGTTAATTCACTATTAATTCAAGTTAGAAGAATACTAAGAGCAACAGTCCTAAACACTAACAACTGCCAGATGGGGTTTAGAAACACGCGGTTTCTTCAGTTCTACAATAACTACCCTTTTGCCTGCTTTTTTCATAGATTCTGCTATTTTCCTGTTCTCTTCTAACAACTCAGGGTCATCTTTTGGAAAGATAACAAGTTCAGCATCAGGCGGGATTTTGTCGAGAATGTCAGGATGGTCAAAGGCATACTTCATGAATGTGTCAAGAAGATCAAGATTTTTTCTAACTGCTATTTCCTTTTTCATTTTCTAACTCCTTTTCATACGCTGCCTTATACCATCTCCATGATATTTTAAGGTCTTGTATTGCAAATGTGAAAAGAAATTTTATTTCACGCAATTCTTTATCCTATATTTAATTAGAAATATTTTCACTTTCCTGCTATTGCCGATGATTATAGTGGGGATAAGGGTTGAGTTATTCAATATTAGAACTTCTTTTTTGATTTTCGGCTATTCTTTTTCTAATCTTTTAATCTCCTTCTTAATTTCTCCTATAACCTCAGGATTATGGATTACTTTCTTTTTATCCTCTTTGACGGAGATAATATAAAAAACCTTTCCCCCATATTTCTCAGTAAATTTCTGATGGGTTCTCTTTTGAAATTCGAATTCATTTATTATCTGGGGGATATATGCATATCCGGCAGGCTTTATCTGGAGACCAATGTATTTGTTTTTAATTTTGATGAAGAAATCTACATTATAGCCTCTGTCCCATTCATCAGGCGCAGGCTCTACCTTTACACTTAATATCCCTTGCAATTGACCGTAAATGGTTTGTATCTCTGATTGGTACCCGTCATAAGTTCTGTTAATGACAAGATTTTTAATAAACTCAATACAGTCTCTTTCCTCAATACTTTCTATTTCGGCTTGGCATACCTCGCTTATTTTGACGTAAAGAGTTCTTCCCAAGTTCTCCAAATGCTCTTTTGGATACACGCTTTTGTAGTAATACTTTTCCCAATTATCAAGAGTTTTCGGTGAGCATTTCCTAATTTCATCCGAAACCGCACCAACCCTATTTTTCTTGGTGAGACCCCAACGCATGTTGGCCTGATTCAATATCCATTCCTTTGGCATTATGACCTCAGTGCTAAAAATTTAGATTTATATTTATAGTCCATGAGAGCATCTGCACATGCAAGACCACTTTTAATCAGATGGGCGTTGATAAAAGTCTTATTTTTTAAATAAAGGTAGCATAATAGATTCCCGTCTTTATCGTATTTAATGCTGTCGTATTTCATAAAGACTTTTTCACCCTTAAGTTTCTCTGACAAAAATCTTACAGCCTCTCCATTGGTTTCTTTCTTCTCTCTTACGCCAATAAGTCTGACCCTCAGTCCGTTGTCAAGAACAAGAACTTCGGGACTCAGGATTTCTTTGACTGTGTAATATGCTTCCCTCGAATGTTCTGAATGGTCGATTCTTGAGCCAAATCTCAACTTCTTTGGATCAACTTTTTTGTCAAACTTAACAGGGTCTTTAAAAATGTATGGGAGCTTTTTAATTTCATCCTTAAAATTAATCTTCAGCTTTTCCTGATATATTATTTCAATATCAGTGGGTTTTAACTTTGATTTTATTACTGGAAGAAAATCCTTATTAATCTCATAGCCAATTGCGTTTCTTCCAAGATTCCTTGCTGCAAGACAGGTTGTGCCACTTCCAAGGAATGGGTCAATGACGGTATCCCCGATAAAGCTGAACATCTTTATTAATCTCTTTGGAAGTTCCTCAGGAAACATGGCAAGATGTTTATCCTGTCTTTCTCCTGCGAAATTCCAGTGACCATAAAAATATTCGTTCCATTCCTCAGTTGTAAGTTTTGACTTTTCTTTAATATCTCGACTGACCTTTGGAGGATCGCCAAGCTTTTTGAATATCAAAATAAACTCATAATCGAGCTTTATGATGCCATTGCGCGGATAAGGAAAAGACCCCATAACCGTTGCCCCTCCCGTTGTATTGCAGGTAGTAACCTTCTGCCAGATAATAGCACCCATGTAATCGAAACCGATGGTTTCGCAGAATTTAATGATTTCTTCTCTTATAGGAATGATCTTATACCGGCCGTAATACACCGACCGTGCAAACTGATCGCCTATGTTTACACACAAACGACAGCCTTTATGCAGAATCCTAAAACATTCATTCCAGACAAGGTTGAGATTGTTTATGTAGTCCTCGTAACTGTCATTAAACCCTATTTGACTCCCGTTACCGTAGTCCTTCAATTGCCAATAAGGCGGAGAGGTAATGATAAGATGAACAGACTCATCTTTAATCTCTTTCATCTTTCTGCTATCGCCGATGATTATGGCGAGATTAGGTTTTGTTGGCATTATAGACATTTAGCTTCTGACTGTTTTGCGATGAAATCATGCACCGCCCTCCCGCAGTCCTCGCATAGAACAGTTATCCAAGGTTCGACCTCAGATGTATAAAAGCCATGTTCTCCTTTTTCACTAAAAAGGTTTTGCTCTATACTGCCGATTGCAGTAGCATAAGCCTTATCGCTTTCCTCAAATTCTTTAAAACATACCGTACATTGCATAGTTACCTCCAGTTTATCTGTAAGGCTCAATTTCACAAATTTTTCTGCATTATATCTCCTTTTTAATTTATCAGGATTAATCATTCGATAATATTGTCAAGATCATTCAAAAGAGACAGTAATAAAGGTTTAGATACTTTTGTTATACAACGATTTCGTTGTATAACAATTTTGTTGTGCAAAAGAAGTAAATCTGGATTAGAATGACAAAATACCATGCTCATTTTTCCGCCCACAATCTCCGCTAACCATACTTTTCCCTCGATTCTTTTATAAACAACGTCAGTTGCTCTGCCTTCTTAGAATAACACTTAGACACCAGTGGCTTTTCGGGTTGGGCACTTTCTGTCACATGATCAGCAAATTCTTTCATTTCATGGAGAGCTTCAGCAAGCGTAATTGGCTCATTATAGTGTTTTATGTTGGGGAACGCCTTTGTATAGTATTCAATTGTCTTTCCCATTATGATAGTAAAGATATCTACCTCGGTAATCAACATCCCAGATTTAAGTGTTCGCTTTGTCCACATAATAGCATCCTTTAAAATAAGTTCTTTCAAAGATATCCAGCTATCGTTATCCCATTTACTCGGTCTTTTACGGCAGACTAAAATACAATCATATCTGATATTACCTTTACTTGAATGAAATCCACTTTTACCTTCTGACCTAACAATTGGAGTAGCTGAGATGTAAAACCCTGCATCAAGTAGAATTTTCCCAATACTTTCCCATGCCCAAAGTTTATTATGGTGAAAAGTGAAAATCAAAAGCCCCTCGTCTTTAAGAACCCGATGACATCCTGCGAATACTCTTGTCAAACCTTCATTAAAGAATTCAATTGTTTTGCCCATCTTCTCATTTTGAACGATCTCATTAGAACGGCTTGAAAGTTCTGGTATAAAACAGGGATACAAGTCTCTGAGGCCAAGTCGTAACCATACATAAAAGAAGTCGGCAAGTTCAGAATATTGGATATTATCGAAGTAAGGGGGATCAGTAATAACAGCATCTACGGTTTTGTCAGGGATAAATGATAGGTTCTCCGCCGTGTTACAACGAAGTAGTGCTGCACGATCAACTGGCTCAAGTTTTTCAAAGCTTTCTACAATATTTCCTTCGATGCGCTCATTGTCTGTGTGCTTACTGAAACGCCTGTTATTTTCAGTAGGTAAACGCTCATGTGGTTTTTTACAAAATAGCTTAGCCCGACGTACTTTCTCAAAACATTTAACAAAGGTACCTCGTCCATATTCCGTTCCCCAGATATTATTTTCAGTTGGTCGTTCAATAGGATGAAATGCATGCAACCCAAAGAAGAGAGAAATCTTATGCCATTCTATTTCGTATTTACAAAACATATTGTTTGCATCTAAACAATCCGAAAACGCAATAAGCATCAATTCACGGATATTGGTATCAGTAATTTTCAGAATCTGTCTTAGAAGGTGTGACAAACACAGTAGCTGTCGTTCATTGAACATATCCTTAAAATGAGTATAGCCATGATTTACGGGACGCGGATCGCTGCGCCCTTCTGTCGGAATCTTCTGGTGGGGGATGAGTAATGTATTTTTGTGCTTTTCATATTCATTTTTTGCCCGTTTCCATAAAGCGATGTCATTCAAATCAACACGCTTGAAGAATCTACCACAGGAATTGCAGAAACCTTCCAGTGCATACAACTCTACATTTAAACGTCCTCCATTTTCGTTTATGGCGTCCAGGATTCTTTGTTCTGTTCTGCACTCAGAGCAGCGAAATATACCTCTTGATGATACCCCTTCACGAGGGTCAAAAACAGTACCGCATTCAGAACATTGTGTTTTAGGATCATGGCCAAGTGTTTCAATAATTTGCGAGCACTTGGGACATAAAACGACATTGGCATGATTTCTCCGTGATAATTCATAATTTGGAAACAACTTGATAAGGGAGCTACAAGTTTTACATATTGCAATCTTTACCCAGAAATAGTACATAACTTCGGCAGCATGACCAGAGGGGCAACTTGTGAGATAATATTGTTTAATAAAGTTTCCCGCACTCTTTTCAAGTTCCTGAAAGGCTGTATCCAAATTAGCCAACTCAACTGGCTCAATCTCTTTTTTAGTTACAAACCAAGCCACAGGGTTAATATCAACCCCAATGACCTTACATCCCAGCCGAAGCGCTTCAACAACCGTTGTTCCACCGCCCATAAATGGATCAAGCACTATAACACCATCTCGCCTTGCACCATTGCAAAAGTGCTGCCATATATCATTATCCGAAACTGTTTGATCACTAAAAGCGGATAAAGTTATCATACGAAATACACTGCCAAGGCGCCTTGCCCACCACTTATGCATCTGATAGACTGGCTTCTTAGCATTTCCTTCAGCCATTGCCACCTGATTAAGATATTCGACAGGAAAACTCTTTTCAATAAATTTCATATTGTGTTTCATGAGTTGTTCTCTAATAGGTTTTTCCACATATCACTTCCGCTTTTTCCATAACTTTTTTCAAATTCCTTCGTTAGTTCATGTATCTTAGCGTTAATGACCTCAAAGAGAGACTGCCCTTTGGGGTCTTTAAATTCCATACCAACTTCAGCAGCGATTTCATAAATCTCTCTTAAACATCGAGGGTCATCTGAGATAAATTCCCAGAATTCTCTCCCGGAAATCCAGTCAACGCCACCTTCCTCCTGTACGTATTTCCTCACAATACTGCTAACCTGTGCCTTATTGCCATAACACATACCATAAAGTGCTAGTGAACCGCGGTTTCGTCTTTGGGCAGAACGCAAAAGTTGGGCTATTCTCACTCCCAAATCCTTTGGTACCGTGTTTGGGCCGCTTTTAACTTGAATATGATGATGTTTACCTTTTTTAGTTTTTAGAATATCAGCACCTTCAACGCCGGTCCCCTCAGAAAACACCTTAGCAGCATCTTGTAAGGCGATACCGAACGATGTAACGGTCCCTCGCTCAAGTCTCTGGCTTACAAGCCATCTCACAATAGCTTCTGAATTATCAAGACCTAACTCATTAGAGAGAATCCTGATAAGAAATGGATTAACGTCTAAATCGGCCATCTTTAATCTACGCACTGTCTTGACACGATTCACTAAAAATCTCTTAAAGATTTGCTCGATCTGTTTTCGTTTTTCAATATCAATTGGCATGCCTTTAACTCTTTAGTCCGGTAAATTCTTTATGTCTACCGTTACAAAGTCTTTTCTCCATTTTTGTAAAATGTATTATTTAAGTTTGAACTTCCCCTTTTTCAGTAAAGCCGAGTATCATACCGCCTGCACCGCAAAAAAGATCGATCAGTTTGAAAGCAATTCGGGGTTTGGCCAGTTCATCTTCTTCACAAGCTCTGTATACAGCCTGATCTTCGCTGAGGCACAAATGCTCAAAGTCGACTTTCTTATATAGATGGGCTGTGTGTTTTTGTTGCCAGCTATTCACAATGAAAGTCCTGGCTTTTCAATATCTCTTATAAGTTTTTCCACACCGGACTTCACTCGAATATATATCTTTTCGTATTCTTTAGATGGCCGCTGTAACAATTTTGTCATGGTTTCCAAATATATCTTATAAAAATCATTTAGATAATATGCGTATAAGACTTTCCCTCCATAATTTGATTGGTCACCAAGATTCTCTAAATAATTAAGTTCTTCTTCTAAAATCATTGATAATTCTACCCATTGAGGTTGTTGTGAAAGAGGCTGCTCTATTGGGAAATCTTTTTCAATAATTTCAAATATTTCTTTACACAGAATCAGTCGTCCTTTAATGTTAAGCTCATGATTCAAATGCACTTTCAGATTGTCCTCTTCGTTATTCAAATGATCTTTTCTACAAGTGTAAATTACCGGTGTTTTACGGTGTGAATAGCCCGCTTCAAAGTAAACAGATGGCCGTGCATATGTGAGATCTGCAATTGTGATATCCGACTCATCAAGTTCTGAGATTATTTTCTGATTAATATTTTCAGTATGCTCTATTTGATCAATCCTTCTTGGATGTAAGCCAAATTCAATGACAATACTTTTAATTTTCTTATAAATAGCATCTGTATCAGGCTTTGCAAACTTTATAGCGATAAAGCAATTAACTCTATTTCCTGTCATTCATTTTTTCCTTTTGTAGGCGGAAAAATTTGCGAAAGAATGAACTATCTTTCTCATTGATTTTTCCATTGACTCCATCAGTAATACATCTCTTTTCTATTTCTTCAGTAACTCCTTTCTCATCCTCTCAAAATTCAAAATATTATCTGGCTCGTTTTCATGCATATCCTGAAGGGTCTCAATCAACTCAATCAGCCCCCACAGGTTATAGATGTCTTTCAAAGACATCCCATTTTAATGCTCTAAATATGGATAAAAATTCTGCTCATCTGTAATTTCCAATCTCTCAATCATCCATTCTGCAATAACATCTTTTATCTCGCCAATCATTTCTTTATCCCAATTATTAAGGGTCTCAAAATTGAATTTATGTAAATCAGAAAATCTCCCCTTGCCCCTCTTTGCCAAAGAGGGGAAACACACCCCTACACCCCTCTTAATAGAGGGGAATTCCTCCCTTTGGCAAAGGGAGGTTAGGAGGGATTTTATAAATAATGTTGTCATTATTTTGAGACTGTTAATAATTGTCTTATCTGTCGTGTTAAGAGATTGAATCAGATTGAAAATGGCATTATCAACAAAATCCCGTCTTTCAATTTGTTTATCAGTTAATTCTTTCATGCCATTAAATCCATTTTTTCTATTTCAGCAACCTCCTCTTAAAGCCCAAACTTCAATACAATCGCCTTACAGAATCTTTCAATATCTCCGATATTTCTTCTCCATACTTCATAGACAATCTTCAAATCTATTTTTTCATATTCATGAACAATCCTGTTTCTGAATCCGGTCATCTTAATCATCTTTCCTGCAAGCAACTTAGTAATAACCTTTTTCTGTGCAAGGATCTCGAAAATATCTGCCTGCGAGCCAGGTGTTTCCCATCCGGAATCGCTTATTATGTGGGCTCCAATATCTATGCATGATTGAATTGATTGTATTAGGTTAAAGAGGACAATACCCTGGAGATCCTTGTCTTTTTGGAATGCTTCGATACCTGGATCTTTTTTCTGCCTTATCTGTTTTAGATAGGTTTCTATTCTATCAATCTTTCTCAGAATGAGTGGTTTATCTACCAACGGCCGTCCTCATGATACGTTTTGATAAAGCTTTTAAATAAGTATCCTGAATCGGCTTGTAATCGAGATACTCTATGATTGCGTTCGTTGTGAATCTGACCCTGAGCTTTCTGTTCCTGTCGAAAAGGAGCTTTCCTGTTTTTAATACCTGATGTTTGAGAAAAGGTGGGGCGGTGTTTAAGATTACAATATCCACAGGACGCATCGAAAATGTAGGTGAAGCAGCATAATACTTTTTCTTTAGAAGTTCAAAATTTCTCCTCTTCAATCTGGATTCATCCACAAGTATTCCAATATCTATATCACTTTCCGCTGTCTTTCTGTTTTTAGCAAGACCTCCGAAAATATAAAGAGCTGAGACCTCATCCCGGCCTCTGAAATAATGAACAATTCTTTTTATGTCTTTGTCGTCCTTCACAGATCTATTACACTTCCTTATTCCTCAATTATTGTTTCAAGACTTATGTTCATAAAATCTTCACAAAGCCTCTTCTCTTCCTCGGCTATTTCCCTATAAATATTTTCTATTTCGCTCAAACTTTTTCCCATTTCTTAGTAATCTCCCCTATCCCCTCTTTAGGAAAGAGGGGTATGTCTATATATATTAAGACTACCCGCATTTTGTAAACCCGCAATCGCTTTTCATTTTTTATTCTTAGACCCCGAAGTCTTTATATATCTGCATGTTTGTCACGCATAAGCTATTTTGTATACAATTCCTTTCTATCGCCAAATAGGAGTAATGTCTTCAACATTTTTAAAATGCTTTATATCGAATGTAGCCACCTTC
>JBFLZS010000034.1:0-33150 GCA_040756135.1 Nitrospirota bacterium
GATATCCTCTGAAATCATCTCTCCCAGAAAAACTTGGTTTTCTAAAAACAAGAAATAGTGACTAAACTTAGACATAACCTATTGATATTATTGATTTCTTGTCACTAAAGTGAGGAAGTTGGGTTAGGAGGGGTTATGAGAACATCAATTAAAAGGATTTTTGCGGTAACAGAAAAAGAGGTCAAGGAAATAGTGAGGGTGAGACTTTTTCTTATCCTTGCTTTTGCAGTGCCCTTTATCATGTTTATCGTCTTTGGTTATGGTATCAGCCTTGATATTGAAAACATGCCTTTTGCCTATATTGATTATGACTATAGTCAGTTAAGCGCGCAGCTTGTTGAAAAGTTCGAGGGAAGGTATTTCGACTTAAAAGAGGAAATCTTTGATCCACAGCATGCAGATAAACTTCTTACAAGTGGTAAACTCAGGGCAGTGCTTGTCATACCTCCTGATTTTTCAAAAATGATTTATAGAGGCAGGAATGCCGAGGTTCAGTTTCTAATTGACGGCGGGTACCCATACAGGGCGCTTACAGTTAAGGGTTATGGTCAGGCGATAATAGGCTCTTTCAGTGCAGAGCTTATGGAGAAAAAACTTATAAAGTCAGGCCGCTCAGGAATGTTCAGTCAGCCAATCAAAATAGAAACACGTTACTTCTTTAATGAATCATTAAAAAGCAGCTATGCACTTGTGCCGAGTCTTCTGGCAATTGTCCTTTTAATGAATCCCGCTGTGCTGACAGCCCTTTCTATAGCAAGGGAAAAGGAGTTTGGAACCATCTATAACATTTATTCTACTTCCATTAAGAAATGGGAATTTCTGATTGGGAAAATCATTCCTTATTTAATCATCTCATGTATAAATTTCAGTGTGCTCGTAGTTACAATAAAATTTTTATTTCATATACCCATGAAGGGGAATCTGATAAATCTTGTACCCGGCGCCTTCGTATATATCCTGATCAATGTATCCATTGGACTTCTGGTTTCATCTGTTACAAGGACAATGGTATCTGCACAGATAGTCACCATTATTGTTACGGTAATTCCTGCCTTTATTTATTCAGGTCTTTTAATCCCGGTCTCAAGCCTTGAGGGAGGGGCCAGGATAATGGCGCATATTTACCCGACAATGCACTTTATGAAAATAATACATGGTGTATATCTGAAAAACCTTGATTTAATCAGTCTTCTCCCGCAGGTATTGCTTCTGGCGCTCTATTTCTTTATTTTGTTTTCACTCGGGATAGCAGTGTTCAAAAAGAGGGAAAGATAAAATGTGGCAGCTCTTAAAGAAAGAACTCCTCCATATACTCCGTGACAGGGGACTTATCATATTCATACTTTATGCATTCACACTCGACATATACATTGCAGCTCAGGGGTTCAACCTGATTCCTGAAATGGTTTCCATTAGTGTATTTGATGAGGACAATTCCTACAGAAGCCGCGAGCTGATTGACAGGATTCAACTGCCTGCGTTTCAAAAACCTCAAAGAATTGATAACCGCCATGAGATAGACGAAATGCTGAATGAATCTAGGACCGTCCTTGCCCTTGTAATACCATCAAGTTTTGAGAAGGATATTTACAGGGATAATGCATCGGTTCAGATGCTCGTTGACGGCACCCAGAGTTCGGCAGCATATCTGAGCTCGGCATATCTCAGCATCATCATAGAGCAATACTCTAATGATTTTCTTAAAGAAAGGCTTAAGCTGAGCAAAATTACCGGGATACCATATGTTGATATAAAAAGCAGAATATATTTTAACCCTGATGTCAATGACCGCCTCTTTGAAGGCATTAACGAATTTTTTATGGTTGTCACGCTCATAGGAATGATACTGCCGGCTGCAATTCTCATAAGAGAGAAGGAATACGGGACAATAGAACAGATCATGATTTCACCTCTGAATATCAAGAAGCTTCTGTTTATCAAAATCATCGCTGCCTCGATATTCCTGCTTGCCATGATAGGCTTAAGTTATGAGTTTATTCTTAAGCTCTGGCTCGGCTTCCGTTTAAAAGGGACACTCTTAGGGTTTATCACCATAAGCCTTGTATACAGCTTTGCTACTTCCGGGCTTGCCTTTATCATTGCCTCGGTTTCAAAGAGGTTCAGTCAGATAGGACTGCTCACCATAGCTATTTTTGCACCCATGCTCCTCCTTTCCGGCGGGTGGGTTCCCCCTGAGTCTCTTCCGGACTGGCTGAGAAGATTAACAGTTATCTCTCCTCTTAAATATTATATGGATCTGGGTATAGGACTTCTAATCAGAGGAGCTTCCCTCGAATTGCTTTTACCCAACATGATTAAGCTTTTGATTCTTGGAGCGATTTTCATGGTAGCAGGATATGTACTATATGACAGGAGGATCATTAAAGGAGACTAATAAATGTCTGTCCATAAACTGCAAATTGAATAATCCGTCATTCCCCGACTTGATCGGGGAATCCACCCTTCGGCAGGCTCAGGGTGACAATTGTCATCCTGAGCCTGTCGAAGGATGTTGAACCATGGATTGTTCGGTCAAGCCGGACAATGACAAAACAAGAGCACACGAAAAAGGGACGGTTCTATTTTATTGACAAAAATGAGTAAATCTAATAGATTATCTACATGCCAAGAACTGCAAGGATAGCACCAAATGAACATGTATATCACATCCTGACGAGAGGTAACAATAGAGAAGATGTTTTTAGAGACAGGAAAGACTACAAAAAATATGTAGAGATACTTCAGAGGTACAAAGAGAAATATAAGTTTAAGCTTTACCATTATGTATTAATGAGGAATCATGTTCATCTTGTTCTTGAGACAACACAGAACGGCGGGAACCTATCGGAGATAATGAAAGGAATAAACTTGTCGTATGCTCAGTACTACAAAATCAAATACAGACATATAGGTCATTTCTGGCAGGACAGGTACAAGAGCATCATAATATCAAAGGATAATTACTTACTATCTTGTGGGAGCTATGTCGAATTAAACCCTGTTAGGGCAAAGATAGTAGAAGATCCCAAAGAATATAAGTGGAGCAGTTACAATACCTATGCTTACGGGAGGAAAGATTCTCTTATAGATGAACATTCAATTTACAAGGAATTATCGAAAAATAAAACACAGCGTAGAAACAAATACAGGGAATTTATAAGGGGAATGCTTAGGAATAAGGATGCGATGAAAGGTGAGATGAACAGAAGGGCAGTGTATGGAAGTGACGATTTCATAGAGAAAGTTGCAACGCAATATAAAGTTGGAGCAGTGATAAAACCAATAGGTAGGCCAAGAAAGGATGCAGATGGAAAAAATTGGAACCGTCCCCTTTGTTCGTCCCCTCAATAAAGTTGGAGCAGTGATAAAACCAATAGGTAGGCCAAGAAAGGATGCAGATGGAAAAAATTGGAACCGTCCCCTTTGTTCGTCCCCTCAAGCTACCGCAGAGGAACGAAATAACTGGAGATTAATAGGTAGAGGTCACGGTATCCATTGGGAAGACCTTGACGAGGACATCAGTGTTGAAGGACTGTTGGCCGGCAAACCATCGGGGGAGAGTCAGGCATCTTTTAAAAAATGGTTAAATCAACGTCAAGCTCGCCTAACACCTCGTTCCAGCGGACTGCGTAAACGCCGCCACTGAACTTTATCGTTAAGCATAAAACAATAATAAGGAGTCACAATTGACAACTTCTGACAGTATCACTTTGGGGAGTGCAGTTGCAACGTTAATAGGTGTGTTTGTATCAGTGATAGCTCTTTGGAAACAAATGGGAAAATGAACAGAAATTTAATTTTTCGGGCTATATCTTCTAATCAGACTGCTGGAACGGATTATAAGATTAGAATTACAAGTACCTCCAGCTCTACAATCAACGACACCAGTGACAATAACTTCACAATTAGTAAATAGAGGGCAATTTTTTAGTATAGGAATGGAATTAGATTAAGGTTTCACGAGTCATTGACCTGATTTATCTTTCTAATCAATCTTATTATCTCAGCAGGTATCTCTGATAGAGGGAGGACCTTTTTTGCTCCACCTGCTTTTATTACCTCTGAGGGCATACCGAAGACAGTAGCACTATCCTCTGACTCAGCTATAGTATAACCCCCTGCCTTTTTGATTTTTAGCATACCTTCTATCCCGTCACTTCCCATACCTGTAAGGACAATGCCCATTGTCTTGGGGCCAAAAACTTCTGCAGCGGATGACATCATCATATCTACTGATGGTATGTATTTCTCTGTACCATCTGGCTCCTTAATTGCCGCAACTGTTTTTAGCCCTTTTTTTCTGAAAACCATATGGAAGCCACCGGGACAGATAAGAACTCTCCCTCTCTCCACCTCGTCACCATCCTTTGCTTCCTTCACGTCCACCTTTGAAATATTATTAAGCCTCTCTGCAAAAGAGTCAGTAAAACCTTTTGGCATGTGCTGGCTTACTACGATGCCTGCCGGGAAATCTGACGGGAGCCTTGTCAGTATTATTTTGAGTGCAGCTGGTCCACCTGTTGAAGACCCGATGGCTACAACCTCTATATTACGTCCAGACTTCACTAAGGGCGCCTGTTTACTGCTCTCCCCTTCAAGAAATTCGAGGTTTTTACTCAGTTTATCCATGCGTAATTTTTTTACCCCTTTCACCTTGTTCAGTAAATCTTTCTCTAAGTTATGAAACTCTTTTGAGGGCATTCTGGGAGGCTTTACTACAAAATCAACTGCACCGAGTTCAAGTGCCTTAAATACAGTACTTGAATCAGAATACGAACTGACAATTATTACAGGTGTTGGTCTCACTTTCATCAGCCACCTGAGGAAACTGAAACCATCCATCCTGGGCATCTCAAGGTCTAAGGTTATGAGGTCGGGCTTGAGCTTTATAGTCTTCGTCATTGCGTCTACTCCGTCTGATGAGATACCTGCCACCTCAATATCCGGGTCTGTATCGAGCATTTTTCTTATCGCCTGTCTGCTGTATGCAGAATCATCAACAATAAGAACCTTAGTCTTATGCACCGCTATAGACCACTTTTTTTATAGGTTTCTGATAAACCATGTCATGTTTAAAATGCCGCAACATAAAGGCAGTGGATATGTTTATAAGAGATTCAGCATGGCCCAGTAGCAGGTAACCACCACCTACAAGCCTTTCATAAAAAATCTCCACAGCCCTTTTTCTCGACTGTTGATCAAAATAGATTAACACGTTCCTGCAGAATATTACATCTATAATACCTACTAATTTTACCTTGATGGGGTCAAGAAAATTTAGATGGCTGAAATTTACATATTGTTTTACACTGTCTGATATTCGAAAAAGGCTGTTTTCTTCCTTAAAATATTTATTAATAAAATGTTGCTCTGTTGTCCTGAAGGAGTTTTTTCTATATATACCGCTTCTTGCAACCTGTAGCACCCTCTGGTTTATATCACTCCCGAATATCTCTATATCCCAGCCATAAAAATATCCCTTCTCGATCATAAGCATAGCAATAGTATAAGGTTCCTCACCTGTAGAACAACCTGCAGACCATATCCTCAGCCTCTTCTTGTCTTTATTTAAATCCCTGAATTCAGGTAGAATCTCTTCGCTGAATGTCTTAAGCTGGCTCTGCTCTCTGAAAAAATATGTTTCGTTGACAGTGAGGACATCTAATATCTTTACAAGTTCTTCATCACGGTTCCTGTCATAGAGCAGGTGCCTGTAATAGTCCCTGAAGCTACTAAAGTGATGACTTCTTACCCTTCTTGAGAGCCTCTTCTCGAGGAGATACCTTGAGTCATCATCAAAATATATTCCGCAATAATCCCTTATCAGATCCCTTATGAGCCTGAATACATCCTCAGGCAGGTGTATTAACTCTTCATTTTCAAACACCGAGACTATCTTTAACCGCCTTTTTAACTATAGGGTCTTCCTCTATGTCCAGGAGTCTTTCGAGTTCCTTCCTTACGATCCCCTTTGCTACTTTACCAAAAACAGCAACAGCAACCATTCTTGTAGCCCAATCATCATCTTTCAGAAAAGGAAGTAATGCTTCCTCTACATCATCA
This sequence comes from Nitrospirota bacterium, assembly GCA_040756135.1. Classification (GTDB taxonomy): domain Bacteria; phylum Nitrospirota; class Thermodesulfovibrionia; order Thermodesulfovibrionales; family SM23-35; genus JBFLZS01. The sequence goes on from JBFLZS010000034.1 coordinate 6,064, forward strand.
AAGGCTGAAAGTGCCTTTATTGCCGTCCTGCAAATCTCCTTATCCTCGGAACCAAGCATGCTGAGCAAGGCAGACCTCGCCTCATTTCCACCTATCTTGCTCAAAGATTCTATTGTAGTTGTGACTACAAAGCCGTTTTTATCATAGAGGAGTCCCATAAGGGGTCTAACCGCCCTTGCATCTTTTAGCATGCCGAGGGCCTTTGATGTAGCAACCCTTACAGAGTCATCCGAATCAGAAAGAAGAAGAGATAGTGCCTCGAGTGCACCCTCACCTCCTATATAGCCTAAGCTGAGGGCTGATAATATCCTTATGTCAGGTTCTTCATCTGTAAGCGCAAGTATAAGAAATCTGGTAGAATCTTCTGTCTTTAAATGAGAGAATGCCTCGATAACAGCCTTCCTTACACCTGTATTTTCATCCTTAAGCCTGAACCCTAATGCCTGTACTGCCTCAGTAGCTCCTATTTTCCCAAGCAGCATTGCTGCATTTTTCCTCAGTGCCGGGTTTAAACTATCAAGCATATCTATAAGTTCGTTAACAGAAAGACCTGACCTCAGATTGGAAAGTGCCTCTACTGCAGCCTCCTGTACATCCTCATATGGATCAATTAGAAGTCTTTTCAAGGGTTCTATCGCCTTAAGGTTACCAAGTTTCGAGATTGCTTTTGCAGCAATGGATCGGATATGTCCATCCTCATTTTCAAGTAACCTTTCAAAAATCGTGTAATAAATGGGCGAGGCTATTCTACCTGCAACCTCGCATATGAAGCGTTTCTGGTAGAGGTCATCCGTCTCAAAAAGCTTAAGTAGAGATTCCGGCCTGTCCTTTCCCATGAAGACAAACGCCCTCTTCACATCTTCCTTAAAATCTTCATCCTCGGATATCTCAAGAAGGGGATTGTATGCCCTCTCGTCCTTCATCAGACCGAGGATGAGTATTGCAGCTATCCTTACATCAGGCTTTTTTGACCATGCGTGCGTGACGAGAATGTCCAGAACCCTATCACCAAGAAGCCTTTTTATTTCACCCGTTATAAATTCCTCGCTAACACCGCTGTGGTAAAATCTCTCGATACCCCGAATGACCTCTTCCTGAATAGTCTTTGAAGAATCCTCTATAAAGGGGACTATGTATTTAAGCGTCTCGGGATCTCCAATAAGACTCAGGGCCTTTATAGCAGGTTCCCTGAGTGTCTTCTTATCCAATGCCTTTATTAATGCCGGGATTGCCTTCCTGTCACCAATCCTGCCGAGTGCATCGGTAGCAGGGTAGGCTGTCCATATCTCATCACCTTCGAGTATCTCTACCAGGGCATCTACTACAGACGATTCTCCTGCCTTGCCGATTTGTTCTATAGCCGTAGCCCGTACATTTTCATCTTCATCCTTTAATCCATTAAGCATGAGAGGCAGTGATCTGCTATCCTTAAACTCCCCTAAGATGTCTATAATAAATTTTCTTACATCCTTATTAGGTGTGTTAAATGCCTTGATTAAAAAAGGTGTTGCCTTTTTATTGAGCCTTACAAGCGCTTCTATTGCAGAGTTCCTTGCACCTGCATCATCTTCACGGTAAAGAAGATTTATTAATCCTTCTATGTACGCCTCGACTGGATGCTCCTCAAGGAGTATATCTATGGCTGTGTTCCTGACCCTCCAGTTCATGTCCTCCATAGCGCTAAGGAGCAAATTTATATAAGTATCACCAGACTTCCCCCTGAGGCCATTAAGAGCCTCCCTCCTGACCTCAACATCATCGTCTTTAAGTAGTCTTTCCAGATCCTGCATCTTCATCGAATCCTGAATTAAGTTCAAGACCTTCTGATTCCTTCAGCATTATCTTCTCTTCCGATGTGAGAAGACTATCAATGTTAAGAAGGATTATTATCCTATCATCTTTCTTTCCAATGCCTGTAAGATACTTCCTCTTTAATCCCTTGAATATGGATGGCGGGCTTATTACCTCTTCGTTGGAGAGGGAGATTATCTCTTTTATTTCATCTACCAGAATGCCTATCTTTTCACTATCACACCGGACTATTATTATTCGCTCTTTTTTAAAGGATGATTGAATGCCAAACCGTCTTCTGAGGTCAAGAAGAGGTATCGCCTCCCCCCTAACAGTAATAAGGCCGGAGAGAAAGTCAGGGAGTTCAGGCAGAGAGTGTATCTTTTGTGTCTTAAGTATCTCGACAACCCTTTTGATCTCTACCCCGAAATCTTCTTCCCCGATCTTAAAGACAGCAAACTTTATTGCCTCTTCCACTTTTTTATTTTTCAATTAACCTCCCTGGCCATGAAGAGTGCATTTTAAAGCATGCCCAACTTTGACATCATAACCCCTACATTAGCATAATCAGCGTCAGATGCCTCTTCAAATGCAGTGTAGCGCTTATATATGGCATGGAGGATTGAAGAACCTTCAGGTGTTGCATCCGTCAGTACTGTGAGTGCGTCCTTCAGAGAATTCTTATCCCTTTCAGGCAATGTTTTGCTGACGGATATACAGAACCCTGGTAAATCTTCAGAGAATTTAATGAATTTAATACCTTTGTCTTTAAACATATATGCTATGCTCTCTGTAACTCCACCTGCATCGAAATTGCCTTTAAGCACTGCATTTATTACCTCTTCGTGAGGTCCGAGATATTCATAAAAAAGTAAATCCTTCAGGTCTATCCCGGCATCAAGAAGCATAATCCTCGGTGCTATATAATTAGATAATGAGCGTGGATCTCCAAAGGCAAATGTATGTCCTTTGATGTCTTCTATAGAGCTGATTTTGCTGTCACTTTTCGCTATAATAACAGAACGGTAGGATGACTTCCCTTCCGTCAATGCCTTTACAAGGACCTCGATCTCGTACTTCTTGCTTGCCTCTAAATATGTGGTTGGAGCCATAAAGCAGACTTGTGTTATGCCATGACCTATATCTCTTATGGCACCCTCATAATCAGATACTGCCCTCAGTTCAACCGTTTTACCGATTTTTTTACCAAGATATTCAGCAAGCAGGCTGAATTTTTTTACCATCTCAACAGGTGAGACACCTATCGGCTCGATGCCAAACCTTATAACCTCAGCAGCCACAGGGGTAACCAAAGTTTCCTCTGATAACCTCATCCTTTCCATCTCCTTGGTTACAAGCTCGGTGTTTCTGAACAGACCTTTCAGTGATCGGGTAATATCGAATAAAATGTTTATATTAGTTTTTGGGATATCCTTTATCTTTTCGATAGACCTGAATATCTGGTTTGAACCTGACTTCAGTTCGTTAATAGCCGTGGCTATGTGTTGACTCTTTTCTGATACCAGTTCCGTAGCAGTGGATACCTGTTTGATATTCATTAGTTGCTCACCTGTTGCAGCCTTGACATGATTAGCAACGTCTTTCATCTTCTCTGTAGCCGTTGTAATGAGAAGGGCACCCTTGCTCTGCTCTGAGGTGGCCATTGCAACCATAGCTACCATATTTTTTACCTTCTCCATGGCCTCTGAAACAAGTCTTGTTGCCCTTGCCTGTTCTGCTGTCGAACGCTCAATAGCAAATGACATCTCTGCTGATTGTTTAGAGCTCTCTACTATTTTCTTCAGGGCATCTCCTGCATCCCTTGCGACCTTGAAACCGTCCTCTACAGACCTTAAGCCTTCATCCATTGCTCGAATTGCATCTTTTACCTCTTCCTGTATGGTTTGAATAAGTTCAGCAATTTCTCGGGTCGAGAAGGATGTCCTTTCTGCAAGGTCCTTTATCTCATCAGCAACAACCGAAAAACCCTTGCCATGCTCGCCTGCCTGTGCTGCGAGTATTGCTGCATTTAAGGCAAGCAATGTTGTTTGATCGGTTATCTCATCTATAACGTTCAAGATCTTACCTATCTCGTTTGATCTAACACCTAATTTCGCAACAAAACTGGCTGTGGTTCCAACAGATGCCTTGATATCCTGCATCCCCTGAATAGTCTTATCTACTGATGCTATCCCGAATGTTGATGCCTCGGTTTTAACCTTCTCGGAGAACATCGCAGATTCTTTTGCACTCTGCTCCACTTCCTTTATAGAAGAGTAAATCTCTTCTGATGCAGCAAGCGTCTCCTCTGACACGGCAGAAAGCTCTTCTGCCCTGGTGGCTACTTCCTTTATTGTTGCGGACAGCTCTTCTATAGAGGATGATGTAGAATCGACTGTGGTTGAGAGTTCTTGAGCACTGTTTGCGACCTGACTTATGCTCGTGACCATTTCCTCTGTTGATGCGGCTGTCTCTTCTGTAGAGTTTGCAAGGCGCTCTGTACTATCCGAGATCTCTGCTGCGGCTGAATTCATCTGCTCTATAGAGGTTGCAATATTGGCTATTGCCTCAGATTCGAGCTTTGTGCCTTCTGAAAGCTTCTTGAAATCATGTTCCACTTTCTCGGCAACATCAAAGGCCCGTTTTGAGCCATTCTTAACCCTTTGAAGAATTCTACCGAGAGAACGCACGGATACATTTATAGCCTTATTAAGCCTCCCTATCTCATCCTCTGTCTTGATATCTAATTTGTAGGAGAGGTCACCATCAGCTAATGATGTAGCAGCCTTTTCAATAGAACTTATTGGTTTTATCACAAGCTTCCTTAATATGATCCAGAAGAAGAAGGTGCCTGCAGAGATGCCAATCATCGAGATGATTGTAGTCCATAGGATAAAGTTCATGCTCTTTCCATAAATCTTTTCGAGGGAAACCACAACCTTAACGGCGCCTAATATTGTACCTTCCTGGGGATGACATCCCCTGCAATAAGAGGCGTTTTCGAGCGGTTTATAAAAAATGAGAGACTTCTCAGACTTGTAAGACAATGGGGTCTGTTTAGCAGACATGTTCTTCATTGCAGGTGCCTCGATTGCTCCGGACTCTTTTTTAAATGCCTCTTTGCCCTGTGCATTTATTATCTTAATATCCTCAATACCCTTCACGGTCTTGAGGCCCTCGACGATCTGCCTTGATAGCTCTGCCTTTTTATCAACAGACTCGTGCATTGTCCTGGTGATATCAATTGCGACTATCGTGGCTGTTGCATCTAAGTTTTCCTCGGCTGTGGAGTAAAGGTTGTTTCTCACAAAAAAAGATAAAATGCCGGACCACAGGATGCCAACTACTAAGAGTGCCATAACAAAAATCATATACTTTAATTCGAGTCTTTCCTTTAAAGTCTTTATAATCCTCATAAAGCCTCCTCTTTCTTAGAGAGCCTCGCCGCTTACCTCAATATCCTTTCTTAAAGACAGCAAACCCCGATCACTGTCTTACAAGTTTCTTACTTAGTTTGAATAAACCTTTCAGTGATAGATTTGAGTATCTGGTTTGAACCCGACTTCTGGTCATTGACGGCCTTAACTATTTGCTTGGTCTTCTCCGACACAAGCTCTATAGCCTCAGATATCTGCTTGGTACTTATTAATTGTTCACCTGTTGCTGTCTTAACATAAGTAGCAACATCCCTTATCCTCTCTGTGGCCTTTGTAATGAGAAGGGCACCCTTGCTCTGCTCTGATGTCGCCTTTGCAACATAAGCTACCATATTTTTTACCTTTTCCATAGACTCTGAAACAAGCCTTGTTGTCCTTGCCTGTTCTGCTGTCGAACGCTCAATAGCAAATGACATCTCTGCTGATTGTTTAGAGCTCTCTACTATTTTCTTCAGGGCATCTCCTGCATCCCTTGCAACCTTGAGACCATCCTCTACAGACCTTAAGCCTTCATCCGTTGCGAGAAAGGTCTCTCTAAGCTCATGCTGCACAGTCTGAATAAGTGTGGCTATCTCACGAGTCGAAAAGGATGTCCTTTCTGCAAGGTCCTTTATCTCATCAGCAACAACCGAAAAACCCTTGCCATGCTCGCCTGCCTGTGCAGCAAGTATAGCCGCATTCAGGGCAAGCAATGTTGTCTGGTCTGTTATCTCATCTATAACGTCTAAGATCTTGCCTATCTCATCTGACCTACCACCGAGTTTCCTCATACAATTAGCTGTTTTTTCGACTGATGATCTGATATTCTGCATTCCTTCTATTGTCTTCTCTACCGATGTTATCCCGAATGTTGATGCTTCAGTTTTAACCTTCTCGGAGAGCATCGCAGATTCTTTTGCACCCTGACCCACCTCCTTTATAGAAGAGTAAATCTCTTCAGACGCAGCAAGCGTCTCCTCTGACACAGCAGAAAGCTCTTCTGCCTTGGTAGCCACTTCTTTTATTGTTGTAGAAAGTTCTTCTATGGAGGCCGATGTGGAATCAACAGCACTTGAAAGGTCCTGCGAGCTGGTAGCAACCTGACTGATACTTGTGACCATTTCATCCGTGGACGAGGCTGTCTCCTCTGTTGAGGCTGCGAGACGCTCTGTGCTATCCGAAATCTCTGCAGCAGCTAAATTCATCTGCTCTATAGAATTTGCTATATCGGTTGCTGCCCTTTGAAGAATACCTCCGAGGGATTGCACTGATGTATTGAGAGACTTGCTCAGCCTTCCTATTTCATCCTTCGTCTTGATATCTAAACTGAAGGAGAGGTCTCCATCGGCCAATGATTTTGCAGCCTTCTCGATAGATCGTAATGGCAGTATCACAAGCCTCCTTAATAAAATCCAGAAAAAGAAGGTGCCACCAGAGATAGCGGCTATTGATAAGATTGTAGTCCATATAATAAAGTTCGTACTTTTACCATAAATTTTTTCGAGTGACACCGAAACCTTAACTGCACCTAATATTGACTTTTCCTGCGCATGGCATCCTTTACAATAAGAAGCGTTTTCGAGTGGCTTATAAAATACTAAAGACTTTTTAGACCTGAAAGATAATGGTGCTAACTTTTCAGACATCTTCTTTAAAGCAGGTGCGTCGATTGCCTCAGACTCTTTCTTAAATGCCTCTTTGCCCTGTTCATTTAATATCTTGATATCCTCAATACCCTTAACGGTCTTAAGACCCTCAACAATCTCTTTTGATATCGCTGCCTTCTTTTCAACTGATTCATGCATTGCCCTGGCAATATCTAAAGCAACTGTTGTAGCTGTTGCATCCAAATTTTCTTCGGCTGTTGAATAGAGGTTATTTCTGACTTGCGTAGATAAAACGAAAGACCACACGATGCCAGCTATAAGGAGACCTATGACAAAAATCATATATTTTAATTCGAGTCTTTCCTTCACAATATTTATAATCTTCATAATGCCCCCTTTTGCTACCCCTGCTGATTTTTTTGAATTTTCATATTAAATTTATGGCTACCGCTTCTTCCATATTTATAATTGATATAAATTGCTTATCTATTACTACCACCCCTTCAATGAATTTAAGTTCTGCTTCTGAAAGATGGGAAGGTGGAGGCATAATTTCGTTTTTTGAGATTCGAACAACACTTATAACTTTATCTATTGCTGCGCCGATTGGTCCTTTAGGCCCTTTTATTATTAGTATCTTTCCTTTATGGTTAATATCTGAAGCTTTGTCTGTGAGAAAAAGTTTAAGCTTTAGGTCTATTACAGGGATAATCTTTCCTCTTAGTGAGGTTATGCCCTTAACATAATCAGGCATCTTCGGAACCATTGTTATTCTCTGAGGTCTGAGTATCTCATCAAGCTGAGAGATTCTGAAGGCATATTCTTCTTTCAAAAGACTGAATGTAAGTATCTCGATAATATTGGTTTCTTCCTCTATTTCGGTGTCTGCCTTTTTTAGTTTTTTGTCTGTAGCCCGGGGCTCGTAGTCTGGAGTCCGGACATCGGGGCTTTCGCTCTCTCCTTTGCCCTCATACATATGACATGCCTTCCTGTTTTATTAAAGATTTTTCTATGATGGACTCAACATCAAGGACGAGAATGACCTCGTGCTTCCCTGTCTCTGCAGCACCTGCAAAACCGCTTAAGCCTTTAAGATAATCACCGAGCGACTTTATGACAATCTCCTGCTGCCCCAGGAACTCATCCACAAGGAGTCCCAATTTTCTCCTGCCATGCCCTACAACAACAGCAAATGACCTGTCGCTTTGTTCAGTCTCTAAGTTAAAGATTTTCCCGATGCTCATTATCGGGAGCATTTCGCCCCTAATGTAATAGACATCCTTCCATTCTATAGTCTGAATATCTTTGTGTTCTATTACAACGGTCTCGGATGTTGCTGTCAAAGGCAGGGCAAACTTCTCTTTACCGACTCTTACGATAAGTGCCTTTATAATTGCAAGGGTAATCGGGAGTGTAAGTGTAAAGGTCGTCCCCGCATCTTTTTTTGTATAGAACTCTGTAAAGCCGCCCAGCGTAGAGAGTTTTTCCTTGACGACATCCATGCCAACACCCCTTCCAGAAATCTTACTCGCAACCTCCTTTGTACTGAAACCAGGGGTGAAGATGAGGTCAATAATCTCTCTTTCCCCATGCTCGACATTAGGTTCAAGCAGTCCTTTTTCTATAGCCTTTTTCTTGACCTTTTCAACATCTATGCCTCTGCCGTCATCTATAACCTCGATCACTACATGACTTCCTCTCTGAAATGCCTTAAGAACAATACTGCCACGTTCCTTCTTACCCTTCGCCTTTCTCTCTTCGGCTGGCTCTATCCCATGGTCAATTGAATTCCTCACGATGTGCATAAGTGGATCAATTATCTCTTCAGCCAATGATTTATCAAGCTCTGTATCCTCGCCGTACAGCGTAAGGTCTATCTTTTTTTCTATCTCCCTCGAATAACGTCTGATAACCTGTGCAAGCCTTGAGAATATCTGGCCTATTGGAACCATCCTTATCTCGAGTACCTCATCCTGGAGCTCTGCAAGCTTCCTCTCAAATGTCCGCGAGATCTTGTGGACGTCGCGTACAAATGGAGAATAGCGTTGTACCTCAGCCATCTCCGATCCGATCCTCTTTACAGCGTCTTTTGCAAGGGTAAGTTCGCCTATCGTATTGAGTATCCTGTCAAGTTTATCTATATCAACTCTTACAGTGGTTGTTGTAGTTTTAAGAGATGGCTCCTCTGCTTTTTGTGGTTGAGGCACTGCTCGCTTTGGTTGAACGAGCACCTCTATATCGCCTTTTATCTCTTCCTTTAGCTCATTTAACCGGGTATTGCTGGCAAACATAAGGTTAAACCCTATAGAGCCATCGGGTACATTTGTGGACGTAGGTAGGGTGGATATAAGCTCCCCCTTTGATTTTATTATTTTTGTTAGTTCCTCAAGTGACTTGTCAAAGGTAGAAAGTTCAAATATTGCCTTTAAAAGATAAATACCATTGCCATCTTTTATATTCGCCTTAAGTCTGTGTTCTTCATATTCCGAGAGTACTTTTATTATAGAATCATCAATAAGACCTTTGATATCCGGGCCGGTAGCGCCCTCTTTCATTGATTGCCTGAAGGACTTTATCTCATTTAAATGTTCTGTTAAATTCTGTTCCCTATCTTCCTTAACCGCGTCAACTGCAGACCTCAGTATATCAAGATTCTTAAAAAGGAAATCTACTACATCATCAGTCACGTCTATCCTTCCAAGTCGTACATCATCTAATAATGATTCGAGGGCGTGACTCAGGTCTGTTATGCCCTGATTCCCAAAGAGCCCGGAAAGCCCCTTGAGTGTATGCATCGAACGAAAGAGTGCATTAATTGTATCCGGGTTTAAGGCCGTTTGATATGTATCCTGGATCTCGAGTATCATCTGCTGGGACTCAAACAGGAGGTCCTCTGCCTCTGCTATAAATTCTTTTTTAGATGCCTTCATACACCATTGCCTTTTTTATAACTTCCTGAAGTTCATGTGCCTTAAAAGGCTTAGTAATATAAGCCATAGCACCTAATGACATACCCCTTTTTATGTCTTCCTCGCTTCTTTCTGTGCTGACTATTATTACAGGGAGGTCGTTGTATCTCGGGTTATTCCTCATGAAGTTTATAAGCTCAAGACCATTTATATCAGGCATGTTTATATCAGTTATGACAAGGTCAAATTCCTGTGTTGGCAGAATCTTTAGGGCCTCAAAGCCGGAACCGGCTTCAACTGTATTGAAGTCTCCCATCTCTTCTACAACGGCCTTGATGAGCGCCCTTGTTGTTGCTGAATCTTCAACAATAAGAATAGATTTGCTGAGTCTCTCTCTCTGCATCTTCTATTAAATTCTAACAGATTTAAATTTAAAAAAACATCATAATTTAGCCTTCTTTCCCACCTCCTGAAGTTGTAAATTATCAATGTTTATTTTACCCAATTCCTCTTTTTTTACCTGAAAATGCCTCAAATCCCCCCTAACCCCCCTTTTCTAAAGGGGGGTTAGGGGGGATTACAAAGTTTCCTCATCCTTTGAGTCTCTTTGAGACATGAATGTTTCATATAACTATAGTCGAGCATATCATGTATATAAAGCAAGTATCATACCACATATAACAGATTGAAATATAAAGATATTTTTATTGGATTGATATTGGTTTATAGACAAAAATTGTCGTTTGGCAACAATTAACTGTCATAAAATTGACTTCTATATTCCCAGGATAACTGAGGAGAAGAAAGGAATAATTGGTTAGTGATTTTAAGTAAGGATTTCTGTTAGAATGTCCGCATATCTTTTTGAAGAAAGGGCAGATTAGTGATCGATTTACATACACACAGTTTTTTCAGTGATGGAGAACTAATCCCTTCAGAGTTAATCAGAAGGGCTGAGGCAACTGGTTATAAGGCAATTGCTATCACAGACCATGTTGACTCCTCGAATATTGACATAGTAGTTCCAAAGATCGTGAGTGCTCTCAAAAAACTCAGGAACTTTATCTCTATAGAAGCTATCCCAGGTGCTGAGATTACACATGCTCCGCCCCAGATTATCCATGATTTAGTGAAAGAGGCCAGGCGCCTCGGTGCAAAATTAGTAGTTGCGCACGGAGAGACCGTAGTAGAGCCTGTTGCGCCGGGTACTAACAGGGCAGCGATTGAAGCTAATGTAGATATCCTCGCACATCCGGGTATTATTTCTGAGGAGGAGATTCTCCTTGCAAAAGAGAAAGGCGTTACACTCGAGATAACCTCACGAAAAGGGCATTGTTTGTCAAATGGTTATGTTGCAAAAGAGGCAATAAGATTTGGCGTCCTGCTCTGCATAAACACAGATGCCCATAGCCCAACAGATTTAATTACAAAAGAGTTTGCGATTAAGATACTCCTCGCTTCAGGGATAGAGGGAAACCGTATAAATTCAATATTTGAGCATTCTAAGGCCCTTGTGGAAAAGGCCATCAGGAGGGATTGATGCCTAAGGTGATTAAAAAAAGGATGCCCAAAAAGACCGTAGCTGCAGAAGCAGAGGTGAAAGATAAACTTGCCGGTCTGAAGGATACATTAAAGGAACGGCAGAAATCAGTATTAAAATACGGGGTGGGAGTTCTTGTCATTATTATAGCTATTATTAGCTTTCTGCTTTACAATTATACTTCACAGAAAAAGGCAAGGACGTTTGAATATGAGGCATACAAGATTTACTACAACGAATATCAAGGACAGTCTGTAAATAAAGAAGAACAGTATAAAAAGGCGCTGGATATATTCAAAAAGGCTTACGATACCAGAAAATCACCCTTATCACTATTTTACATCGCAGCTTGCTACTACGAACTTGGAAAATACGATGATGCACTGAGGACGCTTAAAGATTTTACACAGAGATATTCAAAAGAAGATAGGTTTATTCCACTTGCGTATCAGAAGATGGCTATGGTCTATATAAAGAAAGGGGATATAAATGAGGCGATGAAGACACTTGATACCCTTTATAATCTCAACAGTAATATTTACAAAGACTTTGCACTTATGGAATATGGAAGACTTCTTGAAAAAGAAGGGAAATTAGATGAGGCAAAGAAAAAATATAAAGAACTTACTACAAAGTTTCCTAATTCGCCATTCATAGATGAGGCAATAACAAAACTATCTGAAAAGAAGGTAAGCTAAATCTTTCTTTTGTTGGTCTTTAATGCTTTCTTGTTTCGTTTGAAAGAAGCCTTTTTTATAGATTTTCTCGTACCTTTTTTAACAAGGGTCTTCTTCTTTTGGGTAAAAGTTGCCTTTTTTATAAGTGTCCTGTCATCTCTGTCTAATACAAATTTCCCCTTTGGTGGAAGATAAATCTTTGTCCCTTCCTTAAGGGGCATTATCTTTTCCAGAGAATTCAGATCGAGGATAATCTGCACAGGAATACCTGTCTTTTTTGAGATACGTTTAAAGGTATCTCCCTTTTTAGCTTTGTATATATCAACTGTAAAGCGCTTTTCTACAGGAATCTGAGAGAGATTCTTGAGAAAAATATCCTTTTTGCCTTCAGGTATTCGCAAGGTATATTCAGAGACATCAGGAGGTGTGCACCATCTCCTTAGTTCGGGATTTAATTCTTTTATGACTTCCTCAGCTGTTTCTGCACAATCTGCTATAATTTCAAGGTCAACTGGTGAACTGATCGTCACCATATCATAATTTAATGGTGGATGATACTCAAGGTCTTCAAACCCAAAATTCTGCGGGCTATTTGCGATTAAGCTTGCTGCAATGAACTTGGGGACATAGTCCTTAGTTTCTCCCTTAAGGTATTCAGTATCCAGCAGCGACCAGTAATCATCTGTTTTTGTCTTGTTAAGCGCTTTGAGGATCTTGCCTTCTCCTGCATTATATGCAGCCATTGCCAGGTTCCATGAGCCAAACATCCCATACAGTTCCTTAAGGTAGTCTGCAGCAGCCTCAGTAGATTTTACAGGGTCCCTCCTTTCATCCCTCCACCAGTTGATCTTCAGGCCGTATCTCTTTGCAGTAGATGCAATAAACTGCCAGTATCCTGCTGCTCGTGCAGGTGAGTAGGCATAAGGATTGAAACCGCTCTCTATCAAAGGCAGAAATACTATTTCTTCCGGGACATCTTTTTCTTTAAGTATTTCCTTCATCAGATCGAGGTACTTACCTGACCTGCTAAGCCAGAGTGAGAACTTCTCTCTTATCTTTTCGGTAAAAAGTGTGATATTTTTCTTGACAGCTTCTACAGCGAGTTCATTATCGCTATAATCTGATACTATCTTGGGCCCCTTATTTATCAGTTCTTCGGGCAAAGAAGATATTACCGGGTGACTATCAAGTGTTTCCTGGTTAATATCTGATGCATAAAGGGGCAGTACGGAGAATAAAATAATAAATTGCAGAATGAGAAGCCTCAATCCAGCCATAACAGTGCTTTTTTAACGCAAAACAGGCTACTTTGTCAAGAAAAAAGTATTTCCTGCTTAGGGAGTAAAATTTTATGATACTATTATGTAGATACAAAGGGAAGCGTTATATTATAATAATTCAAAGTTCAGTAAGCCAGTGGCTGAAAAATATATGAGAGCAGGAGGTTGTATGAAGGAAATTGTATCCTTAATGTTGGTCTTTTCCCTGCTGATTTCGCTCTTTGGCTGCACGCCATATCATGCCCAGGGTGCGGGAGCTGGTGCTGCTGTCGGAGGTATAGCAGGGGCGCTTCTTGATCACAGAAATCCATGGAGAGGTGGTATTATAGGAGCGGCACTTGGCGCTGTGGCTGGCGCAACGCTTGTTGATATTTCCATGAGGGCATCACAGGAGGCAGCAGCATCTGGAAGGCCTGTGGAGTACAGAACCGAGGATGGACGGGGTGTTTATCGCGCTGAGCCGATAGATTATGATGCACAAAAGAAGTGCCATAAAATTCATGAAAGGGTCTGGGAAGACGGAAAACTCGTAAAGGATGAAGTACGAGAAGTTTGTGAAAGTGAGAAGTACGAGAGAGGGTATTAATGCCCCTTACTTCTATCCCACAAGTTTCTTTGTAATCTCTGCTACATGTTTTCCCTGAGTCCTTGCTATGTCCAGTTCGTTTTCGCTGGGCCATCTTGAGCCATCAGGGCCTGCGAGGGTTGATGCCCCATATGGTGTGCCACCGGTAATCTCGGTCATATTTAAGAGGCGACTTTCGGAATAGGGAACTCCCACTATTATCATACCGTGATGTAGCAGGGTAGTATGGAAACTGGTGATCGTTGTTTCCTGGCCTCCATGTTGAGTACCTGTTGATGTAAATACGCTGCCTACCTTTCCTATTAATGCGCCTTTTGCCCATAAACTACCGGTCTGATCGAGGAAATTTCTCATCTGTGCACACATATTACCGAATCTTGTGGGTGTGCCAAAGATTATTGCATCGGCCTCAGATAGTTTTTCAACACTTGCGACCGGTATATGTGCAAATATCTCCCTCGCCTTTGCAGCACCAATTTTCTCAAGGATATTCTGCGGGACAAGCTCAGGGACCTGATAAATGGCAACCTCGGTTCCTTCAACCATTTTAGCACCACCTGAGACCGCTTCTGCCATACGATATATATGTCCATACATGCTGTAAAATACAATCTGAATCTTTGTAACGTGTTTCATATCGGTTACCTCCTTCTTTAGAGTCTGTGTATAAACTGAGAATTATTAATCTTCCTTCTTATAATAGTCTGTACAATGACCGAGAAATCCCTCCTAACCTCCCTTTTCCAAAGGGAGGCATTACCCCTCTTTGGAAAAGAGGGGCGAGGGGAGATTTTATGGTTATACAATTTCCTATCATTTTTGGGACAATGTCCATTCTATTATGAGAACCTTAATAAGTTATCCGTCATTCCCCGACTTGATCGGGGAATCCAGTGCTTTCAAAGACTTCTGGATTGTCCGGTCAAGCCAGACAATGACAAAATACGACTTTATACACAGATACTATTTAACCTTATTACGCAAGGATTGGATCTTAAAGTGTTTCATAATAGTGAGCAATTGCATAAAAAACCCCCCTTGAAAAAAGTGACTGTAAAGACAATATACCACATGAGGAAGCCTGATACAACCAGAAAGATAAAAACTGAGTAACCTTTCAGTTATGAGTGCATGAATAGTTGCATATTGTTGTTCCCCTCTTTGGCAAAGAGGGGTTAGGGGAGATTTTTCAATGATATTATAAAATCCCCCTCATTCCCCCTTTTCCAAAGGGGGATTTGTTAACCCGTAACTGAAGGGGTACAAAACTGAAGAACGATGTAATAAAACATCGGTTATTTTCCCTGTAATTGTGTTAAAATGTTTAATTATTTATTTTGTAATAAACTCTATGACCACTTAGGGGGGTGAAGCATGTTGGGGAAGAATTATTTCTTTACCTCAGAGTCTGTAACAGAGGGACATCCAGATAAGATAGCAGATCAGATCTCTGACGCAATACTGGATGCGATAATTGCTAAGGATACATCGGCCAGGGTTGCGTGTGAGACACTTGTGACAACAGGGCTGGCGTTTGTAGCTGGTGAGATCACAACAAGCTGTTATGTTGAGATACCGGATATTATAAGAGCGACTATAAAAGAGATTGGTTATACAAGGGCAAAATATGGATTCGATTATGAGACATGTGCGGTGATTACTTCTATTCACGAACAATCCTCTGACATTGCTCTGGGTGTTGATATAGGAGGCGCTGGTGACCAGGGCTTAATGTTTGGATTTGCATGTAACGAGACCGAAGAACTCATGCCGCTTCCGATATTGCTCGCCCATAAGCTTGCTATGAGATTGGCAGAGGTTAGAAAGAAGGATGTCCTTAGCTATTTGAGACCTGATGGTAAGACTCAGGTAACTGTTGAGTATAAAGACAGTAAACCTGTTCGAATAGACAGCATAGTTGTTTCAACTCAGCACAGTCCTGATGTTACACTTAAAGAGATAAGGGAAGACGTCATTGAAAAGGTAATTAAGCCTACGGTGCCAAGAGAGATCCTTGATGAGGAGCATGTTAGATATTATGTTAATCCAACAGGCCGTTTTGTTGTTGGAGGTCCAATGGGTGATACAGGACTTACAGGCAGAAAGATTATTGTTGATAGTTACGGAGGGGTCGGGAGTCACGGCGGCGGCTGTTTCTCTGGAAAGGATCCTACAAAGGTAGACAGGTCAGGTTCTTATATGGCAAGGTATATTGCGAAGAATATTGTTGCTGCTGGCATTGCTGATAGGGTTCAAGTGCAGATGGCATATGCTATTGGGGTACCCGAACCGGTATCTTTACTCGTTGAAACATTTGGGACTGGAAAAGTACCTTCAGAAAACATTGTAAAGATAGTACGGAAAAAATTTAATCTTACGCCAAAGGGGATGATCGAAACATTGAATCTCAGGAGACCCATCTTTAAAAAGACAGCAGCATATGGACATTTTGGAAGAAATGACCCTGATTTTACATGGGAGAAAACAGATATGGCAGAGATGTTGAAGAGGGAGGCAGGGCTGTGAAAAGTCAATAATGACCAATCATTGAATAACTAATGACTGTGTATAAAGTCCTGTTTTGTCATTATCCGGCTTGACCGGACAATCCATGGTTCGACATCCTTCGACAAGCTCAGGATGACACATTGCTCAGGACAGGCCTGCCGAAGGGTGGATTCCCCGATCAAGTCGGGGAATGACGGAATATTCAATTCGTAGCTTATACACAGACTCTAACTAATGACTATTGACTAAATATATAGGGGGAATGATGGTAAAAAACGATATAAAAGACATTAATTTAGCAAGGAAAGGTAGGTTGCGAATCGAGTGGGCAGCACAGGAAATGCCTGTGCTCAGGGGTATTACGGAACGCTTTAAAAAAGAAAAACCCCTGAAGGGGTTCAGGATATCCGCATGCCTTCATGTTACAACAGAGACAGCTAACCTTATGGAAACCCTGAAGTCAGGTGGTGCAGAGGTTTCTCTCTGTGCCTCTAACCCCTTAAGTACACAGGATGATGTTACCGCTTCCCTTGTTAAATTTTCAAATATCCCGGTTTTTGCGATAAAAGGGGAAGACAACAAGACATATTACAAACATATAAATGATGCTCTTTCATTAAAGCCTAATATTACTATGGATGATGGCGCTGATCTTGTATCAACTATCCACAAGACAGGGAAAGAGTTGGTCAAAAATTTATTAGGTGGTACCGAGGAAACTACAACGGGCGTTATACGCCTGAGGGCAATGGCAGAGAAGGGTGTTCTGAAATATCCAATAATCGCAGTGAATGACGCATATACGAAGTATCTATTTGATAATCGTTATGGTACGGGACAGAGCACTATTGATGGGATAATGAGGGCAACAAACAGATTAATTGCCGGCTCTATTTTTGTTGTCTCTGGTTATGGATGGTGCGGCAAGGGCATCGCCATGAGGGCGAAGGGTATGGGTGCAAGGGTTCTTATTACAGAAGGAAACCCCTTGAGGGCGCTTGAGGCGACAATGGATGGCTTTGAGGTAATGCCTATCGGGGATGCATCCAGGATTGGGGATATCTTTGTTACAGCAACCGGAGATATCAATGTTATTTCAAAGGAATGCTTTGCCCTGATGAAAGACGGAGCGATACTCTGTAACGCGGGCCACTTTAATGTCGAGATAGACATAGAAGCGATCAGGAAGCTATCAAAGAAAAGAAGGGTAATAAGAGAGTTTGTTGAGGAATATACCCTGAAGAATAACAGAAGGATATATCTACTTGGTGAAGGGAGACTTGTTAACCTTGCTGCAGCAGAGGGTCACCCCTCTGCGGTTATGGATATGAGCTTTGCAAACCAGGCTCTCTGTGCTGAGTACATAGCAAAAAAAAGTGATAAGCTTGAGAATAAGGTCTATGGTGTTCCAGAGCAAATCGACAGGGAGATTGCTCGACTGAAGCTCAAGGCAATGGGGATAAAGATAGATACTTTAACTGCAGAACAAAAAAAATATTTAGAAAGCTGGGAAATGGGCACATAAGGTGAAAGGCAAAGTAGTTTCTATCAATATCAGTGATAAGAAAGGTGTCAGGAAAAGGCCGATAAAAGAGGCTGTGATAAAGAAGGATTTTGGTATTAAAGGTGATGCGCATGCTTCCTCTAATTGGCATAGACAAGTGAGCTTATTAGCTATCGAAAGTATCAAGAAGATGCAGACATTGGGACTTAAAGTAATTCCTGGTGATTTTGCAGAGAATATCACAACAGAAGGTATTGATCTGCTTAAATTGCCAATTGGTACAAGGCTGACAATTGGAAAAAATGTAGAAGCTGAAGTGAGTCAGTTAGGCAAGGAATGTCATAACCGGTGTAGTATTTATTATCAGGCCGGGGATTGTATTATGCCGACGGAAGGGATTTTTGTTAAGGTACTTAAAAGTGGGAAAGTTAAAGAAGGAGATGTTATTAGTGTCAGTGATCAGTGTCAGTAGTGCAAAAATTAATAGCATAGAAGAACTTGGATTTGTCAGCCGGTTTGTCATTCCGACTTGTTCGGAATCCTTTTTAAGAACGATTCTGGACAAGCCAGAATGACACGTATGGTTTATTCATGTGGCACTACTAATGACCTCATTAGTAAGTCTTTAACTGACACTGGCACTAAACACTGACACTATGATTGCTGTAGCTGTTTTAACTATGAGTGATAAGGGATCAAAGGGTGAACGTGAAGATTTAAGCGGGCCATTGATTGGAGAAATGATAAAAAAGATTGGTGCTGAGTTAAAGTATTGTGAAATCCTACCTGATGAAAAAGACCTTATAAAAGAAAAACTTACCGAGTACAGCAAAGAGGTTGACCTGATACTCACAACTGGTGGGACAGGTCTTTCTACAAGAGATGTAACTCCTGAGGCAACACTTGAAGTTATTGATAAAGAAGTGCCGGGTATTGCCGAGGCTATGCGCTCAGAAGGATTAAAAAAAACAAGCAGGGCGATGCTTTCAAGGGCAGTAGCTGGTGTGAAAGGAAACTCGCTCATTATAAATCTTCCGGGAAGTCCTAAAGCAGTAAAAGAAAGCCTGTCAGTTATCTTAGATGTTATCCCCCATGCAATAGAGAAGATTAAAGGAGACCCTTCAGAATGTGCACGTTAGAGTAACGGGATGAAAGACATATCATTCCCTTTAGCATTCCTTGCGGGTGTATTATCTTTCCTTTCCCCATGTGTTTTACCACTCATACCTTCTTATGTGTCTTTTATAACCGGTATTTCATTTGAAGACCTTACCAGTGATGTAGATAGAAAAAGGATTAGATACCTGACAATAACGAACTCAGTTGCATTCACATCCGGCTTTTCTTCGGTATTCGTTGCCCTCGGAGCATCTTCATCAGCGATAGGGAGCTTATTGTTTGAGTACCTAAATTTAATAAGAATAATTGGAGGCATATTAATCATAATCTTTGGTCTTTTTATAGCGGGGTTTCTTAAACTCGATTTTCTCATGAAGGATAAAAAGCTACATCTTGCTGGGAAGCCAGCAGGGTACTTAGGGACGTTTTTTGTGGGCATGACATTCGCTGCTGGATGGAGCCCTTGCATTGGACCGATTCTCGGTACAATCCTTGTTTATGCAGGTTCAAAGGGCTCCACTTTTTATGGTCTTAAATTCCTTGCAGTATATTCACTCGGACTTGCATTGCCATTCTTTATATCAGCGATTGCCATGAATAGTTTCTTAATTTATTCGAAAAGGCTTGTGAGATATATGCGAATAATAATGATTATAAGCGGTCTGCTCTTAATTATATTTGGTATCATGCTTCTTACAGATCAGATAAGGGTCTTTGGAAGATTGATGCCTGATATAATTTTATTCAAATAATTTCAGGAATAAAAATGGAAGATCTCAAACTCAAATTTTTTGAACCTAAGGAAAAGGTTGGTCTTGTCATCGTTATGACAGGATATGGAAAAGGAAAGACTACCTCTGCATTAGGCATAGCCTTGAGGGCTGCGGGATATGGCATGAGGGTTTGTATTATAGAGTTTATTAAAGGCGATATGTATTCAGGAGAGATTGATGGTATAAAAAGACTTTCTCCAAATGTTGAACTTCATCTTACAGGGAAGGGATTCTGCGGAATAAGAGGGAATAAATACACTCATCAGGAACATAGGGCTGATGCTCAGAATGCTTTAAAACTTGCGAAGGAGAAGATGTCCTCAGGAAATTTTGACATCTTAATCCTCGATGAAATCAACAACGCACTCAAATTGGAACTGATAGATCTCTCTCAGGTGCTGGAATTGATAGAAGATAAGCCGCCGCCCATGCACCTTATATTGACTGGCAGAGATGCCCATCCCGAGGTGATAAAAAGGGCTCATACAGTTACAGAAATGAAAGAGATAAAGCATGCTTACAAGCAAGGCATCGAGCCGCAGAAAGGAATAGATTATTAATATCTACTGAAGTATGGAAAACAATATCCCTCATCATCCCGCAAAGGCTTTATCAATAGGCAATCTTTTTACTTCGTGAATTGCTGATGAGTAAGTTAGTGTATAATATTGTCCATGCTTCTTATCGGGCTGACCGGAAATTATGGAATGGGAAAGAGCACAGTCCTTTCCATGTTCGAGAAGCTCGGTGTTATTATACTTGATACCGATAAGATTGTTGAATCTTTGCTTACAGAGAAGGATATCCTCAAAAAAATCAGGGGACTATTAGGTGATAAAGTATTTGATGAAAATGGCAATCTCAATAAGAAAAAAGTTGCTGATTTAATATTTAGAAATAATGAGTTACGGTATTTACTCGAAAATATACTTCATCCTCTTGTTTTCAAAAGAATACAATTTTTTTTAGATAAGATTAACAAAAAGGACAAGGTCGTAATGATCGCTGTCCCCCTACTTTACGAGAGAGGATACGAAGAAAGGTTTGATAAGACAATTACTGTGTTCACTAAAGAGGAGACCGCATTAAATCGTCTTAAGAAGGAGGGAATTACAAAGGAAGAGGCGATCCGCAGGTTGAAGGCACAGCTCCCAATAGAAGAAAAGACTAAGCGGTCTGATTTTGCAATAGACAATAACGGTACAATTGAAGAAACAACGTCACAAGTGATAATAATTTATAAAAAACTCAGAGAGGTAGCATATGGAAATAATCAGAGGTCTCGAAACCTTAAACAAAAGTTATCCTAATACAGTTTTAACAATAGGCAATTTTGACGGTGTCCATCTCGGCCATCAGAAGATTCTCTCAATGGTTCTTCGAAGGGCTAAAGAGGTTAAAGGGACTTCAATGGCTGTTACTTTTGAGCCACATCCAATTAGGGTTATTGCACCAGAAAAAGAGATAAAGATACTTACAACTTTTAAAGAGAAGGCAAAAATGACAGAGGCTATGGGTATAAAGATTCTGCTCTGCATAAATTTTAATAAAGAGTTTTCTAATCTTTCTCCCGATGCTTTTATTGAGAATGTGCTTGTGAAAAAGATAGGGGCTAAAGAGGTGATTGTAGGCCATAATTATGCCTTCGGAAAAGACAGAAAGGGAACGACAGAGCTTTTGAGGAGGAGAGGGAGAAAGTATGGGTTTAGTGTTAAAGTAGTAAGGAATGCAAAGGTTCATGGAGAAATTGTCAGCAGCAGCAGGATCAGAAACCTTCTCCTGAGAGGAAGGGTTCAGGAGGCATCAAACTTCCTTGGAAGGGCCTACTCAATAGAGGGAAAAGTGATAAGAGGTGCAGGGAGGGGTGGAAAACTTTTAAATGTACCTACGGCAAATTTAACCACACCTGTTGAGTTTGCACCAAAGGAAGGTGTATATGCTGTCAGAGTAGGTTTAAAGGATATGTTTTTTGATGGGGTTGCAAATATCGGTAGAAAACCAACATTTGGTAATTCTGACGTAAGTTATGAGGTTCATTTATTTAACTTTTCTGGTAATATCCTTAAAGAGGAGATAAAAATATATTTTATAGATTGGATAAGGAGCGAAAGACGTTTTCCTGATGCCTTTAGCCTTGAGAAACAGATAAGAGACGATATTGAAAGTGCTAAGGAAATCTTAAGCAAGAACCATCCTAAATTGATATGATTCGAAATAAAGAGGCGGATAATGGACAATTTTGCTATCTTTGGCATCAGCAAAGGTGGCGTAAAATACTAAATAATGTCTGTGTATAAACTGCTGTTCAGATAATCCGTCATTCCCCGACTTGATCGGGGAATCCACCCTTCGGCAGGCCTGTCCTGAGCAATGTGTCATCCTTCGACAAGCTCAGGATGACACAAGCCGAAGGGCTCAGGGTGACAATTGTCATGGTGACTCTTCGGCAGGCTCAGAGTGACAATGTCATCCTGAGCTTGTCGAAGGATGTTGAACCATGGATTGTCCGGTCAAGCCGGATAATGACAAAATACGACTTTATACACAGATACTAAATAGGGAACGGAACAAAAACAGTCTTTTAAAATCACTTAAGCTTGAAAAGTAAAGGCTTATAAATCATTTCAAAAATTTTATCAAGCCCTCGTCTTGCAAAAGTTGTGTTATCATATACCAAATAATGACGAAGGATTCAGGTTAACCCGAATAATGCAGACATTGTTCAAAAATTTATTTAACTCGATGAATTATCGAAAATATTTTTATATGTTCTATTGATAAAAATATTCGTTATCCCATTCGTTAAAGGTACACTAAGGTATCGAAAAATAAATTTTTTCACAACATCTGCATTATTGAATTGCATTTTTTGGGTTAAAGAGTTTGTATTACATCTTACACAGGAGGTAGGAAATGATTGTTATTGCAGAGAACCTTAATACGAGGAATAAGATTTATATGGATGCAGTAAACCGTAGAGATAAAAAGATGATAACAGAGCTTATAAAAAAGCTCACTGAGGCAGGCACAGACATGATCAATGTGCAATGTTCTCTGGATGGTATCGGCGATGAAGACAATTTACCATGGGTAACGGAGGTCCTTCTCGATACAATAGATATAGGCATATCTCTTGACTCAAGAAATATTCAGGCCCTTAAAAAAGCTGTCCCGCTTTGTAAGAAACCACCCCTCATCAACTTTATCTCAGAGACCGAACCTGAAGACCAGGAGGCGTTGCTTTCGATTGTGTCGAACTCTGGTGCCTCTTTAGTTATCAGGGCTTCAAGGGGTACGATCCCTACAACCTTAGAAGCAAAGCTTCAGATAATCGAGGGGCTTCTCGAAATGGTAAATGAAGCAGATATCCCGAATGAGAGGCTATTCGCAGACCCTTCGATAGTACACATAAGCAGGGGAATGGGACAGAAGCACTTGTCAAATTCCCACGAATGTATCAGGGTACTTAAAGAACTGATAGACCCCCCGATAAATACCATTGTATGGATTTCGAATGTCTCTGCTGGGTTGCCAAAGGCGTTAAGAAAAACCCTTGAGGCCACATTCCTTACTTATATGGCCGGTGCCGGCCTCGATGCCGCAATGGTTGATGTGTTTGATGAAAACATCAGAAAGGCCGTATATCTCATAAAATCCTTCAGGGATGAAATAGTATTTTCACAAGCAGATATAACTTAATACAAACGCATTAAATGAAGTGTCATTGCGAGGAGCGGAGCGGCGAAGCAATCTCAAGAAAATGGGATTGCCACGCCCTTCGGGCTCGCAATGACAATGTAACAATATTTATTACGTTATCTATAGTATGAGTGATGCCTGGCGTTTTATTGATTCGGGATCGTGCAGCGCAGCTTATAATATGGCTGTGGATGAAGCGATTGCGACTGCGGTCAGAAAAGATAAATCTCCCCCAACATTAAGGCTCTACGGATGGAACATACCCTATGTAAGCATAGGATGCTTTCAGAAGATCAGCGATATTGATATTGAGTATTGCACTGAAAGACATATTATGGTTGTAAGAAGGCCAACAGGGGGCCGTGCAATACTGCACAACCATGAACTCACATACAGTTTTTCTACAAAAACGATTCAGGGGCTATTCTCAAAAGGTCTAATTGACAGCTATAAAAAAATTAGTATGGCCCTTGGTTCTGCACTATCAAAAATTGGCCTCTCCCCGGAGTTAAAGTTACTAAGAGAAGCCCGTAATCCTTCTGCTACTCGTCATTCGAGAAGTCCTTTATGTTTTCAATCAACATCATTCGGGGAGATTACTATAAACAACAAGAAGGTTGTAGGTTCGGCTCAGAAACGCTGGACTGATTGCCTGCTTCAACAGGGTTCCATTCCATTCACTATTAATAAGGATGAACTGGCCAGGATATTCAGACTCGAATCTACTCAAGAGGTGAAGGGAGCAATAGGGTTGAAGGACATATTTCCACGTTTAAACACTAACGACCTTAAAAATACTATCAGGATTTCTTTTGAGGAAACCTTTGATACGAGGCTCATTTCTTCATCTCCTTCTCAGGGGGAGTTATCGCTTGCACAGGAACTCGAGGCACAAAAGTATCTGTCATATCAATGGAACTTCAAGAGATAGAGTTACCAGATGAAAGTTCTAAGGTGAGAAACGAGGAATAAAGGATGAGCCATGAGGGCCCGATAAGGAAGCTCTCCTGCATATTGTTAATCATCCGAATAAAAATCATGTAAAATACTCTATGCTGTTGAGTCACGTAGGAATAATAAATGAGAGCGAAGACAAGGCGGTAAGGTTTTACCATGACCTTCTTGGGTTTGAAAAAACCAGAGAGTTCGTTGTATCGGCTAAACTTTCTGAACAGCTGTTTTCTGTATCACGGGAAATTAAGGTGCTCGTTTTCGAGAGAGATTGTATAAAGCTCGAAATCTTCATCTGTCCTGAATGCAGGCAGCGGTTCCCTGAATATAGCCACATTGGTTTACTGCTCGATAATCTTCAATCAATTAAAGAGAAAGCTCAACAGACAGGGGTGGAACTCATTGTGGGCAGAACCGAAGAAAAGACGGTTCATTTCCTCAAAGACTTCTCAGGTAATCTGATCGAAATCAAGCAAAAATAGCGGAACCTAATCCCTTACCCTTGTAGATTGACAAAGTTTTTTATAAAAAAGTAGATTAACTAACTTAAACGTTGAAACAAATTTTGCAACATTAAAATTAAGAAAAATTTAAAATAGAGGAGAAGAAATGGAAGAGCAGAAAAAGAAAGTCAGACTTTATGCCCTTAGCACCTGCCCTACATGCAAAAGGGTTAAAAAATTCCTTGACGATCAGCATATCCAGTATGAATTTATTGAAGTAGACCTTCTTGACAGCGGAGAGCAGTGGCTCACAACAAAAGAAGTAAAAAAATATAATCCTTCAGCTACGTATCCTACGCTGGTTATCGAGCAAGTCATCACAGAACTTGATGAGGAATTAATAAAAGAGGCGCTGGATATCAAATGACCGCTGAAAGACTTTATGACATCCTGAGCAAATATGCAGAATCTCAGGGAATTCAGTTGAATAAGGATAAAGAATATGTTCTGGAAATACTTAATGGACTTCTTACTAATGAATCACGTTATGGATATCGCTCATGTCCGTGCCGCCTCGCTACAGGGATAAAGGAGAAGGATAAAGATATCATATGTCCATGCGTTTATAGAGACCCTGACGTAAAGGAATATGGTAGTTGTTACTGCGGACTATATGTGTCAAAAGAATGGAATGAAGAAAAAATAAAGCATGTTAAAGTGCCAGAGAGAAGACCGATAGATAAACAAGGAGGCTATAAGTTGCAGGTTTAAAGTTTAAGATCTAATAAATCCTGTTAAATAAATTTTTGAGCAACATCTGCACTATTCGTATTAAACTTGTTCACAGGTTCACAACCACTGCATCTAAATAGGTAACCAGCAATTTACCATCAATGATTTCAATGACCGTTTTCTCATGGGTCGTGGTCCTCGTCTCCTTCCCCTCCATTACGATATACTCAATTATATCCGTTTCAACAATAGCGCTTCGGCCGTCATCGCTGATGGTAATCCTGTCGTTTTCATGACGATAGTCATGACGGGATGCCTTTGAAAATACCTTCTGTAGTAACTCTTTATATTGATCACGTGACATCTGGATTCTCTGCATCCCGGCAGGGGTTTCCATTGATACATTAATAATGACAAAAGGTGCCATATATTTGATGACGCCGTCTGAATCTTTAGCTCGTGTTGCTTTCTCAACGTCGTCTATCATTGCCATGATATCGTTTTTAGTTATGGTTGTATATTGCAGGGAGGATTCTTTACATCCGCTTATGCCGGCAATTGCTGCCAATAATAGAAGGAAAAAGACTGCTTGCTTCAGATAAATCCTTTGCATATGAATTTATAGGGCTTGTCCCCCCGACTATTCGGGAAGCATCGGCGGCGCTACCTTTGACTTTTTATATTCCTCAAGTCCGGAGAGTGTTACCTTGAGTTCTCCCGTGTCCTTGTTGATTTCTGAAATATATGTAACCGGAATAAGCTCTTTTGATCCGCCACTCACAATCATTAGATTTGCCGCGCATTTCCTTTTGCACTCTGCCTCGTCGAAGCTGTGTTCCCTGATGTTTTCGAGGTCTATTACCATTCCGGCTCGTATTGATTTCCACTCTTCGTCGGTCAGTTCCATGCCCGGTCCACCTACACCCACTATTGCGGCCAGATCATTCTTGAAATCCTGACTAACTATATTGACGACAGTCTTAATGGTCTTGCCGCTATCGCATGCCGGAGTGGATTTAGAGCATCCCTGTAAAGCAAATAACAGTATTGCAAATACTCCCGTAAGAACCATACCCGTACAGCGAAAATTTTTAGACAGTTTGACCTTCATTTTCAATGTCCCTCTCTTTCGGTTTACTCTTTTCTTCAATGATTTTAAATCTGCTCTCATTATATAAAAGAAGTCAATGTATAGCAACAGCTTAACCACGCCTCTTCTCGCCATATGGGGAGATAAAGATACTATATCGCCACCATCTGATTCGAAAATCATTGAAGCTTATGTGAAGAACTCTGAAATACGTATCATTGAGGGTGCCGCTCATCCATGTTATCTGGACGAACCAGCGAAGTTTACAGAGATTGTCAAAGATTTTATTCAGAGATACACTACCTGATTTTTCTCCGTTTTTCAGTTTTTACTTTACCCTGTTGTTGCAATAATACATAGGACTGAAACTCATGTTATGGCTAAAATACAATGTTTGCCCCGTTAGATAGTAAACATCTAACGGGGTTTGAAGTCAATCAGACATGTATTCATAGATGTCAC
>JBFLZS010000035.1:0-32446 GCA_040756135.1 Nitrospirota bacterium
ACTATTTATCTTTATGCTGATGGTCCTTATTGGCACAAGGGAGAAAGGGTAAGAGAAATCCTGAAAAAGTATTCAAATATTCACTTGGAATATTTACCGCCTTACCATCCAGAATTAAACCCTCAGGAACGTATCTGGCGTCTCCTACGGTATGAAGTAACTACCAATCGATATTTTCCTGATATAGATACAATTGAAATGGCAATTAGAAAAAAACAACGTCAAATTAAAAGCAATAAGATTCGCTTAACATGTAAGGTTAATTAATACCGTTACTATAGATGCAGGGCTGTCTATACGATTAAAGAAGGTATCCTGTACATGCTGGATGATGAAATGCTATTGAATGATCGCAGCAGATTTGAACTCCGTGTCAGGGATTCCATAGCAAATGGTTTAAGCCGCTGTCTTCATCAGGAATACAGCAAAGAAGATGAAATGGAGGTGCCGTCCACCTTGCGGAAGATGGGCAGGACAGCCGGCAAAAAAATACTTGAACTCGGCTCCGGCACCGGAAGATTCACAAGTCTTCTTGCAAATGAGTGTAAATCCCTGCTTGCAATAGATTTTTCCTTAAATTCTCTTCGTGTGGCTTCAAAAAGGATTTCTTCCAACGGAAATGTCGGATTAGTTAGAGCTGATATAAGTAATATGAAACTTAAACCTAACAGTTTTGATCTGTCATTATCAACTTTATATTCTAACCTGCCTACGCCAGAAATCAGGGAATCTTCGACAAAATTGGTCTCTTCGGCGTTGAAATCAAAAGGGAAATATATTCTCAGCGCACATCACTATGAATTGAGAATGAAGCTCAAGAGTATGCCAGTTTCAGGAAGTTATGAAAACAGCATATTTTACCATAGATTTACAAGGTGTTCCCTTAAGAGGGAATTAGACAAATACTTTTCCGATATCAGATTCTCAACAATCTGTATTTGGATACCGTATCTTAGCAGGATTAAGTTCACAAGGATATTTCTTTCCCGTTTATCGGAGAGGATTCCTTTCTTGAACAGATTCGGGGCATTGATCTTAGCGACGGCAACAAAGGCGTAAACTCTACTTTCAAAAATATGTCTGGAAGAGATATAAGATGAGCAATCTTGTTTCTGTGATTATGCCAACATATAACAGGGCATCTTATTTAAAAGACGCTGTTGAGAGTGTTCTATGTCAAACGTTCGGGGATCTTGAGTTAATTATCATAGACGACGGCTCTACTGATAATACGGAAGAGATTATTAAAACATATTTAAAAGATGTCCGGGTAAGATATATAAAACAGAAGAATTCGGGAGCTGCGGCTGCCCGGAACCGGGGAATTGCAGAATCAACGGGGAGAATTATAGGGTTTATCGATTCCGACGACATCTGGATGAAAGACAAGCTCCTCATTCAGATGTCTGTTCTTCAGGCATTCGAGGAGGTTGGGGTCGTTTGCTCGGATTTTTCCGCAAAATTGCAGAATAGAATAATAGAGCAATCCCACATAAGAAAATATTTCTCCGTTTTCGACGATTACGGATTATCCTATGATTCCGTCTTCGAGCACAAGGACGTTCTTCATCTGCATGGCTTCGGAGAGGTGGCGGTCTATCGGGGCCGGATATACGAGACGATGATCTTCGGGAACTGTATTCTTACGTCCACTGCGCTTTGCAGGCGAGAGGTTTTCGATACGGCAGGGATATTCGATACTTCTTTTGAGACTCTCGAGGATTATGATCTCTTTCTCCGGATTACAAAAATCTTTCCGGCAGCGCTTGTAGACAGGCCTCTTATCTCCTATAACTACGGCAATGATCAACTGAGCGGTGAGCGGATGTTCGGTAAGCTCTGCAATAATCTCATCGAGATATATCGAAGAAATCTCGATGGTATGCCAGATAGAACTTTCTTTCTCCGCCACCGCAGGCGGATCAGGCAACACTGGGGAAGAATTCATTCCATGAAGGCGTATTCCCATTTCAGCAAGGATGAGATGCCCGAGGCTGCGAGATTTTACGGTAGGAGCATTGCCAGCAACCCATTCAACCTGTCAGTATATACATACCTCGTCGGCAGTCTTCTGCCGAAAGGAATCGTACATTCCATCCGCAACGTGAAAGCCAGTATTAGACAAATCAGGAGGAGAAAGTGCAGTGAATAATATAGTAAGCAGGATTGCGCTGAGGATTAAGAGGAAAGAGACTCCGGTTGCCGCATTTCTCTATCGCCTTGCGAAGGGGATCCGCACCTTCAGCATACCGACCGTAAAGCCCATCCATTTGCCTTTGTATTATCTGGACAGAGGTGCCCGCGAGGGGCTTCACTGGATTTTGCATACTTTCTGGTGGGCGCCGCTCTTCCGCGCAAGGTGCGAGTCGGCTGGTAAGAATCTCTGCGTCCCAAACGAAATTCCCTATGTCATAGGCAGTCATCTCAGAATTATTTTGGGAGATAATGTGACGATCATGCGGACGACTATCGGAGCGAGCAAGATATATGATGCCCCCCTTCTGAAGATCGGAAATAACTCTACAATTGGTTATGGTACGACTATCAGCGTAGCCAAGGAAGTGGTCATTGGTGACAATTGCCTGATAGGCCCGAGCTGCCTTATCATGGACAGCGACGACCATCCAATCAGCCCGCAAAAAAGGTTAATGGGTGAAGGTGTGCCTCCAGAGGAAGTGAAGCCTGTTAGAATCGGAAACAATGTCTGGATTGGCAGTAATTGTGTAATTTTAAAAGGTGTTACAATCGGAGATAATTCGGTTATTGCAACTCATTCTGTTATTACTAAAGATGTAATGGAGAATTGCGTCTATGCAGGCTACCCGGCAAGACCTGTTCTCAGGGACATCGATAAGGGCACTTTCTCCACGGGAGTTGAACAGGCAAAGCAAGCTATCAATGAGAGGCCAAAGTAACTGTGACTGCGGCTGTGAATTATCTCCTGGCCTTATGGGTAATTCGTGTTCTTAAGCCGGAATGGATATTGTCCTACTTTGTACCCAGTCTTGGATTCATCAAAGGTATTCCGACCCTTTTACTGTTTGGACTTCTGGCATACGTGGTCTTCACTTTGCGAAAGCCGCTTGTTATTGACAAGCCTTACTTGTGTTTTGTGGTTGTTATTCTCATTTCGACACTGTTTGCAGTAAATACGGGTCTTGCACGAAATGGCCTTCGTTATGTTACAGAATCTTTCATCTTTTTTTCGCTGTGTCTCACGCTCGTTTCAAGCGAACAGGCTTTTGACAAAATGATTGCAATTTATGTCATAACCCTTTTCTTTTACGCAATCTCTGGCATTGCATTTAATGGGTTGGTGCCTTTCCATGTGTTTCTGAATAACGAAGATGCTTTCGGGCCGTTCATGGTCTTGGGCACATCCATCTCATTCTATGCAGCTCTACAGTCACAGAAGACTAAGTTTTTTTATGTGATAGTGGCTGCCATCTGCGTACTTGGCTTAATCGCATCGTTTGCAAGAGGCGCTTTTCTCAGTCTTTGCGCCCTAGGTATATTTATTTGGTGGAAATCAGGGAGGAAGTTCAAGACAGCACTGATTATGTGTATGATAATTCTGGTTTTTATGGTATCAGCGAACATCTTATTTGAGGGAGGAAAATATTGGCAGGAGATGGCAACGATTGATGACTCACTGTCTGATGAGAAGACAGAGGGCCGACATTTTCTTCGAAGGAAAGCGATCGAAATGTTTAAAGAAAATCCAGTCGTCGGGGTGGGACCGTACAATTATGGATTCGTATTGCCGAGAATCACTACTCAGGAGCAAGCAGCAGAGAGGGGTGTGCATGTTGAGCAGTTGTATCATAGGGTGCCCCATAGCGTATATTTTCAGATACTGTCTGAACTCGGCACTGCTGGTGTCGTTTGTTTTTTAGCTATGCTGTATTCCTTTTGGCGAAAGAACAAAAGTGCACAGGCTGATCGAGGGAATTGGTCAGATGCGGCAAAGACATCCCTTTATTTGCGAAAAAGGCGATATTATGCGCTGGCTCTCCAAGGTGCAATGGTGGTATATCTTGTGAATGGTATGTTCTATGACATCCTGTACTATCCTTGGTTCACTGATCTCCTTATCATGAATAGCCTTGTGCTGAGAACCTGACGGAGGCTACAGATGAGGGGCAGTCGAGAGGAAATTATAGATTTTGTGAGAGGATTAGCCGTTATTGACATGATGCTTGTCCACTACAGAGACTTCTTCGAATCCGTGCCATTAATTATTGTGAAAAAGCTCATCGGATTTTCAGATTTTGCAATAGAGGGCTTCATTTTCTCAGCAGGTTTTGCCGTGGGATACCATTATTTCAGTAAGTTCAGGACCAATAGGAAATCAACAACTCGGAGATTGCTATATAGAGCTCTCAATATCGTAAAAATACAATACCTGATGATCTTGACCATAGGACTTTTCTCCGCGGTTTTGTTAGGTAAGATCGTTACAGGGTCAGACACAATAGCGCAATATATCGTGAAGTCCCTGCTATTCCTTAAGCAGGAGGGGCTACTTCACATCTTGCCGACCTTTGTGCCCCTACTTATATTGTCAATTCCCATGTTACACATCTTAGTGAGAGGATATGGTGTCGTCCTCTTGATCGTCAGTTTATGCTTCTTCGCGGTCGGAAATCAAAATCCAAATATCTTCAGTCTTGGTGAGAAGCCGATATTTCCCGTTATCTTATGGCAACTCTACTTTGTGATTGGTGTGCTGTGGGGCAAGCGGTATTTTTCGACAGGAAAGCTTCTTCCAGGTGGTCCTGGTACGCATCTTTTTGTTGCAAGTGCTGTTCTTTTTATCATGATGTTTGTATATTTTGGGCATCATTTTATACCGGAATGGGGATATCTGCGGCAAATCTACGGTATTAAAGTTTCGAAATTTCCCTTAAATTATTTCGGATTTTTGTATCACGGTGCTATCCTGTACATGATCATCTGTCTTGTGACAATGGGTCAGAAAAGAGGACTTCCCATAATAAAGCCAGGTTCTTTTATTATGCTCTTCGGCAGAAACAGTTTATTGACATTTGTTATACACGTTTACTTCGTCAAATTTATTGTTATTCTGAACCATTTTGTGCCAGTGACGGCTCTCATGTCGCCTGTGATAGTTGGTTTGAACGTTATCACAGGAATCGTTGCGGCGAAATATGTTGAGAACAGACAGGAGCGCCTTACCTCATACAAAGTGGCGACTAAGTAAAGAAATGTTCCATCGCATGCTGATAAATGATCGCTATAACGAAGAAGCATCTGGCGAGATATTTATGAGCGTTAACGCCAGAAGAAATTATGATAATAGTTACAAACGGGGGTAATAGAGATGGGTGAAGTGACATACTTTCCTTTAAGAAAATGCATGGGCAAGGAGGAAATCTTGAGAAGTGATGTAACTAATATAAACATTTCGGTCATTGTACCTATGTATAATGAAGAAGCTGTCGTCGAGGAATTTTATGACAGGCTAAAGAAGGTTCTAGAAAACATAGCGCAGACATATGAAATAGTCTTTATTGAAGATGGAAGCAAAGACAGTACTTTGATTAAATTAAAGGAAATCCAGAAAAAAGATGATACGGTTAAATTGATCAGACTTCGCGGCAACTTTGGTCAAACACCTGCTTTGGCAGCCGGATTTAGCTATGCCAGGGGAGAAATTGTCATTGCGATGGACGGTGATCTCCAGCACTATCCTGAGGACATTCCGAGGTTCCTCGAAAAGATCGAGGAAGGCTATGATATTGTCAGCGGCTGGAGGGCAGACAGGAAAGACCCGCTACTTTCAAGGCGATTTCCGTCAAAGATCGCAAATTGGCTTATGGCGAAAATGTCCGGCATCCATTTGCACGACTTCGGGACTACCTTCAAGGCTTACAGGAGGGAGATACTCCAGGAAATTCACCTGTACGGGCAGTTCCACCGTTTTATTCCGGTGTTGGCGAACAATCTCAAAGCCTCGATCGTGGAGATACCGATAGAGAACGTAAGGCAAAAGCACCGGAAATCCCACTATAATATCTCCCGGACGTTCACGGTCTTCTTTGATCTCATACGGCTTAACTTCTTCAACAAGTACCTCAGCAGGCCTCTCCATGTGTTCGGTACATTTGGTCTGCTTCTGGCTCTTTCAGGCTTTTTCATAAATACATATCTCATCGTTATGAAATATGCCTACGGTCTGGGTCTCATGACATACAGGGCACCGCTCTTTATTCTCGGAGTGCTCTTTATCATTATCGGGGTCCTATTTATCTCTCTGGGGCTCCTGGGCGAAATGCTGTTCAAGCTTTTCCACGACATGTATCCCAAGAGGGTGTATTCGATCAAAGAGATCTACAGTAATCGCGAATGACTTCTCACAGCCAAAAACTCAAGGTTCTGATGGTCGCTCCTACCCCTTTCCCTGGCAACAGGGGAACGCCCAGCAGGATACTCGATATGTCTCAGGGTTTGAGCCGTCTTGGTCACGATATCCATGTTGTTTCCTATCACCTTAAAACAGATAATCCTACCGATGGAATTACTGTTCATAGGATTCCGAATATTCCAACGTACAAAAAGATGGGTCCAGGACCGAGCATTCAGAAATTACTTCTCCTTGATCCTCTTTTGGCAGTGAAGGTATGGCAAATTTCAAATAAAATTGATTTTGATCTAATTCATGGTCATTCATTCGAAGGTTTTTTATCATCGCTACCGACCGCAAGATTAAAAATGAAAAAAATAATATATGATGCACATTCAAACTTAGTAGATGAATTGCCATATTATAATTTTATTAATATAAAATTTCTAGCTAATTTTTTCGATAAGAAAGTACCTCAATGGGCAGATCATATTATTGCTGTATCGGATACATTAAAGGAATTTCTCCTTGAGAAGAATATTTATAGAAATAAAATAACTGTTATACCAACTGGAGTAAATATAAAACAATTTGAAGGCTATAATCCAGAACTTATAAGAGAAAAATATAATATTGAAGAAAAAATAAAGATAGTAATGTATACGGGTACATTAGCAAATTATCAAAGAGTTGATTACTTAATTGACGCAATACAGATAGTTTTCGCTGAATATAAAAATAGTATTTTATTTTTGGTGGGGAATTCAAACGAAGAAAAATACAGAAAAATGTGCTCAGAAAGGGGAATAGCAGATAAGGTCATCATTGTCGGTGAACAACCTTTTAGTCAAATACCTCTTTATCTGGCTGCTGCTGATATTGTTGTCAGTCCGAGAACTGTCTGCCCAGGGATACCCCAAAAATTATCTAATTACATGGCGGCACAAAAAGCTATTGTCAGCTATGAAGGATCTGCGAAGCTTTTAAAACATAAAATTAATGGTATAGTTGTTGAAAACGGGAATACGAAGCAAATGGCCGAATGGATAATAACATTATTGAATAATTCAAAATTAAGGACAGAATTAGGAATTAACGCTAAGAAGAGCCTTTTGGGGAAATATGATTGGGATTCACTGTCAAAAGTCGTTGAAAATATTTATAGGAATATAATTAGTGAAAAAATGTAAGAGGCGTCTTGTAAGTATTATCAAAAGATAGATTAAGATAATGACGAAAAACGCATTGAAAAAAATGTTATCTGCAACCGTCGGTCTTATTATTTTTTCTTACTTAAAGCATACTTGAGAGCATTACAAATAATAAGCAATAAGGAGACTATAATGGATCATATTATCGAAATATCAATTGTAAAACCCATGTATAACGAGGAAGGAGTTGTTGATGAGTTATAATGTGAGTAAAGATAGCAATCTTTTAAATTATTCAAAATGCAATATATGTCAATCTGAAGACATAGATAATTTTTTAAAGAAAAATTATTGGGAATTTGGGTATTGCCGTAATTGTGGAATAGTTTTTTTAAAAAATATTCCATCAGATGAGGATATAAAAAATATTTATAATAATTTTTATTTCAAGGATGGTCAGAAATTCCCAACAGAAGGCTTCAAATTGGATAATAATCCTGCCTATATTAATGCAAAAAAACGATTAAAAATTATAAGAGAAATCGGCCCCGAAAGAGGCAGGCTTCTAGATATAGGTTGTGGGACAGGTATTTTTCTTAAAATTGCATCTTTCTTTTATGAGAGTATTGGCTTTGATATTTCTCGATGTGCAACTGAGCTTGCTGTTAAAAATTTAGGAGTTAAAGCAATATGCGGAACTATTTTTGACATCGACTTTAGATCTCAATTGTTTGATGTCATTACCATGTGGGATGTTATTGAACATTTAAAAGATCCGAATAACTATATAGAAAAAGTAAGCCAAATTATACGCCCTGGTGGTCTTTTGGTTCTTTCTACTGGAAACATAAAATCACTCATGTTCAGAATTCAAAAAAAAAATTGGCACTTATTAACACCCCCTCAACATTTATTTTATTTTAGCCCACAGACTATATCTGTTCTTTTAAAGAATCATGGCTTTAAAATAATAAAAATTTCTTATAATGGACAATATACTAATGTTGGATACATAGTTAATAAGCTAAAGCAACTACATAACAAAAATAAATTAATTCGTTTGATAGATTTAATTATTAAAACGACAAAAATAAATAGCTTAAATATTTATTTGAATTTATATGATGTAATGACAATATATGCTAAAAAAATTTAATACACAGCTCTGCTGCGGGATAGTTCATCATAATTGGTGAAAAAAACGCAAGAAACATCTTGTAAGTATTATCAAAAGATAGATTAAGATAATGACGAAAAACGCATTGAAAAAAATGTTATCTGCAACCGTCGGTCTTATTATTATTTTTTTCTTATTAAGACATGTATGGACATATTGGGAC
Source organism: Nitrospirota bacterium (assembly GCA_040756135.1). Classification (GTDB taxonomy): domain Bacteria; phylum Nitrospirota; class Thermodesulfovibrionia; order Thermodesulfovibrionales; family SM23-35; genus JBFLZS01. The sequence goes on from JBFLZS010000035.1 coordinate 8,859, forward strand.
ATTCTAAAAAACAGCAAAGTATCAATTAAATGGACCATGATTCTATTTTCATATTTTTTCGGGCTCTTAAGCTTTTTTATTTATTCTCTGGCTTGGCATTTTATGCTTCGCAGTGATGGTATGTCTGTAAGATTTGCTGTGTCGAACTATATGTTGACAAAAGGCAATTTGGGGAAATATATACCGGGTCGTGTTTGGCAATTTGTAGGCCGCTTGTATTTTTTTAATGATATAGGATTTTCAAAAGCCAGAATCATCATGATAGCTGCCTTGGAGCAATATTTTTTAATGCTTTCAGCCTTTCTAATATTTGGAATTTCTTTTTTGTTTTTTCAGAATATTCTAAATAATGCCTTTTTAATCTACCTTAAAATTATTATCATTGTGGGTTTGATAACAGGATTTTTGTCTTTGCATCCGAAAAGCATAGTTTTCTGGAACAGAATTTTTTTGAAACTTACCAAAAGAGAAGATCTTCAAATTTATATCAGCACTAAATATATAGTGTTGTTAATCTCTTTATATTTTATATATTGGATAACAATCGGATTAAGCGTCCTTTTCCTGATAAAGGGAGGTTTAAATATTCCGGTAAAATATATGCTTTTTGTTGTAGGGTCCAATGCTATCGCATATTTTGTCGGTTACATCTCATTTATAATACCGAATGGACTAGGGGTACGGGAAGGCGTTCTGACCTATCTTCTCGAACTTTTTATTGTGAAAGGTCTTGGAGCGGTAATTTCAATTTTATCAAGAATTATGCTTGTCATCGAAGAGATAGGTTATTTTATCTTGGCGTTTGCATTTTATAAGTATATGACCAAGAATATTTCTGCTGAAAGTATAAAAATCAAAAATCAACTATCAAAACAGTTGATTAAGTGACCTCCTCTTTTTTTAATAAAATTTCATTTAATAGAACAAAGTTTTCTATGATAACCAGAATTTTCAAAAATTGGATTCTAATCCTGCGGGAAGATTCTCATATGAGAATGCTTTTGATGCTGCTGTCAATTGCTTTTGTTCTCAGAATCTGGGGTATCTGGAATATTGAGCAAACCGATGAGTTTAATGAGGTATTTGAAGCATTAAAAGTTGATTCGGGGAACCTGAACTTTGATAGATGGAACAAAAAAGTTCTTATCTATATTCTCGCTATTGAGTATGGAATATATTTTGGTATAGGGTGGGTAATCGGACTATTCCATAGCGTTTCAGATTTTGCATCTAAAATTGTTGTTGACATGTCACCTCTTTTTATTATAGGACGAGCGACATCTGCCATATTTGGGACTGCGATTGTTTTTGTGACCTATGCAATCGGCAAGAGATTATTTAATAGAGAAACAGGACTTTTTGCTGCACTCTTTTTATGTTTTAATTTTGTCCATGTAGAACATTCTCATTTGGTACTTGTTGATATAACTATGACCTTAATGTTAACTATAAGTTTTTATTTTGCTACTTTGATGATGCGAAACGGGGGAAAAAGATCATATTATTTAGCAGGGCTTTTTGCAGGATTAGCAATAGTTGCAAAGATTCCATCTATTTTTATATTAGTAAGCATAGGAACATCTCATCTAATATACTGCCGAAAAAAATCAATAAATATTAAAGGCATCTTTTTACATAAGCATATACTGTTTGTGATATTTGGGATTGTCTCTGGAGCTATTTTAGGAAATCCTGCTATTTTATTAGGATTGCCAAAGTACTTAGGATGGCTCAAAATGCTTTTTGGTGCATACCGGGGAACATCTGATCAAATTGACTACTGGTCTCCGATTAATGGTTATAGATTTTATATTGTTTCATTGTATCAAAATATGGGTCTGCCTCTGTTTATATTAACAATATTGGGATTGATTTATTTTATTTTTAAGCCGAAAAAGGAAGTTCTGTTGCTACTATCTTTTGCACTACCATTTTATATTTTTATGGCAAACTCTAAATGGGTTCTTACTCATAGATATATGATTCCGATCTATCCGTTCTTGAGCATTATTGCTGGAGCTTTCTTTTTTGAAATTACACAGGGTTTAAAGAATAGAAAAAAGCTAATTATCATAGCCACAATATTTCTGTTAGTAATTCCAGTAAAAAACGTAATGTTGTTTGAAATATCTTTATTGCAGCAGAATACAAGATACTGGGCAAAGGAATGGATAGAAGCGAACATTCCAAAAGGTTCAAAGATACTCATTGATGCCGGACGGACTATCAACACAAGCAGTCCCCCGATATTTAATAATAGGAAAAATGTTCTTTTAATGATTAACAAGATTGAAAAAATTGAGGAAGGCAAGACATTTGATGATTCGAGAATTGTGGATAATAGGTCTGTGATATACTTCAAATATCTCTTGAATAATTTGCCGGACATTACGTACGATCTGACTTCAACCGAGTTAGGACGAAATATCAAAGGACTGGAATATTACAGGAATCAAGGATATGATTATATCATTATAAGTAGTGGTATAACATGGGTCGCCTGGAATGAGAACTGGGCTAAGAAGCATCCCGTATCTGCAGACTTCTATAGGTCTCTTGATCAAGAGCTTGAACTCATAAAGTTTTTTGCTCCTTCACGCACGCGAAACGGCCCTGTCATAAAGATTTACAAAGTGAAATAAAGTGATTCCAAAGGGAAAGAAGAAACTTCTTTTCAATATTAAGCCCTTTCCTAAACAGAGAAAGCACAGCCTCTGGATTGAGGTAAAAGAATTCACATGATCGGCGGCAAGAAGATCGCTCTCAATACCATCTTTCTCACTGGCGCAGCTCTTATTAACCTGGCAATTGCGATCCTGACTACCTCGATAATTGCGCGTAGCATCGGCCCTGAATTGTATGGACGGTATACCTTTGGTCTGACCTTTATCTTCATGTTCAGCGTCTTAGCGAACTTCGGTCTTGAGTCGCTCTATATACGGGAGGCCGCACGTGATAAGGGCAATTTGTTACTTATCAGTGACATATTTCACCTGAAGATCGTTCTCGCTATCGGCACCATCGTATCTATCATAGTAGCTGCCCATATTCTCAATTATCCGCGGGAAACCATAACGGTGCTGTACATTCTGTGCGTTGGCCAATTCTTCGCGATACTATCGGAATCGCTTCTTTCAGTATATCGCACAGTCGAGAAGATGCATGTTACCGCGCTCTTTTCCGTATTATTTAGGGTCTTCGCGGCGATTATCGTATTTGCGTCGGTTTATTCTGACCTCGGCTTTTACGGAATCGTTTCTGCCTTTTCCATTGCTAACGCTCTCGTCTTTGCCGGGGTTCTGGGACTTTTTCTCAGACAGTTCAGGCTGCTGGGACTGACGTTCAAACCTTCCAAATGGATTGCGCTCATCCGGCAGGGGATACCTTTTTATTTTTCAGCGCTGCTTACCATGTTTTATGCGAAAATTAACGTCATAATTCTTTCAAAATTCGTGTCTGACACGGAGATAGGCTTCTACATGGCTGCCCTTAACCTGGTCGAGAACCTCTATTTCATGCCGAACGCCTTTGTCACAGCAGCTTTTCCTGCTTTTTCTAGGCTCTACGGCATCTCTGAGGATGCCTTGCGGGCAACGTACATAAAGGTAACCAAGTACCTCATCATCCTGACTGCGGCCGTAACCGTGGGAACGATACTCGTTTCGGAAAAGATTATCCTTCTTATCTACGGTAGCGCATTCGAACCCGCTGTTCCGGCTTTGAAAATTCTCATATTCCTCTGGGTTTTTGCCTTCTTTTCAAACGTGCAATCAAGCCTTCTTTTCTCGATCAAAAAGGAAAGGGCTCAGGTCAGGATAATGTTTTTTGCAGTACTGGTAAATGCCATCCTGAACTATTTCTTTATCAGTCACTATGGGTACATGGGGGCAGCATTTGCTTCGGTTCTGACAGAGGGATTTGTCGTTATGCTTGTAAGTATGGTGCTGTGGCGGTCGCATCTTCGCTATGTGCCTGACATGCGTATTCTTCGCCTGGGTCTTGTAGTTGCAGGCATGGTGGTCCTGGTGAGATTTCTGCTTCAATTCAATGTAGGAGTAGCTATAGTCGGAGGAGTACTGTCGTACGCAAGTCTTCTGTTTCTGCTGGGGGTATTAGACGCAGAAGATATCTTTTATATGAAATCTGTTATCAAAAAAAGAACTGCCCATGAATGACAGACGGAGAATACTGATCGTCGCACCAGAGTATCCCTATCCGCCCTATGACGGGCATACGAACAGAATTTATAATTTATTTAGGCACTTTGCGTCCGGCTGTAAATTCGATCTCGTTGCATTTGGAAGAGATGATCTCTCCACGCAGAGTGACGGTATCCTCAAGGGCCAACTAGGGCCTTGTTTTGACAGTGTGGAACTTATCCCTCGTAACACCTTAAATAAGATAGAAATAAAGAGGGGAATTGATAGTATCCGAAACATATTATACCCTTATGAAAATAGCATCGGAGAGCCTTACTACTCTGATGCGCTGGCTCGCCGAGTCAAAGAGAAGGTGTTGTCAGGGCACTATGATTTAATATTTTTATGCGGACTGTATATAGCACTATATTTTGACAAGAACATGGGAAGCATTCCCTATGTAGTTGATATGGCAGACTCAATGTCGCTTCTTATGAGGAGTTATTTTAAGGCGGAGAAAAAACCGGTAGAAAAGTTCAAAAAATATCTCAATTACATATGGGCGGAACGGTATGAGAAGATCTATTGTTCCCGTATACCGAACATTATCATGTGTAACGATGTAGATGCCCAGAAGATAAGAAAGAACTGTCCAAAATCCAGGGTCTGGTCAGTACAGGCCGGTGTTGATACGAATTACTACAGACATTCCAATTCAACAACACGCTCCCGAGGCCTTCTCTTTACGGGTGTCATGGAATATGCGCCCAACAATCTGGCCATGCTCTATTTCATCAGAAAGATATTTCCGCTTATCAAAAAAGAAGCATCCGACGTAACCCTTACCATCGCCGGCAGAAATCCTTCGCATGAACTCATTGCCCTTGCGGATCAAACGCAGGGAATCAGGGTCACCGGTTATGTAGACGACCTGCGACCTTTCTTCGATTCATCATTAATCTATATCAGCCCTCTTATTACGGGCGCCGGGATAAAAAACAAAATACTCGAGGCGTGGGCTATGTCAATGCCGGTCGTTGCCACTAGCATGAGCTGCAGCGGTATCGAAACCGAGAATAACTTCAATATCCTTATAGGTGACAGACCGAAGGAATTCGCTGATAAAGTTATGACGCTTCTGGCGGATGAATCGCTGCGAACAAAGCTATCTCGCAATGGGCGGCAGACCGTTGAACATAAATATTCATGGTCAACCCGCTCACGCATGCTTAAAGAGATATTTGACTCGCTCTTGGGCCAATAAAAAAATCATGCTCGCTGAATGTTTTTTTCATGACTTATTCATTAAACAGGCTGAGCAGCAGGTAACAATAATTTCGGAGGTGCTTATCTAGGTGTTGAAAAAGAATTGCAGACATTATAGGGATGACAGACCTTGTTGCTATCACAAGCAGGAAGGGATTGTCTGTAGTGCGTGTTCTTGCTATTCTCCGATAAAATACAGGATATTAATAATTAAATTAGATGCAATAGGCGATGTGCTTCGCACAACATGTATCCTTCATGGATTGAAAAAAAAATATCCGGGTGCCGGAATATTTTGGCTTACCAAGAAAGCATCTATACCCCTACTTCAAAACAATCCGCTCATCGAGACTCTCTGGAGTCTTGAGGATGATGCACACATTGTTTTAAATACTGATGATTTCGACCTGGTCATCAACCCCGATGCATCTCCTACCAGTGCTCGACTGGCGACTATTGCCCGTTCCAACATCAAGCTAGGTTTCGGCTATAATTCGAGAGGTTATACCTATCCATACAATGAAGAGGCCATGCAGTGGTTTCAGCTTGGAGTCAATGATCAACTAAAGAAGGCGAATACGGAGACGTATCAGACAATAATCATGAGGATGTGCCGCCTCAATAGCAGCAAAAGGGATATTGTATACAGCCTGACCCTACAGGAAGCAGAATTTGTCCATCAATTCAGGCGGCGGTACAGACTCCAGCACAATGGACTGATAGTAGGTATGAATACAGGTGCCAGCGGCAGGTGGCCGCAAAAGAAGTGGACCGTCGAAGGTTATATTTCATTGATTCATTCATTGATCGATCACTCTGACGGCATAAGAGTATTGTTGTTCGGCGGTCCGGGAGAGAGAGAAAGAAACAGTTTCATCATGCGGACGATCGGAAGTGAAGCAGTTATTGATACCGGGCACAATAACACCTTACGTAACTTTGCGGCCCTGCTAAGCATACCGGATGTTCTTGTAACGGGAGATACTCTGGCCATGCACCTGGCTTTGGCGCTAAATAGGAAGGTCATAGCACTGTTCGGCCCTACATCCCATAATGAGATCGACTTGTACGGCCTCGGGGAGAAGATATATCCTGATATGGATTGCCTTGTTTGTTACAAACAGACGTGCGATAAAAGTCCGACGTGCATGCAGCTTATAAAACCTGAAACCGTCTATTTATCAATAACCAAACTGTTAGGCATATAAGAATTAAGATTAGTAGATCCGGTATTCATCGGCGAGGAGCTTGCGAGTAAAGTGAAGATTATCGATCATGCGTACTTTATAAAATTAGGCGACTTTGTATCATTACTTCATGCGTTTGTATTAGTGACCATATTATCAAGGAGATATTGAAATGACGGAGAAATATCTCGTTAATTTGAACGAACACAACACCCTTTTCTCAAAGCTTGCTGACATAGCGCCGCAGGTCGTAAAAGCTGGAGAATTGATCTTGCAAACAATCAAGAGCAGTCATAAAATCCTGGTGTGCGGTAATGGTGGAAGTGCGGCGGATGCTCAACATTTTGCTGCGGAGTTTATCGGAAGATTCGAAACGGAAAGGAAGGCACTGCCAGCCATCGCCCTTACTGTTGACACGTCAATCCTAACAGCTCTCGGAAACGACTATGGTTATGATACTATTTTCTCCCGCCAGATCGAAGGAATAGGACTACCCGGCGATACTATGATTGGTATATCGACATCCGGGAATTCGAAGAATGTGCTGCTTGCCGTTGAAGCAGCTAAAAGAAGAGGTGTGAAATCTATCGGCCTATTAGGTAGGGACGGTGGAAAACTGGCGCCAATCGTTGATATACCGATAATAATCCCCCATCCCGTGACTGCTCGCATTCAGGAAGCACATATTTTTATAATCCATTTTTGGGCCTCTTTTGTAGAGAGAGAAATATCCCCTGCGGCGAGGCTGCAGGGTGCCGCCGATGTGATGTGATATGAGTGCATTCGACCTGGAAAAATTTTCGCGGAGTCATATTCTCGTGATCGGAGATATTATGCTCGACACCTACTTGTGGGGGCACGTAGAGCGGATATCACCAGAGGCACCTGTGCCTATATTTCGAAAATTGAGACAATCCGAAGCAGCTGGCGGTGCTGGAAACGTCGTATTGAACCTAGCCAACCTGGGCTGCACGGTCACTATTTTAGGCATCCGCGGCAACGACGCACCAGGACAAAGCCTGGTACGGCAATTCAACAAAGCTAACATACATTCTCATCTCCTCGTCGACCATGACAGGTCTACCATCACGAAGACCCGCATCGTATCTCAGGGCCAGCAGTTGCTGCGTCTCGATGAGGAAGATATCCGGCCTGTAAGCATACCCAACAAAAATGAATTAATTGGCCTGGTTCAGGCTGCTATCCCAAATTGCGATGCAGTTATTCTTTCCGACTACGGAAAAGGTCTACTGCAAACAGACGGATTGGCACAAGCTGTCATTGCATTAGCCTCAAAGCGGAATATTCCCGTCATCATAGATCCGAAGGGGAAAGATTGGGAGCGTTACAAGTTGGCGACTTGTGTGACTCCTAATACCATGGAACTCGAGATGGTGTATGGCGAGTCCATTTCTAATGAAGATCGCCTTGTCGAGGCAATGCAGTCCGTCATGACCGAGTATAAGCTTGAATGGCTCGTGGTTACCCGAGGCGCTCTCGGTATGTGCATCATGGACCTTGCAAGCAAGCCAATCTTCATTCCAACTGTAGCAAGGCAGGTATATGATGTGTCAGGGGCAGGTGACACAGTGGTGTCAACCCTTGCCCTCTGTGTAGGGTGCGGACTTGCTTTTCCTGAAGCCGCGAAAGTGGCAAATTTGGCTGCTGGTATCGTCGTTGGAAAGCTCGGCACGCAGCCGATCAATCTATTCGAGCTGAAAGCTTCTCTGCTCACAAGCGGCTTGGATGGAATAACCGGCGATAACATGCATAAAATAGCATCCGGTCCAGCTGCGATGATGCAAGTGGGTGCGTGGAAAGCTGCAGGACAAAAAATTGTCTTCACAAACGGCTGCTTCGACTTGCTTCATCCTGGGCATATTCATCTTTTACGTCATGCAAAGGATTTGGGGGATCGACTCGTTGTCGGATTGAATTCAGATGCTTCGGTCAGACGAATTAAGGGTCCGGACAGGCCTGTTTTGGGGGAAAAAGACCGGGCATCTCTGCTGGCATCGTTACAATACGTGGACATGATCATCCTTTTTGAAGATGATACTCCTAGCGACTTAATCAAAATGTTAAGGCCGGACATCTTGGCAAAAGGCGCAGATTACGCGAAAGAAGCGGTCGTGGGTGGAGAAATATTGGAGTCCTATGGCGGCGAGATAAGACTTGTCCCTATGCTCGCTGACTACAGCACGACAAGACTTAGAAACAAAATTATTGCAAACGAATCGAGATAAGCCGGGGGCATTGTAATGAGTATTTACTCATGGCCGGTTTATATATCCACTGCTTTTATCATAGCTTATGTATTTGTCCATGCGCAGCCATAAACCGAGGATCCTTTTTTTAGTACTTGAAATGGACCTCGGCGGCCTTCAGCGGATTGTCTATCAGTTAATAAATGGAATCGATAAGGAGCGTTTCATCCCTTACCTGTGTTGTCTCGATCGGGGTGGTATATTTTATGAACAACTTGCTTTACATTCGATTAAAACATATATCCTGGAGCGGAAGCCGGGACCATTCGATATAAGATTATTCATAAAGTTGTGTCAGATTCTAAGTAAGGAGCGAATTGACGTCATTCACTCCCAGAACGGCTGCACGTTATATGCGGCGTTGGCTGGCAGATTAGCTGGCGTTAGTGGGATCGTCCATACAGATCATGGTCGATTAGTTCCCGATAAGCGATCCGCAATTTGGGAAGATCGAATATCTTCTTACATGATTGATCATTTTATAGGTGTGTCTGACAATTTATCCGACTATCTATCATCTGCTGTTAAGATCAACCGAAAGAAGTTGATTACTATCATCAATGGTGTTGACACAAGCAGATTCGTCCCTGTAGATCCAGAGCGTAAACAGGCATTAAGGAGCACCATAGGCTTGACTGAGGCAGATAAAGTAATCGGCACTGTCTGCCGACTGGACCCTATTAAGAATCTGGATTTTCTGCTTAAGTGTTTCCCCGCTATCGTTAGTTTGGTTCCTAATGCCATGATTGTCATTGCAGGAGATGGCCCCAACAGGGATCATCTTATCAAGCATGCTGAGACTCTTGGTATATCCTCTCGAGTTATCTTTCTTGGGAGATCGTCGAACGTCGAGAATATCATGCCAATGTTCGATATATATGCCTGTACTTCTTTGAGTGAAGGCACCTCCATGACTATTTTAGAAGCAATGTCCTGCGGACTTCCGGTAATTGCATCTGACGTCGGGGGCAATAGCAGATTGGTAGACAGTTCTAATGGATATTTATTTCCTCTCAATGACGAAGCACTTTTTACGAACAATATAATTGCTTTGTTAAACGATAAGGCGGTATTAAATGAATTGGGTTCCCAAAGCCGCATAAAGGTGCAAAAAGAATTCAGCATAGATCAGATGATCGAAAGTTATCAAAGGCTTTATGAATCTGTTATTTCACGCGATAATGGGAAACAATAGCATATTGCATCTAATCGATAGCGGTGGTCTCTACGGAGCGGAAAAAGTCGTTCTGACTCTCCTAAAGGAATTACGAGGTTCTGAATTTCAGGGGATTCTCGGATGTATTTGCGAGAGTGAAGCGGAAAGACCCCTCATTGGAAAGGAGGCTGAAGCGATTGGGATCCCTGTTCAGTATTTTGTAATGAAGAGAGGACTCGACTTTGCCGGTCTTCGCAAGATTCTAGATTTTATTCGGAGTTGTAACATACAGCTTGTACACTCTCACGGATATAAGCCAAACATTTTATTCAGCCTTATTCCTATAAAAAGTTTTGGAGTCATTTGCACCGTTCACGGGTGGTCCAAACAGTCAACAGGGATAAAAGGGAAGTTCTACGAATTTTTGGATGCTCTTGCGCTTAAAAGAATGGACCGAGTCATAGCTGTATCTATGGGGGTTCTGGAAGACTTGAAGAGACGCGGACTAAATAAGAATCGGGTCAGTCTTATTTATAACGGAATTAATATCAGTGGCGATGTTTCCCATATCGATCCACTGACCGTCCGTCAAAAGTATGGAATACGGCGTGATTCCTTTATCATTGGATCAGTTGGTCGTCTTGCAAAAGTAAAGGGCCATATATATTTGATCGAGGCGATGCCTTCTATTTTAAGGAAGATTCCCCACTGCCAATTGGTTATCGCTGGCGAAGGGTCATTGAGAAGCGAGCTCGAGGCGCTGATTGCTGAACAAAATCTTTCACGTCATGTGAAGTTAATAGGATATGTCAAAAATATTGATCAGTTTATGGCAATGATCAATTTGTTCATCCTCCCTTCGCTGTCTGAAGGGCTGCCGATTTCACTTCTTGAGGGGCTGGCTTATGGAAAGCCCGTTGTAGCCAGTCATGTCGGAGGGATTCCTGAAGTGATTCGTAACGGGAGTGAGGGAGTGTTAATTCCTCCTGCCGCGCCGGAAGCTATTTCAAAGGCGGTGACCGGGCTTATCGAAAACAGGGCATTGACCGACAGAATGTCCTCTGCCGGCAGAGAGCTGGCTCTGACAAAGTTTTCATCTGCCAAGATGACAACAGCGCATTTAACTTTGTATTCCGGTCTTATCGGACAATGAGATGAGAATACAAAACAGGAATTTTTCTCTTGGAGTGCGGTTGTGAGGATTGCCATTCTGTGGAAGAACGATTACCCCTGGGATGTTCGTGTTGAGAAAATAAGCAAGTCATTGATCAGCTTCGGTCACGAAGTGCACATCATTGCGAGAAATCTCAAAAAACTTCCTTCATATGAGAAGCTCGATGGTATTCATGTGCATCGGCTGCGATCACTTAATAATGATTCTTTGAACGCTGCGTTTTCAATTCCATCTTTCTTAAACCCATTTTGGTATCTGAGAATAAATAAGATATGCACAGAGCATCAAATTGATCTCATAGTCATACGAGATCTTCCCTTGGTATTAAACGGCGTCGCAATTGCAAAGATGCGAGGTATTCCGACGTTATTCGATATGGCTGAAAATTATTCTGCACTTTGGATGGAGGTCGCCCGGAGCCATGGCTTTAAGATATCGAATTTTATCCTGAAAAACCCTGTTCTGGGAAGATACTTAGAAAGATTTTGCGTTAAGCTTGTTGATCATATCTTAGTAGTTATTGAAGAGGCAAAAAAACATTTGGTCGATTTGGGTGTTAAAGAGGAAAAGATATCGATCGTCAGCAATACCCCTGACATCCGCGAGGTTGAGAAGCAGTTGAGCCGCGCCTCACGCCAAATAGAGAGATGGAATGGAAAGACTGTCCTGCTATATCAAGGCTATGTCAATAAGGCCAGAGGTCTGAGAGTGGCGGTTCAGGCGATGCCGCGTTTGATAAAAGAATATCACAATCTGGTGCTGGTAATCATTGGGGACGGCGACGACCTTCAAGCTTTAAGGAACCTCCGGGCGGACTTAAAGATGGAAAACCATGTCGAGTTGCTTGGCTGGGTAACCTCTAATGAAATCTCTGCCCTGATTGCGGCGAGCGATATCGGGATTATTCCACATTATGCAAGTGAACACAAAAACACAACAGTTCCGAATAAGCTGTTTGACTATATGGTGTGTGGAAAGCCGGTGATTGTGTCGAGTGCCAAACCTCTCAAGCGAATCGTCGATGAAGAGAAATGCGGATTAGTTTTCGAGTCCGGTAATGTAGAAAGTTTTAGTAAGGCCGTTATGCAGATGATTAGTCATCCCTCCGCAATGAAGCAATTTGGTGAAAGGGGGAGGGAAGCGGTAAAAAAGCGATATAATTGGGAGCGTGATTCAAGAATTTTGAAAAATGTTGTTGAAGGACCCCGTCAACGGCATCTGCAACGCCATGAATCTTCACAAGCTGAAAAGTGAGATCGTGAGTAGACGAAAACTATGAACCAGATTAAAGTGTTAGCTATTTTTGGGACAAGGCCGGAAACAATTAAGATGGCGCCTATAATTAGGGAACTCAATCGCCGACCCAGCTTCGCGCTTAAAGTGATTGTCACTGGGCAGCATAAGGAGATGGTGCAACATTATCTTGATCTTTTCTCCATCGTTCCCGACCATGACCTTTCTATCATGGAAAAGGAGCAGACACTCAATACAATTGTGATCAATATCCTTAAAAGGCTGCCGGCATTTTTGAATGAGATCCAACCGGACGTCGTCTTGGTTCAAGGAGATACCACTTCTGCGTTTGCCGCCGCTCTGGCAGCGTACCATAACAGAATCAAAATTGGCCATGTCGAGGCAGGTCTGAGAACCAGAGATAAATACAACCCTTTTCCAGAAGAGATAAATCGCCACTTGATCGGAGGACTGGCAGACTTTCATTTTGCGCCTACTCAAAAAGCAAGAGAAAACTTAATTGCAGAGGGTATCAGCGATAAACAAATCTATGTGACCGGAAATACCATTATAGATGCACTCAAAATGATCGTCGGCAAGAAACATCGCTTCAATGATGGTATTCTCAGCAAAATCGACTTCGAGGCGATGAGGGTGATCATCGTTACAACTCATCGAAGAGAGAGTTTCGGTAAACCGCTTCTGAACACGCTGAATGCGTTGAAAAGGATAACGGAGCTATTTCGAAATACCGAAATCGTAATTCCGGTTCATTATAATCCCAACGTCAGAAAGTCCGTTTATGGATTGTTGAGAAACGTAGAGCGCATCCATCTTGTCGAACCGTTGGATTATGTCGCTTTCATCCATTTGCTAAATAAGTCCTATCTGATTTTGACTGATTCCGGCGGTGTTCAGGAAGAAGCTCCGTCTCTGGGAAAGCCTGTATTAGTCCTCAGAGAGACGACGGAGCGTCCTGAAGGAATAAAAGCAGGGGTCGCAAAAATGGTTGGCACCGATACTGAGAGAATCGTCGCGGCTGTGCGAGAGTTAATGGAAGATCTAGAGTCCTATAGGAAGATGGCGCAGGTTGCAAATCCGTATGGTAACGGGAAAGCAGCGGCACGGATCGCGGATGTTTTACAGAGCAAGGGAAAATCCATGTAATTGGCTGCGCATTGTTCGTAATCGGTTTACTTCTGGGTCGCTGAGATATGATTTGAGGGGCGGATGGTATCTCCGTTGGGAAACACAATAAAAAAAGGTGTCTCGTTAATTGCCTATCTACTGCTCCCTTGGAGGGGGAGAAGTTCGAGTAGCCTTACGATTCTCACTTACCACCGGATTACAGACGAGCCTGACCCTGAAGATTCTCTTATTGTTTCTCTCCGGAGTTTTGAACATCAGATTATCTTCTTAAAGAGACATTACAATGTCATCCCCGGGGAAGAACTGGCGGAAATAATAAAAAACGGCAGATCTTTTCCAGAGAAAGCGTGTCTCATCACATTTGACGATGGCTGGCGGGATAATTATACACATGCTTTTCCTGTATTAAGAGCACATGGAGTTCCAGCATTAATATTTATTAGCACTGATTTTATCGGCACGCATAATACTTTTTGGCATGAGCGATTGTTAAAGGTCCTGACTAATATACCATCTCACACGCCAATGTCAAAATATGAAAATATCTTTAAAAAATTGCCGGAAGGATTGTCAGAGAAAATAGTCAGGATCCTTAAGATGCCGGTTGAGCATCGTCGCCCCGGAATTAATGCTCTCATTGAGGATCTCAAGAAGTTCGACCTTGCCCAAATCTCCCAAATCAACCGAAGTCTCGAAGTAATTTCTGACCTGAGAGTGTCTGAAGAATCTCCTACAATGCTTTTATGGGAAGATGTGGAAGAGATGTCGATGAATAATATTTCCTTCGGTTCTCATACCAAGAGTCATCCAATATTGACACAAATCAGCGACCGTCAAATTAAAGAGGAGCTAATAGAATCAAAAGGGATCATCGAAGACCGATTGAGAAAGCCAGTTCATTTCTTATGCTATCCGAATGGGAACTATAATGAGGCTATTCTAAAGATGACTGAAGAGGCGGGCTATCTTGCTGGATTCAGCTGCATCCCAGGAATTAACCATTCTTTCGAAAGACGGTTCGAATTCAAGCGTCGACATATTGTTGAGGACTTCTCACTTAATTTGAAGGGACAATTCTCAGAGCTATTCTTTAAAGTCGAGCTTTCAGGCGTTCGCCTGGCTCTTGTAGGCTTAGTAAGGAAAAAGGAAGAAGTATGGTAATAATCATCAGCGCTTTAGTTTTGTTAAAAAATTGGTTGATATATGCAGGATGAATGATGGAAAAAGAAATTATGTTGATTGCAGTCGGAGATATCATGCTCGGTGACCATCCTGTTAGACTTGGGAATGGCGTTCGATCGACCATTGAAAAACTAGGCACCTCCCAATTGTTTTCAAATGTGAAAGACCAATTTAGCGATGCGGATATTGTTTTTGGTAATTTGGAGGTGGTTCTTTCTGATATTGTTAGAGAGTATAACCTATGAATGAAAAACTACAGAGATATTTCGTGTACCCAATAGCCGAATGGTATTTGAAGGAGAATGTTCTTACGTTGTCCGAGTCACTGAGGACGTACGACTACATAGAGAAGGACGACGCCGAGAAATATGCTCTCGATCGGATACAGAAGCTGATAAAGCACGCATATCGGACGACGGCGTATTACAGGGCTTTCTTTGACAGCTATGGAATTGATCCGTTAGACATCACAACGCTTAAGGATTTTGAATCGATACCGGTCCTAACGAAGGATCGGCTGCGTGAGCAGTTCCCTGACCTCATATCCTCTGTCAAGTTCCCGAAGGTATCCAAGATTCATAGCGGCGGCACCATGGGCCAGTCCATCTATGTTCTGAGGGATAACTATTCTTTGTCATTCGATAGGGCGGTGAAGGGCAAATGCATTAGTTGGTATGGCTGTTCCATAGGGGACAGAGAATTCCGTATGTGGTCTTATCCCTTTGGCAGGATGGACAATTTCAAGGCCTATTGTATCGATCTGCTCCTAAACAGGCGAAGGGTCTCGCCGTTAAAGATGACAGCCGGACGAGCAGTCAGAATCGCAAAGGCGATCCATTCTTTCAAGCCAAAGCTTATCTACGGATGGACAACGGGTCTTTACAAATTTGCACAGATCGCTGAAGAGGCCGGCATATCCTTTGAGCCTTCGGACCTCAGAGTAGTGATAAGCACAGCAGAGCGGCTGTACGACTATCAGCGTTCTTTGATGCGTAAGGTCTATCAGCGCCCAATTGTGGATGAATATGGCTGCAGTGAGGCAGGGGTAATCGGGTTCGAGTGTGAAGCTGGAAATAAGCATATTCAGGTAGAGAACAACTATCTCGAAGTTGTCAATAAGGAGAATTATGCGGACGGACTGGGCGAGCTCGTTGTCACAAACCTCACCAATTACGCCATGCCATTAATACGGTACAGGATCGGAGATATCGGGAGCATTAACTATGGGCCGTGTGACTGCGGAAGGCTAACGCCGTTCGTCAGTCACGTAAGCGGCAGGATCCTCGACTATCTGATCGACTCCTCGGGTGAAGTCGTGTTGGGCGAAGTGTTTTGCTACATCTGTTTCGATCTTATAGACAAGTATGGTGCTATCAAGGATTTCCGGGTCCGTCAGGAGCGCGACGGTTCCATAAATATCTACTATGTTCCATCAACTAAATATTATCAAGGTTTTCTCGGAGTGTTTGAGGATGCTATCAGAAAACATCTCGGCAAAGGGCTTATCATCCTTTTCCATGAAATGGCTGATTTAACGATCATGGATAAAGGCAAGCCCCGGTATGTTGTATCCAACGACGAGAGAAAGGATGATTCTCATTGAGGGCATGACAATGGCCGCTCCAAACAACGGGAATACGGAATACTACTCTTGAAACTGCCGAATCGACTGATCTTAAGGCACGTGAAGTCTGATATGAGTTTGAGGCATAGTAATACTTTCGGAACATTGCATGGTGTCGATATATCCGAGACAATCATTCACAATGCCTGATGAAACCATTATACATGCCGTTGGCGATATCTGGTTCGGCGACCATCCGGTCACGATCGGGCATGGAGTGCGATCAATCGCAGAACGGATAGGGCCGGGATGCCTGCTGGACAAGGTGAAGAAGGTGTTTGTAGACGGAGATATCAATTTCTGCAATCTTGAGACAGTTCTTTCCGATATTGAGATGCATCCGCGGCGTCTGGCGTCGATCGAAATGCGTGGATCACCGTCGTGCGTTGAGGAGCTGAGGGCAGGGAGATTTAACGTAGTTAGCGTTGCGAATAACCACATGATGCAACATGGACGGCCCTGTTATGAGGAAACGGTGGATGTATTACGGAGGAGTGGAATTACACCGATTGGAATCGATGAGTGTGGAAAAACGAACCAATACATCCATACAAAAGACGGGGTGAAGATTTGTCTTGTATCCTATTCCCTCCATCAGGAAAAATACTTCAAGGGAGAGGTCCCCTATAGCTATCGGAGCGAGGGAAGCGCAATTATAGAAGAGGTTACCGCTCTCAGGAAATCGTTCGATGGTTTTCTCATATGCTCTCTGCACTGGGGTAGTGAGTTCATTAATTACCCTTCCCGAGAGCAGATCCTACTTGCCCGCTCGCTTATTGACAGAGGAGTTCAGACGGTGCTGGGCCATCATCCTCATGTACTGCAGGGGATCGAACGGTACAAGGACGGATTGATTGCATACAGCATGGGGAACTTCGTTTTTGACCTTATCCCGAAATCAACGAGGGATACCATCATTCTCAGGCTTAACGTCCTCACCCATCGAGAATTTACATATGAAGCCATTCCTGTCGTTATTAATGATATGTATCAACCAGAAATTGCATCTGGTTCCGCCAAAAGGCGTATAGAGGAGAATCTTGTCCAGTATGGCCGCATGATAGAACAGGGGCTTGAGATGAGCGGTGATGAGTATCGAAGGCATGTTAACCGTGAGCTCAATAAATACCGCATTAAGAATTATACCTATTTCCTTAAGCACTTGCACACCTATCATCCCAGAATTGTGTTGCAGTCATTGGCAAGAACGGTGTTCAGTAAATTGCTTCTGAAGCGTTAACAGGCTCGATCAGGCCGGAAAGATCATCGAGGGCTGGCGCGTTGATTACAATCAAAACCTGCTACACAGCTCTCTGGGAGACCTGACTCCCGCTGAATTCAACCTGCAAGAGTTGTCAAAGATCGGTCAAGACCCCTGATTGCAGGTTGCACAATAAAGGGGGTAGCTCCGTCGCCCTATTCGATCAATATCCAAATCTGGATTGCTGCCAGTGTTTATCTTTTCGTGGCGATTGTCAAGAAGTGTACAAATAGAAAGAAAGCGGATTTTATCTCTGAAATATGAAGCGAATATTTCGAGGAGGAAATAATGGTGCCAAATGCGTCTGTGTTCGATATCGGTATGTATGATGGAACCGATACGGCATATTATCTTGTGGAGGGTTTCCGTGTTATTTCGGTGGAGGCAAACCCTCAGCTTGTTGCAGGTGACCGGGAACGGTTTGCAAGCTTTATCCAAACCGGACGGCTAATCATAGAAAATGTGGCAATCAGCGACCATGAAGGTACAATAGAGATGTATCTATCCGGACAGGATTTAGGATCAAGTTCTATCGACTATGAGAGAGTGGCAAACCGTATATACCCAGCGACTTGATTAAAGTTCACCGTGCAAAGTTTGAAAGTATTCTCGATCGAATTCGCCGCCGATTACGGCGAATGTTAAATCTGACTGAGCCTCAATATGTTACCTATCATAGCTATCGGTTTAGGCAGGAACACGGCGCGGGTCCTATGGCGGAAGAAACCGATGGACATTGGAAATCACATCCATTTGTGCGAACTAAATGGCAACAATTTTGTAATGAACATACGCCGGATAATATGGGTGGCTGGTATGATCTACGTGCCCGCCTTAAGTAAAGTATTGCCTAACACGCGCCCGTGTTCTTAAAAGTTCGTATTATAATGGTTATTGTATACTCAAGGCAATGGGATAACTTGGTGCAACAGCATCGCTTGGGTCACTCATTAAGCCCGCATTTTGGATGTCTGTTAGGCTATTGGAAAATATAAAGCCATCAAATTTTCTGTAATGTGCCGGAGCATCATAGGCTGGTTGTGCGGTAGTACCGCTATGTCCGAACATCCAAATGTATGGTGTTGCTGAATCCTGCGTCTTTATGTTGGTCCAATCATGTGTTTTGATTCCATTTATCCATAATTGGATACGGCCATTTGTTGCACTTCCTCCCGTGCTCGGAGTGTAACCCAAAACAACAGCATTCCATTTTTCGTAATCTACAAGAACCATAGTATCGCGGTCATAAGGAGGAACATTGGGCCAAATTTGCTCATAGATACAACCTGTACAATTACGAGGTGAAAGATATGCGCCAAATGTAAAGTGGTGATCACAAGCACCTCCGGAACAAGTTGCCCAATCGGGGAACCCGGCGTCAATGAGCAACCGTGTGTTCCCCTGAAACTCGAAGAGCTTATCCGAGCTGTCCGGCTGCCCATCCCCGTCGTGCCAAATATCTCTTTGATTGATGCGGTCAAACCGAACGAACAGTCCGAGATAGTACGTTACGCCCGGGGTAAGATTAATTTGGCTCACGGAAACAGCATTACCAGAGTCGGTCTGGTTATCGACTGTATCAACTCGAAAATACTTCGACCGGCCCGAATTTGGAACGGGAGTATCACATCGATAGTACATGATGTTATTGGGATACATGTCAGAGCCCATGGCACGAGGATCCCACACAGCCTGAGGGACAACGGTGTTACACGTCCCGGATTCGGCAGTGGATTGAAATAATATAGTGGCATCCACAGGTTCACAAAGAAGCAAAGAGAGAAACAGAATCGTGAATACTAATTTAAGTTTGTTAACCATGTCAATTACCTCCCGAATATTAATTTAATGCAGTTATATTTCTAATATTTATTATATTATAATTTGCAAATCGTGTTTGATTCATCATTAATGAAATAACATCAATAATTAACACTTAATTTATTACCCATCCTTATACATACTTTACAATTAATTAATCTAAAGGGATGTGATTAAAAGCACAATTTTTAAAAATTATTTTTGCCCGAATTTAAAGCAAAAAAAGTGCCAAAAAGTTTATATCCATAAATATTTGATATAATTAAAAAATTATTAAGATAAAAATTAGCGATGCATGGATTTACCTACATACTCTCTTTGCTGCCAATAGGTAGCAGACGGATGCGAACACGAGTTTGTTCAAAGATAACTATACTCCCCTGCTCTAAAACATCCTGGATAGCTGTTAGATTTGTCAACTGTTTTTCAGGACGTCGCTCTGAACAAAATTAGGGGTCTGCACTCTTGACAAATAGAGTTTAATGTAACAGTGCAAAATTTAGTGATTATTAAATATCTTTAAACTTTTGAAGCTAAGAAGGATCATAAAATCATGAAGGATTATAAGACATTGCTATATGATCTGAATTACTATTATGCCCGTCTTCTTCGAGAATTGGCTTACTTGACAGGAGGCTCCTTTGGAAAACCTACCAGTGTCATCGCCCTTTTAACAAACCGCTGTAATGCTCGATGCGTGCACTGCCATAGCTGGAAGCTTCCACACATTGAAGAGATGACCACAGAGGAATGGAAGAAAACCTTTCATGAATTGAGAAGATGGCTTGGCCCGGTTTTTATTTCCATAACTGGTGGTGAAACACTTTTAAAAAAGGATGCTATTGATCTTTCAGAATATGCGGCCCAATTGGGGTTCTGGGTGGAGTATCTGACAAATGGGTACTTAATGGACATGGCCAAGGCCAAAGAGTTGGCTCTAAGCGGTATAAAAAGGATAAAAATTTCCTTAGATGGTAGCCAACCCGATATCCATAATAAGATACGGGGAAGGAAAGGATTTTTCGAAAAAGCAACCTATGCATTACAGTCCATGGCGGAGGAGCGAGATAGGTGGAATAAAGGTTTGAAACTTTGGGGTAAGACGAGCATTATGAGTCTCAATGTAGAGGATCT
This sequence comes from Nitrospirota bacterium, assembly GCA_040756135.1. Classification (GTDB taxonomy): domain Bacteria; phylum Nitrospirota; class Thermodesulfovibrionia; order Thermodesulfovibrionales; family SM23-35; genus JBFLZS01. The sequence continues at coordinate 29,452 of JBFLZS010000035.1, forward strand.
GCCTAACATCGTTGTTCTCGCCCGTGATCTTCAGATTGACGGGGTTGAGTTTCAGGCACTGGAACCTGTCTATTACTCAAAACAACTTGGAGATCCAAACTGGTATAAGGATAACCCGCTCTGGATTACTGATTTGAATGCCCTATCGGGTAGTATTCAAAGATTAAAAGAACTTAAAAATCAAGGATATCCTGTTCTAAACTCGCTTGAAAATCTCGATCTAATAGAAAAGTACTTTATTGATCCAGAGCATCTATCCTATAAGGTTCATTCTCATGAATATAATAAGAAGAAAAACGAATGCCATTCTTGGCTGGGCGCATTACAGATTATGCCAGATGGTGGCATCAAGATGTGCCACTGGATGAAACCTTTTGCCAATGCCAGAGATGGACATATTCGGAGGGCATGGATAAAAATGGAGAAAAATGGTGTCAAAGAAAAATGGTGTCAGGTCTACACTCTTGACACATGACAAGATGAATGAGAAAATAAGATCAATAATAGTCATTTGAAAAGAGATTATGGCACGACCATTGAGGATAGAGTATCCCGGTGCATATTATCATATAACTGCAAGGGGAAATGAGCGGAGGGAAATATTCCTGAATGATCAGGACCGCGAGAAGTTCATGTCCTATTTAGAAACAGCAAACCAAAGATATGGAGCAGTGATACACGTATATTGTCTCATGAGTAACCATTATCATCTTCTTTTGGGGACGCCATTAGGGAACCTGTCGCAGATAATGAGACACATCAATGGAGCGTATACTAATTATTTTAATGCAAAGAGGCATAGGGCAGGGCATTTGCTGCAGGGGAGATACAAGGCAATCGTAGTTGATGTGGATAAGTATGCCGGAGAGCTTTCAAGATATATTCATCTGAATCCGGTAAGGGCAGGAATGACAAATGAGCCCGAAGGGTATCGGTGGTCAAGTTATCAATACTATGCCGGCAAGGGAAAACAGCCGAAGTGGCTGACAGTAGAATTCATTCTCGGATATTTTGGAAGAAGGATAGCAATAGCACGGAAGAAATATCGTGATTTTGTTTATGCCTTAATGGGGGAGGAATACGAGAGTCCGTTAAAAAAGGCTGTAGCAGGCACACTATTGGGAGGAAAAGAGTTCATAGATGAGATAAAGGAGAAATATCTGAATGGAAAGGAGTGGGACCGAAATCTGCCTGCATTAACAGAGATGAAAAAATTATCAATAATGGAGATCATAAAAGAGGCGGGGGAAGTATTTGGAAAAGGTTCGGATATCGGAAAGAAAGCTGCACTTTACATATGCCATAACTATAGTGGGAGAAGCCTGAAAGAAATAGGCAATCATTTCAAGATAGGAGAGTCTGCGGTATCGCAGGCAAGCCGAAGATTCCAGAGGATAGTTGAGGGAGACGGCACAATAAGAAAGAAGGTAAAACATCTTTGTAATAAATTAAATTTGGTGTAATGTGTAGGCATGAACCTACATCCCCTACAGACACACCTATTCCTGACTATTTAAAAATGGTCAAACTGTTCAGAAAACCAGAAATTATAATCCTGCATTTTAATGCATCATAAGGTTAGATTCTTCGTCTGCTATATTTGTATTACAAATTTAATAAACTTATGAGTACCGAATTCTCTTTAAGCTATTGATTTTAAAGAAAAATTCGTTATAGCTAAGTTGTCATTCCCGCGAAGGCGGGAATCCAGTAAAATCAATAACTTCTGGATTCCTGCTTCCGCAGGAATGACAGAACTCGGTACTCTCAAGTAATAAATGGATGATATAATTAATGGTTAAGTAAAGTCCTTGAATGAGGAGGGAAATCATGAGTGTATTAGAAAAGGAAGCTAAGGCACTTATTAAGAAAGGTATATATAAAGATAAGAAATCTCTCTTTGAAGATGCACTTAGAGCATTACTAATATATAAGCCTGGTCTGAGAGTTGAAGCTGCCATAGAGCTCTATAAAGCAAAAGAGGTGTCTCTTATGAAGGCAGCAGAAATTGCAACTCTTGATATAGAATCCTTTAAAGATGAATTGTCAAGAAGGGGATTAAAGATAGAAATAGAATCCCCTCCTAAAGATATCCTTGATAAGGGTGTATCTTTACTCCTCAAAGATTAATGACAATTATCTTCGATACAGACATTGTCAGTATGTTTGCAAAAGCAAAGAGCCTTGATATTTTGATCGTTCTTTTATCAGGAATAAAACTTTCTATAACCCCAAAAATCAAAGATGAACTCTCAATACCCTTAGAATATGGTCATAGTTTTCCAGAAGATATATTTAAGAAATTCGACCTTATAATTCCTGACAAAGATGACTACGTAGAGTACGAGAGATTAAAGTCGTTGTATCCATATCTTGGGAAAGGCGAGCTTGAAGCCTTAGCTATCGCTAAGAAGAAGGGATATATCATGGCTGTAAATGACCATAAGGCATTTGAAGTTGCGTTAAAGGAAGAAATAATACCAGTCAATGTTCATACAATCCTTAAGACCTTGCTGAAAAAGAAGATCCTGAACAAAGAAGAGATGTCTAAATTTATTAGTAAACTTGAAGAGTCAGATAATACGGTAATTAAGGGAAAAGATAATATTTTTCAAGAAGACTCAATCTGAAATCCATGAATGAAAAGTTTCATCTGACCCCTTACCCCTAACTTTACCATTGAAATATTTAAAACGTCAAATCTTGTAGGATTAACCACTGAGCACACTGAAGGATTCAAGTGAACGAACACTTAATCCCTCTGACCTCTTGCCCCAAGTTTTTGGTATAATGAATTCAAAAGACTTTATTAAAGGGGGGGTGAAGGTAATGGGCATATATCAGAATATCAGGGTCATATATCAGAATATCAGGGTCAGGTCTCCACATTTGACAAATCTTCAAAGACAAGTCAATAGAGGCTGAGGTTGAGAATAATATTGTTGATCAATTATGAAATGATGCACGCGTCTGACATGATATTTACCATGGAGAC
>JBFLZS010000036.1:0-32066 GCA_040756135.1 Nitrospirota bacterium
AAAAAAGTCCTCGATCAGCTTGCATATGATATAACCTTCGATCCTTTCAAACTTCTCTTCCCGACATCTCCTTCTCCGCCGTCAACCCAATAAGCTCTTATCCTCCACGCTTCACTGAAGGGTTACTGAATAGAGAACTTTTTCATTGCTTTATTTCTTATTTTATTGATAATATTGCCTAAAAAGAATTTCTTATAAGTTATAGTTTTTGGTAAATTATTAAACAGAGTTTTGCCTGAATTTCAGGACTTTCTTCTTTCCCGCAGGCTGGTCCCGAAAAAGAATGTTCACTATTACGCTCACTGGGTAAGTAAGTTTCTTGCTTTTTCTAATGAGAACCCTCTTTACCCGTAGGAATGCCCCTATCTTGCCCTGATGATAAACCCTGTTGATGGTATCGCCGTGTGCAATTCCACCGGGGTTTTACGACAGCTTAAGTTGTGCTGCCAGTTTTATTGCCTCAATCATGCTTGATGGATTTGCAATACCTTTCCATGCAATATCATAGGCAGTACCGTGATCTGGTGATGTACGAACAAATGGGAATCCAACTGTAACATTAACACCCTTGTCAAATGCGATCATCTTTAATGGAATCAATCCCTGGTCATGATACATACAAATAACAATATCGACATCATCTTTATATGCCTTATGGAAAATAGTATCCGGCGGATGTGGACCTGAAACAGGAATCCCTTCTTTTGTTGCTGCTTCTATAGCTGGAATAATTTTTTTTATTTCTTCATCTCCGAATATGCCTGCTTCTCCTGCATGCGGATTAAGTCCAGCAACAGCAATCCTCGGATTTTTAATCTCGAGCATTTTACATGCCTTCTTTGCAAGACGAATAGTTTTTAATATCTTCTGCCTTGTAATTAAATCAGGTACGTTCTTCAACGCAGTATGAATTGTGACAAGAATAACCCTTAATGGCCCTCCAACAAGCATCATTACGTAGTCTCTCGTTTTCGTTAACTCAGCAAGCATCTCTGTATGGCCTGGCCATTTAAACCCGGCCATCTTCAATGCCTCTTTTGATATTGGAGCCGTGACAATACCGTCAACCTGCTTGTCTAATGCAAGCTTAACAGCTTTCTTGATATAGCTCACACAAGCATAACCGCCTTCTGCGGTTGGCTTGTTTTTAATGAATTTTTTTACAAAATAATCCCCCCTTCCCCCCTTTAATAAAGGGGGGTGAGGGGGGATTATTGTATGCATATCAATAATATCGATCGCATATTTGGTAGGCTTAGACTCAACAGGTGATTTGATTATCTTTAATTTTACAGGCAACTTAAGGAGTTTCAATGCTGCTTCCATTGCGTATGCGTCTCCAACAACCACAGGATTACAATATCTTTTGACCTCAGGAGAATTGAGTGCCTTTGCGATTATTTCAGGCCCAATCCCACCTGGGTCACCCATTGTGATAGCAAGCCTTTTCATTCTCTTCTATCCCTTCTATCTTTTTAGCTTCGCTGAGTTTTGCGGCCAGACATAGTAGGATAACCTCTTTCCCCTCGAATTCTTCAGGAAGTCTACGACTCATAGCTATTTATTGTAAATCTTCAGTCTCCTTCTCTTATACCCAACAGAGATAAAATCATCCTTCTCCTTCTCTTCTATCTTTTTCAATCCAAGGTCAATAAGAATTTTCCTTTCTTCCTCATCTCTTTTAGTGGTCTTTCTATATCTTCTGAGGCCAAGACTATCCCTTAAGAGGAGAAACTCTACTGGTGATACATCTTCATATTTTCTTGTTCTAATCTTCTTCACTCAACCTTCCTTTTTAATTCTAAAAGTTCTGATAAGACATTATTTTCTGGTTGTGCTGCCTTTTTCTCCAGATAAACCCAGTCTAATTCTTTTATATATCTTTTAATAAGAAGTTCAACCATCTCACAGTCTATCTCTGATTTCCAGTATTTACATGCATTCATGCGGTCTATTATCAAATCCTCTATCCCGATAATATTGCACTGAAGACCTCCTTCAAACTCAACAATCTCAATAGGAGCGTCTTCACCTGCTAAAACTGACGCTGGCACTTCTACCGCTATCTTTAAATCCTCATTAATCCAGTATCTGCCTTTTTTATCAAAACCTATGCTCTTTAGGACAGCATCCAGTGCCTCTCTATCAGCATAGGCTAAATCTATATCTGCAGTAAAATAAACCTCTCTTGTGTAATACGACAGGGCACAACCACCTATCACAATCGGCGCACCTTTACCCTTTTGCTCAAGGAGATTTGTAATAAGGGCAGCCATTAAAAGTTGCCTTTTTAAAGGCGATTCTGTCCGCCTTATTCTTTCAAGTATTTCATTGGTATCCATAGGTAAAATAATATCAACTCTCTGTGTTTACTACAAGAACAAAGTGGAGTTATGTTACGGAAATCTTTCTAAGGATAATAGCCTTATCTACCAATTCCGTACCTCATCAAAAACAAGGCGTCCTCTTTTACCTTGAAGTCAAAAAATTCTCTTACTGTGAGTGATTCGTAAGTGTGGCGGATTGGCGGGTCTTTATCTACAAGGATCTGTCTATTTTGTACAATCCTACCTGTAATGCTGATGGGCGCTGTATTAAGTATTATAAGGTCAAGTTCGCTTGTCCCAAGGGCATCCGAAAGCCTATCAAAAAGCCGAAGCTTATATTCTGCAAGGTTGTCTTTATCTCTCAGATAAACAGAGAGGTCTATATCAGAAAGAGGCTTGACTTTACCTTCAGCAAACCCACCGAAGATATATGCAAAAACAACATTATCATCTTGAATAAGAGTCTATTTTACTTCAGGGATTCTTAACAGGATATTTGCTGGTAATTTTTCAAATTTAATCATGTCTAATTATCACGTAAGGCCATGAAGTTGTCAACTTTTGAAAGATTTTCAGGAATATCAAAAGAGGTAAAAAAGACTCAAAATAATCCTAATTTAAGCTTTTAATCTATTGCTGGTTCAGCGTCTCTGACCTGAACCCATTAATTTTGACGACGAGTAGATCAAATAGAAAGGTTCTCGGTTACACCTACGAAGAAACGTTTTCAGGAACTCGTAAGCGCTAAAAAAGTCGCCATTTTATTTGGTTCGATGCCATATTTCCGTTTTACCGCATCCGAATCAAAAAATTCGTATTCCGACCTCGCCTTTCTTTTGACGATATTTCGATTATCGCTTGCAAATTGTAATAGTGCATCATTCTCTGTATAGATAGCCCCTGCCTTGAAAGCATATTTGTGGCATATATCAACAGCACTCGACTTTTCAGAGATGACGACTGAAACACCCAACTCTTTGAGGAGACCGCCAACATTTTGTATGTCCTGTTCATTCGCTACCTCACGGCAGTCGCGCGAGATCACAACAATTCCCGCGTTTATCCTCAGATCATTTCGGAGAAGCAGAAAGTCTCGTAGGAATCCGTAGACAAATGTATTGTCATTGGAGCCTGCAATAAGAAGTGGCGCACTCAAGAATGCCTTGTGAGTTCTATCAAAACGTGCCTTTTGCTAATGTTGAGATGTTTTGCGATTTGGTACGCTGAGAGTCTCTCAACCTGTTTGAGATGTCTTATCTGATAACTTAGGGATTCCTTTGAAAAGGGTTCCATGCTTCAAAATATAAAATTATTGCGTCCCTTTTTTCAAGGTGAAGGGGACAAAAAATATGGGCTCGTAGACCTATGTTTGATAATACATCCAATTGGTTGTATAATATCATTAATGAAATTTACTATCCAATACTGGCGAAATCCCTCAGGCAAAGCTCCCGTTGAAGGATACATTGATGACATTAACAATAAGGAAGAACGTGCAGAAATACTCTCCGCACTCAATGGTATACAGCACTATGGAACGGATGCCGTCGGGGTTGACTTTAGACAAATAGAAGGCAAGTTGTGGGAACTCAAAATAAAGGCGCATGGCAATCAGCACCGGATATTCTATGTTGTCTTGAAAGGCAATGAAATGATTTTGCTCCATGCCTACCTGAAAAAGACCCCAAGAGCTCCCATGAATGAAATAGTAACTGCAAGACAGAGAATGAAACAATTGAGAGAGGAAAAGAAATGAAAAGTGACCTCGATAAACATATTGAAAAACACTTGAAAGACAAAGAGTTCAAGATTTATTTCGACAAGGCTGAAGCCCGGAGAAAAATTGCCCAGGAAATAGCTCTCTTACGAAAGGCACAGCATATTTCACAAGCACAATTGGCGAGGGAGATCAACACCAGCCAACAGGTTATTTCAAGGCTTGAAAGTCCACGAGACAAACGGATGCCATCACTTGAGCTTCTCGACAGAGTTGCAAGGGCTCTCAAAAGGAAGCTTGTTATATCGCTGCAAGCATAATCAAATGCGTGATAGATTATTCATTACCCGGTCTTTTCGGGTTATGGTTAACTCATATCGACAATCTGAAAATTTCGGAATGAAAGTCGCAGCATCGCCGAGAAGGTATTGGCGCTGACTATAGGGAAAGAGTGCTAACTTTACTCCCCGATGATCTTCACCAACACCCTTTTTTTCCGCCTGCCGTCGAACTCTCCATAGAAAATCTGCTCCCATGTACCGAAATCGAGTTTCCCATTGGTAACAGCAACCACAACCTCCCGACCCATAATCTGCCGTTTCATATGTGCATCAGCATTATCTTCTCCTACATTATGACGGTATTGGGAAACAGGTTCATGAGGGGCAAGCTTCTCAAGCCAGACATCATAGTCATGGTGGAGTCCTGATTCGTCGTCGTTTATAAAAACAGATGCTGTTATATGCATGGCATTTACAAGCACAAGCCCTTCCTTAATGCCGCTTTCCCTGAGACATTTTTCCACATCAGGGGTGATGTTTATGAAAGCCCGGCGGGTCGGTACATGAAACCATAACTCTTTGCGATAGCTTTTCATAGATTTTAATCTCCACTGTATCCCTTCAGTTACGGGTTAACAAATCCCCCTTTGGAAAAGGGGGAATGAGGGGGATTTTATAATATCATTTAAAAATCTCCCCTAACCCCTCTTTGTCAAAGAGGGGAACAACAATATGCAACTATTCATGCACTCATAACTGAAAGGTTACTCTCCACCATCTTTTTTGGTTTCAAAATCTCGGTTCAGTTGTATCTTGATACATGCCTTCTCCCTGAGTTCATTGATATGTAGTTTAAGACGCTCGTTTAATTCTTCCTCAGTAAGATAGTTTTCGATCTCATCTCTTATCGCATCAAATTCTTTTCCTTGAAACTCGTCGGTGTGTTTCCTGTAGAAATCTTCAATCTCTTTCTCTTTAATCCTGATAAAAGCCCGTATCCTGAGATCAATATACTCCTTCAGCAATTCATCCTCAGAGGGCGCCTCTAATTTAATCTTCTTTGCTTCTTTTATAAGGAGTAATCTGTTGACCATTGTATTTAAGACCTCTTCTTTCTTCACGTTCGGGGTTACCTTTATTGTGTCTGCATACTTCATCTCTAATTCACTAAGCGTTATCGCATTATTATCCAAAAATGCAACTACCCGATCCCTGATTTCAGCAAAGAGCAAAGTGCAGAGAGTAAAGAGTAGTAAAAAAGTAACAGATAACAGGATAAGGAACACAGAACACAGTCCCCCCCCACCTATCCCTCCCCCTCGAGGGGGGAGGGTTAGGGAGGGGGTGAAAGTTTTCGCTATTAGCTCTATGCTTTTTACTTTCTCAGAACGCATGTCCAATACTAAAATGTATCTCGCCTATACTCTCACCAGGTTCTCTCTGGAGTTTATAACCGTAATCAATCCTTATAGGCCCAACTGGTGTGTTATACCTTAAACCAAGACCCGCGGTGAATTTAATATCCACAGGCCTTATATCCTTAATCTTCAACCAGACATTGCCTCCGTCAAGGAAGGCAACGACTCCTAACCCTTTGCCCAGAGATGTCCTTATTTCGAGATTTTCCATGAGAAAGGCATTTCCACCAGTAGGGTTCCCATCGGAGCCTTTGGGGCCAAGGGTATCCTGATCATAACCTCTTACAGTTGTTCTGCCCCCGAGAAAAAATCTCTCGACAATTGGAAGTTCAACAGTCTTATGATACCCCTGAGCGACGCCCCCCCTTAAAGACATCGCGAAAACAATCCTCCTGGTGAGTTCGTGGTAGAGATTGCCGTAAAACATAAGTTTCATAAAATTTGTCTCAGATAAAAAAATTGGTGAGGTAAGTTTAAGCGAGATTCCTGAGAGGATTCCTTTGCTGGGATAAAATTGGTTATCTCTTGTGTCATAGATAATTCCAAGCCTCATACCACTTATAATAAGTGTGCCTGTGTCTTCCCTGCTCAGGACAACATCAGGTTGCACATCGAATGTGTTGACAACAGAGAATTCATAGTACAATTCGGACTTCACAGCATCACTGATTTTCTTTTCGAAACCAGCAGTAGCAGTTTCCCTCGTTAGTCTGTATCGAGTCTCTCTGGTATCTATATTTATTTCCTTTTTGTACTCATAGAGTAAGAACGCCCTGAATTGTATGGGTGTATCCATAAACCATGGTTCGTAATACTGCAATGTATAACGATTTTCAAGTGTGCTTAGTTCGACCCTTAATGAAGACTGTTTGTTCATGCCCCAGAGATTCCTGTAACTCAAATCAAAAATTCCCCTGAATCTTTCATATTCAGCATATCCCAGACTTATTTCTACCGCACCTGCATTGCCCTCACGCAATTTTAACAATACATCCCTTTTTTGGTCATATTTGTCAAGCATTTCCATATCAACATCTGTAAATAAATCTAATCTGTAAAGGTTCCGTCTTTCTTTAGTGAGGATATGATAATTAAAAGGCATATCTTCTTTTTGCTCTAACTCCCTTTTTATCACAATGTATTTTGTCTTATAATTTCCGGTAATTATCGTTTTACCAAAAAATGTTTCAGTGCCTTCATCTATCTTGAAGGTTATAGTTACCTTCTGCCCAACGGTCTCCCTCTTTATTGACACAACGGCATCGATGAGACCATAAGTATTGTATAAATCAATAACCCTGTATCTCGCATCAGAAATATCAAAGTCATTGTATGCATCACCGGGTTTTATATTAATTGTATTTCTCACCTCTGCCTCGGGGACGAGATTTGTCCCGACAATATTTACCCTCTCTATCTCTGTCTTTAATCCTTCATTTACCTTTATAATGATATCTACTTCATCTGGCAATCCCTCCGAATCCCCCCCCACCCCCTTTTGGAAAAGGGGAGCCGATGGGGATTTTAGAGGAGGGAGTGGGGGATTTGTCTGGAATTCTTCGACATCCGCTGTCAGGTATCCGAGTGCATTATAAAAATCCTTGAGTGTTTCTCTATCCGTACTGATGAGGTCCGGGTTATATAGACCCCCTTCTTTAAGGGATATAATTTCTTTAAGATTCTTCTCTGGCAGACTTATACCACTAAACTTAATCGACCTGACACCTACCCTGACTCCTTCAAATATAAAAAAATTGAGACTTATAGTAGTATTGCTTGAGTTTACTATAGGCGCTATCTGCGCAAAGGGATATCCTTCCCTGTGGTAGACGGATAGCATCTTGTGTACGGCCTCTTCTACAATATCGTCACCAAAGTCTTCTGCCTCAAAAAATGGCATTTCTTTAAGAAGGGCCCTCGTGGATATAGCGCTATTGCCTTCTACAATGATCTTCAGACGTTTGCCCGGGTTAACAGAGATGTCAAGTATTCCATCAGTAAAGGTATATGGTCCTATAACAGGTTTGAAGTATTCTCTATTTTTATAGTATGCCTTTATCCTATCGAGGTCTTTTTTAAAAATTGACTGGTCGAATATATCTCCATCAGATAATTTCATCACAGTCTTTACCTCATCGTCTGCACCTGAAATCTTTATTTTTTTTATCCTTTCTGGCTCACCTGTATTAATCTGAAGATGTATATTTATCCTGTATGGTTCCTTTAATCTTTCGATCTCTGCATTAATACCGGCATTGGGGAACCCTCTCATTGCTATCTCATGCCTTATATCCCTCACGGCTTTTTCAAGCATGTCACATATCAAGGTCTGTCCTTCCTTTAAAGGAAATAATCCCTTTACGGTCTTTTTGGGAAGGGCATAATCACCTTCTACATAAATGTTTTTTATAACATCTCTTTCCCTTATATTGATAAAAACCTTTGCTTTTTCTCTATCAAGTGTCTCAACAGAAATGTCCTCAAACAGACCTTTGAGAAAGGCCCTTTTAATGCCTGACCTTACACCTTCTTCATTCAACGGTTTCCCAGGAACAATATCAAGGAGATAGAGGAGTTCATCTTTACCTATGGAGTAAAGCCCATTGATTTCTATCTCATCAACCACTGCACCTGCGGCTTCTGAAGCAATAAAAGTTAGGAAATAAGAAATAAGAAGTAAGAAGTAAAGAATAGGAACAAAAATCTTTCCCATTTCCCATTTCTTATTTCTCACTTCCCATTTATTATTCATTTGAACTCGAACCTGAACTTTATATCACCTCCTATGCTTGCCTTTTCATCCCTGAATCCGATAAGGGAAGTGTTTTTATCGAGTAAATATTCAAGTTTAAGGATCTGTTCTTCTGTGGAACCTACTAAGGCTGTATATGTTACAAATAACCGGTCGCCAATGAGCCTTTTCGATACGGTTACCCTGGGGCCAACTGTACCTGTAATTTTTGAGACATATGGCTCAACCTGGAACCTGTCTAAACCTGTTAAGGTCCTCATCCTTTCTTCAAGGACATCCTGTACCCTGCCTGTCAAAAATGATGTTGCCTCTCCTGCGCCTATACCTCCTTCAATGCCTTTAAGTTGTTTCCCTACCTGGCCTACTGTGAGAAGGGCGAGGATATCAACCTCTTCGAGATGGGGATCAGACGACAGGGAGAGATTGAAGTGATCAAGCTGCCCTTCGAGATTTAGTCTGATTGTATATCCATTTACAACGGTATCGGCTGAAAGATTTATAACAGGTTTGATCCTGTTGGGGTCTGTGAAGTCAGCGCTGGCAAAGATTATCCTGAATTCGTTATTCCTGAAATAGACATATCCCTCTGTAGATTCAAGCCTGCCAAGAAGCGCCGGGCTTGATGGCGACCCCTTTAATATCATGTCTCCTCTAATAGAAGCCCTCGCAATATTGTTATCAACAGAGATATTGTCACTGCCTGAAATCCTTATATTAAGTTCTGCCATTTCAAACACTGATAATTCAGCTTTGGGTTTCTCTTTTGCCTTTGCCGATAGGAGCCATGTTCTCCACTCTACCATTTCTTTGTACAATGCCCTGTTTATCTTTATGTCGCCAGTAATGCTTTGGACGTCCGATGTTCCTTTATATAGAAGACTACCGTTAAAATTTATATTAAAATCTCTTGTAAGCGATGTTGTTATATTATCGAGATTAGCCTCTAAGTGGAATCTTTTTATACGAAATGCCTGCAGGTAGACAAGCCCTGATATGTTTACATTACCGCCTCCGATTTTTCCGGAAAGATTCTTCAAAATAATCCTGTCTTCGTCTATGGTGAGATAGCCATCTATCGAACTGATGTAAGTAGGATAGTCTCTTAACCCGAAGGAGACATTCGCTATTTTCACGCCTCCATTTATGTTAGGTTTTTCCCATTTACCCGAAATTGTAATAACAAAGTCAGTATCTCCTTTCAGATACCCTATTTTCTTTGAAAGGCCTTTAAATGGTGCAAGAGAAGAGCTTCCATCGAGGGAAATATTGTATTCTTTACCAATTTCTAAACCTCCCTTAACTCTGAACGAAGTTGAGTCGCTCTTGATTGTGAATGCTGTGAAAGAAAAATTCCTGTTATTAACTAAAAGATGTATATCGGAATCGTTTAAAAAAGTTTGTCCAAAAAGCGAAAGTGTCAAATGATTTATATTTACCGAGGCAGTAATGTTTTTTCTGTCCCCCTTCATATCTACCCGGCCTTCAAGATCAAACTGCAGGTCTTCCGGCACATCCTTCAGAATCGAGCTTACAATAAAATCATATCTGCCCGGGTGGATATAAAGTTCAGCACTCCATGGCAATTTATCGTCAAGATGTCCATTACCACTAAGCTTCATTTTTTCATTAAACAACGCAGCGTTTAATGAAATATCTCTGTTCTTAATCGTAGCATTTATAGTGCCGCTACCCATATTCCTCCCTTTAAAAGTACCGCCGGCAACCTTAGCACTCAGTATAATAGTAGGATTCTCAAAAGTACCGTGACCTTCTGATTGAAGGCTTAAAACAGCATCATCAGGCATGCGATCTAACCCTATGTCCTTTATCAAGAACTTTTTGGATGAGGCCCTGTAAGAGAATCTTTTATCGGGTAAGAGCTTACCTTCTGCAGTCAGGGTAGATTTACCCTTCATGACAAAAATATTTTTTAAAGAAAGCTCTTTATTTGTATATGAAAAAGCCATGGATGCAGAATCAAATGGGATATTATATGCCGATGCCTTCTCTACTGATGTATTTCCAGAAATATCAACATCTTTATCCTTTCCCCCTATCTTTAGATCAGCATTTAATCTTCCTTTTGCCAGGAAGTCTTTATAGAAAATCTGAATAACCTTTCCGAACTCCGCATTCTTGAGTGATGCCCTGAGGTTATACACCGGCATTGAGAGATCAAAGAGCCCCTTTGCTTCCGGAAAGAATATCTTACCTTTTATATTATGTTCCTCGTCCGGTGACCTGAAAACAGATTCATGGATGTTAAGAAGATTTTTATCATATGAGAAGTCAGACGTAACATTCTCCACACGATAACCTTCCAATAAGACATTAGATATACCAGCCCTTCCTGATATTTTTGGATTATCAAATGAACCGGTTATGCCTCCAGAAAAAACCCCGTGGCCTTTAGCTCCTCTGTAATAAGGCAGTGTAAAATCTGAGATATCATCTGTACGAAGCCTGTTTTTGAGGTTAAGAGTTCTGTTTGCGATATCAACCGTACCATTAACAGTAAGATTTGACAGAGACGTATTTAATTGTAGATTTGAAAATGTCAATATGTCATTCCGCACTGAATAGGTTCCTTTAATATCTTTTATTCTGCCGAGGACATTTTCAGTGGAGGGTTTATGCGCCTTATATACAAACCATCCATCCGGGTTAAATGTGCTGCCTGATGTTGCAAGCTCCCCGTCTACCTTGCCTGCGGGTATCTCAGGCTCCCATCCTATTAGTTTGAGTGCAGCGCTGCTATCTATTGAGCTGAACTTTACATTCAGTGTAAAAGATTCTGCACCGGGAAGATTAAAAGATGCATCAGCCTTGGCTGTGCCGTTATATAACAATGCGTCACCTTTTTCAACTCTCATTATTCTGTTGTTGTAAAGAACATTGCAACTGAGTGAATCTATATCAACACCGAAAAGGTTGCCATTTCGAAGCCTTGCCCTGGCCCTTCCAGAGATATCAGAAAGATGCCCATTTATCTTGCCATGGAAATCAACAAGCCCCTCTACTTTCTCCTCTACCTTAAGCAGTTCCATTAATGTCTCGATATAAAAATTACCGCTGACCTTTAAATCTACAAAAAGGTCTTTGAAATTTGAAATTTGAAATTTAAAATTTGAAATCTTATCAAGTCTTACCTCACCCTTTGCAAAGATTTTTCCATCACCTCTCTGTTTGAGGTTAAAAATACGCTTTACAGAATCAACAATCAGGGCTATCTCGGTTTTCAGGGCGCCCTTATCTTTGGAATAAAAACCTTCACCCTTAAATCTGGAGCCATAGGAACCGACTTCAAGGTGATTTATCTCAACTCTGTCGTCATTTAATACTACTGAGGCATTTACATCACATTTGATATCAGGCCATCCTTCTTCTTCAATAGTAAGCTCTTTTATCGTCGTCTTAAGCCTCGGGTTTTTTCCTATGATTAACTCACCTCCAAGCCCTCTGATGCCCATCTCGCCTTTTAAATTATCATCTCTGAGATAAGCATTACCATTAATAACCTCGATTACCTTTATCTTGACCTTAAATGCTGTTTTTCTCTCCTTCTCGAGATATGTTTTGACACTCTTAATTATTTCGTTGAGTTGGTCCCTATTTGTGGAAATATCCGGCTCCTTTATTACAAGCCTCTGAATTGAAAGTTGCCTGCTTAAAAGTTTTGAAAGTCCTATATAACCTTTTACCCTTTTGGCGAAGACTATCCTGTTGCCGTCCTCATCAAAAATCTTCATATCCCTTGCCTCTATAAATAATGGGAATACATTGATGTAAATCTTTTGCACCATGACCTTCTGTCCGAGTGCATCTTCTAATTCAGGGAGTATAATCCTCTTAAGGCCGTTTGATATGTAAGGGCCTCTCGAAATGAATATAATGAGGCTGATAATGGCCGTAAAAATTAAAAAATATAAAATTCTTCTTACTTTTTTAGGCTCCTTCATTTGTGCCTCATTCACTCCTGAGCTGACCCTCCTTAAATATTTACCAAATAGAATATCTTACCACAGATAGTTATAGGAGAGGCTGTCGCGTAATTGACAAAAATAATTTTAAGGCATACAATTCATCTAATTAGTGTTTGTGTATAAATTAACTTTTGCTCTCTGTCATTCTGGCAGTCCTTAAGCGGGAATCCAGTGTTTTCAAAAGGTTCTGGATTCCCCGATCAAGTCGGGGAATGACGGACGACTTGATTCTTGGTTTATGGACAGACACTAATTACCCAAATCGGTTTAACATAGTTAGCCAATGAGAGAGGAGGATTATGATGATAAAAAAGTTTTTTATCCTTTTATTATTTATCCTTTTATTTTCAGGGACGACTTTTGCCTTAGAATTCTCTGCCGACACAATCACGACCCATAAAGGGACTGCTAAGACTACAGGTAAAATCTACTATAAGGCTGACAGGTTCAGGATGGATATGGAGTCTCCACAAAAGGTGAGCATGATAACAAGGATAGACAAAAAGGTTATATGGAATATCATGCATAATGAGAGGATGTATATGGAGATGCCCTTCGACCTGAAAAACAAACCAAAAGTGGAAGAAAAGTTTGAGGGTGAGATAGAGAGAAAACATGTTGGGAACGAGACGATAGATGGACACCCAACGAAAAAATATCTGATTACTTATAAAACAGACAATGAAAAGCATCAGGTATATCAGTGGTGGGCAACAGACATAAACTTCCCAGTAAAGACGTCTGCAGTTGACGGGTCATGGATCCAGGAATTCAAAAATATAAAGATTGGTTCACAGCCAGACAGCCTCTTTGAGGTTCCTGCGGGATATAAGAAATTTCAATTCCAGATGCCGGGTGGAATGAATTTTAAAATAAAATGAGGTTGGTTATTATTGGAGGAGGGATTTCCGGCCTTTCTCTGGCATACTTTCTCCTTCAGCAAAAGCCTTCTTCTGAAATCATCATCCTTGAGTCTGAGAAACGGGCTGGCGGCAAGATATGGACTGATAAGGTGGATGGTTTCCTATGTGAAAGTGGTGTCAATGGTTTCCTCAATAACAGGCCGAGGACACTTGAGCTTGTCTCAAGGCTTTCCCTCAGTCCATTAAGAAGTAACGAGAACGCACGAAAAAGATTTATCTTCTCAGATGGGAAACTCCATCGTTTACCTGAATCGCCTTTTTCTTTCTTCTCTTCAAACCTCCTGACCCTCGCCGGTAGACTTAGGGTCATCTGGGAGATCTTCACACCAAAAGGAAGCGGAAAAGATGAAACGCTTGCTGAATTTGCACGAAGAAGGCTCGGCAGAGAGGCATTTGAAAAATTAATCGATCCAATGGCGTCGGGCATTTATGCAGGAGACCCTGAAAAGATGAGCCTGAAGAGTTGTTTCCCCGTAATATACAATCTTGAGCAGAAGTACGGAAGCCTTATACGGGCTATGATACAACTCCAGAAAGAAGCGAAAAAAACAGGTAAAAAGGTGGGAGCCGGACCTGGTGGAGTTCTTACTTCTTTTTACGACGGAATGGAAACGATGATAGATGCCCTCACGGGTTATCTTGGTAAAAGGGTAAAAACAGGTACAAGGGCAATCTCAATTGACAAAAAAGGGAAGACATATATCGTTTTTGTCTCAGATGGCTCAAATATTGAGGCGGAGGCAGTTGTTTTAGCAACACCATCGTATGAAACCTCAGAGATGTTAAGAGATATTGACAAACAATTATCTTCAACCCTCAATGAGATATTTTACCCCTCGATTTCCGTTGTGTGTCTTGGCTATAGACGCGATAAAATAAGCCATTCCCTCGATGGATTTGGTTTCCTGATTCCTTACAAAGAGGGCAGGAGGATACTCGGGACACTATGGGATTCAAGCATATTCCCCAATAGGGTACCCGAAGGGTACGTGCTGCTCAGGAGCATGCTCGGTGGTGTCAGAATGTCTGAACTTGCACTTCAGGACGAAAACAAGACGATAAATTTAGTTATGGATGAACTGAAGGATATCATGGAGATAACTGTGCAGCCCGATTTTGCAAAGGTTTATACACACAAAAAGGGGATACCACAATATTCATTAGGTCATGAAAAAAAGCTTGAAACAATTGCCACGATCTGTAATAAATTTAAGGGCTTTTACATTACAGGGAATGCCTATCGCGGGATAGGAGTAAATGATTGTATAGAGAATTCATACAAACTTGCAGAAAGAATTGTCAAGGAGATATAATGATAACCTCTCATCTATGCGAAACTGAGGGCTATATTCTTCGCTAAAAACAGGAGGTAAAATTGAAGGAACAGCAAATTGTTGAACTCTTAAAAAAGGAAAATGATGAGTTCAAAAGGCTCAGTGAAGAACACAGAAGTCTTGATACACTTCTTGCCGAGATTGACAACAAACGCTATCTTACCCCAGAGGAAGAGGTTGAGAGAAAAAAGATTCAGAAACAGAAACTTCTCAAAAAGGACAGGATGGCAGAACTTATAAGAGAATATAAAAAGAGCCATTCTAAAAATTAAGAGTATGAATTATTAATAATCTCAAAATAATGTGTACATTGATTTAAGAAATCCCTCCTAACCCCCCTTTTCCAAAGGGAGGAATGGTTCGACAAGCTCACCATGACATTTGTCATCCTGAGCCTGTCGAAGGATGGCAAAGAGGGGGAAGGGGAGATTTTCTGAATAATGTCTATTCAATTATGAGAACCTTAATAAGAACTGTCATTTCTCGATCCAAATTTTCAGGGAGGGTTTTTTTATGAGGAGCAAGATAATAAAAGAGGGGCTTGAGCGCGTCCCGCACAGGGCACTTCTTTATGCAACGGGCATCTCGAAAAGCGAGATGAAAAAACCATTTATTGGTATTGCAACAAGTTTTACCGATATTATTCCTGGTCATATAGGTATGCGAGACCTTGAAAGATTTATAGAAAAAGGGGTGCATACTGCTGGCGGTTATCCTTTCTTTTTTGGGCTTCCTGGTATTTGTGACGGTATTGCGATGGGACACACAGGTATGCATTATTCACTCCCATCGAGAGAGTTGATTGCAGATATGGTGGAGACGATTGCCGAGGCCCATCAGTTTGATGGTCTTGTGCTTCTTACAAATTGCGACAAGATTACCCCCGGGATGCTTATGGCCGCTGCAAGGATAAATATACCCTCAATAGTTGTTACTGCCGGTCCCATGTTTTCCGGTCATCTTAGAGGGAGGAGACTGTCGCTTGTTAACGACACCTTTGAGGCAATTGGAAAATTTAAAAAAGGTTTGATAAAGGAGGATGAACTTGAGGCCCTTGAGATGTGTGCATGTCCGGGTGCCGGCTCGTGTCAGGGGATGTACACTGCAAACACAATGGCATGTGTTACAGAGGCACTCGGCATGAGTCTTCCAGGATGTGCCACTTCGCTTGCTGTTTCTGCTGATAAGAGGAGAATTGCCTTCGAGAGCGGACAACGTATTGTTGAATTAATAAAGAAGAATATAACATCAAGAAGAATAATGACAGGAAAGGCGTTTGAAAATGCAATAATAGTTGATCTTGCACTTGGAGGTTCAACGAACACCGTTCTTCATATTCCTGCAATAGCCTATGAGGCAGGAGTGGCGCTTCCACTCGAGACATTCGATATATTAAGCAGAAAGACACCCCATCTTGCCAACATGCTGCCAGGCGGTGAGCATTACCTCGAAGACCTTGAATGGGCAGGTGGGATTCCTGCTTTAATAAAAAGGTTGAGGAATAGCTTACATAACAACATAACGGTTAGCGGTAAAAAAATCCTTGAGATTGCTGATTCTGCTGAGGTGATAGATGAAAATGTTATAAGGCCTGTTAGCAAGGCGTATCACAAAGAGGGTGGTATCGCAATACTCAGGGGCAACCTCGCACCAGATGGCGCTGTGGTTAAACAGTCTGCTGTAAGCAAAAACACGATGAGGTTTGAAGGCATAGCAAAGGTATTTAATTCAGAGGAAGACGGCATGAAGGCAATCCTTAACGGAAAGATAAAAGCAGGTGATGTTGTTGTTATAAGATATGAAGGGCCAAAAGGAGGCCCTGGCATGAGGGAGATGCTTTCTCCAACAGCAACCATTGCAGGGATGGGCTTAAGCGACTCAGTCGCATTGATAACAGACGGGAGGTTTTCAGGTGGCACAAGAGGCCCTTGCATAGGACATATATCACCTGAGGCAATGGAAGGCGGTACAATAGCAATCCTCAAGGATGGGGATAGGATAAGGATTGATATTCCCCAAAGGAAGATAGATGTACTTTTATCTGACGAGGAGATAAAAGATAGACTCAAGAAATGGAAGCCTCTGAACCCAAAGATAACAAAAGGCTATCTTTCGAGATATGCAAGGATGGTCAGTTCTGCTGGAAGTGGGGCGGTGATGAGGTGAACCGGGATCAGGATGGCTTTATTTTTTACCCCGTTAGAAAGCCCCGCTTTTAAAGTCCCCCCCTTCTAACGGGGTTTAACCCATTGCCATATTTTCGAGCATCTTTAGTTTTGATATTTCACCGACAGCTATTAATGTATCTCCTGCATTTATAGTACTACTGAATGTGGGATTGAATTTCATTTCACCGCTCGGTTGCTTGATGGCTACGATTATAACTCCCAGGTCTCTCCCAATACCACACTGATCCAGTGTGAGTCCTGCAAGTCTGGAATTTCCATGAATAGGTACTTCCTCTATCTGTAAATCAATATTACCACTCGTTGTGGCAAATTCTATAAAATCTACAACCGCAGGCCTCAATACTGTATGTGCTATCCTGAGTCCACCAATGTAATATGGCGATACAACCCTGTCAGCGCCTGCCCTGAGCAGTTTTTTCTCTGAACCTTCTTCCCCAGCCCTTGCAACTATAAAGATGCTGGGATTCAGCCCCCTGGCACTCAAAACAACAAAGAGGTTTTCTGCATCAGTAGGTAGTACTGATATCAGGCATTTTGCTCTTCCTATCCCGGCCTCTTTTAAGATTTCATCCTTTGTGGCATCACCTTCAAGAAAAATAACATCTTCTTTTTCCTCAAGTATTTCTGGTTTTTTTTCAATGACGACAAAATTTAAATTCTCCTTCTTCAGTTCCTTGGATATTATCTTTCCCATCCTCCCATAGCCACAGATAATATAATGGCCTTTTAACCCACTGATTTTCTTTTCCAATCTTCTCCTCCCGAATAGTTGTTGTAGTTCTCCCTCTAAGATAAATTGAGCACCTGTTCTGAGCACATAAAGCACGGTGCCCACACCGCTTATTATAAGGGTAATTGTGAACAACCTTCCAGTGGAAGATAAGTCTTTTATTTCCTTATAACCGACAGTGGTTAGGGTTATTACAGTCATATAAATGGAATCTAAAAAGCTCCATCCTTCTATAACCATATACCCGGTGGTACCAAAGGAGATAATAAAAACTATCAGTACCGCAGAAAGTATCAATCGTCTCCTGAGTTCTTTCATTGATATTCAAGCTCCATATTTACCCTTTTATTATTTCGAGGCTCTTGTAGAAGTCCCCTTTTGTCACCCCGAGCAAAGCGAGGGGTCTTTAAACACATTGATTTTAAAAGATTCCTCACTTCGTTCGGAATGACATTTTTGCTCTTTTATGATTTTACAAAATTCTTATTCTCTTATGCTTTCTAATACCTGTATGAACTTAGATACAAGATCAGGGTCAAACTTGATTCCAGAGTGACGTGTTAGTTCAGCCGCGGCTTCCTCGTGGGACGTCGCCTTATGATAAGGGCGATCGCTGGTTAAGATTTCATAGGTTTCGCAGATAGATAGTATGCGGCATTCAATCGGGATATCTTCTCCTTTAATGCTGAGGGGATAGCCTTCACCGTTCCACCATTCGTGGTGTTTGAGAATCAAATCGGCAATGGGAACAAGGTCAGGCGTGTACATAGCAATGCGGTGGCCGATCTCACAGTGCTTTTGCATTTCAATAATTTCCTCTGGCGTAAGGGGACCTGGCTTAAAAAGGATGTGTTCGGGTATGCCTACTTTGCCAATATCATGAAATTCGGCAAGAAGGCGCAGGTCAGTTACTCTTTGATCCGGAAGGCCAATAGCCTGAGCTAAAGCAATTGCCAGCTTCTGTAAACGATCTACATGCCCTTTTGTTATAAAGTCCCTCGTCTCCAGCGCTTTCATGAGGGTCTGGACGATTGTACTGCGGGCAATCAAGCTATGTTGTAACTTTGCTCTGTACATGTTATTGTCCGCTTCTTTAAAGAGGCTACCCATAATGATAGGTGTCCCGATACTGACAGCGAACCCCATAGATACACTTAAGGGTAGTACAGGATTTGCCAAGTTGTACCTTGCTGCGGCATTCTGAATCCGGTGGCAGGCCTTTTCTATGGCGTTGCTGTCAGTGTTTGCTACAAGCACGGCGAATTCGTCACCTCCAACCCTGGCTATCACATCGCTCTCACGAAAAGATTCCTTGAGAATATTTGCTGTTGCAATAAGCAAATCATCTCCAGCGTGATGACCTAATGCATCGTTGACGAGTTTAAGTCCGTCCACATCACACATTATTACAGCTGCTGAATCGTAGCGTCCGTTTTCTATACGTTTCATCTCCTCCCCGAAATAAGCACGATTATATAGTCCTGTAAGGGGGTCGTGCAGGCTTAAATATATAAGCTGATCCTCTACCTTCTTTATATCTGTAATATCTCTGATGATACCATGATATCCAAGGATGGTTCCGTCAATGGATTTCCAGATAGTAGATGTGAGGAGGCAGTCTATCTCTGTCTCGTCCTTTTTACGGAGTTTAACACTGTAGTTTTTTACAGACCCCTTTTGTTCTATCTCCTGCCGAAATTTATCCCGATCAGCAGAACTAGCATATATTTGTTGTGCATTTATCTCCATCATCTCATCCTTAGAATATCCGAAGAGATCCAGCACGGATGGGTTGAAGTTAATGAACTTGCCATCCCGGCTGGTAATATAGATAGCATCTCTTGAGTCCTCAAAAATGGTACGATATCTCTCCTCACTCTCACGCAGTGCCTCCTCCGTCCGCTTGCGCTCGGTGATATCCTCGGTATGTACAAGGACAAGATCAGGTGGCGCATATGAATAATGGACAATAAAGTACCTTTCTTTATTAAAAGATCTGAATTTATAAAGCATTTCGGTCTTTATTATTGTCTTTTTATTAAAACATTCCCCCATATCTTCTATTACATAAGGCATATCTTTATACATTTCACTTAGTTTTGCACCAAGCCAGTCAGAAACTTTTCCCTGAGTTATCTCTTCACCAGCATGATTATAGTCTATTAAAATAAAGTCATTATCGGTTTTTTGCCATGTATAAGTTGGTATAGGTATTCCTTTATATTGTGCTTTTGCTCTCTCTTCACTTTCTTTAAAAGCTTCTTCCAGCTTATGCTGAGTTTCTGATGCTTTCAGTTCAGCGATTCGTTGACGCAATTCCACTAATTCGTTTATAAGTTGTTGTTTTGTCTTCTTTTCATCTTTCATATTGCGTTTTCCGGATCAAATAGCAATTTTGCCAAAAATTCCATCGCAGTCACAAAGGTCATATTTGTTTCAAAATAGAGTATAAAGAGTAATAGAAAACACTTAGAGAATTTCTTTTTTTGTACTGGAGTAATTATTTTAAAGCCCCTTTTAAAAAGTCTTACATGAGTTAAAAATCCAACATTCTAAAGAGGCATCTCATAAAAATTCTACTGTGATTTGGCTTTTTAGTCAAGAAAACGAAAAGGACAGTTCTGCAGTTTTTACCTGTGGACATATTGATTATGTTTTGTGTTAAAATTATGTAATTTTTAAAGGAGTAATAATGGCTTATGAAGACCTCAGGTGCGGAGATATTAATTGAGTGTCTGAAGAGAGAGGGTATAAGGCACATATTCGGCTATCCGGGTGGTGTTATCCTTAATATATTTGACCTCCTCTATGACGATAAGGATATACAGTTAATCCTCACAAGGCACGAACAGGGAGCAGTTCATGCAGCAGATGGCTATGCAAGGTCAACAGGGAAACCTGGTGTTGTGCTTGTAACCTCTGGCCCGGGCGCTACAAATACAGTAACCGGTATTGCCACTGCCTCAATGGATTCTATCCCGCTTGTTGTATTCTCTGGACAGGTGCCGACTATGCTCATAGGCAATGATGCATTTCAAGAAGCTGACATTGTCGGCATTTCAAGACCATGCACAAAGTACAATTATCTCGCAAAGGATGTAAAAGACCTGTCAAGGATTGTAAGAGAGGCATTTTATATCGCAATGTCAGGCCGTCCTGGACCTGTGTTAATAGACCTCCCAAAGGATGTAACAGCATCAAAGACAGAGTTCACATGGCCCGAGATAAAAATCAGGAGCTATAATCCTACTTATGAAGGCAATAAATGGATGATAACCCAGGCAGCACATCTGATTGCAAATTCAAAAAAGGCGGTTATTATTGCTGGTGGCGGTGTGATACTCTCCGGCGGTTCTAAGGAACTCAGAGAACTTGCTGAATATACAGATATTCCTGTTACGATGACCTTGATGGGGCTTGGTTCTTTTCCCGGAACCCATGAACTTTCTCTCGGTATGCCCGGAATGCATGGCACTTATTATGCAAATAAGGCGATACAGGAGTCTGACCTGCTAATTGCAATAGGTATGCGATTTGATGACAGGGTAACGGGAAAGATTGATGCCTTTGCTCCTCATGCAAAGATAATCCATCTTGATATCGATCCAACTTCTATAAGAAAGAATGTGCGTGTGGATATTCCAATAGTAGGGGATGTAAAGAGGGTTCTTGCGGTCTTAAACAGGGTTCTGAAGGAAGAGGTCAAGGAGCAATGGGGTGAGGTTCGTAAAGCATGGCTGAAGCAGATAGATGCATGGAAAAAAGATAGGCCATTGACATATACCTATAGCGATGAGGTGATAAAACCTCAGTTTGTTGTTGAAAAGATTTATGAACTTACAAAAGGAGACGCAATCATTACAACCGAGGTTGGCCAGAACCAGATGTGGGCAGCGCAGTTCTATAAATTTGATAAACCGAGAACCCTGCTGACATCAGGGGGCCTCGGGACAATGGGTTATGGTTTTCCCGCTGCAATAGGTGCACAGCTTGCACATCCGAATAAGCTTGTGATTGATATAGCAGGCGATGGAAGCATACAGATGAATATACAGGAGATTGCGACTGCCGTTCTCCACAAGCTTCCCGTGAAGGTAGCCATACTTAACAACCAGTACCTCGGCATGGTTAGACAGTGGCAGGAACTCTTCTTTAATAAAAGATATTCATATACCCATCTTTATACTGACACCGTGCCTGATTTTGTTAAGGTAGCAGAGGCTTATGGTGCTGTCGGTTTAAAGGCCACGAGACCGAGTGAGGTTGAGCCTTTATTGAAAGAGGCATTCAAGATAAAGAAGACGGTATTTATGGACTTCATTGTGGACTGGATGGAGAAGGTATATCCAATGGTGCCCGCAGGTGCGTCAATAGACCAGATGTTATTTGAAGAACCTAAAGAAAAGGCTGAAAAGAAGCTTAAGGCAGTGAAATAAATGCGGCATACAATCTCGCTTCTTGTTGAAAATAAGTTCGGTGTTCTTTCGAGGATTGCAGGGCTTTTCAGTGGCAGGGGGTATAACATTGAGAGCCTCTCTGTCGGAGAGACGATAGACCCGCAGATATCAGTCATGACCATAGTTACAAGCGGTGACGACCAGATAATAGAACAAATAACGAAGCAGCTCAATAAGCTTATAGATGTTATAAAGGTTGTTGACATGACCGAACTTGACCATGTTGAGAGGGAGATGGTGATGATAAAGACTGCACCAAAACAAGAAGACAAGGCGGAAGTCCTCAGACTTGCAGAGATATTCAGGGGAAGGATTGTGGATTCGAGCCAGACAACCTATACAATAGAGATTACGGGAGATGAAAAGAAGATAGAGGCGATTATCGAACTCCTTAAACCAATGGGTATTAAGGAGTTTGTCAGGACTGGAAAGATAGCGATTGCCAGAGAAGGTATTAAAAAAGGATAGACCTAACCTAACAGCATAGAGACTTACCTTATATATTCAACAAGACCTTAACACTGATTCTGATAAATCTGCATTCAATTTACATAGAGTCTGTGTATAAACTGCTGTTCAGATAATCCGTCATTCCCCGACTTGATCGGGGAATCCAGTATTTTCAATATGTTCTGGATTATCCGGTCAAGCCGGATAATGACAAAATACGACTTTATACACAGATACTACATAGTCTACGAACCAATGCATATATAACCTAAATAAAAAAAACTTTCCTCGCCCTTTGCCAAACATGGGTATGGTTCGGCAAGCTCACCATGACATTTGTCATCCTGAGCCTGTCGAAGGATGACAAGGGAAGAAAATAGCCGAGGCATCCTGCCTCGTTTGTCAGGCAAGATGCCTGCCCTATTTTCGGAGCAAATTGAGTGATTCTTTAAAGGTTGTCATTGCGAGGAGCGGAGCGACGTGGCAATCTCTATCACTTAAGACGAGGTTACTCACTTCGTTCGGAATAATAATTCTAAAGGCTTCTACCATAAGAATCGTTAGATATAAAAATTTTTAATAAAAAAAATAAGTATTGACCTTAAAAAATAAAAATGGTATTTTTGCATCGGATAGGGAATAAAAGAGACCCCAAAAAGGAGGTATCATGAAAAGATTATGTGTTTTTCTGTCGCTTTTTGTTTTTTTATTTTCGGTATGGATTTTACCTGCTATTGCAGCAGACCCGTCTTCTGAGATAGAACAGCTCAAGGGCGAGATACAGAAACTCATGAAAAGGCTGGAAGACCTGGAAAAGACACAGAAGGAAACCTCGATCAAGGCTGAAGATGCTGAGAAAAAGGCTGAAAAGAAGTCATTAAAGGACCTTATCGAACTCAGTGGGGAAGCCCGCTTTCGTATAATGATAGAAAATTCCACTACAGATAAGGGCTTTTATGGCACAAATCAACCCGGTGAAGATCTTAAATGGCGCGATGAGACCTCTTTCCCTCTAAGGATTAGATTAAACGCTCATGCTGAAGTTTTTCCTGATTGGACCGATTTTTATGCACGTCTGACCATAAACAAGCGATGGGGCGCCTTTGATGATACGGCAACCGATCCATTTAACAAGAGAAACTCTTTTGAAGCGAGCATAGGACATGATATCACTGCAAGGTTTGAGCAAGCCTACATGACACAGAAAATACCTTATATAAACAGCACATGGTATATAGGACGTCTCCCCGGATTGGATGGTCCACCATCACGCCAGGAACGCAGTCTTTTCCCAAGACTCTTTATAGATTCTGAGATTGATGGAACATTAATCAAATGGGATGCCCAGGAAACCGCCCTTGACAGGGCAAATCTCCCATGGACAGATACGAGACTATGGGGAAAACAAAGCGAACCGGGAAAGGCTCCAACACTCAAAACATATGAGTCAAAGGTTAAAGACAAAACAGGGATTATTCTTGGATACCTGAAATATGATGAGAAAAAGATGCAACTTACAGATGATTTAGAAGTAAAAGCAGACTCTGACGCATTTCTTGCACAGGCACAGGTAAAGATCGGAAAGGCAACTGAAGTTGTCCTGGATGGATTAACTATGGACGACTGGCATATGCCCAACACCTCTGGGGTAAGTTATGTTCCGGATTTTAATACTAATTATTATCTGGCCGGAGCATATGTTGATACACAACTCTTTGGATTCCAGCTTTATGGAGCTTACTATTACAGCCATTTCGATATACCAGAGCATAAGTATAAGCGCGGTGGTACCGGAAGTGATATAACATATGAAGGAGACAGCTTCCCGGGCCATATATGGTTTGTTGGCTTCAACACAGGTGATCTGATTACTCCTAATCAGCAATTGACTGTTGAGTTTGCAAAAGGCAGTGACGCATGGATCAATCCCTTCAATTATCGTGGTTACAGAAGGAAGGGAACTGTACTGCAGCCTGCCGGCAACTATTTCTATGATCCTTCCGGTAAATCAACAGTAGGATTTTATCCCTTCAATGCTCAGGTCTGGGATATTTACTATGATTACTATTTCAAGAACAAAGTGCGTTTTCGCCTGGGTTATATGGATTTCCTTTACGACAAACATGACAAAGAGGATGGAGAAGATTTCTCCATACTTGGAAGCTCGAAGTTCCAGCACGATTACTGGCCGTATTTCGAGGTTAATATCAGTTTTTAAAATATTAAAAAATAGTTTTGTGTCTATAATAAAGAGGCGGGTCTGAAATCAGATCCGCCTCTTTTATGTATTTTTGATGTATAATTGCCTATGCTTCGAGCCTTCAAACTCGCCCATTACAGATTCTCGCTAATTCCTCAAGGAGTAATAAAAATGCCGGCATTTAATAAGGGCAGCGTACTGAGGGGCGCCTTCGGCAGCTCCCTGAGAAAACTTGTCTGTTCGATGGATAAAAAAGCGAGCTGTGATTCCTGTATCCTGAAGGAAAAATGCGCTTATACGCTCATATTCAATCCTGTCGGCATAAATCCTGCGAAGAGACTGCAGAATGTCCCCCGGGGATATGTCCTGAAGCCGCCTCTTGAGAAAGATACGGAATATTCAGTGAATAAACCATTTTCATTTGATATGATTCTTATAGGCGATAGGATAAATTACCTGCCTTATGTAATTGTCGCTATTAACGAACTTGGGAAGATGGGAATCGGTTTAAACAGAGGTAAATTCAGTCTGAATAATATAAGCATAATCCCCTTTAATCCCCCTTTGGCGAAACCCCACTTTATCCCCCTTATTTCAGAATCCATTTATGACAATGAATCTAATACAGTAAGAAACATTCAGAAATTAATATCCGGGAAAGAGCTTCTTGAATATGCTGAAAAACTAAACCGGCACAGGATAGAACTTCATTTTTTTACCCCTACCAGAATCAGATACAATCCCACAGGAGAAAAAGGAAAAAGCAATGTCGTCAGAGTTCCTGAATTCCATCATCTCATAAGGAGGTTGAGAGACAGAATAAACGCCCTTTCAGTAACTTATTGCAGCAGCCCGATTGATGTTGATTTCAAAGGGTTGGCGGAGAGGGCAATGGAAGTTAAGGGAAGAGATGTGAATCTCAGGTGGATTGATATCAAACGAAAGAGTAGAACCCAGCATATTGATCACGACCAGAGCGGATTTATCGGCAACATTACCTTTGAAGGGAATCTTAAGGAATTCTTGCCATTAATTATTCTTGGCGAATATGTACATGTGGGGGAAGATGCAGTGTTCGGGAACGGTTGGTACAGGATAGAACATCCTTAAACAACTCATAGACTATGAGACGAATATCTTTTGTCAAACCTGCAGGTATGATAAAATCCTTATCATACCTTTAGGCAAAGGAAAGGGATAGACGAGAATGATACGGATACCGAAACAGCTTCTCTGGGATTATAAAAAAGCCCCGAATGATTTCTTCTGGAAACTTCAGAGGCTTGCCGACTTCTTTCCTATGTATGGCAGGGACAGAGAAACAGTAATGAACCTCTACAAGAATATCGAAAAACTAAAGATAGATAAAACAACAAAGATTCTTATAAAAGAATACAAAAAGGCATGGGATGAAAGAGACGGAAAAGATAAGGGATAACCCGATTCTAAACGAAAAACAGAAACTTCTATTGCATAAGTTCAAAAGATGGTCTGAGGCCGGGGAATTTTATATGACAGGGGGCACTGCTTTAGCTGCCTTTTATCTTCAACACCGCCTATCAGATGACCTTGATTTCTTCTCTGAAGATACAGTCAATGGAGAAGTAATTCTCAGCTTTTTACGAACCATTCCCGGCATAAGAGATTTACACCTGGAAAGAAAATTCGATAGGAAAATATTCCTCATCCATTTTGGAGATGGTGAAGATTTAAAGGTGGAATTCACGAGATATCCTTTCAAAAGAATTCACCCATTTTATATTATCGAGGGAATACAAATTGACAGCATAATGGATATTCTGGTTAATAAACTTGCTGCTCTTGCGGACAGAAAAGATGTAAAAGATTATGTGGATCTCTACTTTATTCTCAAAGAACATCCCGAATTAACTATAGAGGATTTGATTACAAAAGCAGAACAAAAATTTGGCATCAGGGGACTCAGGTATATCCTTGAAGGACGTTTCCTCGAATGTGCGAAGCAGACGGGTCTTTTGAAAATGAAGAAAAGATATCGGAGTGATGAGATGGTTGATTTTTTTAAGAGAATGGGGAGGAGTTTGATAAAAAGGAGTATCAAAAACGATTAGAGCTGTTACAAAAGTTTTCCTTTCCTTGCAGGAAGTAGAAGAGGGATGCATTTACCATTAAAGGAATTCCATTCATATGGTTTCAAAAATCTCACAGGCCATGATCCCTATCCCCACCAAGTAGAAACTTACGAGGCGTTAGCAAAAGGTAAATCTGTCATTCTAAGAGCACCAACAGGGAGCGGGAAAAGCGAAGGGAGACATAGGTGAAATTTAGTGAACTCGTGAGGTTATTAGAGGAGAATGGGTTCAGGATTGTAAAAGAAAAAGGCTCTATAAGATATTATGGGAAAACCGGATGGGATAAGCTGATTAGAGTTGATTATCATGGGTCAAAAGAGGTACCCACAGGTACCTGTCATGCTATACTTAAGGCAGCAGCTATAAAGAAATGAAAACAACGGAGGAATAAAGATGATTGAATTAGAATACTCATTGGTAATTGAGGCTACAGCAGACCCAGACTACTTTGGGTTTTATTCTCCAGAGTTAGAGGGATTTACAGGTATAGGACACTCTGTTGAGGATTGCATTTATAAAGCAAAGTGGGGTATGAAAGAACATATTAATCTATTGAAAGAGCAAGGGCTGCCTGTTCCTCCGAGAAATCCAAATCCTAAGATTATTATCCAGAATGAACAAGAAGTAGTAACCGTTTAAAATATCTTCTTCTTTTATGCAATTCAAAACCCTCACAGGCCATGAGCCATATCCACATCAGATAGAAACTTATGAGGCATTAGCAAAAATCAGTTCCCTCTCCCCCCTGCGGGAGAGGGATAGAGCCTGCCCTGAGCTTGTCGAAGGGGTGAGGGGTAAATATGTCATTCTTCGGGCACCGACAGGAAGTGGAAAAAGCGATATTTTCCATTGTGATATAATGTTCATGCACATTAATCTTTCAGAGGAGATAGCATGTTAAAGAAAAAGAAAGACAGGATGGCTGTTGAGGAATTTTGCAATAAGGTTAGAAATAAACTGGGAAAAATAGTAAAAGAAATAAAACTTTTCGGCTCTAAATCAACTGATAAGGACATCCCCGGCTCTGATATTGACCTGTTCATTGTTGTATTTAAGAAGACGCCGGAAATCGAAGATATTATTTTGGATATAGCCTTTGAAATTGACCTTAAATACAATGTATACATTTCTCCAAGGATTATATCTCAAGCCATCCTCAAAGACCATCTGTGGAAAAATATACCTTTTATTAAGAATGTTGAGCGAGAAGGAGTTCCTGTGTGAAGAACGAACTCATTATTCTTGCAAGATATAGATTATCCCGTGCAAGAGAGACATACAATGATGCTTTAAAACTTCTGGATGAAGGTTCGCTGAATAGCGCAGTGAACAGATTCTATTATGCCGCTTTCTATGCTGCACGAGCCCTACTTGCTACAAAGGAATTAGACTCATCAAAACACAGCGGTGTCATATCTCTTTTTAACAGGCATTTCGTTAAGACAGGGGCCATAGAACCTGAAAAAGCAAAAGTGCTTAAAAAGTCTTTTGAAAAACGGCAAGACCTTGATTATGAGGATTTTGTAAAGATAACACGCTCTGAAGTGGAAGGGATGAAAGATAAAATTCTGGAATTCATAGATAAGTGCGAAAAATTGTTGGAAGAGTTATTGAAAAAATAATAACATATACTTAACGATCAAAAAGATTTTCTATGAGATTCAAAACCCTCACAGGCCATGAGCCATATCCACATCAGATAGAAACTTATGAAGCACTTAAGAAAGGCGAGTCTGTTATTTTAAGGGCACCAACAGGGAGCGGGAAAAGCGAGGCAGTATTCGTGCCTTTCGTCGATTTAAGAAATAAGTCTCTACCGAACAGAATAATCTATTCTCATCCAATGAGAGCACTTGTAAAAATGATTAGAGGAGCAATGTATGACGGAAATTAATCTCAGTAAAACGAAAACGGTTGAAACACTTGACGAACATTGTGACTTAGTATTCAAAATAGGAAAAGTTGCGCTTATCAAGCACACTGAATTAGTTTCTGATTTTAAGATTCTTGCAGCGCTTCATGATATTCGAAAGAGGGAATTCAGATTTAGAAATAATCAGTGGCTGCATTCATCTGTAACCCCAGAAATGTTGATAAAAGAAAAACTTGATCTTAATCTTCCACGAGCAGAATTATTTTCTCAGGTTATTAATATGCATCATGGCAGTGTTCCCGCTGATGTTTTCGCTCTTGAAAAGCTATCTCAAAAAGCGTATGCCAATCCGAGAATTGGCGAAATATTTTGGGGGGCGCTTGGATACGCAGACAGGCTTGCATCTGCCTTAACGGAAAATCTTGTTGGCATTAGCGAAGGAGATAAAGAGTGGTATGCGGATGTGGAACATCTGGTTAAAGAACATGGTCTTCAGATAGAATTCTGCGCCATTATTTTAGACAGAAATATTTTTAATATGTCTGCAAATTTATGGGCCAGGACAGGCTATGGTATTATTGCAGCACAGATTATGGAGGAAATCACAGAGGCCCTCATAAACAAAGGCGCTGAACCTCTCTGCTACCTGGTAGATAGAACAATATACGCAATCAAACCGGATATTTCCATTGATACAAAAGCGATTGCTGAGAATGTTTATGAGGGGATTTTAGAATTATTCAATATCAGTAAAACACTTTCCAGAGGTCAAATACCGCATCTATCCATGTGTACTAAAGAGACACTTAAAAAATACTTAAATGATGCATATTCCATCATCCTTAATCAATGGAAGGGTATTGACCGAACAAAAAAGATTGCATCGGATCAAGAGTACAGAATATATAGGCGTTTTTTAACATTGGTAAATACAATTGCGGGTGCAATAGAAATAAGTGATTTTGTCCCTGGATTCATTTCCGGCAGTTCAAGCGGTTTCAAAATTGACATATCAAGTATCCAAAAAAGAGGAGATATAGAAAAGTTTATGATGGATACCGGCTTAGAGCAACTATATAGCGAAACACTTAAATTCATTCAGACATCAAAGGTTTTTGATGTTCCTGTAAAGCATAAATCTGTTGTGGCAGATTTTATTGCGCAAGCCGTGTCTCTTTCTGTCGGCTCACTCGAAGATGTTTTTAATAAAAATCATTGCGGTATTATTCCAAGAAATAAATCGGGCACAGAAACATGTGACTTTTGCGGTTTCTATCCGCCAGTTGTCGGCAAAAAGAGAATTTCCCTTGAGAAGGCTAAAGAAGCCTTTGCCGGTGGCGGTGTTAAAACCTATCTTCAGGATAAGCTTCTTGCTGAAGAGAAAAAGGTCTGCGCAATATGCAATTTTGCAATGCTTTCCTCAATTGTTAAGGGATTCGATATATCGGGTAACGACTCTTATCTTGTAGCCTTTCAAGGATTTGAAAAGCCTGTGGGTGAGTTGGTGATAGAAGAACATGCGAATCAAAAAGTTTTAGCACGGATTCAAAAGAGTATCACATTTATTAACACATTAAATATTAACCAAAGCCGTTTCGAACAATGTAGGCGGGTTGAAGATGAGACAGGAAAATATTTTCTAAGATTAGAGGATGAACTGGAAGAAGCGAAAACACCCAAGCAGAAAAGAGAAGTTTATCAAAAGACAGAAGCTGAATCACTTAAGGCTATGAAATCTATCATGAGACCGATGTTTGAAGAATTAATTGCCGATTCAGCAGAGCTTGATAAGTTTGTAAAGATTGACCTTGTATACAGCAGGAACTTCTTTATTTATATTGTTAAGGTGCCGAGGAAGATTGGCAGAAATGACATAATTGTTGAAGATCAATATACAGATGCCCTCAAAGTGCTTTCATGGCTTACTAAAATTACCGCACAGAAAGTTCAGATTGCTCAGGGCATATGGAAGGCTGTAATTCCTTCAGTCTTTGCTGATTTTATTTATACACGAGATAGGGTCAACTGGGACAGCGATATTTTAGAGCTTCAGCCTGATAAAGTTATATTAAAGACATTTGGATTAAAGTTCTGTCTCTCTCCTCACGATATTGTCAGGGCATCTAACCTTGCTCTTTCATTCAGAAAGTTTTTATACAGTTGCGAAGGAGATATGAAAGTCAAACTTTATTATGATCTGAGAAGGTCTGATACATTGAGGGAGTTTGAATCTAAGATCAAGTATGATGCGTTAAGAAGGAATCTTAATAGGAGATTAGCTGATAAGGAAAAGGCTGAATTGAAACAGGAACTGATATATGCTTTTAATGGCTGCCAGAAGTTTTTAGAGGAGTTATCCCAGTATGGCGAACTATTAAATATTGTTTTATTAAAATCAAAAATCAAACAGGGAGGTGACCTTATGTATCAGGAAGTTCTTGACTTTACTAAAAAGTTTGTTGACTTATTAGATGCTTTATGGCTTTTAAGAACAAATCCTAAATCAATGACTGAGTTGGAGGAATATCCCCGTCTGCTTTGTCGTGGAGTTGTTAAAAATAAGGATGCTAAATTTGGATTGATTTCTGCCGTTGATAAGATAATCTATGATGTTAAAAAAGAAAATCTTGATAGTTCAGATAGTAAGAAATCAAAATATGATGAAGATGCTATAGTAAACTTTAAAATTTTTGTGGATGAGTGGATTAAAAATAGAAACGATTCTGCTATACGAGAAACTATAAGTAAGGTTCCGAGAGTCTTTCTTTATGAAGCTGTTTCGCGGTTCCCAATTATTAAAGAGAGGATGAAGAAAGCTGCTGATAATAGAGGTAAAAATAAAGAAGCGCAAAAGGAGGGAAAAGCATGAGCAACGGTACTTTTGACTATAATCAGGTTCTTCCGCATTATACAGGGATAAGGCGGGTAAGGATAGCAGGAATTCGTAAAAATCTTACCTTTTTTGTACCGGGTGACGGGACAGACCGAAATTTGAGTATAGTAGAACGGGCGCCGATTGGCGATACTGAGAAAGTGGTCTTTTCTGGTTCAAAACAAAAGGGTGCTGAGAGAAGAATACAAAAAGGATTCTTAGTATCGCATGTCCAAAATGGGGATTGGTTGGAAAATAACTGTATTATTCCTACTGCTCTTTGTTGTTTATGCCCTATTTGTGCATTTAATGGAAGTACAAACATTAATACTACAGCGAATCTTATAAATCATCGATAATTGCCACCAGTCTTTTCTTCCTGTGCGATAGATATGCTATGTGGTTACGAATAGTGTGATAGCGCACAATCTCTAAAGCCTCCCCGATCT
>JBFLZS010000037.1:0-30955 GCA_040756135.1 Nitrospirota bacterium
AATTTAGTCACTATTTTGAGATTTTTGATTTTTTGCCTAAAAATATTCTTGAAAATCAATCATTTTTCTAAACAGCCTTGGCAAATCTTACGGTTTTTGTGAAAAAAGTGCGGAAGTTGGGCTAAGGCAATGTGCATTCCTCTGGCTCTTTATCATCCCTTATCCTTTTAAAAACAGGCACTCTTAGTTTATTATCCTTCGTCCATTCCTGATATCCAACCCTAACAACCATCTCGGGTTTGCACCAGAAGGCCTTTCTCTTGAAATAAGGGATTTCATCGAATGGAGATTTGTATGACATCATTTTGGAAAGTATGTGATAAATATGCCTTGCGGTCTTCTCATCAAAGCCAGTACCGACCTGACCAATATGAATCAGTCTCCCTTTATCATAAACTCCGAGAATTAATGAACCAAAAGATTCCTTTCTCCCACCTTCACCCTCAAGATAACCGCATATAACCGCATCGATATCAAATGCCTTCTTAATCTTCAACCAATATCCCGATCTCTCCCCCGGCAGATAAGGACTTTCTTTTTCCTTTGCCATTATTCCCTCGAATCCTTTTTTTAAAACAACAGAAAAGAGTTTTTTCCCTTCTGTGTAAGATTCAGAAAAGATGACATTCTCCGAAAGGGGGAATAATCTTTTAAGCAAATCTCTTCTCTCTACGAGTGGCTTATTCATAAGGGACTTTCCATTTAAATAAAGAAGGTCGAAAACCACATATGTTGCCGGTATCAGCCCTGATAGAATTTCTATCCTGTTAATATCCTCGATGTGTTCTCTCTGCTGAAGCTTATCAAACTTGGGCATACCATCAACAAGAACGACTACTTCCCCATCAAGGACTGCTGACTTTGCTTTTAAAAATCTGCTTAATTCCTTAAACTCTGGATACCTGTAAGTTATATCCAGTAGCCTCCTATTCTGAAGTCTGACATTCTTTCTATCCACAAAGGCAATGCATCTCGTCCCATCCCACTTTAATTCAAAGATATGTTTTTCAGAATTGAAAGGAGAAGATGATCTTGCAAGCATAGGGCGAATAGTCATAGGAAGGTTAAACGCACTATCCCGGAGGCCAGTACATTATGCGGCCTCCTAATACATGAAGGTGAAGATGAAAAATTGTCTGTCCCGCCTCTCTGTTACAGTTCATTATTAGCCGGAAGCCGCGTCCTGCTATCCCCTTATCCCTTGCAATCCTGTTTGCAACCTGAAATAGATGGCCAATAAGGGCATTGTCCTCTCCCTTTAAATCAAGATTTGTGGAGATATGTTTTTTAGGTATTACAAGGGTATGAACAGGTGCCTGTGGGTTAATGTCATCAAAAGCGAGTGAAAGCTCATCTTCATAAATTATCTTAGCGGATCGTTTCTTCTCTATAATCTCACAGAATATACAACCCATCTGGATTTCAACCCTCCAGGAATTTCCTCAGACCAATCAACAGTTCAAAGGCTAATTTTTATGGTATAATTATAGCATCAAAAGCTTAAGGAGTATATTGACGAATTAACACCTGAAAAGTTATAAATACTTAAATCAGTCTAAATTAAATTTTTCCATTTAAACCGCCAAGAGAATCAGGTTTAAACGTGGCAAAAAGGAGGCTCTAAAATAATGGTGGATTTAAGATCACAAAATCCTAAAGAGACCCTTGATGTTGTAGGAAGAGTCTGTCCCTATCCTCTGGTGATGACAAAAAAAATACTCGATAAAATGGTAAATGGCGAGATATTAAAGATACTCTGTGACATACCCGAGTTTGCTGAGGAATCAATTCCAAGGTTTGTCGAAAAGCACGGATATGAGCTTGAAACTATTAAGTTTGAGGATGAGGGGTACTGGGAACTTTACATCCAGAAGACATAGAAGAAAAATGCCTCTCACCTTCTCGTCCTCATATCCATATTTTCAGCGTTTTTCCTTTTCTTTACGTCTCTTATAAACCAGATTATAAAGCCTGCTATCAGGACACCTGCTGCTATGTAAGGTTCATATTTTTTTATGTCACCGAGGATGTTTTTAAGTGTTGCACCGAAGAAATAGCCTCCATAAGTGCATATAATTGCCCATATCAGGCAACTTATGAGCAGGAAGGTAAAGTATTTTTTCTTACCCATGCGCGAAAGGCCGAGGACTGCTGCACTCATAAGCCTGAACCCGTAAATCCACTGACTTATAAATATGGATGCGATGCCGTATCTTGCCATCAAGGATTCAAGTTTTGATAGGTTAACTTTTAACAACTTCTGGGCATATTTAAGGAATGCCTCTCTCCTGTGGAGGGCGATAAGGAAGAATGCCCCATGACCTATATATGAGGCCACAGCAGACACAAGCACTACTGCATTTGTATCGAGATACCCACTATGGGCAAGAAATCCTGCTGCAATGAGGACACTCTCACCTTCAAAAAATGTGAGTATAAAAATGGCAATATACCCATATCTTGATATAAACTCTTCCAGAAATCCTCCTGCAGGCTAATTTATAGAAACGAATATTTTATGTCAAGGGTATAGGACATAAAAAAAGGGGATGCTGGATGTCCAGCATCCCCTTTTTTAAAATTATCTTTTCTATCCGCTCTTGACCTGCTTTTCACCATATTTATCTAAGATTACCTCTTCCTTTATCGTGGTAGCTACCTTATAGAGGATAGTGAGCACGAGGAAACCGATTCCCCAGACGCCGAGGGTAATCAAGAGCTCAGGTGTCGTAGGCCAGTACTCAAATACTCTTTCAAACATATTGGGGACAAATCCTCCAACAACCAGACCAAATCCCTTATCTAACCAGAGGGAAATAAACACCGTCACAGCAGCAAATCCCAATGCCTTCTCGTTCCTCCTTATTTTAGGAATAATCAGAAGGAAGAGAGATACCGCTGCAAGAATGCTGGAGAACGCCATAATAGGAACTAATTTTCCATGACCCTCAAGACCGCTGTAAAGGTATGTAAAAGGAAGTGTATGTCCCGGTATCTTACTGTAGAAGGCGGTGAATACTTCAAACAGGAGGAAAAGTACATTCATAATCATGGCATAAGTAACAATCTTTCCCAGGGTCTGAATAGCCTCTTTACCAGGATCGAATTTCGTATATCTTCTCACAATGAAGCAAAGGATAATAATGAGGGACGGTCCAGCCGAGAATGCCGAGGCAAGAAAGCGGGCTGCCATGATAGCCGAGAGCCAGTAATGTCTTCCCGGAAGACCGGCGTAGAGAAAGGCTGTTACAATATGGATGCTGGGTGCCCAGGCAATCGCCCAATATATAAAAGGTTTTATCCACGTAGGAGGCGGCGTCCCTTTACGTTCTGCACTTAGGACAGTCCAGCCAACCAGGAGATTGAGCATTAGATAGAAACTCAGTACGATCATATCAAAAAACATAACTGAATTGGGAGTTGGGTGCAGTAAAACATTCAGGACCCGAAGAGGCTGGCCCATATCTACGAAGATGAATAACATACACATGAGTACAGAGGGGATAGCCAGAAATTCTGCGATAACAGTAATTCTCGCAAATTTCTTATAGTTATGCAGATAGTAGGGCAGAACAACCATGACTGCGGCTGCAGCCACCCCAACAAGAAAAGTAAACTGCCCGATATAAAAACCCCATGAAACATCCCTGCTCATGCCTGTTATTCCAAGGCCATAGTTGAACTGCTTGAGGTAAAAGATGAAACCCAACCCAATAATGCCTAACAAAAAGATTACTAACCCCCAGTATCTTCGACTTCCTTTTAGAGCTACTTCAAGCATATATATTACCTCCTATATTATGTAGTAAACACTGGGC
Organism: Nitrospirota bacterium; assembly: GCA_040756135.1. Lineage (GTDB taxonomy): Bacteria > Nitrospirota > Thermodesulfovibrionia > Thermodesulfovibrionales > SM23-35 > JBFLZS01. Next base: position 3,819 of record JBFLZS010000037.1, read on the forward strand.
TCTGTCCCGAGTTCGGATTTGCGCCGGATGGTGTAATGAGCCTGAAGAACTTTCCTGATCTCAGAATTAGGATCGTCCAGATCACCAAAAATCAATGCGCCCTTTGATTCTTCCACACATGCAGGCATGAGACCTACTGCAAGCCGTTCATAGCACATGGTGCATTTCTCCACAACACCTTTCATCCTTGTTGGGTACTCCTTATTCTCCTCCTTGATAAAAGGCCTGGGGTCTCTCCAGTTAAAGCTCCTTGCTCCATAGGGACAGGCAGCCATGCAGAACCTGCATCCAATACAGCGGTGCATGTCCATCATAACAATTCCATCTGCTCTTTTAAATGTAGCCTTTGTCGGACACACCCTTACGCAGGGAGGATTGTTACACTGGTTGCAGAGAACCAGAAAGGGCAGATGTTCTATTTCCTCTGACATATATTTACTTTCCTGACCCGGGAATGCATGTCCAAAGGTTTCTGGCCATATCCATTTTATCTCATCCTTTGGATTTCCAAAATCAGGGACGTTGTGTATCCGATGGCATGCATTTATGCTCTTCTTCATCGTCTCTTCATCGAATTTTTTCATATCTACAACCATGCCCCATCTCTTTCCAATTAGAGCCTTTGGATTCCTTGAAAGCTGTGCGGCCTCAAATTGTCCCGGCTGTAAGATTTCAATAGCAGATATACCTCCAAGTCCTATTACGGCAGTGGCACCTGCTATCTTAAAGAATTGTCTTCTACTGATACTCATGTTTGACCCCCCTCCTTCGGCTCGATATGACAATCCCAGCAATATGGTTTAACAGCCGCATAATTATGACATTTATCACAGAATTCCTTCTTATTCGAATGACACTTCATACAGGTATTACAGAGACTTATGTTGTATTCCTTTCCGTCACCAGCAACATAGATCGACCTCCCCTCACGTACATACCAGTCCCTCCAGTTATCCAAAAGTACCATATGCTCTGTCTTCATGAACGATTTTGGCTCAACGCATTTCTTTTCTGCCATTTTCTGGATCTCGGGTGTATCGATCTTTGGTTCTGGAGGAGGTGGAGCAGCCTTTCCTAAGTCATATAAAATAGGAAAGGTCGCTATGCCTAAGAATATGATAATCCCGATTATAACCTTCCAGCCGTCATACATTTTATGTAGCCTCCTTTCCGGGAAGGGGTTCACCCCGCAAATCAGTCTCCCTTTCTTTTTCCCCCTTCATCACAAGCGCATTCGCTACCAGCTCGGTAACGCCTGAGACAGTCACGCCAGGAACCCAGTAATTCATCAAAGGTTGAAGGGCTGCCCTGTCTATCTGACAAATGCACGCAAGTCTGTTAACCCCGAATTTCTCACGGACAGATTTCACTGCATTTGCCCTCGGGAGGCCTCCCCTCATCCTCAGCTCCATATTTTCTGATGCATTCAATCCTGAACCGCTCCCGCAGCAGAAGGTATTTTCTCTGATGGTATTTGCCGGCATCTCATAGAAATTATTGCAAGCATTCTTGATGACATACCGTGGCTCTTCAAGCATCCCCATTCCCCTCGAAACATTACAGGAGTCATGGAAGGTCACTTTATAGCCTTCGTTCCTTCTTGGATCCAGATTGAGTTTTCCCTGCTTTATTAAATCAGCAGTAAACTCACTGATATGGACTATCTTGTTTGATTTTGCATTCTCGAATTTAGTACCTGTTATTGGAGAGACGGGCTCTTGAAGAAAGTCCATAGGCCCAAACCATGTGTTATGATACTGATGCCAGACCCTCCACATATGGCCACACTCCCCTCCAATGACCCATTTTACCTTCAACCTCTTTGCCTCGGCATATATCTTTGAGTGAAGCCTTTTTGCCAGCTCATTCGATGTAAAAAAGCCGAAGTTTCCGCCCTCGGAGGCAAATGTACTGAATGTATAGTCGAGTCCGATCTCGTGGAGAAGCATCATGGCACCCATGAGATTATATGAGCCAGCCGGGTCAAAGTATTCACCCGAGGGAATCACATATAGGACCTCTGCCCCCTTTCTGTTCAAGGGATATTCAACCTTAAGGCCCGTCAGGGCTTCTATATCTTGCTGGAGTGATTCAAATGTATCTCTGATTGTATGGGGAAGAAGGCCCATGTGGTTTCCCGTTTTCCAGCAATTCGCTGCGGGCCCGGCAATCCACTCGATGTTCAGACCAAGGAGATTGGTAAGTTCCCGAATCAGTATAGTAATTTCAGCAGTATCAATACCATAAGGGCAAAAGAGTGAGCAGCGGCGGCATTCGGTGCATTGATATGCGTAGTACCATAACTCTTTCAGTACAGCATAGGTAAGTTCCCTTCCACCTGCAATCTTTCCGAGGACCTTCCCGGGCGTTGTAAGATACTTTCTATACAGAGACCTGAGAAGCTCGGCCCTCAGAACAGGCATGTTCTTAGGGTCTCCGCCGCCGATAAAGAAATGGCACTTGTCAGCACAGGCACCGCACCTCACACAGATATCTAAAAAGAGCTGGAAAGACCGGTACTTTCCGAGCCTCTCCTTTAAACCTTTTAACACTATCTCTTTCCAGTTTTCGGGCAGTTTCCAGTCCTCATCTGCTACTGACCATGCCCTCACATTCGGGAAGTCAACGGCTTTAAGGCTTTTTTCCTTATTACCCCAGCAGAATATACCTTTTTTCAATTCAGCTGGGGTATCCATCCATGATGTCTTAGGTGGCTTATAATTGATCTTCGAAAGTTCTTCTGGTTTCTGAGCAGCCATAGTTCTACTCCTTTTCTACTGGTATCCCAGCATCTTTCAAAAATTCTCTGTAATCATCTTCGTATTCCTCATATGTATGAACCTTGACAGGGTAATTCCATGGGTTGACATGCATCTTCATCCGGTTATTATTAGCGAGGTTTCTTGTAGGACTGAGAAAGACCCCTGCCATATGCGTGAGCTTGCTGAAAGGAAAATAGGCAAAGAGTGTGCTGACAAGAAACAGATGGATGTAAAAGAGAACCCCGATTCCTTCCGGGACGACAGGATTAAAATTGATTAACCCCATCGTCAGCTCCTTAACTCCTACCACATCCACCTTGTAGAAATACCTCATAAGGCCCCCTGTAATTCCAATGCTGAGGATCAGGAAGAGCGGGAAGTAGTCTGCAGGGAGGGAGATGTAACGTAACTGCGGTATAAGAACCCTTCTGAGGAAGAGGTATGTCACTGCTCCTATAAGGAGTAAGTCAGTTATATAGAGCAGTGGAACCCACACCTGGAAAAAGGAATCAAGTTTCTCAACGGTTTTCAGGAGGAAAGGTACTGGTTCAATAAATAATCTCAGATGTCTGATTAAGATAATGAGGAAGGCATAGTGAAATGCCAAGGATGCCATCCAGAGCCACTTAGAGGATGCATAAGCAAGCTTTGGCCCTCCGCTCAATTCTGTCCTCGTATTCCTGAAAAGGGAACGGAAAAGGAGCACCTCAAAGATCATCCTTACAAAAGCACCGAGGCCTGTGGAGGGATTATCGATTTTATTTTGCTTTATCCATGGGAGTGATTTCTCCTGACCCGCAGTTGTGGGGATTCGGAATGGAACAGGTCTCGCTGCCCACTTCAGAACTCGCAAAATGATTCCCACTACAAATATAGCGAATGCAGCATAAGGTATAACAACACCGAACACGTAGTTTAGGTGCGCTGTCCCGACTCCGAATAAAGCGACCAAAATAAGTGCTGCGACTGCAACGATGGAAACCCAGAAAGACAGTCCAAAACTCATAATATTCTCACCTCATTTCTTTAATAAATTTTTAACGTTATCCCCTTTGGGACAACTCTCCTGCTCCTCTAAATCTATTATTAACTTTGCCCTTTTTAACAGGGAGTACGTCTGATTATTCAACTCCATTGCCTTGAGATCATAAATCTTCTCCCTGCATTGCATAAAAATATCAAATGCAAGAAGGGCAAGTTCATCTATGCGCGACTCTAATGCCAATAGTTCCCCGGAGAGGCCATTTTCTCTGATTTCTTTTCTTAACTCTTCTCTGATTACCTTCTTCAGAAGGAAGACGAATACAATGGCCTGAGAGGGCGAAAAATCCTGAACTGCCCTGATTCTTATAATATTGTCGAGAAAGGTGGGAACCCTTTCGTAATCAATTCCGTGAAGGAGTTCCTCGAATATACCTTCTATCCCTTGCAAAATCGAAGATCCTACAGGATTTGCGAAACGATCCTTTTGTTTCTTTAAGAAAACTGCAGTCTCAGGTGGGTAAGTCTCAATCACCACATTGAACCACTTTTTTAAAATAGTGGATTTCTTATGTGTCAGAAGATTTTCAAGCCTCACATCTTCCTCGCCGTTATTAAGGCTTTAAACGATGTGTTCATCTAATCGGCTATTATTTATATAGAATAAGATATAGTTTGTCAACATAAAATTTAAAGTTTAACTTACAGAGTATAGTCTAAGTTGTGTAAATCTCTAATTAGATACTAAAAAACTATTTTACCTCTTCATTCTCGCGAAAGCGGGAATCCAGAACTACTTAAAAGCCATAGATTCCTGCCTCCGCAGGAATGACAGAGGACGAAGCCACTTGAACCTCGCCTGCGTCTTATACGCAACCTGTTGGTTTTGGAAGCCCGGCAAACTTACACGCCTGTTTTGCAGGTCCGCCCGGGAATAGCTCGTAAAGATATTTGGTATTTCCTTTTTCTGGACCGAATATCTTGCCCATCTCCTTGACAAGCATCTTAATAGGCGGTGCAATCTGATATTTGATATAGTATTCTCTTAACCACTTGATTATCTCCCAGTGCCGGTCATCAAGGGTAATTCCCTCGATCTTGGCCAGTTCGGGTGCCATTCCTTCTTCCCACTGCTGCCAATCCTGGAGATAACCGTCCTCGTCCATTTCAAAGTCTTTTCCCTTAAAGTTCCACTTCCCCATATCCTACCTCCTTGTTTAATCTGAAATATTTTTTTTCTGATGGAAAGAATCATCCATCGGAAAAAATGTTACCACACATTAGTGAATTTTTTCAAGATTTTAAAAAATACCCTCTTTTGTGCAGTATGGTTTTCAAAAATAAAATAAAGCTGAAAATATAGCAAATTAAAAAAATTTATGAATAAATAAATTTTGTTTTCTTAATAAGACACTACTTAAACATTTTCCAACATCTGCATTTGACAGTATTAGTCCATATTAGGCAAATTATATAATTTGGAAATGTCTAATTTTGAACTGATTGATTTAAACTTAAAGCTATTTAATCTGATAAATAGCCATAATCATCCATTCCTAGATATGGCTTTTTATTTGATTACCTATTTGGGAAGTGGCTTGATAATTATACCAACCGTCCTTGTCCTGTATAAAACAAAAAAGGAGAAAATACTACCGGTTGTTTCTTCATATCTAATGTCTGGCATAGCAGTTCAGGTCATGAAATACTTCTGGAACGTTCCTAGACCAGCAGCGTTATTTGACCATATTCATGTTGTAGGAGAAACCCTAAGAACAGCTTCGTTCCCCTCAGGCCATACAGCTACAGCCCTGGCACTTTTTTACGTACTGTCGAAAGGGGAAAATATACGTTTAAAGACACTCTTTTTAATTCTTGCCCTATCAGTAGGGTATTCAAGGGTCTACGTTGGGGCGCATTTCCCCCTTGATATACTGGTGGGAGGAATAATAGGTTATTTATCAGGCTATATCTCCATGAAATACAATGAGTTTTTTGATAAATATAAGAAAGAGCTTTTTGTTGTATTTTTCATCCCGGCAGTTCTTTTTTTCTATAGATTAGATGCCTTCCCTTTCTATATTGTGGATGAGGCTCGAAATGCAGAAGCAGCCAGAGAGATGTTAGAGCGGTCAGATTTTTTAGTGCCCACCTATAATTACGAACTGAGGACGGACAAACCCCCTCTGCATTACTGGATTTTTATAGTTGGATATAAACTCTTAGGCGTAAATGAGCTTTCACCCAGGATTGGTAGTGCTGTAATCGGGCTTGCCACAGTATTGTTAATTTACATCTTCACTGTTAAGGTCTTGAATAGAAAAATTGCCTTGATTTCGGCCTTGTTACTACCTACCTGTCTGTATAGCTTTTTAATCTTCAGAATGGCTGTCCCTGACCCTTATCTTGTGTTCTTCTCAACACTGGCACTTTTTTCTTTTTACCTCGGCATTGTTAATAATACTTATAAATATATCTTATTTTTTTATATATCTATTGGTCTGGCTGTTCTTACAAAGGGGCCTGTAGGCTTTATCCTGCCGTTCGGTGTAGCTTTTACCTTCATATTCTTCAGGGGGATGTTAACCTCCTTTCATAGCGGTACTAAGAAGGTTCATCAGTTTTTATTGTCATCTGTTAAGTCCCTTAAGGTATTTCTGACATATAGGCATATAATTGGATTCCTGATCGCAGGTAGTATTGCAATCCCATGGTATGTAATTGTGTCAATAAAAACAGGAGGAGAGTTTGCGTCCGGTTTCTTTTTGCATCACAATATTGGAAGATTCTTAACATCTTTTGAAGGTCCTAAAGGTCCCTTTTTCGCTCCCCTGTTTCTCCTTTTAGGCTTTTTCCCATGGTCATTCTTTACAATTCAGGTATTGATTTCTTCTTATAAGGAAAAAAAAGAACCATTAATGTTATTCCTTTTCCTGTGGGTTATCCTGCACCTCATATTCTATTCAATAAGTGCTACAAAACTCCCCCAATACCTTATACCTGTTTATCCTGCGCTTTCTATATTGACCGCAAAATATCTCTCTCAGGGTATGCCGTATAAAAGGGTTTCTGCTGCATTTATTAGTATACTTGGGTTGACAGTTATCATCGCCTTATCCATTCTCAGTAATACCTATGCCAGGGAATTGATGCCATGGGTAGCATTTCTTGGCCTTCCCTTTTTAATCGGAGGCATCATTATTCTTTTTTCAGATAAATATATCCACCAGATAATTGCAGCTTCAAGCGTAATCTTTTTCCTGCTTCTTTCGGGATGGCTTATGCCTGTTGCAAAGGGATATTTTATACCCAAAAAGATCGCTCATGTTATAGAAGAGCAGACTCAAAAATCCGGAGTTGAGCCTATTAGTAGTATATATTCCTATAAATATTATGATCCTGCCTTCGAATTTTATATCCGGAAAAAGATCATAAAGATAAAAGAACCTTCTTCACTACCCGAAGGAGCCTTACTTATTAGCACTGAAAATAAACTCAAAGGTTCAACTAATCTTAAATATCGCCAATTATTTAAGGTCAGAGACTCTCTGAGAAAAGAAGAGGTCCTTGTAGTTAGAATAGGAGGTGAATAATTGCCTGTTCGGTATATTTCTATGTTATGATTTTAAGAAATTAATAAAGCTAAACCGGAGAGCCTATTAATGACACTTTCTATAGTCATACCTCTTTATAATGAAGAGGAGAATGTTCAGATACTTTATGAGAGGCTTAAGAAGACACTCGACCCCCTTGAGAAAGAATACGAGATATTATTTGTTGATGATGGTAGCACAGATGGTACCCTTCCTATCCTCGAGGAGATTCAGGCAAAGGATAAAAGAGTCATTGTGCTCAGCCTCAGGCGTAACTTTGGCCAGACCGCAGCATTTGCAGCAGGATTCGATTTCGCACGTGGAGACGTTATCGTGACAATGGACGGTGATCTGCAGAACGACCCCGCTGATATACCTAAACTGCTTGAACTCATAAAATACAATGACCTTGTAAGTGGCTGGAGGAAAAAGAGAAAGGACCCGTTTTTTAGTAGAAGGCTTCCTTCCATGGTAGCAAATTGGCTGATAAGTAACGTTACAGGTGTGAAACTTCATGACTATGGATGCTCCCTCAAGGCATACAGGAGGGATGTAATAAAGAATCTAAAACTTTATGGTGAGATGCACAGATTTATCCCTGCTGTTGCAAGCTGGTATGGTGTCAGGGTTGCAGAGGTTGAAACTGTTCATCACCCAAGACTGAAAGGAAGATCAAAGTATGGAATATCGCGTACAATAAAGGTAGTTTTAGATTTAATTACTGTAAAATTTCTCCAGAGCTTTTCTACAAAGCCGATTCAATTTTTTGGCCCGGTGGGTGTAATGAGCGGATTTCTTGGTTTTCTCATATCCCTGTACCTGAGTATCGACAAAATCTTTTTTGGCCGTGATATAGGAGGAAGGCCGCTCCTTTTGCTCGGCGCCCTTCTGATCATCGTTGGGATCCAACTCATCGGAATGGGACTTTTGGGAGAGATGCTTGTGAGGGTCTATCACGAAAGCCAGAGAAAACCCATCTACGTGATTAAAAAGATCCTTGGCCCTTAAAATAAAACAGATATCCCTTCTAATCACCAAGCTTGCTATAAGCTTTACACTTCTTTATATTGTTTTATCAAAAACAGGAATAAAGCAGGTATTCATAATACTAAAAGGGATGAGTCTTCCTGCCTTTATCACAGCCATATTGCTTTATATATTTGCTCAGTTCATATCTACATTAAGGTGGAAGCTCCTTCTTCCCAGTGTGCTCAAGATTAAAAAACTTTTTTCTCTATATATGATTGGTGCCTTCTTTAACACCCTCCTTCCAGGTATCATCGGGGGAGACGCTGTCAAGGGTTTTTATCTATATCAGGCAACAGGAAAAGGCGGTCTTACCTTTGCCTCTATCTTTATGGACAGATACCTTGGATTTATGGCGTTAATCGCAATATGCACCATTGTCTTCCCTTTTGGATATAAATATCTTCAGGGCTCACGCATAGAATGGCTTCTACCATTTACTGTATTATCTTTCATTATAGCAAGTCTCCTGATCTTTGGCCTGCGTCTTGGAAAAAGGATAAAGATACTCTCAGGTTTTTATGATTATTTCCATGCATATCGAAATCAGAGAGGAGTCATCGGAAAGGCGATGCTTTTGTCAGTGCTAATTCAGTTTTCGGGTTTTTTTGCTGCATATATCCTCGCACTCGGCATCGGACAGCATATCCCGTTCCTTGCATGTCTGACCTTCTTGCCTCTTATAATTCTGTTTACTACTATACCTGTATCTATTTCCGGCCTTGGAATAAGGGAGGGTGCTTTTGTGCTATTCTTCGGACTTATTGGAATCAAGCCTGATGTTGCAACAGCAATTTCCTTATCATGGTTTATTTCCATCTCGGCAGGCAGTCTTTGGGGTCTGATTGAGTATATCAGATATAAAAAAGGAGGATAAAATGCTTATTTATCTTGTGCAGCATGCAGATGCAAAGAAGGAAGAGGAAGACCCATCAAGGCCGCTATCTGAAAAGGGTCTGAAGGACATTGAGAAGGTGGCTTCATATGTGTCAAAACTAAATATCAAGGTTCACAAGATATTCCATAGCACTAAATTAAGGGCAATGCAGACAGCAGAAGTCTTATCTGAGAATTTGAAACCGGCCATTGGAATATCAGAGGTAGATGGACTGGCTCCACTTGATGATCCCCGCATATGGGCAGAACGTCTTAAGGACATACCAATTGATGATGTCATCATTGTAGGACATCTACCACATCTTGCTAAACTCTCATCCTTGTTACTTTGTGGAAATGCCGAAAAAGATATTGTTTCATTTAAAATGGCCGGCATCGTCTGCCTTAAAAGAGACGATACTGCGGCGTGGTCAGTACAATGGATGTTAACGCCTGAGATTATGATTTAAACATGAATTACGTAAGGGCATCTAAGCATTGTTACCGGTTCTGTCATTGCGAGCCCGAAGGGCGTGGCAATCTCGTTCCTTTGAGATTGTGGAGCCTATTTGAACCTGTCTTGAGATTGCTTCGGCTGACTTCGTCAACCTCGCAATGACATTGATGATGACGCAGCTTACAGAAGATACCTTTGAACAGGTTTTACAAGTTTTTGGAGGACCATTTCCGTTTGACCTTCGAGAGACGGCTTTTATAGATCCATATGGCATGGTTGGACTTCTCGAGATGGGAGAACTTTTTAAATCAGAAGGTATTAAAAAAACCCTTCGTCTTCCTGAATCAGAGGAAGTCCTCAAATATCTTGAAAGGATGGACTTCTTTAAATTTACTGACAGATATTTTGATCTTGAGCCAATAAAGCCTCAACTATCAGAAAAATATTTGAGAAGTTCTTATTCTGATGTATTGCTTGAGATTACCCCGATAGAAAAGTCAGATGATATTCATTTCATAGTTGGAAGGGTTAAAGACCGTGGCCATGCAATCCTTGCAAGGCATCTTAACTATGATGAAAATGCAATAAATGGCTTTATAGTAGCCCTTTCAGAGGTATGCCAGAATATAATAGAACATAGCGAATATAAGGGATTTGTAGGGATACAGAAATATCATTTCCAGAACCTGAACAAGAATGTTGTCAAGATTGCTGTTATGGATATCGGCATAGGTTTCAGGAAATCTTTATCAGAAAGATTTTCATTGAGAAACGACCTTGATGCCATAGAAAAGGGACTGCTTCATGGTGCTTCACGATTTGCAGACAGGGGAAGAGGACATGGGTTGTCTGCGGTGAGGCGTTTTGTCAAACAATGGAACGGTAAACTTTCTATACGCTCAGGAACAGCAAGACTTTCAATAATCCCTGAATGGGCGCGGGGTAAAGCAAAGGAGCATAATCTTGTCTACTTTCCAGGCGCACAGATAAATATAATGTTGCCAGAGGTTTAAAAATACGGAGAAGTAGTATTATATGAAATGGAAAAGGAGGTGTGTCATGTCCCACTTTAGCAGGATAAAGACGAGGCTTGTTGCAAAGGAATATCTGATTAAGGCGCTGCGCGACCTCGGCTTCCAGCCGAAGGAAGGAAATGTTAAAATCAGGGGTTATAATGGCCGGCAGACCGATGTGGAAGTAATGGCGCTGACAAAAAATCCGGGCTATGACCTGGGGTTCAGGAAGACCGGCGATGCATATGAACTTGTGGCTGACTGGTACGGGATTAAGGACATTAATCCTGAGACATTTCTAAATCAGCTACAGCAGAGATATGCCTATCATGCGGTGACCAGCCGTATGGCAGAACAGGGTTTTGAGGTGGTGGAGGAAGAAAACCTTGAGGATAAATCTATCCATCTTACTGTCCGCAGAGCGATTTTTTGATTTATGTATAATTAAGTAATTCGTAAAAAGCATTTTATCTGCTCCCTTTTTTGGGGGAATAAATGGGGGGTATAAACTATGCCAAAGAATCTGGGACAGACGCAGTTTCAGGAAGAACTCATACTCTATTTTAAGGCAAGGGTTACACTAATATATATTGTTTCGCAGGAAGAGGAGAGGGTTCTCAAAGAGATTGTCAGCGCATGCGAATCAGACGGAAGACCTGTATATGCATGGGATATCTCAGACGGATTTGTTCCTCTAACAAAATCAGCAGGCAGGGTAGACAGGCCTGCGAAGGACCCAATAACAGCGCTGGATTTAATCCAGAATATTAAAGAAGATGCAGTATTTGTCCTGAAAGACTTCCACTGTCTGTGGGAAAAGAACCCACAGGTCATCCGCAAGATAAAAAATCTAACTCAGCTTCTCAAACAGTCAAAGAAAAATATTATTGTTACCTCTTTTCGGGCAAAGATACCTGATGAGCTTCTTGATCAAACCTATGTCATGGAATTCGACCCACCGGATTATTCAGGCATCAAAGAAATACTTGACGGCTTTGCCAGGATACCCAATATCAAGGTGAACCTGACCGAGCTTGGCAGGGACAGGCTGATAAGGAGCGCACTCGGTCTTACAGCAAACCAGGCACAGCGTGCATTTGCAAAGGTAATAGTCAGGAAGGGGAGCCTCGATGAACAGGATATAGCGCTTGTAACGCGAGAAAAAAAGGCGATCATCAGGGAGAGCGGAGCACTTGAGTTTTATTCGGCGTCCGAGACAATAGACCAGATAGGCGGGCTTGACGTTCTGAAAGACTGGATCAGGTCAAGGGAAGAATGTTTTACACAGGAGGCATTGGACTATGGACTCAGACCGCCGAAGGGGCTTCTCCTTGTTGGCATACCCGGCACAGGCAAAAGCCTTACTGCTAAGGTAGTTGCCGGTCTTTGGAGCCAGCCGCTTATCAGGCTGGACATGGGCGCGATTTTTGGCAGTCTTGTAGGACAGAGCGAAGAAAACATAAGAAAGGCGCTTCGCCTTGCCGAGACCGTAAGCCCCTGCGTTTTATGGATAGACGAGGTTGAAAAAGGACTTGCCGGCTCAGGAGGCGACTCAGGCACAAGCGCGCGGGTCTTCGGCACGCTTCTATCATGGATGGAGGAAAAGGAAAAGCCTGTATTTGTGGTCTGCACCGCAAACAACATCTCACATATACCCCCGGAATTCTCAAGGGCAGGGAGGTTTGACGCCATATTCTTCCTCGACCTCCCTACCTTCCGCGAACGTAGTGAGATATTCAAGGTGCACCTGCTTAAGCGCCGACCTGTAATAGAGCATTTTGATGTTGATTCGCTCGTCAGGGCGAGCGAAGGCTATGTAGGCGCCGAGATAGAGCAGGCTATCATTGTTGCAATGGTACGCGCATTTAACGATGGACACAGGGAGTTTACAACAGAAGATATAATTAATGTGCTGAGGTCAAAGGATGAGGTTATCCCTATAAGCAGCAGCCAGAGGGAAAATATAGAATCCCTCCGCAGATGGCTGCTTGAAGGCAGGGCGCGTTCAGCATCTTTTCCAGAGGCAGAATCTGCCTTGAAAGAACAGGTCAGGGTGCCTGACTTTTCCGCTGCCCCGGCAATTGAAGTGCCAGGTAAAAAAGGGGGATTAACTACTTAGATGAAGGGGCATCTGGCAATGAATCAAAATATACCTTTATATTTTATAAATCCCAAAGACGGCACAGAGATGGTGCTTGTGCCTGGAGGATGGTTCTGGATGGGCTCAGGCAGTGAAGACAGTGATGCCTATGATTCTGAAAAACCCCGTCATCTTCACTACCTTGAACCTTTTTACATAGGCATAGCGTGTATTACAGTTTCACAGTTCAGGGGGTTTATAAAGGAGGCCAATCACAGTTGTGATAGTAACTGGGACAAAGACCCTGATGAATATCCTGTGAGATATGTAAACTGGTATGATGCAGAGGCATACGGAAGGTGGGCAGGTTTGAGGCTTCCCACAGAGGCTGAATGGGAGCTATGCGCAAGGAGTTACGGCGGATTAAAATATCCGTGGGGTAATGAATGGAGGGATGGAAGAAGGGTCTGCTGGAATAACCAAAAAGGACCGACAGGGAATACTGCGCCTATCCTTGCACATCCTGAAGGAGTAAGCCCCTTTGGGACATTTCAGCAGAGCGGGAATTTATGGGAGTGGTGCCGGGATTCATGGGGTAGTGATATTTACAAGAGATATGCAGAGGGGGATTTTAGGGTTCCTGATGAAGAAGGTGCGGACTGTGTTCTTCGCGGTGCGTCTTGCTACGACAGCAACCCCAGGTACTTTCGTAGTGCTTACCGGCTCGACTCCTACGCTGACACCGAGCTCTACAACGGCGGATTTCGTATGGCCAGGGCAGTTATTTTTTAGCTTTTTTACATTTTTACGTTTTTGATCGGGGAATCCATGGCTTCTGGATACCCCGGTCAAGCCGGAGTATGACACAAGAAGAGACTATGTCTCCACTATTAGAATGGAATTCGCTATGGAAAATGCTGCAAGAAGGGCCATAAACAGATTAAACAACAAGTGGCCTCTTATAGGACACTTAATAAGGGCAAGAGGCGCGACTGCCCTTGTAAACACCGATTCTCCAGAGGCTGTTTCCAGCTTAATAACTGCATTAAAAGATAAAAATCAAAATGTTCGCGATACAGCGTATTATGCTTTAACCACTCTCAAAGGTAACGCCAAAGAACATCTCTGTAACCTCTGGGCTGAAGGCAGGGATAAAGTTCTGGAAGAAATTATTGTAAAAGGCAAGTATATCGCTTCACAACCGGTTCTTTTAACAGCGCGTACCTCTTTCCTGCAAGATATAAAGCTGACAATCACCCTGTCAGATAATGACATTCATCAACTCCTTTATGACAGTGAAACAAAGATTGTCGCAAATACTGTTGATTACCTTTTTGAACTCAAAGGCATCTCTGGCTATGATTATCTCTGGGATTTTATAAAAACCCATCCTGATAATTTGGTTGCTAAAGTCCTTTATCAGAAAGGCTGGCATCCTGAAGACCTGTCAGAGCGGTGCCTGTTTTACCTGCTTGCAGGGTATATTGACCAATACCATGATATTGACTTTGACCAGTCCCGGCTGAGGTATATCTATGAAACAAGCCCAGCGGTATTAAAAGACGCTATAGCAGGCCATATAAGGAAAAGCGGCGACATGAGACTACTTGCCATCTTCCGCACAGAACGGGGCTCAAGGAAAAAGATACTGGATAACAAAGAGGTCTCCCTTCAGATTGAAATCCTCAGCAAAAACAGGGACTATCCCGAACTTTTCCGCCTGCTAAGGCATGCAACTTGGGAACAGGGAGTAAAGATTATAACTATTCTCAAAAATGCAGGCTGGAGGCATCCTGAGGAACACGGCAAAGAGCTTCAGGAGAGGCTTGAGTCTTTTGTTGCGTCACAACCCGTTGACAGGAAAGGTCCCCTGCCATTTGCAAAGACGATTTACAGGGATTTCCGCCCCATGTTCCTCGGCAGCGAACCCCTGCCCGAAGACACAAATAAAATTCTGGCGTGGCTTATAGATGATAATTTCAGGAGAAGAAGCGCTGCTCTGATCTTGTTGGCTGAAAAAGGCTCTCCATCTCTTCCTGATGCAGCAAATTCAGCAAGCGGAGACCCGTACTGGCAGGTGAGAATGGCGGCAACCGCAGCCGAACTCCTCAATCCCGGGACGCTGAGCCCTGCAAACCGGGCACTTCTTGAGGCAGACCATGTATACTGGGTTCAGTCGCTCTTAAAGACCCCTCCAGCAAGGAGGCTAACAGAAATCGGGCACGCAGGATTTGAGAAACTTAAGGAAGAAACCCGCCTGTCCAGTGTGAGTAACAAACCGCAGGACGCGGATAATTTCTTTGACAGGATTAAAGGGTTTGTGCCTGATGCCGAGAGGGAATATCTTGTCACACTCGGAGAGTTCCTCACAAGGGAGATAGAGGTGAGCGAGGATATATCCTATGAGGCGAAAGAGACGGATGTTGAGATAGAGATTGAGGAATAAATTATTGGAGGTGTAGCGATGGACATTCAGGAAGTAGATGTCTTTATAACGCCTGACGGCGAGGTCAGGTATGAAGTGCGGGGCATAAAAGGCAAAAAATGCCTTGATGTCACAAAAGACCTTGAGCTTGCACTTGGAGGACAGGTCATTTCACGGGAGGAAACATCCGAGATGTTCCAGGCAGATGTCATAGACGAGGCTCAGGACAGGCTCATGACAGAGGAATAGATGACAGCAGGCAGTTTTCAGTACAACAGGATGGCTGTTGACTTCGGCACATCCAATACTGTGGTGGCTTTCTGGGATGAGGATAAGTCTGACGTAGTCCTCCATCACATCCCTGATGTGACCCTGCCGTACAGGTTTATTCAGGATGGCAGGGAAATGGAGATTCCATATATACCTTCCCTCATTTATTACAAAGACATCAAAACAAACTTTATCGGCTATCAGGTGCTCAAAATGATGCTTGAAAGGAGCAAAGGGTCATTCCGATGGATCAAGGCATATATTCAGTCAAGGCGCGCTATGAAATATCCCCTACCTGACGGCTCACAAGTAGATTATCTCCAGGCAGGCAGGGACTTTCTCCATAAGGTGGTCAGCTTTGCCTCGGAATCAGGGTATGCTGACATTTCAACATGCGAGGTGGCATTTACAGTGCCAATAGAGGCATTCGAGCACTATACTGACTGGCTTTCCGATGCTTGCATTCAGCTTAGGATAAGGCGTTACAGGTTTATTGACGAATCCACTGCCTGCATATTCGGTTATGATACCCATCTGCAGGCAGGGGACATCTTTCTTACTTTTGATTTTGGCGGAGGAACCCTCGATGTCTCTGTTGTCCGCATAGAAGACCGCATTGATAAAGGAAAGGGCTGCAGGGTTATGGGCAAGGCAGGCTGCAGGATTGGCGGCCGCACAATAGACGGATGGCTCTATGACGACTTGCTGAGGCGCGCTAAAATAAGAGACTTTGACGCAAGGGAGGCAAGCGCCCTCTTTATGCTGAATGTAGAAAAGATAAAAGAAGACCTTAGCAATCAAAAATCCGTGGAATATGATTTTATACACAAGCATTCGGGTCTCAGACTGAAAGGGGTTTATCACAGGAGCGAGCTTGAAGAAATGCTTGATGAAAAGGGCATTTATCACGACGTTCAGGAGACAATAAACAGGGCATTGAAAGATGCGCGGGAGCATGGTGTTTCAAAGGAAGATATAAAAGAAGCCCTACTTGTGGGCGGTACAAGCCAGATGCCAAGCATCAGGAGGCTCGTTACAGCGCATTTCGGAAAAAACACCCGGTCCTTTCACCCTTATGACGCAGTCGCACGGGGTGCATGCCGTTTTCTCTGCAATGACATAGAGGCGCTTTATGACCATATACAGCATGATTACGCTATAAAGAGCTTTGACCGGAAAAGCGGAACCAATAAGTTTGCGCCCCTTATCCCAAAGGGTACAAAATATCCGACTGCTGAAGACTTTAGAAAACTCACGCTCAAGGCTACCCATGAAGGACAGAGGTTCTTCGGCATAGAGATTTATGAGATTGCCCAGAAAGGAAGCTCTTCCACCGGCATCGGTGAGATATATTATGACCTGAACGGATATGCTATCTTTAAAAACATTGACCAATCCGCTGGAGCTGATACAGAATTCTGGATGAACGAGGACAAGCCTATGTTTATTGAGGCATCGCCGCCAGCTGGAGCCGGCAGTAAACGGTTTTCGGTGAGCTTCATGGTAGACTCTCAGAAACGCCTGCTCGTAACAGTCTGGGACATCCTTAATCAAAGACACATATACAGGGATTATCCGGTAGTCAAACTTAAATAAGTATGAACGATGATACTAAACACATCCCGTGGTATTTCATAAATCCCAAAGACGGCACAGAGATGGTGCTTGTGCCGGGAGGATGGTTCTGGATGGGCTCAGGCAGTGAAGACAGTGATGCCTATGATTCTGAAAAACCCCGTCATCTTCACTACCTTGAACCTTTTTACATAGGCATAGCGTGTATTACAGTTTCACAGTTCAGGGGGTTTATAAAGGAGGCCAATCACAGTTGTGATAGTAACTGGGACAAAGACCCTGATGAATATCCTGTGAGATATGTAAACTGCTATGATGCAGAGGCATACGGGAGGTGGGCAGGTTTGAGGGTTCCAACAGAGGCAGAGTGGGAGCTATGCGCAAGGGGATACGGGGGCTTGAAATATCCATGGGGCAATGACTGGGAGGATGGAAAGAGGGTATGCTGGGATGGACAAAAAGGACCGAAAGGGGATACTGCACCTGTGTTTGCACATCCTGAGGGTGTCAGCCAATTTGGGACATTTCAGCAGAGCGGGAATTTATGGGAGTGGTGCAGGGATTCATGGGATGGAGGTATATATAAGGAATATGCGAAGGGAAATTTCAGGGTTCCTGATGTAAAAGATGCGGTCCGTGTTCTTCGCGGTGCGTCTTGGTACCGCGTCGACCTCCACAGGAACTTCCGTAGCGCTCTCCGGATCGACAACCTCGCTGGCAGCAGGGACCTCAACCACGGTTTTCGTATGGCCAGGACAGTTATTTTTTAACTTTTTTACATTTTTACGTTTCTTAAAAATTTTTTGAGAGAATCAAAAAATACCCTTCGGGTTCATTCATACCTTGCCTGCAGCTATGCAAATGGCCCTAGCAAAAGGGCTGTAATATGGCTTCAGGGATGTTCTAAAATGTGTCGGGGCTGCTTTAATCCGTCCCTTAAAGACATAAAAGGCGGAAATAAAATAGCAGTAAAAGACATTCTGAAATGGCTTATATCCTTAAAAGACATAGAAGGTATATCCATAAGCGGAGGAGAACCCACCAGCCAAATGCCCGCCCTTTTGACTTTATTAAAAGCTGTAAGAAAAAAGACATGCCTTTCAGTCCTTGTCTTTTCAGGCTATACAATAAGAAAAATTCAGTCAATGCCGGGCGGCAATGAACTCATCTCACTGACAGATGTCCTTTTAGACGGACCCTATGACCCTGAGCAGTCAAATCCACCTGGTGTCTGGCCTTCATCAAAGAATCAGAAGATGCATTTCCTTACTCGGAGATATTCAATAAGTGATTTCTCCAATCTGCCTATATGCGAGGTCATCATAACGCAGAAGGGCGAGGTATTGCAGAGCGGTCTTTTAACGTATTTTCTTTTTTAAAACAGTAAAGAAACTCTTATCCAGCAATAATTTATTCTGGTTGCCGGAATGGATTTTCTCTCTGTACCTGAGCGAGTTTTAAAGGTCTTCCTTCGAGTACAAAAACTGCGATACCTCTTTCTTCTGTCCTTTTGCCCCCAACTACCCAGATACCTTTCCATGAGAGATGAAGGGAAACAGTTGAATTCTCTATCTCAACCCATGTCGGGGTAAATGTGAGTTCAACACTGTCAAAACTTTTAATCGTCCCAATAAGCTCTCTATATCCATCTCTTGTAGCGTGCTTCTCGAGAGTCTCACGATCATTTTTTATATAGGCATTTCTAATAGTCTCTGCAAGCCCAATTGCCTCCTGCGCTATCTTCGACTCAGGCGGAACAGGTTTAATCTCTCTCTTGCCACACGATACCAATAAGACAATCACAATCAAAACTTGCACCGCATAACCAGTAACTCGTAACGAGTTAGATATCAATATTCCTTGCCTCAAGGGCATGTGTGGTAATAAACTCCTTTCTGGGTTCAACCTGGTCCCCCATTAACACTGTGAATATACCATCTGCTTTGAAAGAGTCCTGGATATTAACCTGAAGGAGTGTTCTCCTGTCAGGATCCATTGTCGTATCCCAGAGTTGCTGAGGATTCATCTCTCCCAGACCTTTGTATCGCTGTATTGTGAGTCCCTTTTTTGCTGATGAGAGGATAACCTCGAGGAGGTCCTTGCTTGTCATGACCTCTCTGATTCCCTCTTTTGTCTGCACTGTATATGGCTGTTTGCCGAGATCTTTGATGATGCTGAAGAGGTTTTCCAGTTCTCTGAACTCAGGGGATGTTACGAAATTCGTGTCAAGGTTTAGTTTATAATTCTGCCTCCGGATTTCAACGCCGTATGTCTGGTGTTCTTCATCGAGCTGGATCTCTCTAATAATCATGTTCTGGTACTTTTCCCTGATGCCTTTCAACATTTCTTCGAGTTTGCCCCTGTCTTTGAGGGTCTCTTTATTCATTCCTGATGAAAGGATGAACATGAGGAGATCCGGATCTTTCCTTCTTCTTTCAAACCACTCGGTCAGTTTTTCAAAACGATAAAGCCTTTTCAAATGTGGTATTAGCGCTTTGCCTTTTACACTCTGCCCTTTTATCGCCAGCTCGGTGTCATCGGATGCGAGCTCAAAGAGCATGTTCAGCATTTCTGTTTCATTCTGCACATACTTCTCTGTCTTGCCCTTTTTAACCTTGAAGAGAGGTGGCTGTGCAATATATAAATATTCCTTTTCTATGACCATGGGCATCTGTCTGTAAAAGAATGTTAGAAGCAAGGTTCTGATGTGTGCACCATCAACATCGGCATCGGTCATCAGGATGATCTTGTGATACCTTATCTTTGATATATCAAAATCATCAGTCCCTATGCCCGTGCCTAAGGCTGTTATAAGTACCTTTATCTCTTCTGAGCTGAGCATCTTGTCAAACCGTGCCTTTTCAACATTGAGGATTTTCCCTCTGAGAGGGAGTATAGCCTGAGTGCGTCTGTCCCGCCCCTGTTTTGCAGAACCTCCGGCAGAATCTCCTTCAACAATGAATAATTCGCTTAATGCAGGGTCTTTCTCTGAACAGTCTGCAAGTTTCCCAGGTAGGCCAGTGTCTTCAAACGCTCCCTTCCTTCTCGTTAGCTCCCTCGCCTTTCTCGCTGCCTCCCTCGCCCTTGCTGCCTGGAGTGCCTTTTCAACAATCTTTCTTACTACAGATGGATTTTCCTCGAAATATGTGCCGAGGCCGTCATTCACTATGGATTCTACTAAGCCTTTTACCTCACTGTTGCCAAGCTTCATCTTTGTCTGGCCTTCAAACTGGGGAGAGAGAAGCTTAACGTTGATGACCGCTGTCAGTCCCTCTCTGATATCATCGCCTGAAAGTGCCTCCTTGCCATTTTTAAGGACTCCTGAGGAAATTGCATAGCTATTTACCGTCCTTGTAAGAGCTGACTTAAAGCCGATGAGATGTGTTCCCCCTTCCTTTGTATTTATATTATTTGCAAATGTATAAATAGTCTCTGTATAGCTGTCATTATACTGAAGGGCTATTTCAACTATAACGTCTTCCTTTTCACCTGATATATAAATAGGCCTGGGATGAATAGGTATCTTGTTTTTATTGAGGTTTTCAACAAAAGATATAATTCCACCATCATAACGGAATTCCTGACTTTTTTCAGTCCTTTCATCTGAAAGACTTATCTTGAGCCCTCTATTAAGAAATGCAAGCTCTCTCAGCCTTTGAGACAAGATATCATAACTGAAATCCAATATCTCAAATATCTCGGGGTCAGGCTTAAATGTAACCTTTGTGCCTCTCCCCTTTGTCTTCCCAACGATAGTGAGAGGGCCTGTTGGATTGCCCCTTTCATAATGCTGCTGATAAACATTCCCGTTCTGCTTTATCTCTACGTCGAACCACTCTGAAAGGGCATTCACTACAGACACACCAACTCCATGCAATCCACCTGATATCCTGTATGCCTTTGATTCGAATTTTCCTCCTGCATGTAACTCGGTAAGCGCAATCTCAGTCGCAGAACGGCCTTCGGAGTCTCCTGGATGAGGGCCTGTGGGTATCCCCCTTCCATCGTCTATCACTGTGCAACTTCCGTCATGATGGATAATCACATCTATGTTCTTACAGTAGCCCGCCATGGATTCATCAACGCTGTTATCAACTACTTCGTATACAAGATGGTGTAGACCCTCTACCCCGGTAGAACCTATAAACATGGCTGGTCTTTTCCTGACAGCATCTAACCCCTTGAGTATCTTTATATCCTCAGCAGTATATGATTCATCCCCCTTTGTCTTCTCTTCCATCTTTCCTCTCTTGTCAACCTATTTTAAAATCTTTTTATATCCTCATTGGCATGAGCACGCACCTATAACTCTCGTCTCCTT
The DNA here is from genome assembly GCA_040756135.1 of Nitrospirota bacterium. Classification (GTDB taxonomy): domain Bacteria; phylum Nitrospirota; class Thermodesulfovibrionia; order Thermodesulfovibrionales; family SM23-35; genus JBFLZS01. The sequence continues at coordinate 25,198 of JBFLZS010000037.1, forward strand.
CCTCTTTTACGAGGACAGGGCTTAATGGGTCCTGAAGCTCGAGGATAACCCTTTCTGACCTCATTACTCCAAATGCATCTATCACATATCTTGCATTAAACCCAAGCGAAAGCTTCTCCCCTTTATACTCAATCGGAACCTCTTCCATCGCCTCACCGAGGTCGGGGCTTGAGGATGAAACGACAAGCTTATCCTCTCCGATATCAAACCTTACAGCACTGGCCCTTTCTCTTGACATCACCGATACCCTGCGTAGCACCCTTGCAAAGATATCCCTCCCTATTAACATCTTCTTTTCATTTGCCCGGGGGATAACGTTCTCATAATTAGGGTATGTTCCTTCTATAAGCCTCGTCAGAAACTGCACTCCTCCGCCTAAGGCGGATGAGGATAGGCTTACATTAAAAAGCAGGTGTTTTTCCCCGATCGAGATATTAACCTTCTCTCCTGAACTAGATTCAGGATCTCTGTCCCCTCCGCCTAAGGCGGACGGACGGGGAGGAAGGAATCGCCTCAGTTCAGAGACCGCCTTCCGAGGGACTATTATCCTTTTCTCTCCCTTCATATTGCTATCCATCTGTCTAATTATCAATGCCAGCCTGTGTCCGTCTGTACCCACAATTGAAAGCGTTCCAGAGCCTGTAGAGGGGTCCTCTGGTTTTGCATGAAACAGGAGGCCGTTAAGTGTATATCTGGTATCACTCTCGCCAGCAGAATAGATTGTCTTTTCTATCATCTCCATTAGTGTTGAGGCATCAATGGTTATATCTTCAACATCTCCCAACACTGGCCATACCGGAAATTCACTCGGGGAGAGACAGGCGAGTCTGAAATTACTCATCCCGGCTCTGACCCTAAGCCATTGCTCATCAACTGTTTCGAATGATAAATCACCCTCCATCTCCCTGACTATCTCAAACAGCTTTCTCGCAGGAATACAGAGCTTCCCTTCCTCCTCAACCTTTGCATCGAGCGGCTCTTTCAGTGCAGTCTCTATGTCAGTAGCAACTATATATGAATCTTTCTTGCATGCATCGAGGAGAAAATGGCTTAATATAGGCATTGTATTCCTCTTCTCCACTATATTCTGAATATTTGATAGCTTCTCCTGCATCTCATCCCTTGATACACTTAGTTTCATAATTCCTCCTTTATGCTACAACCGTATTGTCAAAACCTAACCACAGAGATCACAGAGATCACAGAGTTTTTTAAAGTTAAAAATCTTTTTCTTTGTGTGCTCTGTGGTGAAATTCTTTTTCTTTGGTTATTGTAATTTGGTTATTGATTATTCAACTTTTACGCTTTTATCTTCTGCAAAAGGTTTTCGATCATCCTGTTAAATGCTTCATCCTTTGCCCTCTTATCTTCAATCTGTTTACAGGCATATATAACAGTTGCGTGGTCTTTACCGCCAAAGCCCTTCCCTATATCATTAAGAGATATGTTTGTCAGTTGCCTGCTCAAATACATTGCTACCTGCCGTGGCAGGGCAACTTCCTTTGTTCTTCTCTTTGCCTTCATATCAGTAAGTTTAAGGGCAAAATGTTCACAGACTATCTTCTGTATACGATCTGTTGTTATGGGTTTCTCTTCTTCCTCGATGATATCTCGCAGGACATTTTTTGCCATTTCTTTATCTATAGGCATTCCTGTTAGAGATGCCTGAGCACCTAAACGAATAAGACAGCCTTCTAATTCCCGAATGTTCGATTTTACTTTTGATGCCAGATAATAAGCAACATCCCCAGAGACCTTTATCTTTTCCATTTCTGCCTTCTTAAGTATTATCGCAACCTTTGTCTCTAGCTCTGGAAGCTGGATATCGGCGATAAGTCCCATACTAAATCTCGACCTAAGCCTGTCAGTGACAGCCCCTATTTCTTTTGGAGGCCTGTCGCTTGAAATCACTATTTGTTTTTGTTTTTCGTAAAGTGCATTAAATGTATGAAAAAATTCTTCCTGCGTTTGTGTTTTATTTGCTATGAAATGTATATCATCAAGAAGTAAAAGATCGACATTTCTGTATTTCTCTTTCAATTCTCCCATCTTTTCATGTCTTATAGCGGATACTACCTCATTTGTAAATTGTTCCGCAGAGGCATAGAGGACTAAAATATCCGGTCTCTTATCAATTACAGCATTTCCTACAGCGCTTATCAGGTGTGTTTTACCAAGACCTACACCACCATAAACAAATAAGGGATTGTATGCCCTGCCTGGTGCTTCTGCTACAGCCTTTGCTGCTGCTTGGGCAAACTGGTTACTCGGCCCGATTACGAAATTCTCAAATGTGTATTTTGGGTTAAGATGTATTCCTCTGCTTGCAAGCCTCTGCCTGCGACTCTCCAACCGCATATCCATCTTTTTAACATCAGGGTCTATTTTCTCTCCTATCCTGTAACGCACGGCTACCGGATATCCTAAGACACCCTCTATTGATTCAGCTATTATATCCGGATAGTTGTCCTCTATCCAATCTTTAAAGAACCTGTTAGGAATATCCATAGTTATCTGATGTTCCTTCACCTGAGAGATTCTGATTGGTCTAAACCAGAGATCAACTATATTGCTACCCACTTTCTCCTCAATCTTAGAAAGGCTATTATTCCATACTTCTTCTAAGGTCATTAGATTTACCTCTAAATCTATAAATTACTAACATATTACTAACATATGTTAGTAACTATATGTTGGGGGTGTAACATTATATCCAAATATTGAAGGGTAAGACAATAAAATCTGTTATTATTTTTGTTAAAATCTTGTTATTTACCCCACCCACTAAAATTTGTTTAAAAATAATCTACTTTATTACACATTTTATTCACTTCAGAGGTCGGTGTTTAATGTTATTCGAACCTCATTTTAAACATATAAACATCCTCTACTATGACTGCTACTACATAATTTATTACGGGTAATAGTAGAGATTAAGAAAGTTATTGCTACTGATAGTTCTTCTTTAAATATGCCTTTATAAAATCGTCTATATTACCGTCAAGTACAGCATCAACATTACCTATCTCGATGCCTGTTCTGTGATCTTTTACGACCCTATAAGGCTGTAGAACATAAGACCTTATCTGGTTTCCCCACGCAATGACTTTCTTGTCTCCTACAAAACCTTCTATCCTTTTCTCCTGTTCTTTCAGTTTTATATCATATAGACGTGCTTTTAATATCTTCATAGCAATAGATTTATTTTTATGCTGAGAGCGCTCGTTCTGACAGCTTACAACCATGCCGGTCGGGATATGAGTAAGTCTTACAGCTGATGAGGTCTTATTCACATGCTGTCCCCCTGCGCCAGAGGCCCTGAATGTATCTATTTTTATGTCATCTTCTTTTATTTCTACATCTATGTCATCTTCAACCTCTGGATAAATCAGAACAGCAGCAAAGGATGTATGTCTTCGCTTGTTTGCATCGAAAGGCGAGAGTCTAACAAGCCTGTGTACCCCTGCCTCGGCCTTCAGGTAGCCATATGCATAAGACCCTGCTACCGTAATGGTTGCACTCTTTATACCGGCCTCCTCACCTATTTGCATATCAACAATCTGCGTGCTGAAATTATGCCTTTCTGCCCACTTAAGATACATTCGCATGAGCATCTGTGCCCAATCCTGGCTTTCTGTACCGCCTGCACCTGGATGGATTGTAAGGATAGCATTATTTTTGTCCATTTCTCCGGAAAGAAGATTCTGGATCTCGAGTAATTCTAAATCTTCTTTTAAATCCTTAATTTCTTTCTGCAGGTCATTCAGGAAGAGATCTCCACTGTCCTCTTCGAGTATCCCTATAGATTCTTCCAGATAAGCGAGTTTGTCAGACAGTGACTCAAAATGTAATACTATATCCTCAAGCTTAGATTTTCTTTTTAAAAGTTCACGGGATTTTTGAGGAGATGCCCATACTTCATCCGAGGTCAGGTCTTTCTTAATACTCTCAATCTCCTCTTTTAATCTCGGTAAATCAAAGATAACCTCTTAAGGAATCAGTCTTAACCCTAATGTTTGTTAAATCTTCTTTTAATTCGTTCTGTAAAAGCATACTACCTCCCTCCCCTTCTGGTTTTGCCAAGTATGTTTGCCAATAATACTATAGAATAAACAATCCATATATAAGAAAAAAGATCACCATACTTTGTGTAAAAACTCCTCGTAGCATCGGTCTTTATATCCCCTGTTAGTACCACCTGATTAAAAAGATTAGTTTTTGATATTATCCTGCCATTGCTATCAATGAAACCAGAGATGCCTGTATTTGCCGCCCTTATTAGAGGCTTTCTGTTTTCTACTGCTCGAAAGACCGCCATGCTGAAATGTTGATAAGGACCTGTGGTCTTTCCAAACCATGCATCATTTGTTATATTCACAATAAAATCTCCACCGTTTGAATAAAATTTTCTTACAAGCCCAGGAAATATGATTTCGTAGCATATCAGGGTAGCAAAACCTCCAAACGGGGTCTCGGCCCTGAAATAATGATTGCCAGGAATATAGTCCCCAACACCCTCAACAAGTTTATCTACGAAAAATAGGGCCTTTTGCAGAGGGACATATTCTCCAAAAGGAACTAGATGTATTTTATCATAAATATAAGAGACCATGCCAGCCTTATCGAGCATAACAGCGCTGTTTGAAAGAAGGTATTTCCCATCCTTTTTCCCCTTAACAAGGACACTTCCAAAAAGGAGGTTTGCATTAATCTGAAAATCAATGAGCTCTTTTGTATATTCCCTGTCTGTTTTAAAGAAGAACGGCACTGCTGTCTCCGGCCAGATGATCATAGAGGGGGATGAAGAAGCAGCCCTGAGCGAAAGGTTCCGATAAGACTCTATGACAGCGTTTTGATAAGCAGGTTCCCACTTTTTATCCTGCTCGATATTTCCCTGAATAATACTTGCGCGTAAATATTTTCCTGGTCTTTCCTCTCCGAGTCTCAAGTATCCATATAAAAAAACTGAGATAATGAATATGAGGAGAATGGAGAATCCAATCACTGTATGTAACAATGGGAAAAGTGGCATATCCTTAATACGCCTTTTTATAAGAAATATATCTGCTATCGCGCCATTTACGGCCACTACAAGAAAAGATATACCGTAGATGCCTGTTATATCAGAAATCTGGATAGCTGCAAGAAACTTATATTGAGTATATCCTATACTTGACCACGGGAAGCCTGTAAATAAATAGGAACGCAAAAATTCGAGCACTATCCAGAATACCGGTGCAACAAAAAGGGTTGGAAGGCGAGATGTCTTGATGGTCATCGAGAATAAAAATGCGAAGATACCTGTATATAGACTGAGATAGAGGCAGAGTAAAATAACGATAACGATGCTTGTAACAAAAGGAATATTACCATAATGATTTATTGAGTGATATATCCAGTACAGGGTTCCAAAAAAATAAGGGATACCAAAAAACAGGCCAGCCTTAAATGCCTCCTTTGATTTCTTGCCATATAATGATAATAAGAATGGGACAAGTGCTATCCATGCAAGAAAAAAAAGGTCTATCGTTGGAAAACATAATACAAGAAGGAGACCAGAGATAAATGCAGGGGTATAATTCTTTAAGTTTTCTGGGATTCCTAATTTCATAATGTTTAGTCAGTCAAAAGTTATTAATCTTCTTATAATAGTCTGTACAATGACCGAGAAATCCCTCCTAACCTCCCTTTTCCAAAGGGAGGCATTACCCCTCTTTGGAAAAGAGGGGCGAGGGGAGATTTTATGGTTATACAATTT
>JBFLZS010000038.1:0-30800 GCA_040756135.1 Nitrospirota bacterium
TATTATTAGTCACTATTTATAATTTCCGAGGCGTTTCATTCATTGTTTCTTTGAATATCAATAGGTTATGTGTTTGAATTTTTTTAAAAAGTCTGTTTTTGTGAAAATTGTGCGGAAGTTAGGTTAGAGAAATTCATAAAAGGCGAAAAGATAGATAATCCGACACCTGTTATAGAGTATTTAAGACAGCATCTTAAGTACGATGGAAACTTCTACCATTACCTGATAGAAAAGCATCCTCCGAAAATCCTGTTTACAGACCAGATAGGACACAGGCATTTTTTATTCGCAGAGTGGATGGGCATGCTTTATCCATGCTGGACAACGGGGCATTCAGAAAAGAACGCAAAGGTATGCCAGAATCCACCTATACCTTTTGCAGTTACTCTGAATGGACAGGTCTATGCAGCCGAAGGTGAGAATCAGTACTGGCATTATCACCATTTTGATGGTTGCAACAACTTTGATGAATTCAAAAACAGGATAGAAGAACTCAAAGCAGAAAATGTCTTTGGAGGTAATGGTGATATTGAGAGGTACAGGACAGAACAGCCAGACAAAATCAAGGGAGAGGCAGAACCTGTAACTAAAGAGGTAGAGTCAAAGACTGAGGCTGAAACTGAGACTGAAGCCGAAATCTGCTTGTCTTTATTTTGAACGATTTGGAGGTTTATATGAGGTGTCCTGAGTGCAACAGGAAGATGAAACGGTTTATATATGGTTTTAACCAGAGACGTGTTGATTATTGCAGAAGGTGCAAGAAGATCTTCGAGATAAGGGTTGAAGTCATTGAACCGCATAAATGTGTGAAGTGTGGGAACCCCATACTATGGGAAAAGGCCGTATATATGGCTAACGGGAAAGTAAGGCACAGAAGGTGCCCTAAAAACTCGCACTGACCCTAATCAAGCCTGTCCCTGAAATAAATTCAGGGTAAGCCCTGGCGTCAGGCCAGGGTTCAGGGGATTCAGGAAAGGAGGAAATATGTCAATAAGAATTAGCAAGAAAATTGTAGCGTACGAAAGTATCTCAATGACAACATTTGATCCGAGTTATGTTGAATGGGATGAGAACGAAATTCGTCAATATTTAAAAAATCATCCCATGCCTTCTGATGAAAACTATTCAGAGGAGGATCTTATTTTTGATCTTACAAGGTCTGAAGGGACTTACATGCTGCCTGAAGGCATCAGGGAAGAAACAATTGAGTATATTGAGGACTTACTTAACGAACTTGTTCGTTAAAAGTTCAATAGTAAAGCGAGGAGAAACAAGGAGGTTTTAATGGCAAGACTTGCAGCAGAAGCAAAGATGGGATTCTATCCCACACCTGAAAGGTCCCTGCAGGAGATTAACCGCTGGATTGAGATCGAGGGAGGCTATAGACATACACAATCTAATGGTCAGGATGGATGTGTATTTCACTTGCTTGACCCTTGCTGTGGTAATGGGGAAGCCCTGCAGAGTGTAGTGAGGTATCCGTATAAAACAGTAACTTGGGGAATCGAACTTGATATAGAGCGTGCAATGGAGGCCTCGAATAATCTCGACACAGTTATCCAGTGCTCGATTTTCGATGCAAGGGTAAACCCTCTTGGATCAATGGGACTTCTCTGGTTGAACCCACCTTACAGCACAGAGGATCGTGAAAGAGTGGAAATGAAGTTCCTCAAACACAGTATGAAGTGGCTGGTATCAGATGGTGTCCTGGTCTTTATAGTTCCAGAAAACATACTGGATGAGAGGAATCTGAACTGGATAGGACAGCATTTTTACAACATTACGGTTTTAAGGTTGCACAGGAAGGACTATCCACAATTTAAACAGGTCGTCCTGTTTGGGAAGAAAAAAGACAAAAGGACTGAAGATTCTGAAATCACACCTTCATTGGAATACCCACATAAGAAGATGTAGAAGCGAAGATCTACTCAGTTCCATCTACGGATGGTCCAAAGGTATTTCAGGGTAGTGACACTGTTACAGATGGAGTAGAGGCGATAAGTCCGCTCTCCCCTTAAGGAAAGGACATCTTGTAGCACTTATTACTGCTGGTGTTCTGGACGGAAAGATTCAAACTGCTGATGATGAAATACAGAGGAATTATCCTCGACTGCTTGAAGAGATCAGGAGGATAACAGGTTGTGAAGATGATGGCTTCATCCTTGTTAAGGGGTTTTCAGAAAGGGTCTCACACACAAGGATAGAGGATAACAAGGAAATTACGAGAAATACCTATGCAGTAGGCATCAGGGTAATGGAGAAAGGAGGTCGATGGTATGACATACGATGAAGATATTGAATTCTGGAGCAGATGCAGGATGTGTAAGAAGCCCCTGGAAATATTGAAAGGACTTAATAGCACAGCACTGATTTCACTTCTTTTTAAAGGGCAGACATATGATGCCTGGCTTTGTGATGGCTGTGCTGAGTCGATTATAGATAATCCACGGAGTGTCTTCACTGATGCAGTTGCTCTTGCAAAAGAGGAGGAATACTATGCTGATAGCAACGATAAAGAGCGGAGGAGTCTCATGCAAGTCTGATATGGGTCTATGCGATAACCTCTCCGATTATGCCCACCTTTATTTTCTCTCCATCTATGGTTCCCCACAGCAGGTCAAGGCAATCTTCTCTTTGCTCGCATCTGGACGCAAAATTGAACTGATAATAGAAGAAAAGAGGATAGACCTGGAAAGGAAGTGGGGCTACAGCCTGAGGTTTAAAGGAATAAATCTTGGCTATGGCAAGAGGCATGGACTGGTCTGGACTGAAAATATTGGTAAAGACATTATCCTCTGGACATCTCCTGAAGAGAGGATGAAGGTTCTCTGCTCTGCCATCTCAAAAAGGCGTATACCCTTTGAAAAAGCATGGTTGCCAGAAATAGAGCAGCTCCTGCTAAAGGAAGAATACCTTATAGAACTAAAGGGTTGGGGTGGTGCATGTGGATATGAATGTAGATGGGATGATAATGCTATATGTGACCTGATAGCTAAAGAGATACTGAAAGAGGACAGAGAATCTTTATTCCAGGTATTAGTATGAATCGAAAGGCAGGGCATCTGCCCTGCCTTTTCGCCTCAGCAAATCATCTTGACGCATTACTTTCTGACAAAGGATTAATAGTGCATGACTTTATGACCCATGTATGTCATGAACTATGGCAGGCTATTAAAGCTGATGTCAAAGAAAGAGAGAACAGAAAGGAAGAAGAATGAAGATACAAATAATTGATAGGGAAGAAACAGGAAGAACAATATACACTGCCTTGACAGTTTCAGTCGAGGAAGATGGAGAAACTCATAAACTCGAGACCGTTATAGTGGAGGAGTACAATACAAATCCAGATAACCTCTCATATGAAGTTGGAGAGTTCTCCTGGCTCACTTCTCCTCCAGAGGACAGAGGTAAGAGGATAAAAATCGAGGAAGCTACAGAGGCACATATCCTTAATTCTTTTAAGGAAAACTCTGACTGAAGTGATCGAAGGGAAGTAATAAATGAATAAGTAGTAATTTCATCAGGTAACGAAAAATCAAGCCACAGGGCTGTGCTATTGCCTCCCTGTGGCTTTTTTGTTTAAACCCGCCATTGGCGGGGGGGAGATTACCTAAGAAGGAGGGAGAATCAGATGAGAACCTTTACAGATCTTTTAAACGGATACATGGGAGGCTTTAACCCCAGAGTTTTAAGAAAAGGTATAAGGATTACTTTACCTGCTGAAAATGCCGCCAGGATATTCAGCAAGGATGTAGTGAGAGAGCTAATCGGTGGTCTGGATATTGGAATAAGATGGAAGCCTGAAGAGGCAGAAATTACTGTAAGAGCCATTCCTTAAAACTGAAGATCAGAGGCAATAAACATGAATATTATGGCTATTGCAAAGGCAAATAAAGGAGGCACTAATGTTTAAGATTGGATTTTCCATATCACAATTACCTGTGCCGAAAATTGTTAAAGAGTTAGAACATGAACACTACGGAGGTATATCATGAAGGCAGTAATTGAAAAGGGTATGAATAAATTTTCACTCGGCAAGATATTTTCTTCTGCCGGGGTACATGAAATGATGATTCGTGATCCTTCCTTCATGCAGTTTGTAAACAGTTCTTTGGCACGCCATGCTGAAGGAGACGGGGGCGACCTGTGTGAAGAAGACAAAAGAGAGAACGAGCTTTCATTAGGAGAAGGTTTCAGGCTTCTTTCGGCCTACAAAAATGATGAGCACAAAATCTGGATAATCACAGAAGCAGACAGGTCAGTAACAACTGTGCTGTTTCCAGAAGAGTATTAAGGGGGTCCTATGCATCTGAGAGACTTTCTTGAAAAGCATGGCAGCCAGCTGGCTTCCACAATAGAGAGAAACCTCACGCCTGTTTATAACCCGCTGAATCCAGAAGGTATTGAAGAATTTGAGGGGAAGATGCCTATGTTGCTTAGAAAACCATTTCCTGTGCAGTCTGAGCTCATAAAGGGAATTTCACTACTATGGCAGAGGTAGAAGAAATGGACAGATGATGAGAAAAAGGCCAGGTGTCTCACCTCTTGTTATAGGCAAGTACCTTCTCGATAAGGCATGCTTTGTGAGGCTTGCGGATATCATTGACGGGCTTCCGCCATATGAGGAAAACGTTGTGACACTGAAGATGGATAGCACCCAGGTAAAGGAATATGCATCTCTTGAGACAAAACTGAGGATGGCAGTCAGAGAATTTAAAGGAAAGGCACTGTCTTCCATGCTTCAGGCACTCCTGAGCTATCCTGATTCCTGTATACTATTTCCTGAAAACATAGAGATAAAGGATAAACAATCAGGAACGATTCTGGATGTTATAAAGGCTCCCCTAATTGGCCTTGAGAAAGATAAGCTTCTTCCAAAAGAGGCAGAATTGATAAAACTCGTAAAGGAAGAAAAGGCCAATGACCGTAAGGTTTTATGTTACCTGACCTTTACAAACTCAAGAGATATAAGGCCACGCCTTAAAAAAATACTTGAGGAGAGAAGATTCAGGGTAGGGATTCTTGATGCATCAGTAGAGCCAAAAAAGAGGGAGGCATGGATAAACAAACATACTAAGAATATAGATGTGCTTCTGGTAAATGCAGAGCTGGTAAAGACCGGGCTGGATCTCTATGATTTCCCAACTGTGGTTTTCTATCAGGTGGGCTATAACATATTCAGCCTCAGGCAGGCTGCCAGAAGATCATGGCGCATTGGCCAGCAACAGCCTGTTAAGGTCCTTTTTTACTGCTATGGAGAGACAATGCAAGAGGTTGCTCTTACACTAATCGCAAAGAAGCTTGAGGTTGCCTTGCTTGTAGAAGGAGACCTTCCTGAAGGGCTTGCTGAATATGCTGCTGAAGATTCTTCCATTATAGAGGAGATGGGAAAGGCCCTTGCTGAGGGTGGTACCTATCGTGGTGCGGAGGTTGCATGGGCAAACTTTCGAAAGAAAGAGGTAGAGGCACAGCTTGGTATCTCAGGCAGGGAGACCATCTTCTCAGAGGCATCAAAGGCTGTTGCAAAAAGTGCTGATACCTTAAAGACAACAATAAACAAAAATGTTGTCGTTAAGGTCAGCATAGTTGAAGACAAAAAGAAGAAACAGTCAGTACTTGAAGTTAAGTATGGAGACCTTGACAGCATCCTCAACGGTAGACCCGCTCAGTTTGCAATGTTTTGAGCCTTGTGTTGAACTTTTCAGTATTAGCCAGCTTGTAGAATAGATAACATTCCTGCTACAGGCTGGCTTTTTTATTGTCTTGATATCCTGAGTTGTATCGAGAAGATCCTCAATATGCCTGTGCAGAAGGTTTATAAATAGTCCCTTTCTTTTACAAGGGGACCAAACTGTGGGTGAGCTTCTATGAAGTAAATAACGGGTGCTGTATCAATAAAAATTGTATTGATCTGGGCAAGTTCATCAGATAGGGTCATGTTCTGTTTTCTCTCAGGCGATTGACATACCCCTGTGCATCTTCATCTTTCCATAACCCTTTTCCGAGACCGTATAGGCTCTTCCAGTCGATCTCCCTTTTTGCAATATCTGTTTTCCTCAGCTTATGTGCCAACTTTTCCACCAACTTCAATTGTTCCTGAGGGGAAAGCTTTTCCACCTCTTTTTCGATTTTTCCCAAAGTTGTTCCTCTCGGCATACTAACCCTCCTCTATATAACCATTAGAATAACATATATAGTCTTATTAATTAACTATTTTCATGCCTCCTTCCGTCAGTCAGATATTGTCACAACAAGTGATACAGGCCTGTGATCGCTTGTTTGAACGCCTTCGGGAAGGGGACTATTTATAAGGTCGTGGATCTCATGCTCGATCTTCCCAGCATAAGCATTTATCTTCCATGAAAGTGAACCGTCTACAAGCCCTTGAGTAAATAAAATATGATCAAGCAATATATGAGGATTTCGGTCAGGATCAACAAAGTCTTTAAAATAGACAGTCCACTTAAGATTGTCTGGAAAGTCAAACAATGCATGATTTAAAAATCTACTTGCATAAAAAATATCTCCTTGGATATTCGAGATCAAATCAAAGAACAGAAATTTCTCCTCGAAATATTCTTTGCCTGGGCCATCATTAAAATCTCCCATAACAAAGATTGCCGGTTTTTCATTGTCTTTAAACTTAGCGTCAATATAAGCCCTTACGTTTGTGGCTTCAGTTGTCATCTTTATCCTGGCAGAAAGGGCTTCTCGTATGAACTGTTCTTTATCTTCCTTCCACATTGTTTTGCCATTATTAATAAACTTGCTTTTAAGATGAAGGCCTATGAATTCCACTCTGAAGCCATCCCAATCCAGAACAAGCACCTGGGGATGACGGAAATGAGAATGCCTCTTTTCCTTAAATTCTCCCCATGGATGATATCCCCATGATTTACCCGCAAGTGAATCCCATTCCTTTGTTTGGAGGAGTGATGTTTTGTCTTTATACTTTTTACGAACAAAGAACCAGATCCACTGATTCCCCTTTATATCATAAATTCCATCAGGGGATTTCACCGCAACCCATTCTCCATCAAGTAGGTCGTTTGTCACCCGATCAATGGAATCCTCTCCTTTAGGTCCTTCTAATAGGCATAGGATGTCAGGCGAGAGTTCATTGAACTCCTTTACAATAGCGTCTCTCCTCTTTTTTTCTTTATCACTGAGGCTATTACTTATAAGACGGTCAAGGTGTTCAACGTTCTAGGATGTAATTTTGATTGTACTCATAAGACCCTCCTCTGTTGTTTTAAAAAACAGTAGCACACTTCGATTTATGTCTGCAAGGTGTAGTGTCAATTGAGAACTTACCACCAACATGATTTGTAAAACGGAATGCTGGGGAGTATCGGGACTGAATTGTGCAAGTATCACAAAGGAAATAAAAGAGATAATCGCTGAGACTCCAAATTCAGCCGGCATGCAGTTCTGAGTTTACCGCCAAAGATAGTAGTCCTTCGACTCTCCCAAGTATCTGTACACCATCATTGTGAGGATGTCCATGCAGTAGATAGGAAAACAATACTATAGTGTCCTATAAGTGCCTTCTCCTCTATATCTTCTTTAGTTTCACACACATCTCAACCGAATATTACTGCCAACGAAGAAGTAATACATAGGTAAGCCAGTAACTTCATTAGGCAACGAATAAGTCGATAGATATCTGCTATCGGCTTTTTGTTTTTAACCTGCCATTGGCAGGAGACAATTACCTTTGAAAGGGAGGAATACCTGTGTACATAAAAAGAATCGAGCTAAGACTTTTAAGGGAAAAGACTGTCCCTTACGGTGGATCTATAAACAGCGCTGCTAACGTCTACGAAATGTTCTCATGGCTTTCAAATAATGTGCAGGAAGAGATACATGCACTTTACCTTGATGCCAAGAACAGGGTAGTAGGTTACTACCAGGTTGCAAAGGGCTCTAATAATAGTGCGCATATTAAAGCAGCCGATGTCGTGAGGCCAGCACTCCTGTTAAATGCCACTTCATTCCTTCTCGTTCACAACCATCCTTCTGGCGATCCTGAACCATCGAGGGAAGACAGGCTCATTACAGACGTGATAAAGAAGGCTGCTGAGATATTCGGGATAACTCTTTTGGACCATATTGTTATAGGTGATGGAAGATTCAAATCGCTCGCTGAGGAAGGATATTTCAAACGTTTAACATGATAATGAAGGGAGGCAAATAATGAGCAAAATAAGAAACATGAAGATATTAGATAAATTTACCCTTGCTGTAATTGTCATAGGAATTCTCTATTTCGGAATTCATTTTCTTGTTTTTGTGCTAAGGAGGTGAAGGATGTTAAGAACAAGGAAAATTACAGAGTCAGATATAGAACACGTGAAGACGATCAACCTGATAACCTATCTGGAGAGACTGGGATACAGGCCTGAGTATAAGTACGCAGAGAGGGCCATGTTTCTTTCTCCCATGAGGGAAGAGAACCATCCATCTTTTTGGGTCAGCAAGTATAACGGTAACTGGAGATGGAAAGACTGGGGGACAGAAGAACAGGGTGACATAATAAAGTTTGTTGAGCTGTACCATGGAGTTGGTTTCCTTGAAGCCATAAAGATGCTGCTTGAGGAAGAACATCCAGCTGCACCAATAATTAGCAATGAAAACAGAAATGAGAACGTTGAGGAAACCAGGCTGAAGAAGGTCAGCTGGATAAGGAAGTTCTACAGTGACAATACTCTACTTCTGGATGGTAGAAACATTCAGCGCATAAGAAACTATTTTGAAAGTAAAGGAGTAAGCTATTACCCCTCAATGGGATGTATCTGCTATTACTCCTTCAGGGACAAAAAGTCCTACATTGCCATTCCGATTCCATTCCCTGAAAAGATCAAGGGGCTGGAGTGCAGAGAACTTCGAGGAGAAAGAAAAAAGACCCTTGGCTGTAAAACTCTCTGGGTTCTTAAGAGGGATCTAACGAGAATCCTTGTAGCCGAAAGCATCCTTGATGCCCTTGCTGGTGAGATAGTTCTTAATGACGATAAAATTACCCTGTGCTCTACAAACGGAATCTGTAACATGGAGAGGATCGGAAAAATGGTTGAGCAGTACAGGCCTAAAGAAGTCTTCTTTGCCCTCGACAATGACGAGCCCGGGCAGAAAGCTCAAGAAAAAGGCATTGAGATTGCAAGGCCATTTTCAAAAGTCCGCATTGTGGATGAACACATAAAGGCAGGGGTAAAAGACCTGCACAAGTTGCTTGTATCGTAGAGCAGCAGTGGTTCATTCTCTGTGGGTTCATTGTTAGTACTGATAGTAGGTGTAATAGCTAACTGCATTTCACTCTGACTTTGAGAAGAGGGCTTCTGCAGCCCTCTTTATTTTCACTGTGAATCAGCTCAGGAAATTGTTGCTCTGAATATAGTTTATTCATTACATAAAAATCTCTTTGTGCACAAATTTGTGTACCATTTGTGCACCAAATTTTAGTCCCTCTAGAAGGGTTAACTTGTTGATTTTAAAGGATATTAATTGGTCGGGGCGAGAGGATTTGAACCTCCGACCCCCTGCTCCCAAGGCAGGTGCGCTACACCAGGCTGCGCTACGCCCCGAATCTTTATATCCAATTGTTGCAAAAAACTGAGAGAAAACTTAACGAATTAGCATCAATACTGAATTTTAAGTTATTATATCATTTAGAAATATCCTATTCAAATACTCAACAAAAAATTTTTTGATGATTTTAAGGAGATACTATGTTTAAGTCAAAAGATATAATGACCAAGGATGTAATAACAGTTAAACCAGCTACTACTGTCGAGGATTTTGCACGGATACTTACGAAACACGGAATCAGCGGTGCACCTGTGGTTGATGATAATGGGAATTTAATGGGCATAGTTACCGAAAATGACCTTATAAGAAAAGATAGCAGACTCCATATCCCTACCATACTAAGATTATTTGATGCCTTTATAACCATTGGAACGAGCAAACTAGAGGTTGAGATTAAAAAGATGGCTGCCTCTACTGTGGGGGAGATATGTATAAGAGATGTGATTACTGTGAGTGACGAGACACCCATAGAAGATATTGCTACAATAATGACGGAAAAAAATGTACATCTCTTGCCTGTCTTAAAGGAAGGAAAAATAGTAGGAATCATTGGTAAAAAGGATCTTATAAAAGGCGTTGCAGGCGAGGCTTCTGAGTAAATTCTTAAAAACTAAGTTTAAAATATAATACAACCACAGGTCTATTCAAAATAAAGGTGCGTTATGCCTTTAGTTTTCTTGGTTTATGTACTTATTGTTTTTTTTACACATGTAAATGCTGATGCATTTCAAGCAGATGTCTTACCTTATGAAATCAGCCCTGGAGAAGCTTTTATAATTAAGGTGACCGGTGCAAAAACCTCACGCTTGCCTGCTGCTTCATTAGCCGGGAAGAAGTTTTATTTCAGTAGCTGCGGAGAAGGTTGTTTTATTGCCATCGGTGCGGTCGGTGTTAAAACAAAGCCAGGGGTCTATACTATCAAGCTTAAGGTCGGGAAAAAGAAAAAGAGTTTGAAATTATTCGTAAAACATACCGTTTTCCCGACACAGGAACTCACTCTGCCCGATGATAAAGTGTTCCTTAGCCCTGAGAATCTTAAGAGGGCGAAAAGAGAGGATAAGAGATTAAAGTCGATATTCCGGATGGTATCTAATAGGCTCTGGGAAGGAAGTTTCACACTGCCACTCGAGAATGATATTTCAACCGAGTTCGGCACAAAGAGGATAATTAACAATAAAAGGATCAGCGTGCACAAGGGAGTGGACATAAGAGGTCAAGAGGGAGAGGAGGTAAAGGCATCAAATGATGGCAAAGTGGTTTTAGCCGAAGAGCTATTCTTCGGAGGCAACACAATTGTCCTCGACCACGGGCAGAGAATATATACCATTTACATGCACCTGTCAGAGTTTAATGTCAAACTTGGGGATATTGTTTCAAAGGGCGGGATTATCGGGTTCGTAGGCTCATCAGGGAGGTCAAGCGGTCCACATCTTCATTTCGGGGTAAAGGTGATGAATATAAATACAAACCCTGTTTCTTTTGTAGCACTGGATATATAATATCTATTAACAGTCTCATAATAGAATGGAAAATCATTTCAATTTGTCTGTCATGCCCGAAGTTCTTAATCGGGCATCCAGTCTGGGTTTTAAGCCCTCTGGATTCCCGCTCAACACACTGCGGGAATGACGGCGATGTTGTTACTATTTTGAGACAGTTAATATTTATTTATAATGGGCGGTTAGCTCAGCTGGGAGAGCGCCACGTTCGCAACGTGGAAGTCGGGGGTTCGAATCCCCTACCGTCCACCAATAATATCAATCGTTTAGCTCAACAGGGCTAAACTCTTTTTCCTTAAATTGTGCTAATTGTAAATTTTCCACTGAGTTTATCCAGAATCTTAACTTCTTTATAAACGCCTTGCTGCCATTATAACCCATTATTATTACTGAGAAATCTCTTTGTCTTAAGGAAACTTTGAGATGGTGAAATAAATGTGATGACTTTCTCCGATTCCTTTGGTATAATCCCTGTCAAAAATTTAGCCTTGTCGATGACTCATGAGAGGTCTAAGGGCCGATGGGTGAATTGTCCCGGGACAACATAGAAGAACTCGAATTCGTTAATGCAATAAGTAAAGTTGTTATCTCAAGTCCGGGCATCAACCACATATGTGAAGGACTCGCCAGTGAGCTAAGTAAGAGAATGCCTGTTGAGTGGGCAAGTATCGTAATTATCAAACGAGAAGATCTTTATTTCCAATCCCTATCATCAAAGATTGAAACAGTCTGGAAAACAGGTGATGTTGTTCCTCTAAGAGGTACGGCTACAGAACATGTAGTAACCACCAAAAATATCCTATATGAACCAGACCTATCCCGGCAAAGAAAATTCTGGACGGGTGATTATCATTTGAAGCATGGTATAAGATCCATCATCTATGCACCACTTTTAGCCGAAGACAAGGTTTTTGGAGCACTGGTCATTGCCAGTACTTTGCCAAATGCCTATGAGGAAAAGGTATTAAGTTTACTCTTTCATGCCACCAGCCAAATAGCCATGTCTATTAAGAATGCAATTCTCCTCGATGAAATTGAAAGAAGAAAGCGGCTTCTTGAGGCCATTAGCGATCTCACCAGGATTATTTTATCAGATGTTAGTCTCGACAATGTGTATCTGGCCTTTAGCGAGGAGCTGAGAAAGCTGGTCTCGTTTGACAGGCTATCCATCGCTATGATAGAAGGAGACAGCATAAGATATTTTGCCGTCTCCGAGGAGATAAAGACAGAGAGAACCTCTGACACTACTTATCCACTTAAGGATTCAAACACAGGCTGGGTAGCAAAACACAAAAAGACCCTGATACAGGAGGACCTCGCCCAGCAAAGAATGTTTTCCATTGATGAGCTCAAACTCAAAGATGGTTTAAGATCATCCATTCATATTCCATTATTTCATAAAGGAGAGGTTTTTGGCACCATCAATCTTTCAAGCCTTCAGCCTAAGACATATGGTGAGTGGGAAAAGGAGATACTGGAACATCTGGCCGGGCAGGTAGCCGGGGCCGTCATGAATGCGCATCTTTACAGGAAGCTCGAGGAAGAATCCCGCTATGATGCCCTGACAGGAGTTTTCAACCGTCGGTACTTCAATGAGCGGCTGGATGAAGAGATCAACAGGAGGATCCGCCACGGTGGAATCTTTTCCTTAGCTCTATGTGATCTGGATTTCTTTAAACATTATAACGACAGCTATGGACATGTTGCAGGGGATGAGCTTTTGAGGGAAATCGGAAGACTGCTGAAAGAATCAGTCAGGGCAAATGATTTAACCTTCAGATACGGAGGAGATGAATTCATCATCTTATTCCCAAATACAGAGCTTGAGGATGCCTCTTCCGTGGTTGAGCGGGTGCGAAAGAATATTGAAGAAGAGATGAAAGAAAGAAGGATTTCACTTACTGCCAGCTTTGGTCTGGCCTCGTGGCCAACGGATGGAGCCAGAAGCAATGAGATACTGGATGCTGCTGATGCTGCTGCCTTTCTGGCCAAACAAAGAGGCGGCAATCAATGCATATTTTCTAAAATATCAAAGCTACCACATACAGAAGCTGAAGTTAAAGATGAAAAATCTATCCTTAATATTGTCTATAGTTTGATCGCAGCCTTAGAAGCGCGAGACATTTTCACACATGGCCACTCACGAAAGGTAAACAAGTATGCCCTGATACTGGGTGAGGCTATTGGTTTATCAAAGGATGAATCGATACGTCTTAGCAGAGCCGCTTTGTTACATGATATCGGTAATCTGGAGATCAGTAAGGGAGTGCTTAATAAAAAAGGGGAGTTGACTGAAGAAGAGTGGAAACATGTGAAGGAACATCCTCAAAAGGGAATTGAGATAATCGGTCATATTCCTGGTCTTCACAGATGCAAGTCCGCTATACTTCATCACCATGAGAGGTGGGATGGTACCGGCTATCCTTCAGGGCTTAAAGGCAAGGAAATCCCACTGGAGGCCCGGATACTGGCAATTGCTGATGCCTTTACAGCAATGGTTTCTACCCGGCCTTACCGTCCCGCGATGTCCTATGAAGAAGCCCTCTCAGGGCTGAAAAAGGAAGCGGGGAAACAATTTGATCCTGAATTAGTGGAAGCTTTTATTACCACAATTGAAAAATTGCTCCCATCCTCGCATTAAAAAGGGTGTCAATAGCAAATTCTTAATAGTATATGGATTAAAATGATTAAGTCAAAATTAGGGCGTTTGCTGATCGTTGACGATGAGGTTGAATTAGTAACCCCATTGTGCGGCCTTCTTTCGGAATGGGGCTATGAGGCGGTGGGATATACGTCGAGCAAAGACGCACTGGAGACGCTGAAAGAACATGATTTTGATCTGCTCCTATCTGACCTCGTGATGCCTGAGATAGACGGGATTGAGCTAATGAAGGCTGCGATGAAGATAGACCCGCATCTTGTTTGTATCATAATATCAGGAAAAGGTACGATCCAGACTGCTGTTGAAGCGATGAAGGTCGGTGCATTCGATTATATAGTAAAACCATTGGATTGGAAACTTCTAAAACTAATTTTATCCCGTGCAATGGAAGTGCGCCGGCTTCGGGAAGCAACACGTGACATCACCGATCGCAAGAGAATGGAGGAGAAATTAAAAACCGCTTTGAATGAGTGGCGAATCACCCTTGACTCAACAACCGATCAAATTATGCTTCTTAACAGCGAAATGGAAATTATTAAAGCCAATCTTGCTACCACAAAATTTCTCAGCATGCCTTTTAACAAAATACTTGGCAAAAAGTGCTACAAGCTGTTTCATGGGAAAAACATGCCCCCTGCTGAATGCCCTTTTGAAAAAATGAAACGGACAAAGGAACATGTAGAAGCAGAGTTATATTTATCTGAAAGGGGCATCTGGATACGGATCTCGGTTGATCCTATATTCGATGATAAGGGCAATCTAACAGGTTCTGTCCATATTAGTAAAGACATCTCGGCTTACAAAAAGGCAGGAGAGGCTCTCAAGTGGAGGTTGGAATTTGAAAAGACCATTGCTAATATTTCTTCTCGATTTGTTGAGGATTCCAATGTTGATAAGTCCATTAATGCCGCTCTCAGAGACATGGGTATTTTGAATGGGGCTAGCCGGGCATACCTGTTTATTTTCAGCGAAGATGGAACCTCCGTGGATAATACTCATGAATGGTGTGCGGAGGGAGTAACTCCGCAAATAGACAATCTCCAGAATCTTCCTACAGAGATGTTTCCCTGGTGGATGCAAAAACTTCGTAATAGAGAAGTTATTCATATAACAGATGTTTCAAAGATGCCAGAAGAAGCAAAAGCCGAAAAGGAAATCCTGGAAAGTCAGGATATCAAATCACTTCTTGTAATACCCTTAATTTCAGCAGATAAACTTGCGGGTTTCATAGGTTTTGACAATGTTGAAGAAACTGGAGAATGGAGTGAGGAAGATTTGGCACTGCTCCGCATCTCTTCAGGGCTTATAGGGAACGTCCTTGAACGCAAGCGGGCAGAAGACGAACTAAAAAGTTCTCGTGAGCAGTTGCGTAACCTTTCCGCACATTTGCAAACCGTGAGAGAAGAAGAAGGAAAGCATATCGCCCGTGAGATTCACGATGAGTTAGGACAGGCATTGACGGCCCTGAAAATGGATGCATCCTTGTTGATAAACAAACTACCGAATGATCAAAAACAACTGATTGAGAAAACAAAGTCAATGTCTAAACTTATTGACGCAACTATTCAAACAGTACAGAGAATCTTGACAGAATTAAGGCCGGGATTATTGGATGACCTCGGGCTTTTAGCAGCAATTGAATGGCAGGCAGAGGAATTTCAAAAGAGGACAGGAATTAAATGTGAAGTTACGTTGGAACCGGATGAAATTATTATAGATCAAGATCGTTCTACAGCGATTTTCCGCATCTTTCAGGAAGCGCTGACAAACGTCTCTCGCCATGCGAATGCGACTACGGTTAAAGTAAACTTGAAAAAGAAAGCGGAGAAATTAATATTGAAGGTTAAAGATGATGGTAGAGGAATTACAGAAAAGCAGATTTCAGATCCCAAATCACTTGGACTGATCGGGATACGAGAACGCGTCCACCTTTTTGGAGGTGAGTTCAAAATCAGCGGTATTCGAGATAAAGGAACCGCGGTAACAGTGGGTATCCCGCTTGTTGGAGAAACTGATGATAAAAATACTCGTCGTTGATGATCATGCAGTTGTTCGTGAAGGACTGAAACAGATTATATCTGAAACCCCTGACATGGTTGTAGCTGCTGAGGCAAGCAGCGCACAGGAAGTGCTGAACAAAGTAAGGGAAAATAATTACGATGTGGTTTTGTTGGACATTTCCATGCCTGGCAGAGGAGGGCTGGATGTCTTAAAACAATTAAAAAATGAAAAAACCGGACTTCCCGTCCTTATATTAAGTATATATCCTGAAGATCAATATGCGATGCGGGCTTTAAAGGCTGGTGCCTCTGGATATTTGACAAAAGAAAGTGCACCAGACGAATTGATTGCAGCCATAAGAAAAATATCGCAGGGCAGGAAATATGTGAGCGCATCTCTTGCGGAGAAGTTAGCTTCCGAGATGGAGATTGGCGCTGAAAAACCACCTCATGAGATGCTTTCAGATCGTGAATATCAGGTGATGTATATGATTGCTAAAGGAAAGACTATAAAAGAAATTGCCGGGGAATTATCTCTGAGTGTAAAAACCATCAGCACCTATAGATCCCGTATTCTGGAAAAAATGAGAATGAAGAACAATGCAGAATTGACTCGTTACGCCATAAAAAATCATCTGGTTGAGTAACCCCTCAGTGTCCTGTCTGTAACACTTCTTTACACTTTATCTTTCGTCATTGACCCGAAGATACCCCTCTTTAGCAAAGAGGGGTTAGGGAAGATTTTATGAATAATAAAGGAAACATTTGTTTTTAAATTCCCCCTTCATCCCCCTTTTCCAAAGGGGGACGAATAGTATTTTCATGTTCCTTTGTGAGCCAAAGGCTCATGTCGATTCCCGTTTACACGGAAATCCACCCTTCGACAAGCTCAGGGTGACTCTGAAAGCATTCGAGATCATGGCGACTCTTCGGCAGGACTTCGACGGTGAGCTCAGCCGAACCGCTCAGAGTGACAATGTCATCCTGAGCTTGTCGAAGGATGTCGAACCATGGATTCCCGCTGGAGTTTATCCCGTACTTGATACGGGGCAGGAATGACAGGTTAGGTAAATGTAGGACAAACACCTACAATGTAACGAGTCAAAATCCCACAAAAAAATCAGACCTATACCGATAGTTTTGTTATACTTATTGTTGTATCTTATTAACAACCCGGCTTAACCCGAAAAATGCAATTAAATAGAGTCTGTGTATAAACTGCTGTTCAGATAATCCGTCATTCCCCGACTTGATCGGGGAATCCACCCTTCGGCAGGCTCAGGGTAACAGTGTGACTTGTCATGGTGAGCTTGTCGAACCATGGATTATCCGGTCAAGCCGGATAATGACAAAATACGACTTTATACACAGATACTAAATAATGCAGATGTTGTGTGTTGTGAAAAAATTTATTTTTCGATACCTTAGCGTACCTTTAACGAATGGGATAACGAATATTTTTATCAATAGAACATATAAAAATATTTTCGATAATTCATCGAGTTAAATAAATTTTTGAATAATGTCTGCATTATTCGGGTTAACGGTCGGTTGACAGAAATTGAACCATGGATGTTGTTTTAATTATGAGCTTCTTATTAAATCGCTAAAAGGAGAGGACACAATGAAAGTTTTTATTGCAGATGACTCGGCCTTGCTGCGTGAACGGTTAACAGAAATGCTCTCAGAGATTGAGGGAATTGAAATCGTAGGTCAGGCACCGGATTCACCCAGTGCCGTTAGATCCATCTATAAACTCAAGCCTGATGTTGTGATCCTGGACATCTGGATGCCCGGAGGAAGCGGGTTCAATGTACTGCAAAACATCAAGAAAAACAAAATCGCTCCCGTAGTAATTATGTTTACTAATTATCCTTACTCACAATACCGAAAAAAGTGCATGGATGAAGGTGCAGATTTCTTTTTTGATAAATCCAGCGAATTTGAAAAGATTAACGAGGTGCTCAAACAGTTGATTAAGGATTCCCATGCAGCATAACTTAAGAGTACCGAGTTCTGTCATTCCTGCCCCGTATCAAGTACGGGATAAACTCCAGCAGGAATTCACCCTTCGACATGCTCAGGGTGACAATTGTCATGGTGACTCTTCGACAGGCTCAGAGTATCAATATGAGCTTGTCATGGTGAGCTTGTCGAACCATGGATTCCCGCTTAAGGACTGCGGGAATGACAAGCAGTTAAAACTGGGGGGGAAGTGAAAAGAGAAGAAAATGACTATGATCTGGCGTATGGTATCAAATCTCTTCGGGTATCTGCAGAACGCAAACGTACAGAGGAAGTAATTGAAAGGCTCCATCGCCAGAATGAACTGGTCTTGCACTCAGCAGGTGAGGGGATTTTCGGGTTAGACCGACAGGGAAAACACACATTTGTTAATCCTGCTGCAGCTAAAATGCTCGGTTACGAGGTTGAGGAACTTATAGGTCAGCCCAGTCACCAAATCTGGCATCACTCCAGAACAGATGGAAGTCCATATCCGGAAGAAGAGTGTCCGATTTATGCGGCGTATAAGGATGGTACTGTTCATCATGTAAGAGACGAATTTTTCTGGAGAAAGGACGGTACAGGTTTCCCGGTCGAATATACCAGCACTCCTATTTTAGAAGATGGCAAGCTTGTTGGAGCAGTTGTAACTTTTAAGGACATCACCGAGCGCAAAAAAACGGAGGAGGCGCTGCGCAAGAGTGAAGAATATCTCAAAAAACAGTTGAAGGATCTTGAGGATTTTTATAGCATGGCTGTTGGTAGGGAACTCAGGATGAAGGAGTTGAAGGAGGAGGTGGAAAGTTTAAAGGAAGAATTAGAGAGATATAAAAATCCATGAAATCCAAACTCGCCATTGCTATTACCCTTTCAGGATGGCTTCTTTTTGCGGTCTGGCTGTTTTATGCTTTTATTGAATATCGGGGTCAAATAATCAGGCACATTTTTCAGTTAACCGATTTCCATGCCTCTTTCTTCCACATCCTTATGATACTCATACCTTTCATTTCCACAGTCATGGGTTATCTTGTGGATGAAAGGACAAAGCTCTTTAATGCTGTTAAGGAATCTGAAGAAAAATACCGCGATCTCTATGTAAACGCCCCTGACGGGTATCATTCTATAGGCCCTGATGGAACGATTCTCGAAGTTAACAATACATGGCTCAAAATGCTTGGCTATGAAAGAGATGAGGTAATAGGAAAAACGAAGCTTACAGATTTTCTTACAGATGATGGCCTGAAGATTTTCCAGAATACCTTCTCAGAGTTTAAGACTAAAGGCTTTATAGAAAATATAGAACATGACCTCAAAAGAAAGGATGGCACACTTCTGCCTGTTTTGATAAACGCTACAGCTATCTATGATGAAAAGGGGAACTTTTTAAAAAGCAGGAGCATTGTCAGGGACATAAGCGAAAGGATAAGCTATAGGAAAAAGATCGAACATTCAATAGAAGAATGGAGGTCAACATTTGACTCCATACCATGTGGTGTTATGCTCATAGATTCGAATTTTAATATAATAAAAGCAAATGAATATATAGCCAGACTCTCAGGTTTTAAAATTAAAGATGTAGGAGGACATAAATGTTATGCCTTAATCCACGGAACAGATAGGCCTGTAGATAGCTGCCCACTCAAACAAAGCAGTATCTACAGCATTGAGGCAATTGAATATTATGCGACAAGATTTAATAAATACATTATGGAGTACGTAACACCGATCTTTGATAAAGAAAGCTTACTTCAAAGATGTATAATTTCACTTGTTGATCTCACTGAGATTAAGGATAAGGAAAAGAGACTTGCTGATAGCCGTGATGCATTCTTTAATATGCTTAAAGACGCTGATTTTTCATACAAAGAGCTTCAGAGACTCTGTGAAGGTCTCATCTATTCTTTCGTCAATGCACTGGATGCAAAGAGTAAATGGACTAAAGGCCACTCAGTACGTGTGACAAATTATGCCCTTGCTATAGCCGAAGAAATGGAGTTAAAGGACAAGGATACCGAGGCCATCAGGATAGCAGCCCTTCTTCATGACATAGGCAAGATAGGAACCCATGATAAAATCCTCGAAAAGCCCGATAGACTTTCTATTGACGAATTTGACCTCGTAAGGATGCATCCCGCAAAGGGCGAGGAGATTTTGATACCTATAGGTCAGTTGGAGATAAGTAAGTTACAGGATGTCCATGCGATAATAAGGTCACACCATGAAAGGATAGACGGGAAAGGCTATCCTGATGGACTTAAAGGTGACGAGATACCCCTTCTTTCAAGGATAATCTCTGTTGCTGACGCATTTGATTCTATGACATCAGATCGGCCTTACAGGACAACACCTGGCAGGGAATATGCCATATCAGAATTGAAAAGGTATAGCGGCATCCAGTTTGACCCTCAGATTGTTGAGGCATTTTTGAGGATAATTAAGAAGTTTTAGTGTGTGCTGAACGTTCGGCTGAGCTCACGTCGAAGACTTGTTTCAGTATCGTTTCAGGGTCTGATTCTCAATTCCTCAAGATTGATATCTTTCTTCATTAGCTTCCTTAAATCCCTTGGTCTGAATGCGCCCTTTTCTGTAATGATTGCAGTAACGTATTTATGAGGGGTAACATCAAAGGCAATATTTCTTACATTTACTCCGTCAGGTGCTATCTTGCATTTTCCAAATACATTTGTAACCTCCTCAGATCCTCTCTCTTCGATCGGGATGTCTTTTCCCGAGGAGATTGAAAAATCTATACTGCTAAAAGGTGCAGCCACATAAAATGGTATTTTATGCTCTCTGCACAGGACAGCTAATGTATAGGTTCCTATCTTATTTGCTACATCCCCGTTTCGTGCTGTCCTGTCGGTGCCAACGATTACAAGGTTTATTTCACCTCTCTTCATAAGTGCACCGGCTGTGTTGTCAGTAATAAGTGTAACAGGTATTCCCTCCTGCATAAGCTCCCATGCTGTAAGCCTTGCACCCTGAAGCACAGGCCTTGTCTCATCAGCTATAACCCGGATTTTCTTGCCCTGTTCTTTTGCAACAAGCATTGGCGCTGTTGCTGTGCCATATCCACCTGTTGCGAGTGCTCCTGCATTGCAATGGGTAAGGATTGTATCACCATCTTTAATGAATTCTGCGCCCCATCTGCCAATAGCCTTATTTACTTCAATATCTTCTTTGAGGATCATTTTTGCTTCCTCTATAAGAATTTCTTTTAGTTTACTCACAGATTCTTCTCTTCTCCTTATCAAGACACTTCTTATCCTCTCTATAGCCCACTTTATGTTTACTGCTGTAGGCCTTGTAGAAAGCATTACATCAAAAACAGTTTCGAGATCTTTTACAAATCCCTCAAAGGTTTCTGCCTTTACATCCTGTGCACCGAGGGCAATTCCCATTGCTGCTGCAATACCTATTGCAGGTGCTCCCCTTATCCATAGTTTTTTTATTCCCTCTGCAACCTGCATGTAATCAGTGCACTCAATAAAGGTGACCTCAAAAGGCAACTTTGTCTGGTCAAGCATGATTACCTTTCCATCAACCCATTCTATTGTTTTAACCATATAATCCTTTGATCCTTCAGGTATTATTATGAGTAGCCGCAGGCTTTAGCCTGCGTTATTTACTAAAGGTTGCGGCTACAAAGTGCGTGTATTTAGATAATCCCACTCAAAACATCTTCCATTCGACAACCAATAGAACCTTTATACGGGTACTCCTGCCATGATGACACCAATCCTTTCCTTACTGGATTATCGAGGATATATTTTACCTGTGTCACCATATCCTCATGTCTCCTTATTACATGGTCATAAAAATCTTTCTGCCATCTCATGCCAGCTTTATTCTTAGACATCCAGAATCCCGTCTTTTGCTTGTAACTGATTATTGCTTTCCATACATCAGAACCACTCTGTATGCCTGTTATTATTAAATGCTGGTGGTCAGGCATAAAACAATAAACTGGAACGATACAACCTGTATTTGCAACAATAAAGGTAAGAATACCTATAAAATTGCTTACTATTTCAGGTTCTTGCAGGCTAAAGCCTGCGACTACATTTCCTTTCAAGCATAACGTGAAAGCAACGGATACCTCTCCTTTATAAAATTCTTTAGGTAATCTGTGTCTCTTTTCTTTTACATTCATGGTTTTATGCACATTTGTGGTTTCCACGCAGGCTGAAGCCTGCGGCTACCTTTCTCACACTTAAACATATCAGGTCCTCATTGGGAAAAATATAGTTATTACAAAAAATATCGTGAGCGCTGTAAGCACACCTACTGTCCCCCACGATATAACATTGTGAACTTTGTGATTCACGTAATCTCCCATAATCTTTTTATTATTGACAAGAGAGATCGCATATATCACGACAAACGGGAGAAGTATTCCATTAAGAACGGAGGACAGTACCATTAAAAACACGAGAGGGGCTCCTGGCATGAGTATCAAAAGTGCTGCAATGACAATCATAAAAGTATATATCCACATAAACTGCGGTGCCTCTCCGAAGGTTTTATTTACGCCTCTTTCCCATCCCATCGCCTCACAGATGTAATAGGATGTTGCGAGGGGGACGATGATTGCACCCAGAAGGGACGCATTGGCAAGGCTGATGGCAAATATTAAAAAAGCATAGTCTCCTGCGAGAGGTTTAAGTGCCAGCGCTGCCTCTGACGCTTCATGTATCCTTATCCCATGTGGGAAAAGTGTTGTCGCACATGTGACAATAATGAAAAATGCTATGATGTCTGTGATAGCACAACCAATAAATACATCGAGTCTTGAGGCATTATATTCTTCTTTCTTTATTCCCTTTTCGGCAATAGATGACTGCAGATAAAACTGCATCCATGGTGTAATTGTCGTTCCGATAATCGCTATACTCAATATAATAAATTCAGAGTTCCATTTTATATTGGGGATAAATGTCCTGTAAAATACCTCCTTCCATTCCGGTTTTGCCAGAAAACCGGAGAATACGTATCCAAAGTAAAGAAGACACGCGAAAAGCAGTATTCGCTCAACAAACCTGTAACTACCTTTTATGACTAAAATCCAGATAAATAAAGCACCCAGGGGAACCATCAGGTATTTGCTAAAACCCAGTATCTGCATACTTGCAGCCCATCCTGCAAACTCGGCAACTGTTGTTCCGAAGTTGGCGGTGAAAAGGACGATGAGCATGAAAAACGTTGACCTGACGCCATAGTTTTCTCTTATGAGATCTGAGAGTCCTTTGCCTGTTATGGCGCCCATCCTCGCAACCATTTCCTGTATTACAACAAGGGCTATAGTCGTGGGTATCAATGTCCAGAGGAGAGTATATCCAAATCTCGCGCCTGCTACGGAATAGGTCGTAATACCGCTTGCATCATTGTCGATATTTGCAGTTATAATCCCTGGCCCCATTATTGATAAAAAAATAATTATCTTTCTCCAGAGGCTCACACCTTCCTCCTCTTGCGCTTTGCCGCCGGTGGCAATATCCTGTCAATAACATCATCAATTGTAACTATACCGAGCATAAAACCTTCATTGTCAATAACGGGGATAGCAACAAGATTATATTTTGATATAATCTCACCAACCTCCATCTCATCGGTATCAGGGGTTACCGTTTTGAGTTTTGCTTCCATAATGTCTGAGAGTTTAATCTCAGGATCAGCGAGGAGCAATTCTCTCAAAGAAACAACCCCGATAAGCTTTTCATCAATATCTATAACATATATGTAATAAACCGTTTCTACTTCCTCAGCATCTTTTCTGAACTTCTGTATAGCATCTTTTACGGTAGTCTCTGGAGGGTATGCTATATATTCATTCGTCATCACTCCGCCTGCTGTATCCTCTTCATGACTAAGAAGTTCCTGTATATCTTCAGCTTCTTCTCGCTCGATATTTTCGAGTATCTCTTTTGCTTTATCCACAGGAAGGTCGCTCAGGACGTCAGCAGCCTCGTCAGGTGGCATCTCTTCTATTATGTCAGCAGCTTTTTCTGTATCCATTCCGGTTATTATTGCTGCCTGCACGTCAGGCTGTAATTCTGAAAGGGCTTCTGCAGCCGTTTCAACATCAAGCCCCTTAAAAAATGATGCGCCTTCTTTGTGTGAAACCTGACTTATTATCTCTGCGATATCAGCTGGATGCAATTCTGATACCATCTGTCTTGGCACTGTAAGAGATATTGTTGTCAGTTTTGGTTCAAGTGGCTGTATGTAATTCCAGCTTATAAGATTATATGGGAGGTGTTTTCTAAATAGCTTCATCAAGTCCTCTCCACCCCTTTCAACCCCAAGCCTTCGCATGATCCCTCTCATACCTACATCAACCGCAATAAGTACAGCCTTTGAATTAAAACCCTCGATTTTTACATCGTTTACCCTTACAACTTTTGCGCCATTTGCGTCAACGATCTGTTTATCAAGGATATCCCTGACTATTAAGAGATCCTTTTCATTAAGTTCATAAGACAGAAGGGTTTCGCTGTAAACATTTGCAGAGATTATCCTCTTATTAAATATATTCAGGTCAGTCCAGGGAAGTCTGAAAGGCCTCTTTTTCTTTTCAATGATCAGGGAAGAGACCTCAGGAAGCGGGTCACCTTTAACGATCACGAGGTCATTTACCCTTCCGAGCTCCTCACCTCTGGGGTCAAGCACAGGCTTTTTCAGTATTTCACTCACAAATAGTTCGGTAAAAAAGGGCATCTCTCGCCTCCAAGGCATAAATTCAAAATTCTAATATTGAAATCCTAAACAAAATTCAAAAACTGTAGCACACACTTAAATAGAGTCTGTGTATAAACTCATATTTGTCATGCTGAATTTATTTCAGCATCTAATAATATCAATAGGTTATGAGACCCTGAAACAAGTTCAGGGTGACAAAAGAGACAATTTATACACAGACACTAAATAGTCTGACTTTTGGTCATTTGATATTGTTTAGAATTTAGAAACATAGATATTAGATATCTAAGTAAAGTATAGCTCACAGATTTTTATTTCAGCAACACGAAAATAAATCTCCCCACAGCAATCTGCGGGTATCAAGACTGAAACCACAATATTCGTCATTCTCCGGCTTGACCGGGGAATCCAGAACCTATTGAAAACACCGGAGCATGAAAAATACCTTAACCTCCCCCTTTGGAAAAGGGGGATGAAGGGGGATTTTAAGAATAAATGATTCGAGTTAATAATCACAAAATCTCCCCTAACCCCTCTTTGCTAAAGAGGGGTATTTTCGGGTCAATAACGCATTTGAGTTGAAATCGGCATTTATGGCTCGCCTTTCTTTTTATAAGTAATCCTCTGTAGAATATATAAAATTCAGGGGTATAATCTTGGACAAACTTATAATTCACGGTGGTAAAAAGCTTAAAGGTGAAGTTGAGATAAGCGGTGCAAAGAATGCCGCCCTTCCTATAATGGTCGCATCCCTCCTCGCAACCGGATCAAGCACTATTGACAGGGTTCCTGATCTAAAGGATGTGATCACTATCGGTAAATTACTTACATACTTTGGCGCAGGATTCGTTTATAAGAATGGAAAGGCAATTATAAATACAGAAAGGATTAAAATACTCGAAGCACCGTATGATCTCGTAAGGACAATGCGGGCGTCTATCCTTGTACTTGGTCCATTGCTTACAAGATTCGGTAAAGCAAAGGTATCCCTTCCCGGAGGGTGCGCTATTGGCGCAAGGCCTATAAATCTGCATCTCAGGGGTCTTGAAAAGATGGGTGCTGATATAAAACTTGAATCCGGCTATGTCATTGCCAGGGTAAAAAAGCTTAAAGGTTCATCAATTTATCTTGACATACCAACTGTCACAGGTACTGAAAACTTGATGATGGCTGCATCCCTTGGTAAGGGTAGAACTATCTTGGAGAATGTCGCTAGGGAACCTGAGGTGGTAGATCTTGCTAATGCCCTTGTCTCTATGGGCGCAAAGATAAAAGGTGCAGGAGAGAGCATAATAGAGATAGAGGGGGTTGATGAATTAAAGCCCATACAATATTCAATAATCCCAGATAGGATTGAGGCTGGAACCTTTATGACAATAGCAGGTATTACAGGCAGTGATATTATTATTAAAGGGAGCAGTCCTGAACATCTTGATGCCTTAATTATGAAACTTGAGGAAACTGGTCTTGTATTTGAGCATACCTCAGAAGGTATTCGTGTACTTGGACCTTCAAGACCGACGGCCTCAAATGTAAAGACAATGCCTTATCCTGGTTTCCCAACAGATATGCAGGCACAATTTATGGCTCTGATGAGCATTGCCGAAGGAACAAGCATAATCAAAGAGACAATCTTTGAAAACAGGTTCATGCATGTTGCAGAACTCAGGAGGATGGGTGCTGATATTACTGTCGAAGGTGGTACTGCCACAATAAAAGGAATATCAAGGCTGAAGAGCGCCCCTCTCATGGCGACTGATCTGAGGGCAAGTGCATCTCTTGTTGTTGCAGCCCTCGCAGCAAAGGGAGAGACTGCCATACACAGGATTTACCACCTTGATAGGGGATACGAAAAGATGGAGGAAAAACTCAAGAAGATTGGTGCAGATATTAAGAGGGTTAAGGAATAGATATAAAAAATCCTAAATACGATCCTGAATTAAATTCAGGACTAAATTCTAAACAATATCAAATGACCAATTTTCAAAACAGCAAATATCTGGATTTATTTAGAGTCTGTCCATAAATAGCTATTCAAATAATCCGTCATTCTCCGACTTGATCGGGGAATCCACCCTTCGGCAGGCCTGTCCTGAGCAATGTATCATCCTTCGACAAGCTCAGGATGACACAAGCCGAAGGACTCAGGGTGACAATTGTGTCATCCTGAGCTTGTCGAAGGATGTCGAACCATGGATTGTCCTGTCAAGCCGGACAATGACAAAATAAGACTTTGTGGACAGACACTATTTCAGATTTAGATCACTATTTCGGATTTAGATATTAGAATTTAGAATTTTTTATCTTATATATGCCTCTGTGACATAGCGGCGCATCATGCGGTGGCAGTTGAAATAGTAAGCATTTTTACCTATAGCATTCTGCATCATCCTTATCCAATTATTTCTGTCATTATAAAAAGTGGGAATAATATTTTCGAGTTTATTGTAAAGGTCATCAGCATCCGTTGTATCCATGTTTTCGACAAGTCTTACCTCGGTCGGAGGCGGCCCAATAGACCAGCCAGTAAATCCCTCTATATGCCCTTCTATCCACCATCCGTCAAGCACGCTGAAATTTATTACTCCATTGTGTGCTGCCTTCATGCCGCTTGTTCCTGACGCTTCCCTTGGCCTTAAGGGGGTGTTAAGCCATACATCAACACCCGAAACCATTTTGAGGGCAATATTCATATCATAATTTTTTAGATAAGCTATTTTAATCTTATCCTTGAACATATCCTTGATAGAAAATATCTTCTCTATCAGTTTCTTGCCTGACTCATCCTTTGGATGGGCCTTTCCAGCATATATAAGCTGAATTTTTCCGGCTCCTATCCTTTGGAGCTTCTCAATATCGCTGAATATCAGATCAGCCCTCTTATATGCTGTTGCCCTTCTTGCAAATCCTATTGTAAGGATATCAGGACTCATCTCTACGCCTGTATTTTCTTTTACATAATCTAAGAGGATATTTTTTGCCTCCATATGTGCATTCCAGATTTCTTCATCGGGAATACGACCAACCCTCACAAATAATTCCGGTTCATTGGCCCAGCCAGGAAGATATTTGTCGTACAGCCTTTTAAAACTGTCGCATGTCCATGTATATGTATGTACACCATTTGTGATAGCACTGATTTCATATCCAGGGAACATGCTTCTTGAGACCTCACTGTGCTTTTTTGCAACCCCATTGATAAATTCACTCAGGTTAAATCCAAGGCGGGTCATGTTAAGATTATCCTGGCCTCCCAGCTCTTTTAAAACATTTAAGGGTATTAGTTCACCCATAATCCTAAAGACGAGGTCGTAAGGAAACTTGTCATGGCCTGCCTCAATAGGGGTATGTGTTGTGAACACGCAAAGGTCTTTTACCCTGTCTACATCCCAGACTAATTTTTCAACCCAGACATCTTCTATAGGCCGTTTATAAATATTAAGAAGTTCAATAGTAAGCAGGCTCGAATGCCCCTCATTCATGTGATATTTTTTTATCTCGAAGCCGATCTCATGAAGCATTCTAACACCACCGATTCCGAGGACTATCTCCTGTTTCAGTCTGTATGCCAGGTCACCACCATAGAGATAAGAAGTAATCTCTCTATCCTCAGGTGTATTTTCTTCCATGTCTGTATCGAGGAAGAAGATCGGCACACAACCGCGTGTCATACTTTCTACATTGTATTGCCATACCTGAACTAAGACATCTCTTCCTTCGATCGGGACGGCAATCTTCGCAGGGAGTAAGGTCATATATTTAGATGGGTCCCATAAAACGGGGTGCTCTGTCTGTCTTCCATATTCATCCATCTCTTGTTTGAAATATCCTTTTCTGCTGAGAAGAGTGACGGCAACCATTGGAAGTTTAAGGTCAGCGGCTGTTTTGATAGTATCTCCGGCGAGCACACCAAGACCACCGCTGTATGTAGGGATATCATTCTGGAGGCCTATCTCCATCGAGAAGTATGCTATCTTAGGTTCCTTAGTAAGCTCGGTAAGACATGAAAGATTCATAAGTCATTATTCTAAATTATTTACATTACGATAAACAATAGGGAAAATTAACCAAAATTGCCGATAGACTTTTATAGTCCTCATCTAATTAATGTCTGTGTATAAACTGCTGTTCAGATAGACATCAGGTTTTATTCATAAGTTCACTGAAATCAGAGATATGCTGAAATTTATTTGACTTTTTGGGTTTAATCTTTGAGTTGGCCCTTGCCTTGTATAGGATATATTTGATTCCATATTTTTTTGCCGTTTTTAAAACTTCCTCTGTATCGTCAATAAAGAGAGTCCTGTCTTTAACAAATCCGAGGCGCTTTTCTGCCTCTTTCCAGAAATCATGACTTTCCTTTGGATAGCCGGCATCAAATGAAGAAAGCACAGAGTCGAAATATTTTCCTATGCGGGTCTTTTTGAGTTTCAGTTCAACAGCCTTGTAATGAGCATTTGTAACAAGAAAGACCTTCTTTCTCTGCCTCTTCAACATCTTTAAAAAATCCTCTACATGGGGGTGAACCTCTATAAGGTGCTTTATCTGTTCCTTCAAGGCAGGGATGTCAAGATCAAGCTCTCTTGACCAGAAGTCAAGATCTGTCCAGTTTAAAGTACCCTCGTGGATTTTATACTTTTTCATGAGATCCTCTCTTGCCTTGCCGAAGGTAATATTATGTTTCTCAGCATACTTTTCAGGCACAAGATGTTCCCAGAAATAATCATCAAAATATCTGTCCAGAAGAGTACCGTCCATATCGAGAAGGACATACTTTATATCCTTTAAAGGAATCTTCAATGAATTCATCTTACCTTACACCTTTGTATTATTTTACATTATTGTTATTGTAACTTTTTTACATGTCACCAAGCTCATGCCTTCAGAGACATAGACTACTGTTTGATTTTTCAAAGGTTTTTCCGTTATTATCACACCATGGAAATCAAAAAATTCTTCGATGAATCAAGCCGTTATATAATGAATACCTATAACAGGTTCCCTGTTGTCCTGAGAAAGGGGCGGGGCATGAAGGTATGGGGTTCTGACGGCAAAGAGTATCTTGACTTTGTCGGCGGAGTTGCAGTAAATATCCTCGGCCACTGCCATCCGCGTATCGTTGTTGCAATACAGAAGCAGGCACAGAGACTGCTGCATGTCTCAAATTATTACTATATTGAGCCACAGATAAAACTTGCAAAACTGCTTGTAGGGCATTCCTTTGCAGACAAGGTATTCTTCTGTAATTCAGGGGCTGAGGCAAACGAGGCAGCAATAAAACTCGCCCGCAAATATTCCAAGGAGCAGGTCAGCCCTAAATGTTTTGAGATAATCGCTGCAAAAAATTCATTTCATGGAAGGACACTCGCTACACTTACTGCGACAGGGCAGGAAAAATTTAAGAAGGGGTTCGAACCATTGTTGCCGGGGTTCAAGCATGTTCCATTCGATGATATTGGTGCAATAAGTAAGACTATAACGAAAGATACATGCGCCATTATGTTAGAGCCTATACAGGGAGAAGGCGGTGTTAAACTCCCAGGCCAAAATTATTTACAAAAGGTAAGGAAACTCTGTAATGAACATAATATATTGCTCATACTCGATGAGGTTCAAACAGGAATGGGTAGGACGGGGAAGTTTTTCGCCTATGAGTATTTTGGAATCACACCAGATATTGCGACTATCGCAAAGGGCCTTGGCGGAGGTGTGCCCATTGGTGCAATGCTCGCAGTAGATAAAGTTGCCTCTGCATTTCAGCCCGGTAATCATGCTACAACCTTTGGCGGTAACCCGCTTGTGTGCGCTGCAGCGGTAGCAACAATCGAGACACTTCTTGAAGATGGGTTTATCCTTGATCAGTGTAACAGGATGGGTAAATACCTCAGGCAAAGACTCGAACAACTTAAGGAGGAATTTCCAGGACTCATAGCAGAAATAAGGGGTATGGGGCTTTTATTGGGCATGGAAATGACAAGAGACTGCGATCAGATAGTGAGGGCATGTCTTGAAAAAGGGGTGCTTATAAACTGCACCGCAGGAAATGTATTGCGTTTCATACCACCTTTGATAGTACAGCAAAAGGATATAGACCGCCTTATTGATATACTTGAAGAAGTTTTAAGGAAGATATTGTAATTTAGAATGAAAAAAACTCTAATCCTGAAGCACGAATTTCGAAACAAATTCAAATGTTCAAAACATTTTGATCATTTGAATTTTTGTTATTATTACTACAGCGGATTTTCCTATAGACAAATAAAATGGCATCATGTATCATAGCATTTGAAAGGCGCGTGAAGGAGCGCAAAGTCTCGTTGCCGATCGTTGAACATGACTTTCGGCGACTCA
>JBFLZS010000039.1:0-30734 GCA_040756135.1 Nitrospirota bacterium
AATGAAGGTGGACAGAATGTTTTAAGTCTTAGAGCATTGATTTTAAGTAATCGCTGGGAAAAGTTTTGGAATTATTTTCTGCGATCTCATTTTCCCGAATATGGTACGTAATATCAGACCAACACCCAACCGTAAAGCAATATCTCGGTTCCCTTTACTTCCTTATTGGCCTTGCCCATGAGCACAAATAGGCGCGGATTATCTGAACTTTTCGGGATCGCAAGGAATTTAAAAACATGGCGCTTTGCAAAGACGTAAACAGGAATACCGCTCAGTGCAAAGTGAGCGGCTGCAAGTTTCAGTCCCTCGCCATAATAGCCTCGCATCCAGCACTCTTTGTCCGTGCCTCCTATGGACAGAGCCTCAACCTTTAGCCCTCTACCTCTGTCAATGGTCCAGGTGCCCATGCTATCCTTTTTAATGTTTACTTCAGGCTTTCCGGTGATAAGCTCGGCCTCATCCAGTGCATTTTGAACCAACTCTCTGAGTGATTTGAATGTATCAAACCCGCGCTTTTCGATATAATCTTTTGTAATGCCTAAAGGAACAACCGCATCGTACCGGACTATGAATCCCTTTAGTTCTGCTGGCTCTTCTACGGCCTCTTGCGCTGACAGATCATCAATCTTTTTCAAGCTATCTATGGATAGCACTGAGGCACGCATGACAGAAGGAATTTCATATTCCGAGTAAATATCGTCCATCAGTATCTATCCCCCACCTTATCCTTATAGATAATAAACAGGTATAAACATAACCTCAGTTTTATCTTTATATAACTTCCCCCAGTAATCCCTTGTTAAGACAATACTATATTTAGGTTTAAAAGATTCTATAAAGTTCGTAAGACTTCTGGGGATTTTTTCTCTATCAAAACTTGAAAACTTAACCTCAATAGGTATAATCTCACCCTCGTTATGCAATATAAAATCTACCTCTGCACCTGCCTTTGTGCGATAGAAATTTATTTTTTCCATACCTTCAGACAATTTATTAAGTCTAATAAAGACAGCGTTCTCCACAATAGCTCCACTATCAGAACGTTTAGCTAAGCTATTCATATTTTCCATAAGATTGTTTCTGAATCCCATGTCAATAAAAAATATCTTTGGGTTTTTAGAAAGTTCTTTTCTTCTATTTTTGAAAAATGGCTTAACCTCGCACAGGATAAAGGTTTCTTTTAATATATTAAGATGTTTTTTTAAATTTCGATAATCAAGTCCTGAGACCTCACTCAAATTTTGATAAATCAGAATATTTCCTATTTGGGTAGCTAAAAGCTGAGATAAAAGAAATAGGTTCTTATCCGTTGCAAGTTCAAGAAGACCTTTTATGTCCTTCAGTATATAGTTATTGTAAATATCATTTAGAATCTTCTTGCGCTCTTTGTCAGTTTTAGATAATACTACTGCGGGATACCCTCCCCATATGCAGAATTCTTCATATTCCCTTATCATCTCAGCAGCAAAAAGGTCTTTCCCTCTCTCAGTGTTAAAAGGTTTACCATCAAATAGCCATTCCATAATCTTTCTATTTTTGTCCTGGTATATCCTCGCAAGCCTCAAGTTCCTTGCTTTTAAGAATTCCCCAAAATTAAATGGATAGAGAAAAAATGTCAATATGCGGCCTATCAAATATCTTCCTACCCGAGTCTTTATGTCCAGAGACGATGAACCTGTGATTATAATCTTAATATCTTTGACCGTGTCATAGATTAGCTTTAACTTTTGTCCCCCCTCCTCTGCATATTGAAATTCATCTATCATCAAATAAAAGGGGCGCGATGTCTTTTCTGGTAGATATGAGCGGATAAACAAGAGAGGTTCTTTTTCAAACTCGGCAAGTAATCTTCTATCTTCAAAGGTTATCATCTGGATCAGGTCTTTCTTAATCTTTAACTCCTTTATTAAATAATCCTTAACTATCTCTAAAAATGTTGTCTTGCCTGCCTGTCTTGGTCCAATTATGGCAATATATTCCTTTCTTTTTAAAAAGGGTAATATTTCATCAAGAAGGTCTCTCTGGATAATCATAATTACCTCACCATTTTTGCAATTATTGCAATTATAGTAATACTAATATTGCAATTTGTCAACTATTTTAGGATGTAAGCCTAAGCAGCATACTACGTCAATTTTTACCCCCCTTAAAGGAGACTTTCTTTTTAAAGAGGTAAATATCATCCGTCATAGAACAATCGCTTTCTTCAGGTTAAACTCTTAATCCCTCTAAAAATATATCATGCAGCGTTAGTAGAAATCCCTCAGGGCTTCCTTTACAGACTTCTTTAGGATTTCTATATAAACCCAAATCCCGATTTAGAAAATTGTCATTGCGAACGAAGTGAAGCAATCTCGCTTTTTTTCGAAAGAGATTGCCACAAACCCTTCGGGTTCTCGCAATGACATAGCGCATAAGGTTTTGAAAAGTCTAAATCGGGAATTGGAATAGACCAATGAGTAGACGGACAAAACTACCCCTGATATAATTATGGTATGACAGCAAGGCATGTTATTGAGCCAAAGTAATCAGGAGGTAAAAAGAATGAAATATACAGTTATTTTACATCCAGCTTCTCTCATCTCACCTGATTGCTCTTACGGCAGAAGGCAAGCAGCCTCCTAAAGATTAAACGATGGTCTTCAGTCATATAGAAATATAAAGCCTTGAAAAATGGGTAGAGAATTACTAGGTATTAAAGGGAAGGAGGCGATAAAAGCTCTTATACGTGCCGGTGGAATAGAAAGACCAGGAAAAGGAAACCATGTTAACATAAAAATGCCAAATGGTAAGCAACCAGAAAAACAGCTTAAGAGTCTGTTGGACAAATGCCCTTTCATGAATTTTGACTGCAATATAATGTGCTTTTATTTGAAATCAAAACATATATAGTGTGTTTTCGGTTGATTTTTTAGGTTCGTGCAACAGGCTCTAAATGATCTTTTTACCTGATAGTCAAAAACGATGTGACGATATATTTTGGAAAATGTCTGTATGTTAATATTATATATCGAAGATGAGAAGTCGATCGGAATATTTTTGAAGGAAGAACTTGAAGATGAAGGCTATGATGTTGTAGTAGCCGTGTGTGGGGTTGAGGGGATAAGAATGCTTGAAGAAGGCTTTATTTTTAACAACCCTTTTGATCTCGTTATCTTGGATATCCGTTTACCCGATATCGATGGAATAGAATTATTAAGAAAAATAAAAGAAAGATGGCCGAAATTACCTGTTATATTTCATACTGCCTATGATTATTATAGAGATAATTTTTTTCGGTATGGGGATCAGAAGCATATATTGTTAAGAGCAGCGATCTTTCGGAGCTTAAAAAAACTATAAAAGATGTATTGTTTCGTAAAGATTATTAAGGAAAAGAAAAACATTGGATGATTTAACAAATAAAGAAAAAAGGATAAAATTCCTTGAAGAAACCGTTAGATGGCTTTTGAAAGAAAAAGCCGAATGGGAAAGCAGGGCTTGTAAACTCGAAAATAAATTGAGGGCCAAGGAGATTAGCGGTGAGATATTTAAGGAAGACCTGAACAAAGATCATGATTTCTTAAACCAAGTAGGAGGGCTTATAAGACCATTAATTCATGAAATTAAAGGCCAATTATCTTTCCTGGAATCTGTTATTAGAAAGACAATTAATTATTTTGAAACGATTAAACCCGGAAAAGATTTAATCAAAATAAAGGAACTGCTGAATTCAAGCACTATAGCAATTGAGCACCTGAGAAGGCGCATTACAGACCTGAGCTATTTAGGGGGGAAAGTTCCCGATGTTTTTACCAGAGTAGAAGTGAATGAACTTATAAAAGAAAACACTAAATTTATCCGAAATCGCCATGAGAATATTGATATAGAGTTAAATCTTCATAATGGCTCTATGGAAATATTGGCAGATGAAGAGTCCTTAAATCAGATAATAACTAATCTTACTATTAATGCAATTGAGGCATGTGAGCCATCAAGAGGACATATAATAGTAGCAACAAAAAAAATTGGCGATGGCAGATTTATTCAAATAATAGTCAAAGACAATGGTATCGGAATTTATCCTGATGAAATAAATAAAATTTATGATTTGCATTATACTACTAAAAAGATAGGATTCGGTATTGGACTTTATTTAGTTAAAAAGGCAGTGGATCTCCATAAAGGAAAAATCAAATGTGAAAGTATACCGAATAGCGGTACAACTTTTACAGTTACTTTACCGATATCGCAGGAGGATAGAGATGATCCTTCCTAAAATTTTGTTTGTAGATGACGAAGAGGATTTTAGCCTTTCGATTAAAAACTTTCTTGAAACAAACGACTTTAAAGTTACGAGTTGTCTTACGACTGAAGAAGCAGCTTTAAGGCTCGGGAGTGAGTTTTTTGATATTGTTATTTGCGATGTTTTCATGCCCTTTTTCGGAACCCAAGAAGGGGGTTTGGAGATAGCTAGAATTGTTGCCGAAAAATATCCAGCATCCTATACCGTAATAATTTCTCAATACGTCACAGAAACTTTAGTAAATAGGTTTATGGAGACCGTACCCCACAAGAGATATTGTTTTCTTAACAAAACCAAAGATCTTGAAAATAAATTAATTGAAGTAATTAAAAAAGGGCTTGAAAGAAAATACATCTTTGTTTGTATGCCATTTCATGAGGACTTTCAGGATATATATTTATTTGGTATAAAAGCTGCCTCTATCGAACTTGGTTTTAATTGTGAAAGGGCTGACGAAATTCAATATACCGGTGGCATAATAGATAAAATTTATGATTTGATTAAATCGGCGCATGTTATTGTTGCTGATATGACTGGAAGAAATCCTAACGTATTTTATGAAGTTGGTTATGCTCATGCTTTGGATAAAGAGGTTATTCTTCTGACACAGGACACAAAAGATATCCCCGTAGATTTAAGGAAATTTGTACACATTGTATATGGTGGTAAGATTGCTAAACTTAAAAATGAATTAAAAAAGCATATAGAAGCAATTTATAAGTGAAGCGAGGATGTCCAAGAAGGTATTTTCAGACCAAAGGTTAGAATTCATGCATTAGCAGGAAATAATCTTTATGCTACTAACAAGCTACGGCATAACCTTATTGACCTGATATTCTACTATCCCTGATGCACCTGCCATCGTGAGTTCTACAAGTCATACCAACCCGTCAGAGAAGGGACATAACCTTTCTTTCACATAGATTATTTTAAGACATTAAGTTAAACTATTTGCATGATACGATATAGATTGATCCCAGAAGATATTCACCAAAAAATCAACTCCCTTACAGGGTTTCTTTTTAATGACCCTAATATCGTTTTTGCATATCTCTTTGGTGGGCTATTAAAAGACAAACCAAACCCTTTAAGTGATGTTGATGTGGCTGTATATGTAAAAAATACAAAGAAATTGGACTATCTTGAACTATTTAGTAATATCGCCAATGTCCTCGGCACTGATGAAATTGACCTTATAATTCTGAATACTGCTCAAATAAGTCTCGCGGGAAGAGTTCTACAGAACAGAAAGGTGCTTATTGATAAATATCCTTTCTTGAGGCACAAATATGAATCCATTATCTTGAGAGAATTTTTTGATTTTGCAATAAAAGAAAGAGACATCCTGAAAAGGAGATACGGAATTGGTTGATAAACTTTTGTTAGGAAGAAAGATCACACAGATGGAAACCTATCTGGGTCAGATTAGAGAGTACTCTAAAATCTCGGTTACTGCATATAAAAATGACTGGAAAACACAGAGGATTGTTGAAAGAACCTTACAGATACTGATTGAATTATGTAT
Organism: Nitrospirota bacterium; assembly: GCA_040756135.1. Lineage (GTDB taxonomy): Bacteria > Nitrospirota > Thermodesulfovibrionia > Thermodesulfovibrionales > SM23-35 > JBFLZS01. The sequence goes on from JBFLZS010000039.1 coordinate 5,811, forward strand.
AGATATTGCCAATCATTTGATTTCTGATAAAGGCATGAGATTGCCAACAGGTTATGCTGATACTTTTAAAGTTCTTGCAGAAAACAAGATCATAAGCAAAAATTTGTTTAAAATAATGGAGAAAATGGCAAAATTCAGGAATGTAGTCGTACACCAGTATGAAAAAATAGAACCCTCAATAGTTGTCTCAATACTTCATAAAAATCTGGACGACTTTGAAAAATACAAGAAGGCAATAGTTAAATACTTATCTCACTAACAAGCTACGGTATAACCTCATTAAGCTGATATTCAACTATCCCTGTCGCACCTGCCATCTTCAGTTTTGGGTTAAAGTTAAGAACGCAAGTAACAGGTTAGTCTAAAAATGTTATAATTAAAATGCAGGGAGGCATGATATGGAAGATATGATTATAAAGCTCCAGATAGAAAGCATAGAGCAACAGTTAAAAATATTAAAGGCAAAAATATTTAAAAAGAAATCCCCAAAAAAATTCTCCGATCTGTATGGCATCTTTGAAGGAAAAATGGATTTTCCTCTGGAAGAAATTAAGAAACATAAATACCCGACATACAGCAAAGTATGACTTATATTGTTGATACGCATGTTTTTGCATGGCTGTTAGACAAAAATAAGAGATTAAGCCAGAAATACAAAGAAATCCTTCTTAACAATAATAACACCTTTATTATTTCAGCCATTGTATTAGCCGAAATAAAACACCTTATTTCAGTAAAAAGGATCAATATCAATTTCGAGACAGTCATTGAATATCTCAGTGAATGTGACAATTGTACTGTTTACCCTGTAAATGAGGATGTTGTTGAACATATGCCTGAAGGGTTAGATATTCATGATGGAATAATTGTGGCTACAGGGCTTATTTATAAGAATTTTCTGGGTGATAATCTCTTTATTCTAACCGAAGATGAGACGATAAGAAATTCTGGAATTCTGCCAGTTGCATGACTAAACGTGTCTCTGATTTATTAAAAGAAAGTCAAAAAGTCTACGGTATAACCTTATTAAGTTGATACTCCACAATCCCTGTTGCACCCACTGCCTTCAGTCTCGGGATAATATCACGCACAACCTTCTCATCAATTATAACCTCAAGGGCGAACCACCCCTTATCTGATAAGGGAGATATCGTTGGAGAATGCATCGCAGATAGAAGGCTCATTACCCGTTTTAGAGATTTCACGGACACATTCATTTTAAGCCCGACTTTTTCTTCAGCAGCAAGGGCACCCCTGAGAAGCATCACAATATTCTCCATCTTCTGCTTCTTCCATCTATCACGCCATGCCTTTTTGTTTGCGATAAACCTTGTACTCGACTGAAGAATGGTTTCAATAATCCTCAGGTTATTCGCCTTCAAAGATGCACCTGTCTCTGTAAGTTCAACAATAGCATCAGCAAGGTGCGGGGGTTTGACCTCTGTCGCGCCCCATGAGAAATCTACCTCAGTTTTTATACCTTTAGATTTAAGATACCTCTTTGTGAACGCGACAAGTTCTGTTGCAATACGTTTTCCGCTCAGATCCTTTAAGGTCTTTATCTTAGAATCATTTGGAACTGCAATTACCCACTTTACAGGCCTGAGCCCCTCTTTTGCATAAATAAGCTCTGCTACCTCATGAACCGAGGCATTCTGCTCCAATATCCAGTCTTTACCTGTAAGACCGCAATCGAGTACGCCAGCTTCAACATATCCTGCCATCTCCTGTGCCCTGATTAATACGGCCTCGATCTCGGGGTCATCAAAGGATGGATAGTAAGAACGGCCTGATATAGTTATATGGTATCCTGCCTTTCTAAAAAGCTTTAATGTCGACTCCTGAAGACTACCTTTTGGAAGACCAAGTCTTAATATCTTATTCACAACCTCACCCTTTCACTATTAATTAGGAAATGGGAAATGAGAAGTAGAAAGTTAAAACATCCCTTTTCATATTTCTCATTTCTTATTTATACGTGTGATATAATTTAGCATATTGGTGATGTTGTTACAATACGACTACCGGCCTTATACTATCACTCTATCGGTCTGTTCTATTCCTTTTTTAAGAGAGTGCCATTTTCAGAGGTCTTTTGGAATTTTATGTTGAGTTTGGTATAGAAACTCACTTATCAGGCAAATTCAAAGAGAATACTTTATTGGGATAATCGACTGTCAAAATAAAGTTACTCAAAAAACTTTTCACCCCGAGCAAAGGGATATTAAGGTTTGGCATAAAATCTATCAACACATCCTGTGTTGTAAAACTTTCTATCTCAAGACGGCTAATGTGACTATAGGCAATGGTTATTCCATTGCCAGTGCTTATCTTTCTTTGCTGACCAGCCTGTAGGTTATGCCCAAGAAGTGGAGCAAAAGATGCCGGGAATGCACACTCATCTGCTCCTGTGTCTATAAGGGCAAATACTCTTAACTGCCGATTGGCATCTGGATTTATTATTGTCACAGGAAGATACGGTCTTGCTATATCTCCAGGCCTTGTGATAGAAAATGGATAATTGTGTACTGGCATTAGTAGATATGCACCACTTCTTTTTCGGGAATATACAAAAGAACAGGGTTGATATATCCCTTAGATATAGCTTCTTTCATTGCGGTTTCAGGATCATCACCCACTCCAACTACAGTGTGGTCATCAAAACTTTTCATTGCAACATAACGTCCGTTATATTCGTCTGTATTTACCAAAACCTTTTCCATATATTGGCCCCCTTACCCATAAATATTTTGCCTAAGCAAATGCCTTTTAAGATTTTTGTTCCGAAAATATGGTTACCACTTTTTGTCAAACTGTAAAATTAACTCCTGAATAGGACACGTTTTGGGGTTATCCTCTTTTTATTCATTCGTTATTCTGGTGCATAAGGTAAATAAATCTTTTTTCGAGAAAATGCTATTCCATTAGCGTTGCTAAGTAAAGTTAAAAATATGTGGAAACTCCCACGATCTATTGTCACATTTTCACCAGTAGTATAGCTTCAAAACCTACATGATATAATGTATCATATTGCTAATGTTGTTACAATCTAAATACCAAAAATTGAATCACTCTGCGGAAAGACAGCGGGTATCAAAACTCTCCCCTCCGTTGACGGGCGGGGATCAAGGGGAGGGTGAGATAATAGAATAATCAAGTTTAAATCTTTTATGGATTTTACACCTTTACAAAATATCATTCAGCAAGACTTAAAAGGTTCCCGTATCTATAATCTCACAGGCTCATCTGCTGCCTTCTTTTTTGCCCTTTATGATAAACCATTTCTTGCAGTTGAATTAACTGAAGAACTTGCAGAGGAGCTTTATAAGGATATTAATTTTTTCAGAAATGCTTTAAAAAAGGACAGCGTATTATTCCTTCAGGAACCTGATGGTCCTTCTATTTCAGGCGGGAGGGCAAAAATAGTTTACTCATTAAAGAAAAATGATTCACTCGTCAGCTCTTTTAAAAACCTTAAATCACCGATATGGTCTAAGAAAGAAATTAATCCCCCCTCACCCCCCGAAAATCCCCCTACATCCCCCTTTACTAAAGGGGGACAAAGGGGGATTAAAGAAGGGGGGATGGGGGGATTTTCAATAGAAGAAAGCGTTTTAGATCTCAAAAAAGGGATGGAGATCCAGAGGGCAGAGATGGGAAAAAGGCTTCAGGAAATAGGATACAGGAAGGTCTCTCTTGTCTCTGAAAAAGGAGAATACAGCCAACGCGGCTGGCTTCTTGATATCTTTCCCTCAACATCAGAGAAACCCTTGAGAGTTGAGTTTTTTGGTGATGAGATTGAAACAATAAAGACCTTCGATGTAGAAACACAAATATCAGAGACAGAGCTTTCTGAATTTTTAATCTTTCCTGCAGAGGAACCTGATTCAGGCAAAACAGTTATGGAGATGATGAAAGATATGAAACGCTTCCTTTCTGATTCAATCCAGGAGAGAGAAGAACTTGTCGGGGATATTACATTTTTCTCAAGATATTCAATAACAGGCCCTGGTTATGATGCAGGGGTACTTTCAATAAAAGGTTTGGGGATTTTACCCGAAGAAAGAAAACACTTAGAGGAATTACCACAGAAAATCAGGTATCTCCAGAGAGAAAACAGGATAGCTATCATCTCCTCTTCAAATGGTCAGGCGGAGAGAATTAAAAACATGCTGCGAGAAGAAGATGTGATTGCGCCAATCATAGATAAGACAGAGATTTTTGGGCATGAAGGAAACATTTCGATAACAATCGGCGAACTCTCAACGGGCCTCTTCCTGCCGGGTATCTTGATCTTAACCGAAAAAGAGATATTCGGGGGAAGACCGGGTTACAGGCCTATCAAGAAATCAAGGGTATCAAGGCTTCTTACATCACTCGAGGATATCAGACCAGGCGACTTTGTTGTCCACAGAGACCACGGTATCGGAAGATTTCATGGACTTATACGCCAGAGTATAGAAGGTATCGAGGAAGACCTCATGCTAATTGAATATGAAGGTGGAAGGCTGTACGTACCCCTTCAGGGTATCAATACCATCCAGAAATATCATGCTGAAGAAGGCATTATTCCAAAGATTGACAGGCTTGGAGGAAAAACCTGGCAGAGAACAAAGGAGAGGGTAAGAAAAAAGATACAGGATATGGCAGAAAAATTAATTACACTTTATGCAGAGAGAGAGGTTTATAAGGGTTTCTCGTTCAGCCATGATACCGAGCTTCACAAGGAATTCGACAGCTTTTTCCCCTTTGAAGAGACGCCTGACCAGATAGCGGCGATAGAAGATATTAAAAAAGATATGGAATCAGAAAAACCAATGGACAGGCTTATATGCGGCGATGTTGGATATGGGAAGACAGAGGTCGCGATGAGGGCAGCATTCAAGGCGGTATATGACGGGATGCAGGTGGCTGTGCTTGTGCCTACTACGATACTATGTGAGCAGCACTACAGGACATTCAAGACAAGGTTTTCTGCATTTCCTGTCAGGATAGATTATCTGAGTAGATTTAAATCAAAAAAGGAACAGAAAGAGACAATGAAGAGTCTGTCAAACGGCGATACAGACATAATCATAGGGACTCACAGCCTTCTCAGAAAGGACATAAGCTTCCATAAACTCGGCCTTCTAATAATTGATGAGGAACACAGGTTTGGTGTGAGACAAAAGGAAAAGGTAAAAGAACTGAAAAAAAGTATTGATGTCATCACACTCACTGCAACGCCCATTCCAAGAACACTCTCTATGACACTCTCAGACATCAGGGACATGAGCATAATCGAGACGCCACCTGAAGAAAGGCTTGCTGTCAAAAGCACTGTCTCTGTATATGATAATGAACTTATAAAAGAGACTATAAAAAGAGAACTTGAGAGAAACGGTCAGGTTTTTTTTGTACACAATAGGATAAAGGATATATATAAGATTACCGAGCGTCTTATGATACTTATCCCTTCATCAAGGATAGCCGTTGCACATGGACAGATGCCTGAAAGAGAACTCGAAACAATCATGCTCGAATTCTACAAGGGCAAAATAGATGTACTTGTATCTACAGCTATAATCGGTTCAGGTCTTGACATTCCAACAGCTAACACCATCATCATCAACAGGGCAGACACAATGGGCCTTGCTGATCTATATCAGCTCAGAGGCCGAGTGGGAAGAAGCAATATAAAGGCATATTCCTATTTCCTCATTCCCGGTGAAGACATCATTACAGAAGAGGCCAGAAAGAGGATACAGGCAATACAGGAGATGAGCTATTTAGGAGCAGGTTTAAGGCTCGCCATGAAAGACCTTGAGATCAGGGGTGCAGGAAACCTGTTGGGTCCTGAACAATCGGGGCATATCCACGCAGTCGGCTTTGACCTTTATATGGAAATGTTAGAGAAGGCTGTTGCAGAGTTAAAAGGTCTGAAGATTGAAGAAGAGTTTGAGCCTTCGATAAGTTTAAGGGCTAATGCCTTTATAACAGAAGAATATTTAGATGATATAACACTCAGGCTGAGCATCTACAGGAGAATAGCATCTGCGAAGACTCACGAGGTTCTAAAGGCCATTGAATTAGAGATAGAGGACAGGTTTGGAAAACCTCCAGAGGAGGTTAAAAACCTCCTCAATATAATGAGACTAAAGATAATGGCAAGGGATCTCCTCGTCATGAAGATACAGGATATAGATGGAATGGTCCGAATAACATTCTCTCCTGATACAAAAGTGGAACCACATGATATATTTGAGCTTCAAAAGAAAAGGGATGGAAGGATTAGATTTCTCCCGGATGGTTTTGAGCTTGACCTTAAGGGACTCTCATGGGAAAGGGTCTATGAAGAAATCACGTCTGTCTTTACCCTGTTAGAAAAAAAATTCCACACCTGATAGTTTTCTAAAGAATTGACTTTTCTAACGGGGTTTACTTGTTTGACCATTTCTGATAGTTTTAATATGTAATCCCCGCAGCAAGCTGAGAGGTATAGATTACTAAATGTATACAAACGTCATTCCGCACTTGATGCGGAATCCAGATTGTCTTCTTGTACTTCTGGATTCCCCGATAGAGTCGGGGAATGACAGAATATATTGTATATTCTTTTACCCAGAAGTTAAGATTCGAGGAATTCTTTGATTAAAGATTTTATATAAGGAGAGTAAACGGTGAACATGAGAAACATCCTTATTTTTCTTATAATCTTTTTAACATCCTGTGCAACCGTTGTGTCAAAGGAGGATACCCGGAATGCAAGTGCCCACTATCAAATAGGGCTCTCTTACTATAATGAAAACAATGTTCAGATGGCATATATTGAGTTTCAAAAGGCACTGGAGCTTAACCCTTACTATAAGGAGGTGCTGAATGCGATCGGAACAATCTATCTTTTAAAGTTTAAGGATTTCCAGAAAGCCATAGATTTTTTCCAGAGGGCTTTAAAAATAGACCCGAAATTTTCTGAGGCACACAATAACCTCGGGTTTGCGTACGAAAAAACCGGGAGGTTTGATGATGCGATTGATTTTTATAAAAAGGCACTTTCCAATACTATGTATCAGTCTCCGGAAAAGGCATATAATAACCTCGGCCGGGTATATTACAGGCTTGGTCGTTATGATGAGGCTTTGGAGGCATATAAAGCAGCAATAAGGAGAGTGAATGACTTTTACCCTTCTTATTACGGCCTATCACTCTGTTATAATGCCAAAGGCCAATATGGTGACGCTGCCTCTGCAATTGAGCGAGCAATAGAGCTTGACCCTATTTATAAAGGTGATAGGGACAAGGCAACGGAAGATTTCAAAAATAGGAAACTAACGGCAAAAGGCGAAGAAGAAAAAGATATCGGTGACTATATCGAAATCCTGAGATACTGAACAAAGGACTTAATTAACCACAGAGGACACAGAGAAAGACATAAAAGATATTTTAAAAAGTCTGACATCTCTGTGATCTCAGTGTCTCTGTGTTTTATAATTTCCTATACATGAACAAACTCACTCGACTTTCTGCTCAATAGCAATCAGCAAGGAGAATATCTTCTGAGAAATCGGCTCCATTTTTGCCAACTCTTGTTCTGCTGCAGAGGCATTCCCGGAGTTTTTCATCTGCACAACTCTCTTAACAATCGAGTGGAGTTCAACATGTACTTTTTCTAACTCCTGCATTTCCGGCATATTTCCATATTTGGCCATACCTTCAGAGTATAACCATTTACCAAGATCGCAATCCTTGTGAGAAACTGCTTGTTCCTCTGTCATGGTTTCTTTTCCATCAAGAAAGGATCTGAGGCCAGATTTCCAGGCTACGTGCATAACTCTTACTACAGCAAAATCAATTTTTTTCATTTTATCTCCTCATATTAAGCCGAATATTACAATCTTATAATAAATAATATAATAAATAAAGAACTTTCAGGAAAACCGTTGCTTTCCTCACTTTAAAATATTACCGTTTTTATAAACAATTTTATTACAATTGTCAAAGATGAAAAAAGTTTCTGTTTTGAAAAACTAAAGGAAAAATACATACTTTTCTATTTCATTCCCTGTTTTCAGGATATCTTTAAAAGGCAGAATCAGGACAAAAGACCTTCCACCGTATACCCTGGTAGAACTAATAGTCACTACTCTGCCTTCGTGCTCGATAAAAGGACCGCTTGAAGCCTTCCTCGGTTCATGACTTCTTATAATATATTTAACGTTTAACCTCCTCGTGACTTCTTCGCTTATATCCGGACCAAATAGTACGCCAGCACCGCGTGGATTTTCATACTCACCTTTTGTTCCACATGGATCGCTCCATAGTATATCCTCTTCTACGAATTCATCTGGCTTAATTAAATCTTCTTCACCCCTAATTACACTGGAAATACCACCATGAACAAAAAGAACTTTTTCAGGAATTATAGCTGATAGGCAGAGTCTATCTAAAAAATTTTTTCTGAGTTTTTCGACATACGAACTCCAGCTTCCTCTCTTTATTTCTACCTCTTCTATTAGAGTACAGGGACCGAATTTTGGTTCTCCTCTCGTTGTATAACACTCATGGTTCCCTTTGAGCGGGATCACCCTTTCAGGGTAATCTTTGATTAATTCTTGCATGCCTTCTACAACTTCAACACTATCATGCCCTCTGTCTGCATAATCTCCCAGGAAGATCAGAATATCTTTGCCGGGAATAAATAATTTTTTGATGGTATTAAAACTATATAAATCCCCGTGGATATCACCAACAATAATAAGTCTTTCTTCTGGATCCGCCAAAGGCTGAATGATAGCTAATCTTCCTTTAGTCTCGAAATGCATATACTTTTACCTTTTGCTTTCTTCAACAATGTGGCGTCTCCATTGATTCTTCCAACGATATTCACCTCGCTTGCAGGGACAGGATCTGTTCCTGTGCTCATAGGTGTTGGTCCGAAAAAGATTGCAAGTGCATTGCCCGGGGGCCAATAGCCAATGTCTCCAACCTTTACGTTTTTTGTTGCTGTCTTGTCAGGACCTGTTCTAACAGGCACTTCAAAATAAAACTCGTCTCCCCATGTGTTGATGGTAGTCTTGATGGGAAGCGAAGAAGCAATTGATTTTGCTGTTTCGGTATCAAACAACTCTGCATTCAAATCGACATCCCCGACAATTATTTTAATTTTAGTAGGCATATTATAAGTAAAGGAAGTAAATAAATTTGCATAATTCACCCTCCCCTACATCCCATAGGTGTTAAGTTAAGGAATTTATGTAGTATAATCCGGCATAATATACGGGATTTATCCCTAAAATCTCCCCTAACCCCTCTTTGCCAAAGAGGGGAAATATAGTAAATCCCCCTTTGGAAAAGGGGGAATAAGGGGGATTTTATGATTAAATGAAACATGTTTTCCTTAACTTAACACCTATGCCCTACATCCCCTCCCGTCAAGGGAGGGGGAAAAAGAGGAGTCCCTCTCCCCTTGCGGGAGAGGGTGAGGGTGAGGGGGATATAAACTTATTTTTTGCTTTCACTATAGCTCCTTTGAGATTTTTGATAATTTCATTGTCTTCTTTTAAAGAGTAAAGCTGTCAGAAATAGGGTGGTAGCTGTCAGGACTATACTCCCTCCGGGTGCAATATCGAATTCATAGGAGAAGAAAAGCCCTAAGACCGTTGAAAGTACTGCTACCCCCCATGAGATTACAATCATAAGGTATAAATTTTTAGCAAATAGTTGTGCAGTTGCCCCGGGTATGACGAGAAGGGCTGAGATAAGGATAATACCCACAATCTTCATAGAGATAACAATAGATACCGAAAGGGCGATCAGAAAAAGTATATTAATGACCCTGACAGGTATACCGCCTACGCGTGCTATCTCCTCATTATATGTTGTTATGAAAATCTCTTTTAAAAAGAGAATGATAACCCCGATTACCAATACTGCCACAAATAGTGAGAGCAGGACTTCTCTGTCAGTAATTGCGAGTATATTCCCGAAGAGGTAGCCAAACAGGTCAACATTATATTCCTTCGAGAGGCTCACAAGTACAATTCCGAGTGCCATCGAACTTGCAAAGAATATTCCTATAGAGACATCCTCTGAGACCTTTCCCTTTCTGCTTACTAGTTCTATCCCGATTGCAACTGCAATACAGTAAATGATAGCAGTAATAGTAGGATTAATACCCGTAAAAAAACCGATCGCTACTCCACCGAAAGCTGCATGAGATATACCTGCTCCTATAAAGGACATCTGGCGAAGTACCACAAATACCGAGACCAGGCCTGATATCAGGCTGACAATAATACCGACAAATAAGGCCTTCTGCATGAATGCAGAACTTAAGATTTCGAACATAACTTCTTTTTATCCTCTTCTCAAACGCTCGCACTTATCACAGATATCTGTATGCAAAAGGAGGTCTACCTTTTTTCCATAGAGTTCTGTCAATACCGTTTCATTAAGGGCACCGAGGGGGTTGCCCTGATAATGGAATATGTAATTAAGGCATGCTATTTCATCCACATAGGTTGTTATGGCTCCGATATCATGTGAAGCCATGAGGATAGTAATGCCGAACTTTTTCTGGAGACCCTTCAGGAGATGGTAGAAGTCTTCCTGACCTACCACATCAATGCTTGTGCTTGGCTCATCCAGTATTAATATCTTTGGTTCTCCTGCAAGTGCCCTTGCAATGGATGCCCTCTGCTGTTGTCCTCCTGAGAGTTGGCCGAAAGGGACATCTTTAATCTCCTCCACGTTCATCATGGAGAGACATTCCATAGCCTTTCTCCTGTCTTTTTCTCCCGGCCATCGCAGCATGCCAATCTTCCCGTATCTTCCCATCATAACTACATCTATTACCCTGACGGGAAAATCTGGCCTGACCTTTATTGTCTGTGGTAGATAACCAAATATGCTGCCTTTTCTTAAACCCTTTTCAGGAGGTCTTCCAAAGATCAGTATCTCGCCCGAAGCTGGTTTTATCAGTCCGAGTATTGCCCTGAGTAGAGTTGTCTTACCCCCGCCATTAGGACCTACTATTCCGATAAATCTGCCCTCGTCCAGAGAGAGGTTTATGTCCTTCAAGACTTCCCTGCCGTTAAGTTTCACGGTCAGGTTTTTTATCTCGATCGCCTTCATTTCATCACACTTTCCATCACCGAAATATTATATCTCATCATATCTATATACCTCTCTCTGCCTTTCTGTCCACCAACAGGATCGAGGTATAAGACCTTTGCGCCGCTTTCCTTTGCTACAGCCTCAGCAATCTTGGGATTAAATTGAGGCTCAACAAAGACAACCCTGCTTCCTATACGATTGATTTCTTTTATAATTTTCGCAATATGTTTCGGACTTGGCTCTTTGCCGGGCGACTCCTCAATTACTCCGGCAATTCTTAGGCCATATCTTTTTGAGAAATAATTCCATGCCGGATGGAATGTAACGTATTCTTTTATCCTGAATGTTTTTACCTTTGCAGAGATCTCTTTATCAAGCTGTAAAAGTTTTTTCTTATACAAGGATGCATTCTGTTTATAAAATTCTGCACCTTGCGGGTCAGCTTCAATAAGAGCCTTTTCTATCTTTGTAACTATGCTGCTTGCAATTACAGGATCAAGCCATATATGGGGGTCGGCACCAAATGAACCATGAGAATGGCTCTCTCTTATTAATGATACCCCTGATGATGAATCAACGATAATGAGCTTTTTATTTCCTGATGCCTTTATTATCTTTTCTGCCCAGAACTCAAGACCTGCACCTATTTTAATAAATACCTTGGCATCAGAGACGTCTTTTATAGACCTGGGTGTTGGTTCATATACATGAGGACTTACCCCAGGATGAAGGAGAAGCTTCACGTCAACCCTTTCTCCTCCAACCTGTTTTACAAAGTCAGCAAGAGGTGCAATGCTCGCAATAACCTTTACCCTGTTAGAAAGTGCGAGCTTTCTAACAGGGTTTATCTTTTCAGCATGTGCATTGGGGGTTATTATGAAAGAAAAAAAAAGCAATATTACCCAAAATTGCCGATAGAAAGGTGTCATTGCGAGGCGAAGCCGAAGCAATCTCATTCCTAAAGGGATTGCCACGCACCCTTCGGGTGCTCGCAATGACAGGTAAATCAATGAGTTTAATCTTCTATTGGCGACTTTCGGTATTAATAAATGCTTCATTAAACTCCTTAAAAGTACCGTTTTCTCTTTTAACTTATTGATTTTAAACAAAAATATACTACCCCTTCGTTGTCATTCCCGCGAAGGCGGGAATCCAATTCTGAAAGCATTCGGTATCAACAGGTTCTGGATTCCTGCTTCCGCAGGAATGACGTTACCATGTACTCTTCATTAAACTCCTTTTATTATGTAGAATATTTAGTATATAAAAATATAAGAAGAAGTTAAATATATCAAGTAAAATATACAAGGAAGGTACTGAATGAAAAAAATAAGTTCATATAGCTTTATACTTATTTCATTGCTTTTTTTATTTAATATATCATCCTGTACATACGTATCTGAAAAGCCTGAAGAAATACAATTACCAGAAAGTAAGAAGGCAATCAGTCCTGCTGATGATGAACAAAAGGCATTTGAGTCGTTCGAGGAGATACTTAACCTCACACAAACATCAGATATACAGTCTGTGCTTCCACAAATAGAAGCATTGTATCTTAGAATTATTACAGAATATCCGGATATTGCCCTTGCACAGGAATGCTATTGGAGGCTGATTTCACTTTATGTGGATAAAAGTGTTCCTCCGGAATATGAAAAGGCGGAGACCCTTTATACTGAGTTTTTGAAAAGATATCCGGGATCGGTTCTAAAAAGCGTAATAGAGGATACCCTTTCAAAAAGCTATTACAAAAATGGAAAGTGGGATAAACTTTTAAAGTTATATACCCCTGCAGTCAATGAGTTCAATGAAAAAGGTAAGCTCTTAAATCCTGATCCTATGTTTATGTATGCCGAGGCAAGGTTCAACCTCGGAGACCTCGTAGAGGCTGAAAAGGCTTATAAAGTCGTGATTGAGTTATTCCCGAAATCAAGTAGATCCGATACTTCAAAAACAAGGCTTGAAGAGATAGAGAAGAGAAAATAGAATTATGGGAATTTATTCAACACTATCTTTCCACGTTATCCAGTCAATCAGGCCGTTGAAGAAGTTGCCCGGCGTTGATGCAGCGCTGGCGCCGATCCTAAAAATGCCGCTGCTGGGAGTAATTGTGTCGCCGGTGAACAGTTTTTTCTTATCCGGGCTGTATGACTGCGATGAATTGGTGCAGTTTATGTATCCTGACCAGTTTTCTCCCGCGCCATTGCCGTCCGTTCCCTGATCGTCAACGTAGATGTCCGCAGGCACAAAAAACTGGCCAGGCGTGCCTCCCGGCTTATTGGTATTCCACACTGCCTTTACCTGATACCAGTGGTCGGACACTATCGGGCATGTAGAGTAATCGGTCAGTACTCCCTTCCAGTAATCGCCATATCCGTGGTCGCTGTCCGTTCTGACCCACAGAGCTATGGAAGCCGTGCCGGCAGGCGGTGTGTAATTCGGCCAATTAGTTGAGTCGTTCTTTTTCCAGACCGACAACTGGTAATTATAGGTGTTGTCTAAGGCGATGATGCGCCCGATGTAGTCGCCTGTAACGCCGGACAAGCCGTCCGGTTTGATTCTCGCCTCAATTGTCATGGCAGTGGTTGCTTGCAAGCAGGTGTCATCAGTAAAAGTAATATAATTGCTGCTTGTCCCGCTGCCGTGATAGTAGCCGTCGCCCTGGAATGAGTTGCTGCCGGTAACTGCGCCGATAAGGAAGCCCTGATCGTCCTGAGCAGTAGTGCTGCCCGATGCCTCGTTCAACTGGAATGTCACAGGAACAGGGGGACAGAGACTGCCGGTTATGGTAACGGCTGTAGTCGGCATGGTCCTGCTCATGTCATCAAATATTTGATTACTTGCCGCAGCAACAGTATCAACTCCTATGTCATTTGAGCTATCCAGATTCGAACTCAATATCAGTATCGCTGTCGAGCTGCCTCCTGTGTGCGCGACGGCCGTTATCGTCCTTCCATTATCAAGATCGGTATATACAAAGTCCGAAGGAACAATCGCGCCTGTGCCTCCAGTATCGGCGTAAACACCTTCGGAGAAGGTGACGGTGATCTTCTTTGCGCCGCTGACAATAGCCGACGCTATAGTAGGCGCCACGCCGTCGTCTCCGCCTATTGTTACAGCGGTCGTCCCTATTGCATTGCCCCAACGATCAAAGATTTGATTGGCGGCCGCAGCAACAGTGTCCACATTGATATCATTATAATTCAACACAGGACTTACAGTCAGCGTTGCAGTGTTACTGCCGGCGGTGTGGGTGACGGCCGTTATGCTCTTTCCATGAGAACATGTAAAAACAAAGTCCGAAAGAACAAGCGAGCCTGTCTGGTTGTTATTCGTATAAACGCCTTTGCTGAAGGTGACTACTATTTTATCCGGCGTGCTGCCCTTGACGACCGACGCTATTTGGGGTGCAATTGAAGCATCTATGGCGTCAAAATAGGATACTGGTTTTGTTACATTCCAGACTTTCGCCTCATCGATCCTGCCGATAAAATTAGTTGCCTCCCAATCAAATCCGCAGATCGAAAATTCCGAAGCGCACCAGTGACCGTCATAACATATGCCCTGGTTCCATGGACTGTTTTCACTGTAAGCATATATCGAAGTCTCGTTCGCCCCTGGCTGCATCCAGTTGCCGGATGAGTCACTTGTAGTCACATCTTCGCCGTTTACGTATATTCTTATCCTTCCAACTGAAGGGTCAGAAGGATTTCTGTCAGGTCCGCTTGTATCGAATGTAGCGGCGACATGCGTCCACTTGTTTAATGGTATAGCTACAGCGCTGTATGCACCGCGCACTCCTGTCCTGCCATCCTGGGTGCCGCTGTTATTGTCCGCTGCTATGGTAAAGGTCGCCCGCAGGGAGCCGCCGATCTTCTTGAGCGTGAATGCATATCCTCCATTGTTGCTGACGCCTACATGCTTGTTGAAAATCGTATATTCGCTCTTGGCATTGTCCGTCGGATAGACCCACGCCTCAAGGGTCGTATTGTATTTCATTTCCGTGTATTTCCAGGTACCGTGCGCCCCTTCGTCGGTTGACCAACTGCTGTTCTCGGTTCCCACCTGTATCCCGATGTCTTCGCCGAATACTGCAGCCTGACCGACCTTGCCTGTTGTAAAAGACCCTGCTGTGGAATACCACTTGCCGTCCATTTCCCATCCACCTGAATCCTTGAGATTATTTTCAAAGGCATAATGCAACACCAATCCGGATTCATGGGTCCGCGGGCCGCCGCCGCCAGTATATTTCTTGAAACGATGCAGGGAATTTTGTTCATGACAACTGGCGTTGCCGCAGGCCATGTCTGCATGCCAGTCGCTATAATAATAGTGGCAGTAGTTGCACGTATTGTTCCAGTTTGAGAAAGGTCCGACATTGTTGATTTTAGGCCTGCTCAATGTGCCTGAACCATGCCCTGTGTGGCAGTCTGTGCACGAAAGTGTGAAGTTTGCGCCAGCAACTCTTTCTTTATGTGTATAAGGTTCCCTTGAAAAGAGTTCGTCGCCTTCACCCCTCGGGATAACCGGCCAGCAGTCTGCCTGTGAACCGGTACAATCGTCATCTGTCCACCCGAAAGCCTTGCCGCAAGCAAACCAGTTAGGGCATACACCATAACCACTTGGCTGATTGGCTGCCTGCCTGCCGTGTGGGTCTCCATCCCATGTTATACGGAAGTAAGGGGATGGTTCGGACGTCTCGTGGTTGGTCCCGCCTGTTCCATGGCAGTCCAGACAGAAGGTCGCATAATCGGGGAGTTGGTCTCCGGTGAATAACTCTCCGTTAGGCTTACGATAGGTGCCGCTTCCTGCATAAGCATTCATCTTCTCACCTGCTACATCACCCCATATCTGGGGTTGATTCTGTATTGCATGGGCAAATCTTGTCAACGGGCTCTTGTTCTGATCAGCCTGCGCATATGTGCCAGTCACAACATGAACATTATGACAGGATATACACTGTAGGGTGTAGTTCTTTCCGTCTATCGTAAATGTTGTTGATCCAGCGCCTGGATGTCCACCTATGCCTGAATGACACTGATTACATAGATTGGTTTTGTCACCTTTTGTCATACCCGCATAAGTAGGCAAACTCCAATTTATCATGCCATGCACATCATGGCATTCGGTACAGAGTTTTCCGTTATGTGCTGAATTCTCGTAATCAGTTGAGTTCATATAAAACTTTGGGGTTGCATCAGCAGAACCACCGGTTGAATGACATAGATTGCAGTTGCTGTTGTTCTGATCATTGCCTCCTTGTAGTCTTTTCTGTGTATTGTTGTAATGCGCTGTGTTTAAATTATGACAATTACTGCACTTCCTGTTACCGGCAGGATTCCCTGATGAGGCCGTATCCTGATATGAAAGTCTGGCATAGTTGCCTGATGCCTTTCCATGTCCTGTTATATAAAATCCATATGTCGTATCATCTCCAAGTATGTTTATTGCATTATCCCCTGTCCCATATCCACTGCTGTTTCCAGGTGTTGAATCATGACAACTTCCGCAGAAACTCTTCTCTCCTTCTACTACTGCCCAACTGCCTGCTGTACCAGATGATGAACCTGGATAGCTCCAGTACTGTTTTGCCAATGAAACCCCGTTTGATGAATGACAGTTGTTGCATACTGTTGTAGCTGCCTTGCTTGTAGTGCCATCTCTGAACTTAGGCATATCGCTCATGTTGTGACATTCCGAACATTCAAGATTAAGTTGGACGCTGCTTGTATGTGTATTATGAGACCCCTGTGTAGCATGGCATACTGTTGATGTTCCACAACCTGTTGTGCCTCCATGCCCAAATCCACTTTCATGCCTGTGACACGTTATGCAGTTGGTTCCAGCAACCACCCCTACATTTATATGTAACGGATCTGAGCCTCCCCCAGTATTCTGAAAATGCTTTGTCTGGGTATGACATACTTCACAGACACCGTTGTATGTAGTATCCCCATCTGCAAATGAGTTTGTGCCTGTCTGATCAAAGAATTTTACTGTCTTGGATGTACCACTAAGATCTATAATATCTTTGATATACTGGCCGTACATAGCTGCAAAGGTGGAAGAGCTTATGTACTCATACACAGGCGTTGCATCCCCTGATACCGTTATCGTGTTTGCTAAAGGTGTATCTATTGCTACCACCGGATAGTTGTATCCAAGCTTACCTACATTTGGAAATAATATAGTACGTCTGAAATCCAATGTCTTCTTAGTTAATTTTGTTGAATCCCATCCTGATTTATACGTAATTGTCGAATAGGTTAATGTGCTTGTACCATCACCATTGTAAACACATCCTGTGATTGTGCCTGTGGCAAGATATAAATTGCCTGCATCTGTGCTTTTGTAAAACTTCTGCCTCTGATAGTGGGGATCGTGGCAGTTACGACATTCCCTCGACCAGTCACCATATTGATTGCTTGTGTTTGCGCTTGAATGTGTTTGTACCAGAGGCGCGCTAATATCTGAGTACGGGCCTGATGATGCGGTGTGGCACCCAAGACAGAGTTGGTCATAGGACATGGTTCCACCCCAGAAGGGGGAGTTAAGCAAGGCTTGACCATGACAGCTTCCACAGTTTATGTTGTTGCTTGCGTTATGAGGGGTATCTATGGCAGCAAATACAATAAAACTGGAAAGGATTGTTGCTATAAATCCTATGATGACTATAATTGTTGTTGTCTTTAGCCTCACAGGTCTATTCTTCCTCCTAAAAGCCTATTTAGTGTCTGTGTATAAATGTGTCTATGCCGTCATGCCGGACTTGATCCGGCATCCAGAAGGCATTGAAAATTCTGGATGCCTGCTTCCGCAGGAATGACAGACAAATGTAACATTATTAATTTTGTTTGTATTAATTCATCTTCATAATTCATAATTCGCAATTAAAAATTTGTTGTTGTCAATCATCTCACCTTGTGGTAAACTTTTTTATAAGGTAAACCATGGGACAAGCTATTCCGTTTGATACGCATGAATATGTAAAAAAATTAAAAGCTGCCGGTGTACCTGAAAACCAGGCCGAGGTGCATGCAGAAGCCATCGCAAAACTCGTTGACGAACGTTTGGTTACCAAACAATACCTCGACATGCGTTTGGCAGAACTTAAGGCAGATATTACAAGAGAATTAATTAAATGGATATTAGGCGTTTCAGCCGCCCAGGCTGCCTTAATTGTTGCCATTCTTAAACTTCTGTAGCTCATATCATTCTTCCATTCTCCTTTTCTGCATCACCATTTCTCCGTATCTTGCATCTTGTTTATCACTGCCCGCCAGCATCATACCTGTCAGGCATCCTGAAATTCTTTTACACCTTGTCATTATGTCCTACGGCATATACTCATCAGCGCCCATGTCATACTCTGCGTCGGTATCAACATCAGGGCCGTCAAGCGGACGTGGATCGCCGAAAATATCATGATCTGAGGTCCAGCTTGCACTCCCGGTATCGATTCCCCATGATACATTCGCACAGCCTAACACAGGAGTATCCGTCCCTCCGCAGATACGATAGTCGCCGCCTGTGGTTGGAGCTGATGCGGGGGCTAAACCGTTTACGAAGTAAGGCAGTTCATTAGTTCTCGACCCTTCATGCAAATTGCCGCCCATATTTTCATAACTGAGTCTTGGATTCCCCATGCCGCTGCCGGGAGCCTGGTTGATAAGGGTGTTATAGACATCCATATATGTCCATCTGTAGTTTGTCTCAATTTGCTTGTAATTTGCGTCTGTCGGGCTGCCGGCATCATTATTGTAAACAATGCTGTTCTTCAGGGAAGATGTATAGTTATTCAATAAATAAATTCCACCGCCTTGAGTGCCGGCATAGTTGCCGCTCATAGTACAGAACGTGCAGTTGGTATAGCCGTTGTTGTGGTAAATCGCTCCGCCCCGGCCTGCGGACTTGTTGCCGGTCAGCATGACATTCGTCAGATTGGCGTAGCCGCCATTCACATAGAGTGCACCACCGGCTCCGGTTGTAGCCTCATTTCCCTGGATAAAAGTGTCTATAATAGTGACAGCGGCAGTATTGGAATTGAAATAGAATGCGCCGCCGTTAGTTGAAATATTGCCGTTTATTGTGCAGTCGTCAATAGTAAGGTTACAGGTATTGGTACAATAGAGTGCGCCGCCGTAATATGTAGTGGCAGTATTGTTTCTGATAATGCTGTCTTCTATATTTATCGTACAAACATTGCAATATATCGCCCCGCCGTAGGATGATGCGGAGTTATCCCTGATAGTTGTATTCGTTATTGTATGTGTCGTTCCCGCATTTCCGCTGGCTATGTTAATTCCAGCGCCGTTTGTAGCGCCGCTGTTGAAATAGATTTCACTGCCTGTAACATTAAGCTGGCTGGTGTTGTTAACCATGTATATTCCACCTGCAGTATTGCTGTAGATCTTGGTGCTCTCTATATTCACCGGGAAGCAGGAGCCGAGCGCATATACGCCCTGGCTGGTGTTGCTGTAAACCTTGCTGTTTTTCAGTGTAAAGGTCTGGTAGTCATTGCAGCTCAGGTACACGCCTCTTGACGAACCTCCTGTAATTGAGAAGCCGTCCACCACCCCGGCATTGCCGTTTGTGCATGACACTACATCGCTGCCTCCTGAAACAATCGTGAGATCGGCGCCGCATACCGACTGGACCGTCCGGTTGTGTTTGGTACTGAGGGCGGTGCTCAAGACAAAACTCGCATAAGTGGTAGCCGTAAAGTCGCTGTTCGGGTATACCAGGATCGTTGAGGGATCGGTGGAAGCATTAATGGCATCCTGAATAGTGCTGTACCAGCCGGACCCGCCTGCGGGCCTCACTTTGTACGCAGTGTTGATGACGCTCACCAAATGGTTCGAGGTTGGTGTTCCGGCGGCGGAATCTATCCCATCCGAAGCCGAGAAAGAGTAGTTGAGGTCGCCGGCAGTGCCGACTATTATTGATCGGTAATAAGTCCGTCCTGTCAGGCACGATGCGCCGTCGTTGTCTGTAAGGTCATACGGTGTTCCGTTTACAGTAACCTGGATAGAGGTTGGGCACTGGTTGTCCGCGTCGCTATATTTTACCCGGAACTCGAAATTAGCATTTATAGCGCCGGTGCGCGGCCGTACTCCCTCTGTGAGGCAGTTGGCAGTCGCCCAGCTCAGTACCGGCGCATTGTTGAATGCCGCTGCGGTTGTGTATGAGAACTGATAGTTCGACGCCATCGCATTGCCGTTGGCGTCTTTTACAGATGTAGATACAGTCACAGTATATAGTGTTAAGCTGCTCTGGCCGGAGGGGCTGAAGACCGCCTGACTTCCGCTACAGGATGTCCTTGTCCATGTCACGGACGGACTTATTGTAATAGTTGATGTAGTAACTGTAGTGCAGTCAACATTCTCGCTCCAGTTGATTGTTACAGGACTGTTGGCTGTTACACCTGTCGCTCCGTTTGAAGGATTGGTGCTGCTTACAGTCGGAGGCGTAGTGTCCACGACAACTGTCCTCGGTGTCGCAAATACTGCCGATACATTGCCTATTGCGTCCTTGGCCCACGGATACAGTGTGTATGTCCCGTCCGAGCCTACGGTATACGTTGTCGGCGCTGTGCCTGACCATCCACCCCCACCTGCTGCCGGCGGCGTGGAGTTCGTAGTTATCTGATATCCTGTTACTCCTACGCTATCTGTTGCCGTAAATGACGTTATTGGTATGTTAAGGCTTAAAGACGGAGTTGTGGCGGTAAATGAGGTCACTGTCGGCGCAGTGGCGTCCACTTCAACCGTCCTTGGCGTTCCGAATACCGATGACACGTTCCCTGCCGCATCCTTGGCCCACGGATATAGTATGTGCGTGCCGTCAGAAGTTACCAAATACGTTGTCGGAGCAGTTGCCGACCAGCCTCCCTCTCCTGCGGACGGCGGTATAGATGATGTGGTGATTCTGTAGCCTGTTACGCCAACATTGTCGGTTGCCGTAAACAATGTTATCGGCACGTTTCGGTTTGTTGAAGGTGTTGTAACTGTAAATCCGGTTACAACAGGCGCTTCAGCATCCTCTTGTTCCGTTGTATACTCGTCAGCGCCCATATCATCGGCTGCGCCCTGTGGCCGTGTATCGCCGTCAATATCGTCAGATGGAGCATACGCCGCATTCGCCTGATCAATAACCGGCGAGATGGACAGCAGGTGATAGTCGCCACCTCCGATAAATAACGGGTCATCAGCGATATTATTTTCAAGAGTCACCGTGCAGTTGCTGATATAAGGACGTCCTGTAATAATGTCGGAATCGGTTATTGTGCTGGGGTTGAGACTTGCATCACCGACTTTATAGAGATTATGGCCTGTACCGGAGGCGGTATTGTTCCAGAAAATACTGTTCCTGACAACAACCGGCACATTATTCGAATATATCGCTCCTCCATCGCCTGCGGTCGCCTGATTTTCAGCCATGGTGCAGTTAGTAATGGTGGTCGTCCCCGTGCTGATAAATAGCATGCCGCCTTCAGTTCCGCTGTTGCCTGTGAGGATGCAGTTCTCAAGATTTACGGTGGGGCTCGTGTTCATATATATACCACCGCCGCCGGAAGAAGATACGTTGCCGCTGATCGTAGACTTGCTCATATTGAGCGTTCCGGTGTTAAAATATATGCCGCCGCCGATATTCGTTGCGGAATTATCTTTGATAGTAGTGTTTGTTATGGTCAGCGTAACGTTATTGTTGGTGGCTAGGCCGCCGCCGTCCTCACTTGTATTATTTCTGATCGTTGAATTCCCGATAGTATGGGTTCCCTGAAGGATATACAGACCGCCGCCGTAGCCGAGCAATGCGCTTCCATTGGAATATATCTCGCAGTTGGAGATTGATAGGCTCGCCCCGTTATTTGCAAGAATGCCGCTGCCGGTATTTCCATAAATCTTGCAGTTTGAAACATTAATCGTTCCGCCGCCGTTGAAATAACCGCCGTTTGCGTCGCCTGTAAGTGAAAAGCCGTCCACGGTAATGTTATTACTTGAATTGCTCCTGACCGCATAACCTGTGCCGGCGCCGTCTATAATCGTATAGTCCGGACCGCAGACCGAACGAATAGTTACATTATCAGTCCCGGTGTTCACCAGTACGCTTTCATTGTATGTGGCAGGTGAGAAGTCGGTATTCGGGTATACCAGTATTGTCTGACTGGCGGCAACTGCATCCTGGATAGTGCTGTACCATCCGCTTCCGCCAGTTGGCCTCACTTTGCGAACGCCAGTAACCACAGTCACCGTGCTGTCAGAATCCGCAGGGTCGCCGATTGCGGGCAGGCTGCCGTCCGTCGCATAGAAACGGTACGTAAGACTGCCGTCACCTGCGTATGCAAGAGGTCTTGTAGTCGAGTAAAGCTTGCCGTTGGTGCAGTCAGTATCGCCTGGGTCAACCTCCGTAAGATTATATTTTTCGCTTTCCTCGTATGTGCTGTTGTCGTTTTCGTCAATCCAGACCTGGATGTTGCTGGTGCCCGAGGCAGGACACGAATTGTTCAGGTCAGTATATTTGACAAGGAATGTGAATTCCGCTCCGGCTGCGCCTGTGCGTGGGCTTACCCCTTCCGTCCTGCAAGCGCCGGCTTCCCATTCAAGCAGAGGCGGGATGTCGGCAGATGATAATACCGTCACCACATTATTGTTTAAAGGCCCTGCATCTCCTGATGCCTGGGCAAAGCCATCCGAGGCCCGGAAGGTATACGGCAAATCTCCATTGCCTGCATATGCCAATGTCGTGCTGTAGGTATAGACCCTGCCGCTTGAGCAGGCATTTGCATCAGCCGCGGTCATATTATGTTTTTCGCCTTCCTCGTAATTATCGTTGTCATTAGCGTCGATCCAGACCTGGATATTAGAAGGACACTCATTGTCCGCATCAGTATATTTGATCCGGAACTCATAATTACTGCCATTGCCGCCGGTAACAGGATTGACGCCGGAGTTTTGATAATATGCCTCTCCTGTCCATGAAAGAGAAGGCGAATTGTTGTTTGCCGTAACCGTTTTTTCCGATGTAGGCGGGCCGGTTGCTATCTGACTGTTCTCTGCATAGAACCGGTAATTATATATGGAGTTGTTTTCACCTGTCCGTTTAGGCACGGACAAAGTTTTTGTATAAATCTTTCCGTCTGTGTAATTGTGGTCGGTCGGAACAACCCCGGTCAGATCGATCTTTTCGTCAAGATCGGGATTTGCGTTGTCTTCATATACACCGTTGTTGTTCCTGTCCAGCCACAACTGCATTGCTACAGGCGCATCGTTGTTTTTATCCGTGTATTTGACCCTGAAGATGAAACTGCTTCCGGCCGCTGCGCTGTCAGGGTGCACGCCGTCCGACTCATAGCCGTTTTCATTGGTCCATGCGAGTGTCGGCGCCTGCTGAACGTTCTGGAAAGGCGTCCTGAATTCGTTTGATAAATTATTGTCGCCGTGGCAGTGGGAACACAGATTGCCCGAGCTGCCTGCGCTCCACACCGTGCCCGTACTGGCTGTCAGAGGGACATCCTGAGGATACGGCACCGTATCAGGCGGACTTATATAATCAACTATATCAGGATTGTAATACCATATCTTCAATCCAGGCTCTCTGCCGATAAGTTTGCCGTCCCGCACCATTGCCAGCCTGGTGGAGCCGTGTACATTATGGCAGGTCACACAGATTATGCTGCTGTTGCATGCGGACATATTCCCGGCGGTGCATGCCGTATTGCTCCAATCAGAGGAATAACGCGTTCCAAAACCGGTAACTGCAAGATGATATTCATGCCGGTTGACCCCATCTGATTTCAGGTTCGTGTTTGTATTATTCGAATC
Organism: Nitrospirota bacterium; assembly: GCA_040756135.1. Taxonomy (GTDB): domain Bacteria; phylum Nitrospirota; class Thermodesulfovibrionia; order Thermodesulfovibrionales; family SM23-35; genus JBFLZS01. Next base: position 29,729 of record JBFLZS010000039.1, read on the forward strand.
CAAGAATGGCCCTGAATCGTGGCAATTTACGCAGAGCCTGTAGTTATTGTCGCTGTTTGGTTGGGTGATTGGCCACGGGACGAGCAGTGGTTCCTGTGTGCTGGCGCCGGTCCCCTGACCTGCAGCTACCATTTTAAGCCGATAGCCCTGACGGTAATAACTCGGATCAAGGGTGTTGCTTTCGCCGTCATCAAAGGTCCGGGCAAGACCATCGATATGGGCGGTCGAAAAATCATGGCAACTGTCACACTCGACCGGCCTGCCGGAAAGTGTAACTATTCCTCCCTTGGATGGGAAGGTCTCACCGGCTGGTAAACCATGGCCGGTCTTGTAGTAACCCCAGCCGGTGCCGTAGGTATAATCGCCGTATTCATCACCAACAACATTCGGCGCACTTATACTCTGAATAATCGAAGGCGCCTCATCATGGCAGGTAGCACACCACTTCTCCTTGCCGGCCTGCAGGGCACTGCCAGTGTAAACGCCGGTGGCCCAGTTTGCCTTTGCTCCGATCACAGGATCATTAACCCCGTCATATGTTCCGCCGGGGCTGTGGCAGGTATTGCATGCGGTTGTATTTGCAAGATTCTGCCCATCCTTAAATTGCGGAAAGCTGGACGTATTGTGGCAGTCTCCACAGGCAAGTGATAACTGCATCCCTGTTCCTCCAACATGCGCCGGATGCGATTGCCGCGTACCATGACATGTGCTTGATGTCCCACATCCTGTGCCTCCCCCGCCTCCGTGAGCAAAACCATCTGTATGACATGGCAGGATATACAATTAGTTCCCCCCGCTCCACCTACGTTTGCATGTAGCTGATCAGACCCTCCCCCAGTATTCTGAAAATGCGTTGTCTGTGTATGACATACCTCACACACACCGTTGTATGTAGTATCCCCATCTGCAAATGAGTTTGTGCCTGTCTGGTCAAAGAATTTTACTGTCTTGGATGTACCACTAAGATCTATAATATCTTTGATATACTGGCCGTACATAGCTGCAA
>JBFLZS010000040.1:0-28246 GCA_040756135.1 Nitrospirota bacterium
ATTGAGTCGCCGAAAGTCATGTTCAACGATCGGCAACGAGACTTTGCGCTCCTTCACGCGCCTTTCAAATGCTATGATACATGATGCCATTTTATTTGTCTATAGGAAAATCCGCTGTAGTACTAAGCAGGAGATGCTAAAGACTGTAGAGATAGAAATGTCGAAGCTGCCATATCTTTTTTATGGGGACAAGAAGGAACTTGAGGACAAGGATATTAAACCAGTAACAATTTAAGAGAAGGCAGTTGAGGATAGGCGAGGGTCTTTTTAACTTCCTCAATAAAAGAATCAAGGGCATTACTTGCTGCAGCCCTTGAGATGTCTGCATCTGATGCTACCTTGTCAATCAATTCTGCCTTTGTCATGGGCGTCCTCCTCTTTTTACTATTTTAATGACAAGAGTATCCTTTTATCTGGATAACGTTCCTCGTTTCTTGTAGCAATTTTGTATCCTCTAACAATAGCTGTTGCATTAACAAGGCAATCAATAGATGTCAAAGTAATGCCCTCTTTCTTGTAATGCCTGTAAATCTCACCAGCCTTTTTTGTTATTTCTTTTGTTACAGGTTCAATATTACATGCATTTATGAAATTCTCTGTGTCCTCTTCTTCATTTTCACGCATTCCAGCGTAGAGCTCATAAACTGACAGGATGCTCAGGTATGCAGTGTTTCCATCCCACAATCGGAGCATAAGGGCTCTGGCATACTGGATGCCTCTCAAATAATCAATTGCAACATCTGTATCAACGATTATGGTCTGCATAGCGTCGGCTGTCCTCTTTTCTCAGTTCGTTAACGATTTCAACGCTGCTTTTGTCTCTCTTTTTCCATTTTCCAAAACTGGTAATAGCTTTTTCTACCTTTCTCTTTCTCAAATATTCTTTAAGGGCCTCTGCCACCGTCTGGCTGAAGTTGTCTGACAGCCTTTTAGCTTCGTTGTAAATTTCATCAGGGATATTTATAGAGGTTTTTACTGACATTTTTATTCTCCTTAGATAGTAATAAAAGATAATATTATTATAGATTATTACCAAGAAGTAAGCAATTAATTTTTGAAATCTTTAAATATAGCGGGAATTCCCCATCCTCAAACCTTCCAATGAGTACACCAACCCTTTCCTTTTCAAGAAAAACTTCTGAGTCTTTTCAGATGCCTTGCCCGTATTTTTGTCACTTTTAACCTCACTTGCTTCGCAAGAATTTTAAGCCATTTATCCCCCCACACTTATGCATCGGAATATCTTGTATGCGAATCAGTCATATTGCACTAATAAATCTTGTCGCTATTATTATGTGCATCATGATACTGACGTTTATTCCCATTGATACCTCTTTTTTCCTTCCCAACCTTCCCAACTATCCTGAATTTGTGCCTTCCTGTTATCTCTATGTCAGGGTATTTAGGGTTAAGAGGATGCGGTGTGATCGGATCTATACATTATATTATTTCTTTAACTGTTCAAATGTTACCTCCAAGAAAGGATTCTATTTCATGAAGGTTATTAAACTAGGGTTTAAATCTTCCTGTTAGCCAATCCAACAATTGCTCAGGTATGAACCATACAGTTCATACCGAGGGTCTCTATCCATCATCTTGCCTAATCGGTCACAAGAGAGCCCTTTTACCAACTTGAAATATCTCAGTTTCCCTACCGGGTCCTCTGGACACTCAAAAGGCACATAAAATTAACAGGCTAAGGTTAAGGCTAATGTTGAGAAAGGACCATTAGAGCGATATAAAACTCAGGCTCTGTTCAATGTTCCCAGTTCCATATAAATATTTTCGATACTTTACTACCCAAATTTCTGGAAATTTCGATATTCCTCTATACATTTTTCTCTGAGGCAGTCAAGAGGGAGAGGCAAGGGAGCTAAGGAGTATGTGAATAGCTATGTCTCACCGGATACTCTCAGGATTTCATCATATAAGTCTCTCCCGACAAAGAAATTATGATTTTTCAAATCATCAACTATCGGTTTTACTCTTTTTATAATTCCTCTTTCCTTGGCCATTATTATGAGCGCAAGGAGACCGGATACTTTCAGCCCTTCTTTTTCTGCGAGTTTCCTCGCTTTTCTGTCATCTAAAATTATGAGATCGGCCTTTACCTCTTTAGCAAGGGCGATTGATTCAACTTCACCAATGTGTAAGTCCTTCCTGTTTCGTCTTATGTAAAGCTTGTTCTTTGCTTCCTGGACACTGAGGCATGATGGAAGATTGATGCCTCTTTTAGTCTTTATTTCTTTGTTTACAGCATGAGGTATAAGGATATCTTCTGCGAGTTTTTCCAAGAGCCAAAGATGATTGATTCTCTCAAGGGCAATAATGGTGCTTGAGTCGCAGACAATTTTCAACTATTTGCCCTTATTTTCTGCCTCTTTCAATGTATCAAGGTCATGCTTTAAATCTGCGGGAGAATAATCAAACCAGGGGATATCATATTGGGCGAGGAGTTCCGGCAAATCCCAGAGGCTTATGTCGAGTAACTCTGCTGCCTTTCCCTTGGATATTTTGCCGCGCCGTACAAGGTCAAAAACCATGGCCTGCTTTGCCTCAGACTTAGCCTCTTTTATTGAGGGGAACAGTTTTAAAAGCTCATCTGATATGTCTATAGTAAGTTTTCCCATAAATGACCTCCATTAATTAAAACACATTCTCTTGATTTATTGCGTCAATAATACTACAGCGTATTTTTTTGTCATTCCCGAAGTCCGTAATCGGGAATCCAGGGTTTTCAATGCTTTCTGGATTCCGGGTCAAGCCCGGAATGACGGCTAAAAGCCATTGATTAGCGGCCTTTATTGAAAAGTTCGCTGTAGTGATAATTATACCTTAATTAAGTCTGAAGGTACTCAGATGTGAAGTCCTGATCGCAAAATAAGTATTACATTTAAAAAGGATATCTATGTCAGAGGGAACAGCAAAAAAAGAAAGAAACTTTAATTGGCTTCTAACTCTGTTAATAAGCCTTCTGATGTCTCTGGCCTCTATCCTCGTTTATGACAGGTTCTTTGTTCAGAAGATAGTAGCCTTTGACATAAAAGGCTACATAGCAGAACAGAGAGAGTTGTACATCTCAGGAAAAATCAATGAAGAACAGTTAAAGGCAAACATAGACAAGATGGAGAAGGCTGTAATGAGCATACCAAAAAACAAGGTCATAATAATGGGAGATGCTGTAATAAGAAATGCTGAAGTTGTCAGGCCTTAAAGACTCAAAAAATCTCAAACTGTTTCTGTTTTTCTTTTCTCTTATATTATGCGGTTCACTCAGCTCTCTGTTTCCCTGACGCCATCCCTGGATCACAGGCTATTTTTTCTTGACAGATTTCCTGATCCCTGTGACATCAAAAAGTATGACTATGTGCTGTTTATATTCAGCTCGAGGTATATAAATGATGGTAAACCAGTCAAGGCAATAAAGCAGGTTGCCTGCGATGAAGGAGAGACATTAAAGGTAACCGGAAATAATTATTACTGTAATGACAATGAATACATCGGAAAAGCAAAGGATCGTTCATTGAAAGGAGAGAAGCTGGAGAAGTTTGTGTATAACGGGAAGGTTCCAGAAGGCTATGTCTTTGTGGCTGGCCGCCATAAGGACAGCTTTGATTCGAGATATTACGGCTTTATAAAGAAGAAGGACATTAAGGCTATTGCATATCCTGTCTGGTAACAGGATCAAGAATGGTTTTATGCGTACAAAGTTAAGACCAGAAGAAAGAGAGTCATTCCTGACAAGAAAACACTGGATAGTGCTATTAAGACCCTTGGCAATCTTTCTGCTGGTAGGAGTCCTTACTTTCCTCCTATATACTGCAGATGCTGCTAATAAGCTAACTGCCTTTAAACAGCCTGCTATCATTGTAATACTCTTTGCTATGGCATATGTCATTTATTGTTATTACGAAAGGCAATTCAACATATGGGTCGTAACGAATATGAGAGTAATAGATGAATGGGGAGTATTGTCCCATAATGTAAAAGAAAGCCCTCTGGATAAGATAAATAATGTCTCTCACAGGCAGTCTATAATCGGTCAGATATTCAACTTTGGCGATGTTGAGATCCAGACTGCTGCCGAGCAGGGAGCAACGGTGTTAGAATCAGTGCTTATGCAGAGCAGGAAATTCAAGAAGGCAAGCCATACTATTCAGACATAAAAAGAGGCTGGTGGTGGTACGAAAAAGGTCCTGAAAAAGAGAAGAAAGGAGAAAGAGAATCTGAAAAACCAGAGAAGAGGCTACTACCTTCTTTAAAGGATTACACATATGAACAATTATGGAATATGCATCCTGATGATTTTCAGCCATTACTAATGGATTTTCAGAAAAAGGCTGTGATGTCTCCAACAGAGGAGAATGTAAGGGATTATTATGTAATACAGGACATAGCAAGGAGAAAATCTCTTGCCTTTGCCAATGTTGCTTCTTATGTTGTACAGAAGTATCTTGAATTATATGTTGGAAAGGATTACCCTGTTGCAACGCCTGGAAGGAATGCCCTTGTCAGACAGTCAGAAGAGGCAGAAAGTTTTATAAGGAATGGGGAGAATGATTTTGCACTCCTTTATTTTTATTCTCCCACCTGTCCTTACTGCACAGAACAAGAAGAAATCCTGCGTTACTTTATGAAGAAATACCACTGGCAGGTTAAAAGAGTAGATATTAATGATAATCCTCAGCTTGGACAGAGATTCGGCATTACTATTACACCTTCTCTTTTACTAATCTACAAGGGAAGTCAGGATTATATACATGTTTCATCCGGTGTGGCTTCAATGGCAGAGATAGAGGAAAAGATTTACAGGGGGATGAGGTTACTCAAAGGTGAGATAACCCCTGAAGAATATTCCCTGTATGAGTTTCAGAGAGGTGGAAGTTTTGATGTAAAGACACATTCATTACCGTTTGAAGCCCCTCTCCTGTTAGGTAAGTAATATCTATAGTGTCAAGGAAGTTCGCAATGTAGATTTTAAAAAGTATTTGGAGTGAAAGATGTTCAGAAAAGTCTTTTTAGATGTACTGGTTTTTATATTAATCATTTCTTTCATGTTAACTCCTTCGTATGCAGGATGGGTAGATGACTGGATACAGCAAAAGACCGAGACCTCACCAGGGTATTTTGAAGGGCAGAAGAGGGGGTATATGACATCAGGCAGCTTCTCAGCCAGATGGTATAACAGCAATGACTACCTCTTTACTGCTGAGACTCCAAGGGTCAAGGCAGGATGCGGTGGGATAGATGTATTTCTCGGTGGGTTCTCTTTTCTTAACTTTGATTACCTTGTTCAGAAATTACAGAGGATCCTCCAGTCCGCACCTGCAGCAGCATTTGATATTGCTCTTAATGTTTTATGTGAACCCTGCTCAAAAACTATTAAGTCCCTTGAGGCAATAACTGATGCACTTAACAGTATTCAGCTTGACGACTGTAAGGCTTCCAAAGTACTCGTTGCAAAGGCATTTGATGCCTTAGGGTCTGATAATTCAAGGGTAAAGGCAGAGGCAGAGTCAAACTTTATGCTGGGCAGTGGCATTGAAGACTTAAGAGAAAAGATAAAGAAGATATGGGAAACGAATGATAATCAATTCACAAGGAACACGAATGAACAGACTTCAGGCTGTCCCGCCGAGTTAAACGTTGTATTCAATACGCCAAATACAACTGTTTTACAGGCAATCGGAAGATACAGGGGTTATCCAGATGAGTATGTTGATCTTGCCAGAGGTTTTATCGGAGATGTTCTGATTGTAGAGACAGTAGACTCAAATGGTTCAAGACAGAATAAACCCATTCCTATACCTCCGTGTCCTGAGAACAAGCCTGACTCAATCGAGAACTTCTTTACAGGGAATGCCTATATGAGGCCTGCAAACGGTGATGCATGCACCCGGATAACGGATGTAAATGCAAACCTGGTGGAATGGGCAAGTAACAAGCTTCTAAGTATAGAAGGCAAAATCAGAAACTCTCAATCCCTGAGTGACGATGAGCAGGCCTTTATAAATAATATACCCCTTCCTGTCTTCAGCGCCTTAAAGATGGCAGTATCTTCATACCAGTCTGGAGCAGTAATCGGCATGCTTTCCAGTGTATCTGCAAGGGCATATGCCTTTGGTATGGTGTCAGATCTTTACAATATGGCAGGGCAGAGTATCCATCTGGCAGATTCACTCATAGCGAAAAAAGGACAGAAGGCAACGGTTAATTGCCAGATAGAACTCATTGAGCCAGTAGTAGCAGAAGTCAAAAAGATGCTTCCTCATATACATGGGCTCATGAGCAATATTTACAGTGATTATGCGAGGGTTGCAGTAGAGGCAAGTGCAATCAATAGTCTTGTTGAAAGGTACGAGAAGTTTGAGAACATAGTTTCTGAAAAGATGTCACAGTCATTCAAACCATCGATAATAAAGAGGGCAACAGGTGGTTAGAAAAACTTGTGCTCGATTTGTTTCAGTATCGGCTTTCCTATTTCTTTTTCTTGTCCTTTTTGTCTCACGGTCCTATGCCCTTGATATGGAGTATTACACCTATGGTGGGCATGATGCGGTAGTCAATTCCTTTCAAAAGCTTGCATTGATCTTTAGTGATAGCGGGTACAGGGGTCTTTTCTTTACCGTAATTGTTCTCGGCATCCTCTTTGGCGGGTCTGCTATATTCTTAAAGGTACTCGCAGGAGTGAGAATCTCACCCATTGCATGGGCATGGCCTGTGCTTATAGGAGTAGTCCTTTATCTCGGTCTGATTATCCCAAGGGGGACTCTACATATATATGACCCTGTGCTCAACAGGTACCAGGCTGTAGGAGACATACCTGATGGGATAGTTGCACTTGCAGGCATCCTGAATAAGATAGAGCAAGGTCTTGTTGATATTGTCTCAACCTCAGGCACAGTTGGTTATAAGGATTCAGCAGGCGGAATAGGTGTTCAGGTATTGCTTGGTAGTGTGAATAACACATTGTCATTCCCTGACAGATATATAGACCAATCTGTAAGGGGCTATGTAAAGGACTGCATGTTTTTCGAGCTTACACGGCCTGGAACAGGTCTAAGCCTGAACGGCATAAAAAGCAACAACACTGATTTCCTGCCTTTATTCCAGCAGGCAGCAAGCCCTGCAATCTACACTGTCTGGTACGATGACACAAGGAGGGATGGAGAATCAGTAACCTGCCAGGAGGCTTGTAACAGGATAAACACTTATATGACCCAGCCATCGAACTTTGATTCTATGACCAATGTGGTATGTGCCTCTGCTGGTTTTAACCCCTCTGATGCAAACGAATTAAACAAGTGTAAAACCATAATACAGGATTATGTTCAGTATCTGGACGGAGTATCAGTACCACCTGGGAACTATATCAGACAGGTCTATATTGCACAGAGGATTGAAGATGCTGCAAGGACTGGCGATACATCCACTGTTGGAAACTTCTATATAGGAGTAAGCAGCAAAGGCATTGGTCTGATGGCGAACGAGTGGCTGCCAATTATGAGAGCGGTAGTGACAGCCATTGCAATCGGTATGATCCCATTTCTCGTCATATTTATCCCCACTCCTTTAGTTGGAAAGGCAATAGCAATAATCTCAGGCTTTTTTATCTGGCTTACAGCATGGGGAGTAACGGATGCAGTAGTCCATCAGTTTGCAATTGACCAGGGATATAAGGTCTTTGAGCAAGTAAGACAGAACAGACTGGGCTATGATGCACTGATATTTATGAATGATGCCTCTGTAAAGACATTGAGCATGTTCGGGATAATAAGGACATCAGGGATCATGCTCGCAACTGTACTTACAGGTATGCTCATAAGATTTGGCGGTCATGCCCTTTCCATGCTGGCTGGAAACCTTGCAGGAACGATTCAGTCACAGGGAACATTAGCAGCCATGAAGACTGAGGATCCTGCCGGAAGTGCAGGATTAGTCTCACAGATGAGAGAGGCAGGTCCCACACACGCATGGGCCAATCAATTCAGTTACTGGCAGACACTCAGGTCAGGTGTACTTGATAAGATGTCACATACTGAGAGCAATCTACAAGCAACAGATGCCCTTGGTGGAATTGTGAAGGATGCAGCTCATGCCCGTGGAACAGGCAGTGCATTAAGTGCGGCCACAGGGGCATATGCAGCTAAACCCACCAGTTGCATAAAAATTGTAGAAAAACAGTAATTAAATCATTGTAGAATGGCCTCCTCATTGGATAAAATAGGGTTCAAACATACGAAAAATATCCAAAAAAGGAGGCCACTATAAGTGAAGTATAGCAAAAGAGAAATTTTAAGTCGAGCATACAAAATTCCAGAGATAAAATTTGAAGATCAGAGACTGACATCATTTGCAGGACTCATAGTATTTCAGCCTCTTTTATTGAGGCTGCGCATAAAAGATAGACTTCGATCGTGCTTTAATCATTTAAAGGTATCTCCAGTATTTGGGCATCACATAATCACACTGTTATTAATCATACATCTAATAATAGGGTATCGCAAACTGAGGGATATTGATTATTACAAAGATGATCCCATGGTAAAGCGTCTATTGGGACTCAGTCGTTTACCTGATGTAGCAACCATATCCAGGGCCCTTGCAGATACAGACAAAGAGGGTATCAAAAAGATACGTCAGCTCTGTCGTGATCTGGTAATTGAGAGACTCAAAAAGATAAGGATATATCGGCTCACACTGGATTTTGACGGAGTAGTATTTTCCACAAATGGCAGGAATATAGAGGGCACGGCAGTAGGATATAACAGAAAGAAGAAAGGTGCCAGGAGTTATTATCCATTGTTTTGCACCATAGCCCAGACAGGGCAAGTATTTGATGTCTATCATCGACCTGGCAATGTGCATGACTCACGGGGAGCGGATAGATTCATCATTGAGTGCATTGATCTTATACGCAAGGAACTTCCATGGGTAAAGATAGAGGTGAGAATGGACGGTGCATTCTTCAGTGATGCGATAGTATCTATACTTGATGCTTTAAGTATTGAATTTAGCATATCAGTTCCATTTGAACGTTTTGTTGAACTAAAGCAAATGGTACAAGGACGTAAGCGATGGAGGCATATTAATGATACATGGTCTTATTTTGAGAGTCATTGGAGACCGAAGAAATGGAGCAGCAGATACCGATTTATTTTTATTCGTCAGAGATGTAAAGAGATATACAAGGAACCCGTACAGCTTGATATGTTTATTCCCCATGAATATGGATATGAGTTTAAGGTAATAGTGACCAACAAACAGACAACAGCTAAGAAGGTACTGATGTATCATAATGGGCGTGGGACACAGGAGAACATTTTTGGAGAGCTGAGGTCCCAGAGTCAGATTGACTATATTGCGGTAAGGCGTCTTCATGGCAATCAACTGTATATGATGGCGGCGATCTTGGCACACAATCTCTCAAGAGAACTACAAATGGCAGCCAATTCGAGGAGTCGAGGAACGACTGAAAAACGTGCAGCATTATGGGAATTTGAAGAACTGTCTACTATAAGACACCGATTATTGCAAAGGGCTGGAAGATTCACTGAACCAGGTGGTAAGTTGACACTGACCATGAGCAGTAACAATATTGTTAAAAGGGATTTATTGCATTTCTTGGATAGATTAGAGAAAATTGCATAATTTTTACTCGTCTTTTTTGAGAAATTTATGCAACATTAAGGTAGAGATATTAACTTAATGCCTATAAGGCTCGCATATGAGTGTAGATACTATAAAAGAATAGATAAAAGAATGGAGCCCTACTTGAGATACTTAGCAAGAAAGGTCAAAAAGAGAATACTTATGAGACAAGAAAGAATACTCAGAAGAAAAAAGGAGATTTGAAATGACCAGCAATTAATAAAACTTTCACTTTATTTTAGGCTATAATATTTATCAAAAGGGGTTAATGCTATGGGACTTCAGATCAAAATGTGGTTACTTGTAGTTCTGATGTTTGGGATCCTTTATGGAATAGTCACTGGTGTCGGCAGCTACATGGGAATAGGAGGTGCTACAAGCTATATCTTTTTAGCCTTTTTGTTCATGGGTATTCAGTATCTGATTGGTCCTTCACTGGTTTCAATGATGATGAGGGTTAGATGGGTTTCCGAAGAAGAGGAGCCTGAGCTTCATCGTCAGGTATCTGAATTAGCTCAAAGGGCTGGGATTCCTAAACCGAAGATAGGTATTTCTGAGCTTTCTATTCCTAATGCCTTTGCCTTTGGCAGAACTCAAAGAGATGGAAGGGTTTGTATTACCCAAGGGATCAGGCGATTACTTAGCAAAGATGAGCTAAAGGCAGTGATCGGACACGAAATTGCCCATCTAAAGCATAGGGATATGATGATCATTACCTTGCTTTCTGTTATTCCTCTCATTTGCTATTGGATTGCCTGGAGCTTTATGTGGGGAGGAATGTTTGGCAGAAGAAGAGAGGGTGGAGGCTATGCAGCCCTCATAGGCTTAGGAGCAATGCTGGCTTATTTCATCACCAATCTGATGGTTCTGGCTGGTTCTCGAATCAGAGAATATTCTGCTGACGAAAGGAGTGTAAGATTGGGGAATCATCCTCACCATTTAGCCTCTGCCCTTTATAAACTGGTCTATGGTTCAGCCCAGTGTCGCAAAACCACCCGTGGAGAGGAAGAATTGCATCGGATAGAGGGCCTGAGGGCCTTCTTTTTGAATGATGTTGGTAGGGCCTATAATGAGATCGCTGATTTAAAAGCAATTGATCGAGATTACTCAGGCACAATTGATCAAGATGAGCTTTTAGCTCTAAGATCAATGAAGGTAAAATTGGGAGGAGGGGAAAAGATAGCAGAACTTCTCACTACACATCCGAATATGTTAAAGAGGATTGGACGTTTAGCCACTCTAATTTAAATTCCCTCATATTAGGTGTAAATGAGGGGGCCAGCCCGGATGAGATTTTGAAGGGAAAATTGATATAAAGATTAAAGAAATCTTTGCAAAAAATATCTTATCAAGATCAAAGGTTTTTGACTATACCTTAAATCCCTACATTGGCTGCCAGCATGGATGTAACTACTGTTATGCCAGATTCATGAAAAGATTTACTGGCCATAAGGAAGACTGGGGTGAATTCATTGATGTTAAGATTAATGCCTCAGAATTATTGGATAGAGAGGTAAAAAAGAAAAAGGCTAAAAGAGTCTGGATAAGTGGAATATGTGATCCCTACCAACCGATCGAGGAGAAATATAAGTTGACAGAGAAATGCCTTAAGATTTTGATGAAAAATGACTGGCCAGTGACAATTCAGACAAAATCCCCATTAGTTTTGCGAGATCTGGAATTGTTTAAAAAATTTATAGAAATCGAAGTAGGCTTTACCATAACTACCGCAGATGAAGAGATAAGAAAAATCTTTGAGCCAAAAGCTCCCTCCATTGGGGAAAGACTCAAGGCATTATCAAGATTGCATTCAGAGGGTGTTAAAACCTATGTTATGATAGCACCTCTTCTTCCCGGGGCTGAAGGATTAGTTAAGGAATTGAAAGGAAAGATAGATTATGCGATGATTGATAAAATGAATTATCACTATGCAGATTGGGTTTACAGAAAATACAAAATGGAGTGGGCAAGAGAAGGAAAATTTTTTATCCAGAAGGGAAGGGAGCTAAAGAAGTCCTTTGAAAAAGAGAAGATTCCTTACCAATTATTATTTTAGAAAGCTAATCTTTTTCTGTTCTAACGATGCATGGCGACTTTTCTGCTTTGAGATAACACCTGACTGGTTGGATTTCAGAATGGTCAATCAAGGAAAAACTGAGGTCTTCAATGGAGTGGAATTTGACTATACCATAAGGTGGCTTGGGTTGAAACTCAGATGGCAAAGCAGAATCATTGACTATAAGCCTCCTGAAAGGTTCACAGATATTCAGATTATAGGCCCTTTTCAATACTGGAGACATCTCCATGTCTTTGAGAGGGTTTCAGAAGGAATACTCCTTAAGGACGAGGTAACATATAAAGTTCCCTTTGGTCTTGTAGGGATATTGTTGCATGCATTAGTCATAAAGAGACAACTTAAAGACATATTCTCTTACAGAGCCATAAGGATATCTGAGTGGGCAAGGGGTGGGTTTAAATCAAAGGTTAAATAAAATATATGCCCTGTGTTTCTATCATAAAAGATGAAAGTAGATTTGCTGTATTGTTACTGCCCTTTTTAAGTAATATTGGGAGTCAAGTTTGCTATTATCACGGAAGCTCTTTAGAAGGCTCAATCTATGGTAGTTATGTAAGGCTGAGGGAACCCAGTATTTCTTTAGGTCATGTATTTGGGCAATACTTAATCTCGCATCATGGGCCTTCCTCTGCAATTCTTTTGCCTGACGAATATCGAGTTCCTTTTTCCATTCTTTATCTATTGGCTTAGCCTTTGTAAGTATGTTTAAAAAGAATTTAATGAATTTTGTTATCCTTGGAGGCTTTGAAAACCAAGTTTCATGTCTCTTCAATGCCCAGCAGATAAACCTGCTCATTGGCTTCATGTTATCTGCAAAAGGGTAATATTGCTCAACTCTATTGAACAGATACCTAACAAAAAAAGAGCCAGCAGGTAACTCTAACGTTCCATCTTTCCTATATGGACAGAGAAAGTAATCAAAAGAATTCAGGGGATCATACTGGGAGCCATGTTCTACAAAGACAGATAAGTATGGATCATAGTAAAACCATGGAACAAATTGTATTCTATTAATGAACTCAGTTTTCTTATCTTCAGGAATATCAGCAGAGAGTTTTTCTTTAAATCTTTCTTGAACCTCTGGGATCATCCACTCGATGTCATGGTTGCCAGGGATAATAATGACTTCATTGCCTCGTAATACAAATTCTTTCAAGGCATGAAAGAATATCCAGTGACCATTCATGAGGATATTGAGCTTCCAAAGGGTTTTGACAACACTGATGCCAAGACCAAGCTGTCTTTCTCTTTTTGTAATTACCTCACCGCCGATGGTTTCATCCTCAGGAACTGATGTAAACTGCAAAAAATCCACAAAGTCACCATTGATAATTAGTTTGTAATAGAACCCTCCTCTTTCCGCTCTTCCGGCCAGATGCTGCAAGAATCTCTGGAAATTCAGATCAAAGAAAAAATCCTCATTGCGGGATAGTCTTTTTGTGACCGGATCCCATCCTTCACTTAAATGGAGATCACTGATAATAATTACCTGATACACCTTTATCTCCTCTCTAAATTTAAAAGACCCTTCAAATTCTTAATTCTTTTTCCCAAATCATCCCTGTCAATAAAGACCCTTTCTACTATTCCTGACAGGATATCGCTCTGGAGTGTAAGCAGAAGTTGTTCTCCAAATCTCCTCTCAACGCATATCCTGTCAATCTCCTTGTGTTCGAGAATGTTCTTTTCTCTGGCAACTATCTCAGCAAATTCGTGAGCAAGAATTCCTGTTGTTATATCATCATCTATCCTATAGAGGACAGAAATTGCATAAACTTCCTCATTGCTTTTGTAAATAAGTTTGGGCTTAAAACCTAAAAGTCTTTCAAATTCCCCAATCGTTAGAGCCCAGCCGGGTAAAGATACATGTAACTCAAAATAGGGTTTAATCAGAGAGACCCTTTCTTTAATGTCCCCAAAGCTTTCTCTTACTCTGAGGAAAAAGCATTAATGTCCTTTCTTCCATATCAATTACACCTCTTACTCTATTCATATCGTCAGTCCTGCCTCTTTAAGCCTGTGGATTGTGTGAGGATAAGGATCGCAGGTCTCTTCTTCAAGAAAGTCCTTATATCCCATCTCCTTTAGTTTCTTTAACATAGTTATCCTTTCCTCAGAAGGCATCAGTCTTGGGTCACTCATAGCTGCTACATGAAAAGACACTTTTTCTCTCATAAGATACCTAATGGCATTGTAAGGTAGCTCGTAAAAATCACCTATTGCACCTGTCCTTCTCTGAAATCCCTCAGGTGTCCCTGCCTTAAGAGAGACCCTTACATGGATGTTTTTATATTTAGTCAGTTTCTCGACATATCCTTCATTAGCACCAAAAAGTATGCCATTGGTTTCAAGGATGAAGAGACAATCTGTTCCCTCAATCAGGTCAAGGAGGCCAAGGAGATGGTCTTGACAGAGGGTTGGCTCTCCACCAGATATCCTCAGCTTTTTTATACCTTTCTTTTTTGCATTTCTTAAGAGCTCTTCAAAGGCACCCTCTGCTGAGTAGAACCTGCCGAACTTCTCAGGAAAGTCTCTCGAGAAGTCAACCCAGCAGAAGATGCATCTCAGACAACAACCAACAGTATAGCCGGTGGATATGCCTCCATAAACTCCTGTGCAGTAAAAATCCGTATACCTTCTCATTGAATCCTTACAGACAATATCCTCTGTCCAGAGAGCAAGGGTGAGAGGGTCAAAGGGTTCAAAACCAGACTTTAGGCATCTCGGATATTCTTTTTCTTTCATTAATCACTACCTTTCCTTGTAACCTCATTAGTTGTTTATTGTAAGATTATCATAAGGTAATGGATATTAAAAACATCCCATTCAAAAATAAACAGGAACTTAGAAAGGCAGTTTTACATCCTGCCAGATGCAAGGCTATAGGGATTCATAGAATTGAGCTATTTTCTTAGTGAAAGATGGATTCAGAAAAAGATAGCAGAATACGGAGAAGCCAAATCTCCGTATCAGATTGCTGCCCTAATGCACATTTATCTTGGTACCCTAACCCTGAAAGAGATATCAGAAAAGGCTGGTTTAAGTTTAGATGCCCTCCAAGAGTTGAGAACAAAAGCCCCCTTCATGCGGTTGGTAGATAATTTTAAATAATTTTAAAAAGGAATATTCACGAGAATTCAGGGAAGCTCTCTTAATTAACGATTATTCTGTTGAAGAATATGAGACCCTGGCAGCAGATTTTACAATGTTAGATGAGATAATCCAGATTCAGATCAAGGTGCCTTTATTCACCCAACTCAGAGAGCTATCACAAAGCCTGGAAAGTAAGAAGGCATACGGTCTGAAGATTGAGACCTCTGATCTCAGGCTATTCAAGAGACTCTTCACTTTCTTCATGTTTGTGGAGAGATATAGCCAGACCCTTACAACAAGAGGCCTGTCTGATATAAAGCAGGTTGCTGAGAAGGTTTTGTCTGCCTTTAATATAGATAAGGAGATAGACAGAATACTGAGTGATCCTATTTCGATGCGTGGCAGAAGATTAAAAGAGCTCAAGGACAGACTTGGGAAAAGACCAAAGAGAAATAACAGTAATGTTTAAAGGGAAATGTCGTGGACGTGGAAAGAAATGGTGGGTAGAACCTTGCCACTAACTTCTTTTAAACTTCCAGTAAAGGATTACGAAATAGATGAGTAATAGACTTCCGTAATTTATCATCATAAACCAGCGCGCTCCCCAATTTATTCCGTCTATATGGAATTCGGAAAGAGGATATAGAAATTTTGTCGGGAAAAATGCTTTCGTGTAGGTTAGGATATCCATAGCAATGTGAATCGGCCATGCCCATAAGAAGAGAGGTATTTCTCTCATTAAGATAAACGTCGAGCTAAAAATAAGTGTAACTATTACCAAGCTATGACTCAGATTATAGACCGTAAATACATAGTTGGGGATGCTTTCTAACGGAGGTGGGCCAAATTTCAGCTTAATGCCTTTGATACATATTTGGTGAATGAAATAAGGAATAAAGGGTATGAGATCTGGAAGTATCCCTGTTACAATAACTAAACCAGGTGCTTTACTTTTCCTTAGGATAGCATAACTCCATAATCCATGAGCAAATACATCCATCCAAACCCCCTTCCCTCTCTTCAACAGTCATCGGTCTAACTCTGGGCCCACAATGAGCATATAATTTACCTATATATTACAGGTTAAAATATATATCTTTAAAAAGACTTTGTAAACTATTTGTTACAGAAAGAAATTATCACTTCTAAACCACACCTCAGTAGAAATAGATTCTCCCGCCCTCACTTGTCTCAGCCCTCCACATTAAGGTATGGCTCGCATTTTCCTCCCTTCGGCTATACAGGCAAGCCATTGTAAGAGAAGGTCACCATACAAAAGCTAAGAATACCTCGCCCACGCACCCTTAAAGCAATCATCACAGTTGTGCTTATTGCCTTTGGAACGGCTTAAACATTAATCTTGAGATGGTCAAGCGGGTTATGCTTGGGCATGCAAAAAAATACTTGAAAAGGCCTTATACTTCAGAGTATATTGACGCTGAGAATGAGGTAAGAGTGAAGAGGCTTGGATTGTGGAAGCAGGAGTCCACAACCTTCGTGGGAGTTCAGAGGCATGGAAAAAGGTGAAACAATTGTAAAAAATACTGGAGAGGAGGAAAATTAATGCCTTACAAACTAATTAAAGGAACATTCCACTTAGTAGGTTTAAATAAGAAACGTAATCCTGTAGGCTTTGAGCCAGATGGCGATTCAATTCAATTTAAACCGAACTCTCCAGGTGGGCTCGATGAACTTGAAGTAGTTAATCGTCCTTACAAATTAACTCAAATAGGTAGTGTGAATCTACGGTTTGAAGGTATAGATGCTACAGAATTACATTACAGTGGGGCTCGTCAACCATACCCGATCGGTGAGGAAGCACGTGATTTTGTAACTGGTGCATTTGGAATGAATCCGGTTACATATATAAGTAATGGGATCAAGGTAAAACCTCCTGCAAATGATGGTCAACAAGGTTACATATTATCTAAACAATTAGATTATCACGGCCGACCAGTGTCTTTCGTATTCGTGGGAACAATATCATCACCAGACGGCAAATGGATTTATATTGACAGTGATATGCTAAAGCAGAGCCTGAATTACAAGCTTCTTCAGAATGGTCTTGTTTATCCACTCTTCTATGATACGCTTTATCACGATCTGCGTGAGACTATGCGTGATGCAGCTAAACGAGCCTTCAACAATAATAAGGGATTATGGCCATACGACTGGAGCAATGAATGGATAGATGTAACTGAACAATCGGGAGTCGAGCAAGAATACACTATTTTCACAAAGATATTCCGGCGTCTCACTGATTTTCATAAAGAACACGAGGGCTTTGTAGATAGTGTATTTGTAGCAAGGCGATAGCTCTGGTGTTTTCAATCAAGGTTTGCATTACTATGAAAAAGGTGAGAGAATGACAGAGGCAGAGAATATAGAAAAAGAGATCATATCAATAATTTCCGATGTCAGTGGATTTGATAAAGAAGAGATAACACCTGAAACAAATTTCTTTAATGACTTGGAGATAGATTCCATAAAGGCTATTGAGATTACTGTGGCAATCGAGAAAAAATTTAAGGTGTCTGTAAGGGATGAAGATGTGCCGAATATTACAACGGTAAGACAAGCTGTTGAACTTGTAAACACGCTCATAAATCAGCAACACAGATAATTATTGGAGAATGTCTAAATTAGCTGAAGTAGTTATAGTTAAAGGATTTTTCAGCTACCGGCACCAGTGGAAGTGTCCTCTCTGTGGTTTCAATAATTCTGTAGATAAATCTTACCGACTTTTTACTGTGACATGCACAAGCTGTGAGACTAAGCTTGCGTATTCAGTGGTGAGCAATAAATGGGAGGTAGTAAAAAGTAAAGGGTAAAGAATCGATGGAGTGTTTTTTTATCTGATTCGCCACATCTCCCGCCCCTTCCTCACCCCTGCACATTCTTTAAAATGGCTTCCTCGAAACTTTTAACCTTCTTGGGGAGGGGTTTTTCTTCAGGATAACCCAAGCCTATATTGGCAATCACCCGATATCTCTTATCTATATTGAGAACCTTTCTAACATATTCCTCCCTTTCCCCGATCTCTGGATGATAAACTGCATTCCAGCAGGCTCCTAATCCAAGAGAATGCGCCTCAAGTAGAAGTAATACTATGGCACAGGAGCAATCCTCTAACCAGTGATTGCTTTTGTTTTCATCTGCCAGGGCGACTATGACATAAGGGGCATCTTCCAGAAATCTCGAATAAGGCTGGGTTTTACTGAGTTCTTTTATCTTCTCCTTATCCTTTACCAAGACAAATGCCCAGGGTTGAGAGTCCTTTGAGGAAGGAGCATAGCAGGCAGCCTCTATGCACCTTTTGATAAGCCCCTCATCAGGTATTTCCTTTTTGTACTTCCTTATACTTCTTCTGGTCTTTATTATTTCAAAGATATCATTCATGATTATCACTCCTTTGTTAGCAATCTTTCTTTTAGCAGTGTATATCTCTTCAGTGGCTTGTTATTCCTGATTGCTATTGCAATAGCCTTTTTGGTTCCCACTAACACAACCATCTTCTTTCCTCGGGTTATGCCTGTATAGAGCAGATTTCTCTGTAAGAGGACATAGTGCTGGGTTAGGACAGGCATGACAATAACAGGATATTCACTTCCCTGGGACTTGTGGACTGAGATTGCGTAAGCCAGAACTATTTCATCGAGTTCAGGATATTCGTATGAAACAGGTCTTCCATCATAATCCACAGTTACTTCTTGAAGCTCACGGTCTATGCTGGTAATCCTGCCAATGTCACCGTTATAAACATCTTTGTCATAGTTGTTCCTTATCTGCATGACCTTGTCTCCAACCTTAAATACCTTGCCGCCTCTTGTAAATTCATCTTTTGACGGATTCAATTGTCTCTGTAATTCTGTATTCAGATTGGATGCTCCAATAATGCCTTTATGCATTGGAGTGAGAACCTGGATGTCGTTAACAGCGTTATAGCCAAACCTTGAAGGGATCTTATCCTTGCAGAGTTGAATGACCTTTTCCAGCACTTTTTCAGGTTCCTCAAGCTCAAAGAAGTAGAAATCCTGTGGGTGTTCTCTGCTATGGCCGAATACCGGCATCTTCCCATTGTTAACCCTGTGGGCATTAACAATAATCAGGCTCTCTTTAGACTGCCTGAATATCTCATCGAGTCTCACAGTCGGTACAGAGCCAGAATCGATGATGTCTTTAAGGACATTACCGGGACCTACTGAAGGTAGCTGATCCACATCTCCTACCAGAATCAGTGTTGCCTCATTAGGCACAGCCTTGAGGAAATGGTGCATCAGTATCGTATCCACCATTGATGTCTCATCTATTACTATCAGATCAGCTTCCAGGGGATTATCATTATCCCTTTTGAACCTTCCCTCTTTAGGACTGTATTCCAGAAGCCTGTGCAGGGTCTTGGCTTCATATCCCGTGGCCTCAGACATCCTCTTTGTAGCCCTTCCTGTAGGTGCAGCAAGGAGGACTCTCTGCCCTAACCTTCTATAAATCTTTATGATCGCATTTATGATTGTGGTCTTCCCAGTCCCGGGACCTCCTGTAATTATCAGGGCTTTCTTTTCTAAGGACTCCTTCACTGCCTGTATCTGTTTTTCTGCAAGATTTATTTTCAATTCCTTCTGAACCCATTCAATAGCCTTGTCTTTATCAAAGGGTCTCAATTTTTTAGGGAAATTGAAAAGGGTCTTCAAGTTATCCGCAATGCCGACTTCAGATATATAAAATTTGGCAAGATAGACTGCTTTATTGTTCTTTCTGATATCTTCCTGATTCAGGCATGCCTTGAGCTTGTCGAAAAGGTCTTCAACTATTATCTTTTTATCTGAGGCAATCTTGCCGAATGCATCGACTATAATGTCTCTTTCTACTTGAAGGATCTTTTTGCATTCTTCAATCAAAGGTTCATAAGGGTAGTAAACATGGCCATCCTCTGATAACTGATGAAGCACATAAAGGATTCCAGCCTCAGCCCTTATCCGGGAGTCTTTTGGAATTCCTATTTTCTCGGCTATCTTATCGGCTGTGATGAATCCAATCCCGAATATATCCTGAGCAAGCCTGTAGGGGTTTTCCTTAACAACCGTAACAGAGTCTTTTCCGTATTGCTTATAAATCTTTGCAGCATATGTCGGGCTTACTCCATAGCCCTGAAGGAATATCATTACATCACGTATCTCTTTCTGCCCCTCCCACGCCTTCTGGATTATCTCGATCCTGTGATCCCCTATGCCATCAACCTCCCTCAGCCTTTGAATGTCTGTTTCAATGATGTTAAGGGTATCAACACCAAACTTTGATACAAGACGTTTTGACATGACAGGCCCGATGCCCTTGATCAAGCCAGAACCAAGGTATCTCTCTATTCCCCTTGCTGTTGCAGGGACTACTGATTCATAAGAGAGTATTTTGAACTGCTGACCATATCGTGGATGAGTATGCCATTGACCTGTTATCTTTAAAACTTCACCTGGATTGACAGAAAGGAGATTACCGACCACCGTAATCAGATCATTCCTCTCAAGGATTTTCATCTGGGCAACGGTATAATTGTTCTCCTCATTGTAGTAGGTGATTCTTTCTATTTGACCTTCAATCTCTACAAGCATTGGACTTTCAAATTTGCATTGATACATAAGCTCTTAATACAATACACAGAATATAATACTTCAGGCAATAAAGGGATTAATAAAAGGTTACCGAAATATGATTATCGTAAGTAAATTATTACTAAAATGATCAGAAACATTTTCATTACCAGCCTGCCAGGGGTTGGAAAGACAACTTTGATAAAAGAGATTTTAGATGAATTAAAATTGGATGCTGGAGGATTTTATACCTCTGAGATTGTCGAAAAAGGGGTAAGAAAGGGGTTTAAAATAATAGCTCTTGATAGCGGGCTCCGAATAAGCTCAGTACAGGGCAGGGAAGGAATTTTAGCCCATCAAGATATTAAAAGCAGATATAAAGTTTCAAAGTACGGAGTAAATTTAAAGGATTTGGAAGAAATTGGAGTGAAATCTATTTTAGATGCCTTGAGAGAAAATAAAATCTGTGTAATTGATGAGATTGGAACAATGGAACTTTTTTCAGAAAAATTTAAGGAAGCAGTTTTAGATGCCTTAAATAGTCAAAACAAGGTTTTGGGCACAATCACTTTAAAGCCAAATCCTTTTTGTGAGAAGATAAAACAGAGAAAAGATACCAAGATTTTTTATTTAACCAGAAATAATCGAGAAAAGATCAAAGAAGCGATTAAAAAATTATTGTGGGATGAAATCTGAATACGACCCAAGCCTGATCCATCTAATTTTTATGGTCTTTCTGCCATAGCACGAATGACCCTTGAAACAATGATGATCAAGAAGGAAGGAAACCAGATCCATAAAATCTCACTTTTAATAACCGTTAAGCCCCATTTACTAAAGAAACCTTTAATACCAATCGGAGAAACCATTATTGGTGTCCAAGGGAAGAAATACCTTTTATTATCAAAAGGAAAAAGCAAAGGAATTCCAAGGCCTCCATTTGTGAAGGCATCGAGGATGCCATGGCTCGCTGACAGCAGAAAAAAGAAAATGAAATAAAAGAACCATTGCCTTGAAAAAATCTCAATGTCACGGAAGAATACAAAAAGCAAAATAATACTCATTAGTAAAGCAAAAAATGGTGAGTGGAAGAACCCCCTATGCCCAAAGAAATGGTTATATGGGATACCAAAGGCAAGACCAAATGAGTCGATGTCAGGGATTATTGAGCAGGCTATAGCGACTGGCCAGAAATTAGTGGGAACATTCTTTGGTGCTAATGCCACTCCTGCAGCAACTGAAACAGCCATATGTGAAATTAATGATGGCACTATATAGTTTACCTAATGATGTCCTTAAGGGCCTTGCCTGCCATAAATTTAGGTATCCTTTGAGTCTGATGCCATCTTGTCAATCAGTTCTTCCTTTGTCATAACTCCTTCCTTTTCCACAGTTTCCATTAATACTCACTGATAAAACCATGTCATTATCTTCTCGTTATAATATATCTTATGGGTGTATCCATCGCTCCCCTTGACCTTAAAGAATCTTTTCCTTGTCCTGTCTTCATCTCCTTCTTCGATCCACATATCGAGAATTCTGACAACCTCGATTTTTTCACCATTAAGCATAAATGCCCTTGGACTTTCCTCAGCTCGATAACCCGAATAGGTAATTACCTCAATCCTTTTATCAGGCATGCCCTATTCTACTTCGATCTCCTCTCCTTCCTCTAACTTCCTCGGCCATTCAATAAACTTCTCAAAAGGCATGGCAGACCTCCTTCGATCTATGCCTCGGTACTTTCAATTTATGAATAATGATTGCTGCTTTCAGATAGAATCAAAGGTGTCATTACTTAAAATATTGTAGGTGGAATATACTTATGTCCGCCTTCTACAACCTCGACCCCTGCCTTATCTTTTACAGCCTTCAGCAGGTCATCCTTCCTTGGACAAAAGTTTATTATACATGTCCCAGCATGAATGGCATCCAGGGTCTCATTTAAGGCAGCAAGCTGCATTTTTAGCAGGCCTAAGCTGAGCACTGCCCTATTCCTATTCCCTTCACATTCTCCACATTCTATAATTCCCAGTACAGCCGTATCCTCACCCTTGTACCTCTCAAACTCCCCTTCTCTTCGGTTTAGTGCCACAAGACATTTTGTATCTCCGGGACAGAGGTTTTTACTTCTAATCATCTGACAGGCTAAAAAGGCTATCTTCTTCATCTTTTTACCTCCCTTTTAAGTTTTTAATATAATAAATATAACAGACTACATAGACTACATCAAATCTTTCCACTCTGCGAATTTGGACTAAAATTTCAGGTTAATTTTATTCAAAAGCTTGTAGAGCTAAAAATATTTCCGGAACCAATCTAAGCTTAAGGTTAAAACCTCATTCAGCTTGTTTATATCACTAAAGGTATGATCCCCTCCTTCAATAATCCTTAGTTCTTTAGGCTCTCTTACTACCTCAAAAAGGACTTTGGCATGATGAAGTGGAATTTGCTCATCTAAATCTCCATGGATGATCAATATAGGGCAGTTCATCTGGCTGACTTCTTTTTTCAGATCATACTGCTTGAGATCCTCATAAAAATCATTTTTTATTCTGCTTCCATCAAGGAATTGATAATATCCTTTCCGGAGAAAGGAATTAAGCATTTCTTCAGAGGAGTCAGGGAAGCTAAAAGGCGTAGCTATTACCACTTTTGCCTTAACAGCTTGATTTTTAACTAAAAGTATGTCCATTCCGCCAAGGCTGGAACCTAATAACCCTAATCTGTTGGAATCAATCTCCCGGGTAGCTTTAAGAGAATCCAGGGCTGCATAGTTATCCTCAACTCTACCAGTTAAAGTAGTATCCTCAGGGTTTCCATCGCTTTCCCCTCCCAAAGCTCCCCTATGATCGAATCTCAACACGGCAATTCCTTCTAAGGAAAACTGCCTGCCAATCTGGAGATACTTTCTGCTCTCTTTATTGGATATGTAACCATGACTGCAAATGACACAGGGAAATCTTTCTTCCCCTCTTCTTGGAGGCAAATGCAAAATCCCAACTAATTTACGACCTTTTACAGAAAACTCAAGTCTTCTTTCTTCCATCTGCTTGCTCCTTTGCCAGATTTAGAATTGAGCCACTCATTTGTCAACTGCATTCCCTGTTTTACGTCTACCTTTGGATTAAAGCCAAGCTCTCTTTGTGCTTTACTTGAGTCATAGGTGGCACGCATTGTTACAGCACGAACTTCTGCCAACCATGTTTGTATAATAGCCGAAAAACTCTTTTACTGTAATGACCTCGTTACCGCAAAGTATATATGATTGACCTTTTTTGCCATAAAGGGTAGCCAAAATGATCCCATCTATTAAATCATCTATGTACAGTGGCTGCAGTAAACCCCTACCCCCATCGGGGTAGATCATCATACCCGATTTAATTAGCCTGATAGGCTTCATGGTCCATTTTTCATCTCCTGGACCATAAACCTGTGTTGGTTGAACAATTACAGCTTTCAGGCCTTTTCGGGCATATTCAAGAACAATATTTTCGGCTTCAAGTTTTGTATCGCAATAAGGGTCATTACTGGGAAGAAGAGGCGAATTTTCGTTTATATTGCCTATTACATCCATAACCGTAAACCCATGAAGTGCTCATATAAATGAATCTATCAACAGAGGCATTCAGGGCTTCATCGGCAATTATACGGGTGCCCTTTACATTGACGTTATAAAATTCTGAGAGTGGTTTATTTTCATGGGCTAAGACAGATGCAAGATGAAAAACAACCTGGCAACCTCTTAAAGCTACTTTCAGGGACATAGCATCCTTCACATCACCCTGAACCACCTCTACATTGTCAGCAATAAAGGAGGCTTTTGAAAGATTACGGATCAGGGCCCGAACATGAGAGCCTTGTTTTATAAGTCTACTGCATAGGTGCCTTCCAACAAATCCTGATGCACCTGTAATTAAGACCCTTTTGCCTTTTAGCTCCATTTTTTAAAAGAGATAAAACTAACTTATGTTGAGATAGCTGGAATACAGCACTTGATCTTGCAAGCCTGATTGTTCTGACAATTTCTGCAATCTCGCGGATGACTGACACAGCCTACCTGTAATGCATATGTTCCAGCAAGTGCTGCCCCTGGTAAAATATATGTCCTCTTCAGGTCTTCGTTTACCGAGATTATTTTACCCTGTAGTCCAGTATGTCCTGACCACGAAGCATTTTTCAATCCTGCTTTTTCAGCAATTTTCACACACTGCTGCATGAGTTTTGTGCTGGCACCCTGATGGCTTTCCATGATAAAGTTTGGACGGAATGCCAGAAAACACACTGGTAAAGAAGGGTCTATAGAGGAGATGAATTCGCAGACATGACCGATTTCCGCTTCGTTTATTCCAGGGATAACTAAGATACGGTACTCCCAGAGCTTTTCTTTAGCATATTTTCCAATATATGCTGCATTACGAAGGACCGGTTCAACCGAAGCGCCTGTTAATGCCCGATGAGTCTCATCGTGGAATGCCTTTATATCATAGGTAATAGAAGTGGTAAAGTTAAGCACCCTTTTAAGTGACTCCTCGGTCATAAAGCCATTGGTATCAAAGTTCACCTTAGTGGACGGGTCAATCTTTCTGGCTTCATTTATTAATTTTTCAATGTAGGGGAGATGAATAGTCGGTTCTCCACCTGAAAAAAAGATGCGGTCAGCCTCCATCATTCTTCCGAACATTGAATTTATATGGTTGATACTTTCCAATGCAAGTTTTCCTGGCTCTACAAATCCCCTTATGGAAGAGCCATTATCAGGGTATTGAGAAATAGACCAGTTCTGGCAATTCAGACATTTGAAGTTACAGCCGGCCATAAAGATTGTGTAGCTTTGAGGAGGTGCGGGGTGAAGTGTAGCTGACGCTACCTCAGGTAGGCCCATACGGCACACACCAGGTTCACCCTTAAGCCTGTTTACGGCACAGCGGTGCTCACAAAGCTGGCATGACTCTAAATCCGCAAGATAGTTAATATCCATTGTTTCGCAGGCCTCTTTTTTACATTATGGCATAATATACTCCATCTTCTCCTTTTATCTTTTCGAGACTTAAGGGGATGATAGAATAGGAATGTAGCATTAAGAATCAATCATGCAAAAGGATATTTTCGAAATAATAAAAACCAGATTCCCAACCATGGTCATTTGTCTTGGTAAAGGATAGAGATAAGATAAAAGAACTCAGTAAGACCCAACCTTACTCAAGGTTCTTAGAGGATGCCCCTTATGTCATAGTCGCCCTGGCAGATGAAAACAAAAGCAATCACTGGTTAGAGGATTGCTCCTGTGCCATAGTATTACTTCTACTTGAGGCGCATTCTCTTGGATTAGGAGCCTGCTGGAATGCAGTTTATCATCCAGAGATCGGGGAAAGGGAGGAATATGTTAGAAAGGTTCTCAATATAGATAAGAGATATCGGGTGATTGCCAATATAGGTATAGGATATCCAGATGAGGAACCTTTACCGAAAAAAATAAAGGATATAAAAGAGACTATTTTATATGAAATATAATGTTCGGTGGGAAAAATGAAAAACAAAATATTGAATAAAATTTCTGGAGAAGAAGCTTTAGAGATATTAATACGTTTAGCCGAGAAAGATCCAAAAATTGCAAAACAGATTAAAAAGGAAGCAGAACAAATTCTTAAAAGGATAGACATAGAGGAGATTTGTAAAGATGTATTTTTAGCTTTAGATGGAATAGATGTTAAGGAATTATGGGTTCGTTCAGGACCCAGCAGATATGGATATTCATCACCAGAAGATATGGCAGTTGAGATGATGGAAGAAGAAATGGAACCATTTAATAAGGAGGTCATTAAATACTTAGAGTTAGGTATGGCTAAAGAGGCTAAGCTTTATTGTATGGGAGTTTTAAAAGGGATATATCAATATGTACAAGAATCAAAATCAGAATTCAAAGATTGGGCTAAAGGTGTTCCCGAAGAATGCTTTGGATACTTACTGAGAGAATGGAAGAAAAGGACAAAAAATAGAAATGATCTCAATGAGATGAATAAATTTCTGGAAAAGGAATGCAGTAATTGGGTAGAATGGGCACAGAATATTTAAACACAACAAGCAAGTCACCTGACCTAAAAGGCATTTTAAGTTATATCACAAAGAGGTGGAATCATGGAGTCATATGAACAATATGAAAGGGAATGCAAAAGAATCAGGGAAGCCAATAAAAAAATATTGACTGATTTTGAGAAATGGCTTTCTGATAAAAAACTGTCTAAAAAGACAATAAACAAACACTGTTCAAATGTGGATTTTTATATCAACGATTTCCTTTTATATGAAGATGCTTTAGAGGCTGCCGATGGTATAAGAGAAATAGGTATGTTTCTTGGCTATTGGTTTATTCGAAAGGCAATGTGGGCAAATAAGACAGCTATAAAAGAAAATGCTGCAAGCCTGAAAAAATTTTATCAGTTTATGTTAGAAGGTGGCAAAGTTACTAAAGAGTCATTCGAGGATTTGAAAGTGACAATAAAAGAAGAGATGCCTGAATGGCTTGCAACTATGGAAAGATATGATGACCCTGATATTGAAGAACCTGAAGAAATATGGAGGATTTAAAAGTTGATTTTGACATAACAATCCTGTTTTGAGACAAAAAGACAAACAGAAGAATAGCTATGAAAAAGATAAAGAGGAAGAGGCCCAAATTTAAAAGGTTTATCATGCGAGTAGATCCCCGCGTAGAGGATGCGGTGGATCAAGCCTTGGGGATGGTCGAACAAGGTAAAATACAGGCAGCTGAGAAGATCATATCGGAGTTGCTCAAACAACACCCTGATATTCATACCGTCCAGTATGCCATGGGGGTCATATGTGTTATGAGAGGCCGCTATGATGAAGCCATTTCATATTTTGACACAGCGATCGAGATTTATCCCTATTTTGTCGAAGCATGGTTTAACAAAGGTGCCTCTCATCAGAAAAAACTCGAAATAGGGGAAATGATCAAATCCTACCAAAAGGTAGTCGAGATAGGAGATCCGTCAGATGATTTTGTCCGCCAAGCCAATGATGTGATTAAAGAGATGAAGAACAAAATACGCCAGGAAAAGGATTTAACCATGGATCAGTATTTGAAAGGAATGGACAAGTTTAACAAGGCTTTTGCTGCGATGCAGAGCCAGGAATGGGAAAAAGCTCTTAAGGGTTTTCAAGATGTTGTGAGAATAGATCCCAAACACACACAATCTTACGGGAATATAGGAATCTGTTATGCCCACTTAAGCCAAAGGGATGAAGCGCTTGAGGCCTTAGATAAGGCGCTTGAACTTGACTCCGACTATGAACCAGCGATACTAAACCGTGCACCAGATCTTTATCCATTGCATCTTCGTCGATATACAGGCGTATTTTCACTAAGCCTTCCGGGAAAGGTAGTGCTCTCGCTCCAGCCTCTCAGCCTCGTCTTCCTCAGAGGCGATATCGGCTTCAATCTCTTCTTGATTGAATTGAGATAACAGCGCCTGTCCTGGGATTACGGCCTTTTCTGGCTTTCCTTTTGACAACTGAGAAAGTCCCGAATCCAACAAGGGCAACCCTTTGCCCTTTCTTCAAGGCGCCCTTTATGGAGTTTAAGATAGAATCCAGAGCCTTCCCTGCATCTGCCTTACTTAATTTCGCCCCCGAAGAAATCTTATCAATGAGTTCTGCCTTTGTCATATCTCCCCTCCTTAAATATTATCACGTATTGTCAAAAGTTTTTAAGCAAATTCTTGAAAAGTCCTTTATATATAATGGAATTATTCAAATTAACCTTCCTCCCCCCTATTACAAGGTTTTTTTAAACAGCCGCTGGCTTGTAAAACCTCAA
>JBFLZS010000041.1:0-26740 GCA_040756135.1 Nitrospirota bacterium
CCGTGTTCGTTATCGGAAGGGTCATGCAAAAGCGGTAGGAGCGGTAGCCAGACATTTGGCGGAGGCTACCTATTGGATTCTTACAAAAAGGGAATCGTATTGGGAGCGTGGAGTATCGAGAGTTTCAATGACGGAGGCATAAGCGCGTGTTTGTCATGAGTCATTAGAGACTCGCGGAATGATTGCGACATGTCTCCGGAAGATAATCATGCCGCAATGACGGCGAAGAGATGACTTGGTTACAAACCATTAAAAAGAAACCTCGATCACCAACAAAGGACTTATAATGAAGTATAGCGTGAGGATTTATTTAAAGTGAACCATTAAATCGAGGCAGAAAATGTATAAGGAGATGAAGTGCAGACGTGTAGATGCACTTCACTTATTCTTTTACAAATATAGTTGACAAAAATACGCGCTTTCAGAGATGACAAACAAAAAAGAGCAGATGGATTAAAACCACTTTTATTTCAGCCAGTTTAATAAAACAATGACGTGACCGTGATTCTCACCGAATCAATTCTCAGCAATTTTAAACCTTGTCCTGCATTATTTAAGCTGACTTTTTTAAAATATCGAATCTTCTCTATTACATGTCATTACATGTTAGATTACTAAACTTTAGCGTGGGCATATATGCTCTTTCCAACACCGTAATACGAATCATAAACGTGCTGGTAAACAATGTTACATTTCTGTCTGTAAATCTCAGGGGTATAGGTTCTGGGAAGCATTTCATCCAGAATAGTCTCTATAGTAAAGAGGACATCAGCCCTCGTCTGTTGTCGTTTTCTCCAATCTAAGACAAATTTTTCCTCTTTTAATGCCTTAAGGAGTTTCTTTGAAGCTAATTTGACCTGTTGCTTGTCCTTGGCGCTCAAGTCAGGTTTAGTGAGCATGTCAAACAGAGCCAGTTCTTCTTCTGTAAGGTTCTCAGAAATTCCTCTTTTGTCCTCTTCATTCAATTCCTTTGCAAAGTCAATCAGCCTGGTGAAGAATATCTCAATGTTAATGGCTCCAGCATTGTACTCATCAATGAGTTGCTGAAACTTCTCCATGAAGTTTATTCGTGTTTTGTTCAGCCTTACCATCTGAGTAAGCTTGCTGTTGATTACTCCTCTCAACTTTTCAGCCTGTATATGCTTCCGTTCCCTTTGAAATTTCTTTCTTAGAGCCTCAAAATCAATCTTTGACAGGTCAGTGACGTGCTCTCCATATGTGGCAAGAGATTCTCCGATTATATATCCCTCAGCCCCTATGGATTCATCCAGAAGATTTTCAACCTTACTCATGACCTGGGATATATCTACATCACCAGACTCAGCTATAATCTTGTCAGCTATCACATTAAAAAGAGAATGTTTCGGGTAATACTTATTCGCATCGGGGTCGGGAAGGATTGCCTTAAAGAGCTTCCTGACATTGCCGGCAAGAAGCAGGAAATTCTTTTTTGAATCATCATTTGTTAATATGGCATCAGTGGCATCCATTATCAGCTTAATCTTCAGTAACTTATCAGCTCTTATTATCTTCTCCGTTTCAATCTGCCTCTTCTGACAGAATGTTTCTGTATTTTTTATTTCCTCTTCAAGCTCTTTGATTAGTTCACTCTTTGGCTTGATAGGAGTATCCCCTTTTTCTTTCCCTGTATCTGCATAGTCTGAAGATTTCTGAATATGCCGATATAATCAACTATTAATCCATTTGTTTTATCCCTGAACACTCTGTTTGCCCGTGCAATTGTCTGCATAAGGGTATGGTTTCGGAGAGGCTTGTCAAGGTAGATAGTTGAAAGGGGCTTCACATCAAAGCCTGTCATCCACATCGCACAGACAAACACTATCCTGAATGGGTTATCCGGGTCTTTGAATTTGGTTGCCAAGTCCTCTTTCACCATTCTTTTTCGGTGTTTGGCTATGTCCAGACCCAGCTTTTTAAACTTATCTATTTCGTTCTGTTCCTGACTCACAACAACAGCCATGTCAGTGTCTTCCATGTATTGTATCTCTGCTTTGATCTTTTCTTTATCAGAAAATCCCCCCATCTCCTCTTTAGTAAAGTGGGGCAAGGGGGGATTACTTATTGCTGATATGCCGGTCAATGCCTTTTTAAGTTTTTCAATATATTGCTTCAAGTATTTTTGCACTTTGTCATACATTTTAACGGCTGTCGGTTTGTCTACTGAAACAACCATAGCTTTTCCCTGATACCCACGACTAACAAAGTGTACCACGATGTCCTCAGCTATCTTTTCAAGTCGGTCATCCCTTGTAATGATGTGATATTCCCTTGCAAACTCACGCTGCAGCTTCTCCTCTTGTCTGTCATCGAGCATCGCCTCTTCTATAATGCCTTCTAAATCCTCATTCAAATCCTCATTTTTAAGCTGAACCTCTGGAATCCTGTTCTCGTAATAAAGAGGAACCGTTGCTTTGTCATCGACAGACTGTTTGAAATTATAGATGCTTATGTAATCTCCAAAGGTCTTTTTGGTAAGTTCCTCTCCAACCATAAGAGGAGTTCCTGTGAAGGCTATAAAGGCAGCGTTAGGTAGGGCGGTCCTCATATTAAGAGCAAGGAGGTCATATTGAGTCCTATGGGCTTCATCGGTTATCACAATGATGTCTGAACGGTCGGAAACACTTTCTCTAATATCCCCAAACTTATGGATCAGGGTAAAAACATTTCTGTGATTCTCTGTCAAAAGCTGCCTGAGATGGTCACCGCTTTCAGCATGAACCTCTTGTTCTGTGACAGCTCCGCAACTCAGGAAGTTCTTGTATATCTGCTCATCAAGTTCTTTTCTGTCGGTAACTATCAGAAACGTGTAATTGCCCTCAAATTTCCGAAGTATTTTCTGGGAAAAGAAAATCATGGAAAAGCTTTTACCGCTCCCCTGCGTATGCCAGAAAACACCAAGCCTACCCTGATTCTCTTTTATCCTTTCGAAGGATTCAATGACATTGTTGACACCAAGATATTGATGGTATTTAGCGATTATCTTGTTTAATGCCCCTCCAGTGTCCTGATAAAGGATAAAGTTTTCAAGGATGTCCGGAAGTCTGCGTTTTTCACATGTTCCTTTTATGATTGTCTCGATGGAAACTATGCCTTCCTCCCCTTCACTGTTTATTTTTTTCCATGCATTGAAATGCTCATAATCTGCTGTGATAGTGCCGATTCTTGATTCTGCTCCGTTGGAAAGGATTACAAATGCGTTATACCAGAAGATTTGAGGGATTGTGTCTTTGTAGTCAGTAAGGTTGTCCTTATAGGCATTCTCCAGTTTCTTGTGAACTGCTTTCAACTCTATGAAAATAAGGGGTAAGCCGTTTATAAAACCAACAAGGTCAGCCCTTCTTTTATACATCTCTCCCGTTATCCAGAACTGGGAGGCAAGGAAGAAGTCATTTTTATCGGGATTGTTGAAGTCTATGACTTTAATGGTTTCTATTTCCTCACTCCCGTCTTCTTTTTTGATGGGAACCTTAACCCCGTCCCGGAGCATCTTGTATATTTCCCTATTAGCATTCGCAGGGTTTAAAACGCTCCTTTCACGGATCAATTCTTCAATGGCAAGGTTGATTGCTTCGGAAGATACTAACGGATTGAGGGCTATAAGGGACTGCCTTAGTCTTGATGTAAGAACAACATCTGAGGGGGTTTCTCTGCCTAAAGTTCCTGACTTGCCAAAGGTCTCATGGTAGCAGTTCTGATGGGCATAGTCGAGAGACTTAAATAGTTCAATAGAAGGTTGCTCGATAAGGCTATCCTCGGTGAAGGTCTTATTCATAGCTTCATGTGCTCATCATTTTTCTCTTTGCAAGAGTCTCAGGGTTTCTTCATATATAGTCTTTCTTGGTCCGATGGCCACAATTTGTATAATCCGCTTGTCTGTTGCAGTTTTATAAATCACCCTGAATTTCCCGACTTTAAAACTTTGCAGTCCCTTAAGTTCATCCTTCAATGCCTTACCTGACTGAGGGTCAATTAAAACAGTCTGCAATGCGGCTTTAATTTTTCGTTTTAAATCAGGGTGTAGGGTACGGACTAAGCCCGCTGTTTCGTCAGACATTTTCAGTCTGCGGATGCTCATTTATCTGAACAGTTCCTCAAGGGTATAGAGCTTTGTCTTACCTTTCTTTAAAGCCAACAAGCCTTTTTTAATCTCATCCATAAATGCGACGTCAGAGCGTATAGCGACAGTCTCTTTCCAGCCCTCAAACTCATCAGGGCTTATCAGTACAGCGGCGGGAGAACCGTTTTTTGTTATAACGACCTCCTCATCGGTTTTGTGAACAGAATCCACCAGGCTGCTCAGTTTCATCTTTGCCTCAGAAAGCGATAATGTTTTCATTCAGTTAACCTCCTTTCTGGTTGACCAATATTAAGACTATAATAACAAAAAACTGCTGTCATATCAACATCGTTTCTAAAAAATATTATTGATTTTTAATGGTTATATGCAACCCCTTCTACATCAATCTCTCCATTTATCAGTTTTGGCAAAAGAAGGTCACGGGCCAATTCATCAAAGGCAAGGGTGATTGCTTCGGAAGATACTGAAGGATTGAGGGCTATAAGGGATTGCTTTAGTCGTGGGATAAGGACAACATCTGAGGGTGTTTCTCTGCCTAATGTTCCTGTCTTTCCAAAGGTCTCATGGTAGCAGTTCTGATGGGCATAGTCGAGAGACTTAAATAGTTCAATAGAAGGTTGCTCGATAAGGCTATCCTCGTTGTACTTCAATATATTATTTTCCTATAAAAACAACTTATTTGACAATATGTAACCTTATTGCTAAGCTGAAATTAGCCTCATCTACCATGTGTAGAAAGAGATGTGCCGCTCTTCCAGAGTGGCATTATTATTTTTTAAGCCTATTTTCATATTTTTTCAACAGTTTTCTCCTTGTAGATTCTCCTTCTACATAATGTGCCGTCAAAAGAAAATATACAATGCCAAATCTCTTATTCAGTTTCTTAAGAACTACGACATAATCATGATTTTTCAACCATATATATGTTTCAATGCGTTTCTTGACCCTATAATCCCAAAACACGATTGACGCATCGCTGAAATTATCAATGCAAGCCCGACACCAAGGCAATCTCTCTGCTCTACGAAAATCCGGTAGTCTATCCTTGACATCATCATAATCCTTAGAAATTAGATGCCAAAAACCTTCCTCATATTTTTCTCCATCCAAAATCCTTCTGTCTCTCCAGACAGGAAAACTGTTTAATCTGGGCTTCCCATCTTTTATATCAGTTAGAAAGATAGCGTATAACCGCTCAACAACCTTGTCCCATTCGCCATCAACTGAAATAATTGCAGGAAGCCATTCTGGATAATTAGGCACCACTTGCCTCCGAAGCGTGCCACTTGAAAATATTCATCTTGCTTTCACGAAGCAATGTTGTAAGCTCAAGCGAGTATCCAGAGCGTTCCTTTATTCTTGCGATTAAAGCTTCCTTTCCTTCATTTCCAGAAAGATGCCTGTTTAAATAAGAAACAGCCCCGATAAGAAGATCCACTATTTGCAATATTTCTATCTCATGAGACCTTACGATTTGCACTCGTTCGATAATATCGCGCGAAAAATCATACTTTGCGTTACAAAGCACTTCATGTAGCTTTTCAATTTTTCTTCCGCCACGGCTATCTTTAATATCCAGATAAATTCTATATCTGTCGCTCGGATTAATTATCACTTTCAGCATATCGAAATACATTTTGTAGTACCATTCATCATGGGTTTGTCCAAACTGTTCATGCCTTAACACATCTTTGTCAGGTACTATAAGTGCCCTGAAATGCAGATCATCGTCATCAAAAAAATAATCGACTATATCAAGATAGAATTTAGTTTTTGCAGGTGATACCTTTGTCCATTTGATTTCAAATTTTGGACTCAATTCATGTGCAGCTTTCTTCTCCCTGATTCTCTTTGATATTTCTTTGACCTTGTCCAACGGGCACCAAACAGCTCCTAATACCATCACTTTCTGATGGTCATGTTCCATATGGCAGCTTTCATCGCAGTATATGTTGTATATCTGACTCATATTGTTACCTCATGGTTTGTGCTTATATCCAACCCTTCCACATCAATCTCACCATTTATCAGTTTTGGCAAAAGGAGGTCTCTGGTCAATTCTTCAATGGCAAGGTTGATTGCTTCAGAAGACACTGAAGAATTGAGGGCTATAAGGGATTGCTTTAGTCTTGGGATAAGGACAACATCTGAGGGGGTTTCTCTACCTAATGTTCCTGACTTGCCGAAGGTTTCATGGTAGCAATTTTGGTGGTCATAGTTAAGGGACTTAAACAACTCAATCGCAGGTTGTTCTATGAGACTGTCTTCATTATATTCGAATACCATTTTATCTGCTTAAGAAACTCATTGTTCTTTTTAAATAGCTCATTAGTGCTATATCATTTACTGGGGTGCCATCATATCTATCATGTTGGTATTCGGTTGCATAATCATTGATAGCTTCAAGTTCTGTTAAATATTGTTGAAGAGATTTTATTGGAGTCGCTTCATCTGCTTCTCGAATCATACTGATGTATTTACCAAGAGTGCTACTGGATTTAAATACTGTCGGAAAACATCTTCTTAAATGTCCTTCTAATACAGGTCTTATGCAACGAGCTACATCAAGTGAGGTTCCACTTCTATCTTCCATATACTTTTCTATCTTGCTATAGCTTTTATAAAAATCACTGGCTGTTTCATACTCGATATCCCACTCATGAATAGTGCTATCAATACCTCTTCTTTTTACACAAATGCATTTAATTACAGCTTTATCAAAACTATCATTATCATAAATTGCTCTCGCAAATACTGGGTCATGCGTTAGGATAAATAATTGTTTTGTATGATTTGCTTTCCTGATAATCTCTTGAATAGTAGCTTTTTTTCTATGAATATCCAAACTATATATAGGGTCATCAAGGATGATTGCCTTTAACGAAAGATTAGTATCTAAATCAAGTCTTGCCATAAAGAAGGCAAAGGCTAACGTGCTTTTATCTCCGTCACTTAATGTATTCCTGAAACATGGTTCTCTGTAAGGGGTATCAGCATCTCCCAATGGAACTGTTCTATCTGCAATTTGAATTTTATAATCAACGCTTGGTGTTCCTCCTATATATTTAGTCTTCTTTTCAACAATTTTAAAATCTGCTCCAAACTTTGCGAGATAGCTATTAATTCCTTCCTCATATTTGCTGATTGTTTCATCAGTTACACTGTTGAGCCTTTGTTTTGCTTGTTCTTTTTGACTTTCGACCTTAGCTTTTTCCCTCTTAACTCCGATGTATTCATTACACAGTGAGATGGCATCTGGTTCATACCTCTTTTGTTGATTTTGGAGAATACTTAATTCTGCTTTTGCCCTGTTTAAATCGCCACTTTCTACCGAATCCTTTTTCTTTTGTATTTTTTCATTTATTAAAACTATTTGTTGATTGTATTCATTAATAGTCGCCTCAATCTCTTTTACGTCCTTTACGGCTGCTAATAAGTTCTCGTCAGGTTCAACCTTTTCAAGTAAATTCGAAGCCTTCCTTTCAATTGTAGCTATAACTACATCTAATAGTGCTTTCCAACCTTGCTCAGTCCTTTCAAAAATCTGTTCTGGCAAAGTTGATTCTGTAACAATATGCTGCTTCCAGTACTCAAGCAAGGTTTCATTAGTCCCAATAAGTCTTTGTAGACCAAGGAGCTTTTCAACGCTCACTTTGTCTCTTTCTTCATCCAACTTGGAAATTACTTCAGCTTTAAATTCAGCATACTTTTCATTAAAGTATTGCCTGTATGCATCTATTAATTCTAAACCTTCAAGTTTTTGGTCACAGAAGGGACATCGGCTGTCTTTAATATGTTCAAAGCCATAAGCTAACCACTCTTCTCCTTTATCATCAAGACATTCATAAATATGCCTTTTTATTAAAGTATCTGCTTCCTTTGATACATCTTCAACGCTCCTGGTAAGAACTGCTTTGAATGACTCAAGACTCCAATCAGGTAGACTTATTTCGCTAAGCTTATTTTTACTTTTTATATCTTCAGCCTGTTCTAATGCCTTAAGTAAATTACTTTTCTCTTGAAGTTTTGTCTCAATCGCATTGTCCTTCGGCAACTTAATAAAATCATCAATAGGCAATGAACCGTTAATATGTCTAAGAAGTTTTTTATCTAACTCTGATAATTTTGTGTTTATCTCCCGAATTTTTGCATCACAAGTTTGAATTTCACCAGACAATCTTACTCCTTCTTCTCCTATGGCAAAACTGTGAAGTGATTTTTTATGGTAATGGTGTACATCATGCCCTGCATGTACATTTTCAGCCACAAAAGATGGATCAAATATTTCTAATTCTGGAAGGCTGCAGTTCCAAGATGAATCAGTGAATTTGGCATTTCCTCCCTCAAGAAGAATATTTACGCTTGGGGCTTCGGTTGAATGAAATGATGTCCTACCTATTATGTAATCAGGATTGCCGGTCTTGAGTGATTTTAATATGGCACATAACGTAGTTTTTCCAGAGCCATTTTCACCATAAATGATATTTAGCTTTCTGAATTTAACATCACCTGAAGCAGAATAATTGACAAGTTTTCCAATATTCTTTATTGAAATGAACTTTTTTATCATTATGAAGCCTCTGTATCAATATCCATATTTTCCACATCAATATCCCCATTTATCAACTTGGGCAGGAGGAGGTCACGGGTCTGGCGGAGCAAATTATTCTTTTTGGACAAGTTAAATAATTCTGCAAGAATTGGCTCAGAAGTTTCCTCAAACATGTCTAAAGATTCTTTGAAGGGTAAAAGCACTGGTAACCCATTGACACCAGCTTGATTAATGCCGGGTTGAGCTGCATTAGCATTCAAGTTGATTATTTTATTAGTCATCTCTGGCTGGTCAAGCCAAAAATATAAATAATTCTGTGTACAGAGACTATTTGTGCGAAGTATGAAAACATGCTCATTAATGCAACATACTTCATGCGGAAATCCATCTCTAAACAAAGACTTTCGACCTATCTTAGCTCCATCTTTATAAAGTAGCACGTCTCCGCTTTTGATATGCCCACGATTCATTTTCAAAAAAAGTCTTTGCTAATATATTTTTCTTTTGAATAGTCGTACTGTCCTAACCCTAATATATTTTCCGCTCCAATGCTTGGAACTCCACGCTCATTCGGGTCTACCCCTCCCTTTGGACGAGAGCCAGACTCTAAAGTGCTAAGTATATCGCCAACTTTTCTTATCTTCCACCCCTCCGGTATCATCCCCAGTTCAGACTTAACCATCTTCACCTTCTCATGTCCTGGGAAGCGGAAGTTGACAAACCATTCCCTGTAAATCATCTGTGCCATTTCTTCAAGAATCTTAATCCGCTTCAAGTTGTTCTCAATCAGGTCATCATAGGCAGAGAGAATGGAGGCGATTTTGTTTTGTAATTCTATTGAAGGCAAAAGAACCTTTATTTTCTTAAAATCTTTTAGTATGACTCTCGGCATAGCTGCTCCTGTTGTAAAAGCATTTTTCATATATGTTCTGGTCGGTTCAGCATCAAGATAAAAATGCAAATACGAAGGAAGCACTTTGTCAGGGTTTGGTCTTAGGATAGCTACTGAAGATAAAAGGACAACATTAATCGGACGTTTTATCAGACACACCGTATCAAGAGCTGATGCACCATCTTTAGCAATTAAAACGTCTCCTACTTCAGGTTTACAGTTCTGCTTAACTAACTTTGAAAATTCTTCCTCTGAAATATGTCTACAAGAATCTATGTTTATGCCAAATCCTGTCAAGTCTTTTACTGATGCCATCGGCAAACCCTTGGGAACACTTTTGGGACTATGGTGTGAACCATCTGTTATCTTTGTACAAACATCCTCAAGAGTATACACTGTGAATTTCTGCTTCATTGATTCTGAAGAATTCCTGTAATATTCTCCCCTATCCGTTCCTCTAACTCCCCCGCCTCTGTGTTCAACTTCTCCAACTCCTCATTCAATTCCTCAAGCCTTTCGTGGAAGTCAGCATCCTCTCCCTTTTTTTCAGCAACTCCAACATATCTCCCTGGGTTTAACGAATATCCATTTTCTTTTATCTGCGCAATGGTGGCAACCCTGCAAAGCCCTGCTACATCCTGATACTTGCTCTTCGGGAAGTGTTCTTTCATCAGCTTGACACTGCCATTATCTGTCTCAATAGGTTCTCCTCGATATAGCCTGACAATATTCGATATAAACTCAATCTGTTCAGGTAAGAAGTCCCTGTGGGCACGGTCTATCTGGTTATAGATATGACGAGAATCTATAAAAAGCACATTGTCTTTACGGTCTGTCTTTTTCTTCCCCTTATCGAAAAACCAAAGTGTACAGGGTAGGGTTACTGTATAAAAGAAATTTGACCCTATGGCTATCATGACATCAACAAAATTGTCCTCTATAATCTTCTTTCTTACTTCAAGCTCTGACTGCCTTGCATCGCTTGCTGAATTTGCCATGACAAAACCGGCCCTTCCATTTCCATTGAGAGCACTAAGGAATATTTCTATCCAAAGATAATTGCCATTGTCAGGCTTAGGGATACCGTATGAAAACCGCTTATCGTCTTTTATCTTCTCCTTATCTACACCATTAACATTGAATGGAGGATTAGCCATTACAAAGTCGAATTTGCCGAATGAATTGTGAATATCCTCATAGTAAGAATTGCCCTGTCTTATATCACCTGACAGACCATGCACGGCAAGGTTCATCTTGCAAAGCCTTACTGTTTCAGCCACTTTTTCCTGACCATAGACCATTATCTCTGAACTTGGTCTTTTCTTATGCCTTTCGACAAATTTGGCGCTCTGAACAAACATGCCTCCAGAGCCACAGGCCGGGTCATAGATCCTTCCGTGAAATGGCTCTATGACATCAACAATAAGCTTGACTATGGATGTAGGAGTAAAGAACTCTCCCCCTCTCTGTCCCTCAGACATGGCAAACTTGCCGAGAAAGTATTCATAAATCTTTCCGAAAACATCTCCCTCAATATCCATCTGGATGCTCGAGAATAATTTAAGCAGGGCTATCAGAACATCATTCTCCAGGCGGTTATAAGATTTCGGAAGCACATCTTTGAGTTCTTCATTTTCAGCTTCAATGGCCTTCATTGCTTCATTGATAGCTTTACCAATGTTTTCACCTTCGGGAAGATTCAATAGGTAGGAGAATCGGGCGTTGTCAGGAAGCGACATAACCCCTTTAGCCTGAAAATCAGTCTTGGATATGCCTCTGCGTCCTCCTGAAGTCTGTTTTTTGATTTCCTTCTCAGCTTGAGTAAATTTATGGTCAGCATATCGGAGGAAAATGAGACCGAGGACAGGAACGGAATATTCAGAGGATTTAAGCCTGGAATTTGCCCGTAACTGGTCTGCAATTTCCCAAAGTTTGTTTCCTATACCGTTACCTAATGACATAATATCTTCAATAAGTTAATTTTATTGGATAAATTATAGTCTTTTTTAAGGAAAATGTCTGGTTAATAAATCGCTGGGTTAGTAAACATATCTGTCTTGAAGATTGCAATATGTAGCTATAGGAAGGATCAACTAAAAATGCATATTTGTAACGGAAATTCATAACAATTTCGATTAGCGAAAATCGTTTAATAGCATGTGATCTTTATGCTCAGCAAAAAGTCTTTAATGTGGTAACTTGATGAAGTACTGCGCTCTGAATACTTCCGTTTGGAAGTAACACACTTTAGGGTATATTCTCAAAAGGAAGTGCTTACCCTAATGGGTTAATCACGTCGAGTCCGGGATAATCGAAATCCTTTGCATTCCGCATCACCAGCCGCAACTATGGTTGCGCCGGATCGTCTCAGATTTCGGGGATAGCAAAAACCCTATTTTATTTTTTTGATGAATTCCTCTACAGGGATTGCTGCCATGGTAAGAAGCTGTACGGACCCCCTTGCGCCGAGTTCAACAGACATATTCATCATTGTCATGTTATCTGGGGCCTCAACAATATTCACAAAATCATATGGCCCGAGGACTGCAAACTGCTCTTTTACCTTAACTCCCATCTTTTCAAGTTCCTTATTCACCTCGATTATTCTCTTTGGATTCTCCTTAATTGTCTTCCTTCCTTCATCTGTAAGTGTACTTAATACAACATAATAAGCCATGACTTCCTCCTTTTACGAGTTTATTGAGCTCATTGAGTTTTTTGTGTTTCTTGGGTTAAAACTCAAGAAACCGTGTAAACCTAAGAAACTATGTAAACTATATCAGTGGTACAACTATGTTCCTCCCGCTTTTCTTTGCCTGATACATTGCACTATCCACTCTCTTCAAAAAGCTCTTCATATTATCTTCATGACGAAATTCTGTAGCCCCTATACTAACAGTCTTATTTACAACATCAGGTTGTCCATCCAGTGTAAATGGATAAAAAACGGTCTGAGCAACAGCCTTTCTGATCCTCTCTGCAACAACTATAGCATCCTCGTGTTTCGTATCAGGGAGAAGAACTGCAAATTCTTCACCCCCATATCTGAAGGCCATATCAATCTCCCTGACATTCGCTAACAATATTTCTCCTATCTTCTTCAGGACATAATCACCTTCCCAGTGACCATATCTATCATTAAAGTCCTTGAACTTATCTATATCAATTAGAAGCATTGAGAGTGGTCTATCGTGCCTTTTTGTCCTCTCAATCTCTTTCACCAACTGGATATAGAAAAACCTCTGGTTAAAAAGACCTGTAAGGTCATCGGTTATTACGAGTCTTTTTAACTCAGCCTCGGTCTTCTTTCTCTCGGTTACATCTCTGAGAGCTGCAAGTATCGCAGGCATACCTTCATATTGAATCTGGGTGGACAAGATTTCCATATAAATTCCTTCGCCATTTCTGTGCACCATCCTGATCTCTAACTTAGATTCGACCTGCTTATCACTACTGAAGGTACTAAGATTCTCTGAAAACAACTCCCTATCATCCGGATAGATAAATCTGAGGATATCCATACCAAACATTTCTTTCTCATCATAATTTAAGATCCTGAGAAGGGTTGGATTAACAAATTTAATCAAGCCTTCCTGTATTATCAGGATACTTTCTAATGACCGCTCCACTAATGTCCTGTATTTCATTTCCGATTCTACAAGTGCCTGGGATTTTTCCTTCAACATATTTTTCAACAACTCCATATAATCCGCCCTGATATCCCTGATGATATCACTCAGCGTGACAATTCCGATCAAGTTACCTTCCGGGTCAACAACTACAAGCTGCCTGAGC
The DNA here is from genome assembly GCA_040756135.1 of Nitrospirota bacterium. Lineage (GTDB taxonomy): Bacteria > Nitrospirota > Thermodesulfovibrionia > Thermodesulfovibrionales > SM23-35 > JBFLZS01. Next base: position 13,339 of record JBFLZS010000041.1, read on the forward strand.
TTATTCTCCTCCATAAGTCTTGTTGCATCAAAGAGATTTATATCTCCATTAGCAGTAAGAACTGGCGTGGTCATTACCTCTTTAACATTGTCTAAAACCTTGTTGATTAATATAGCCTTTGTGATATCGTGTTCTGTAATCATCCCTACAGGCTTATTATATTCCACGACCGGGACACAGCTTATACGATTTTTTGCCATGAATTCTATAGCCTTCGGTAATGGGTCTTTTTCACCCACAGTTATCACCTTACGTTTCATGATTTGCTCTACTTTTCTGAAACGTATAAAACTCTCAATCTTTAAGTTCTTTATAATATCGGTTTGCGTAACAATCCCGATTATATTGTGTCCGCTATTAACAACTACAAGCCTCCTCAGATCGTTTACCACCATAAGATTTGCAACCTCGGAGATTTCTGCTTCCTCGGATATAGCGACAACCGGACCCTTCATTACTGATTGCAACCCGGTTATGTCAAGATTAACATTACTATTGACCAGTTGGACAATATCCCTTTCAGTTAAAATACCTACGGGTTTTTTATCTTCAACGACAACCACACAACTGACGTTATGAAAATTCATCTTTTCTACTGCTATTCTTAGAAATTCTTTAGGTCCTAAGGTTATAACATCCCTTGATATTATTGAATGGATTTTATTTAAAGGCATTTTCCCTCCAGTAAGATACTGCATGTTTATATTTTTATTTTACAAGGATAAGATTCAAATAGCTACTTTATATTTTGATCACAAAATTGACATTTGTTCGCGGACTTTGCTTAAATTAACCATGTGGGAATATACAGATAAGGTAAAAGAATACTTCTTGCACCCTAAAAACATAGGAGAGATTGAGAATCCTGATGCGATTGGAGACGTTGGTAGTATTGTCTGTGGTGATGCATTAAGGTTGACTTTGAAAGTAGACAAAGATACTAATAAAATCGTAGATGCCAAATTTCAGACATTTGGCTGTGCAAGCGCAATCGCAAGCTCTTCTGCCCTTACAGAACTTATTAAGGGGAAAACACTTGATGAGGCGTTGCAGGTATCAAACCAGGATATTGCAGAATTTCTTGGCGGTCTCCCTAAAGAAAAGATGCACTGCTCTGTCATGGGAAGAGAGGCCCTTGAGGCTGCTGTTGCTAATTACAGGGGTATCCCAAAGACAATTGAAGAAGAAGGCAGACTTGTATGCAAATGTTTTGATGTTACTGAAGAAAAGATAAGAAAGATTGCAATAGAAAACCATCTTACAACAGTAGATGAGGTTACAGATTACACAAAGGCAGGCGGGGGCTGCGGAGAATGCAGGGAAGAAATCGAGGCTATCCTCAGAGATATCTGGTCAGTAAAGGTACCAGAAAAACCTGCTATACCCAAAAAACTTACCAATCTTCAGAAAATTGCCCTCATACAGGAGATTATTGAGAGGGAGATAAGGCCGGGGTTGCAGGCAGACGGAGGAGACATCGAGCTTATTGATATAGACGGAAATAAGGTTATTATAGCACTACGCGGCATGTGTACCGGCTGTCTTATGGCTGATGTAACTGTAAATAATATCCAGAATAAACTCAGGGAACTTGTAAGTGAGGGAATAGTCATGGAGGTCCAATGAATACAATATATCTTGACAATAACGCAACAACCCCTGTTGCTCCTGAAGTCCTTGAAGAGATGCTTCCCTATCTCAAAGAACTCTATGGCAACCCTTCAAGTATGCATACCTTCGGCGGACAGCTTCATAGGAAGGTTGAAGAGGCGAGGAGCAAGGTGGCACAGCTCATTGGCGCCGAGCCTGAAGAGATAATATTCACAAGCTGCGGCACAGAAAGTGACAATACCGCTATAATGAGCGCTGTTGAGTCTTTACGCGGTAAAAGGCATATCGTTACAACAAGGGTTGAGCATCCCGCTGTCTTAAATTTCTGTAAACACCTCGCAAGAAAAGGCTTCAGGGTAACATTTCTGCCTGTGAATAATCATGGGCAGATGAATATAGATGAATTTTTGAAGATGCTTGATGATGACACAGCTTTAGTATCCATCATGTACGCAAACAATGAGACAGGAGTCATCTTTCCAATTGCAGAGATTGTAGAAATCCTCAGAAAAAGACGAATATTATTTCATACTGATGCTGTACAGGCTGTTGGAAAAATCCCCATAGACGTAAAGAAACTCCCCGTTGACATGCTCTCCCTTTCAGGCCACAAGCTACATGCGCCCAAAGGAGTCGGGGCCCTGTATGTGAGAAAAGGCACAAGGTTTTATCCATATATAATCGGAGGCCATCAGGAACGTGGAAGGAGGGCTGGCACTGAAAATGTTGCTTCGATCATAGGACTCGGAAAGGCATGTGAACTTGCTATGAGAAACCTCACTGAAGAGGTTACTTATCTGAAAGGACTGCGGGATAAACTTGAGACCGCTCTTTTAAAATCCTGTCCTGATGCAAGAGTAAACGGCGACATAAATGACAGGCTGCCGAATACCACTAATCTGAGTTTCGAATATGTTGAAGGGGAGGCCATACTCCTCAGACTTAACGAATTTGGTATATGCGCATCGTCAGGCTCAGCATGCACATCAGGCTCTCTCGAACCTTCCCATGTCCTGAGAGCAATGGGGATTCCTTTTACAGCAATCCATGGCTCAATCAGGTTTTCTTTAAGCAGATACAATACAGAACCAGAAATAGACAGGGTCATCGAGATTATGCCGGAGATAATAAAGGAACTCAGGCTTCTTTCGCCATTCGGGAAGGACAAACTCGATCAGTTTATCAAATGTACGTGATAAACCTAACCCGGCAGGAAATCCCAAATCCTCCGATCCCCGTTGCTCTTCGCCCCAGTAAAAGCGGATTTTCAGTTTGATTTCTATTGGCTTAATTATTAAATCCCCTCGATTGTTCTTGTTTATCCATTCAGTTAAGATATGAACAATTTTATAGCGTCTTCTGCAGGCAAAGGTTTGCTAATGTAATAACCCTGTCCCATATCACATCTTAAAAGGCGTAAAAACTTCCACTGCTCCTCTGTCTCTATCCCTTCTGCAATTGTTTTTAAATTCAGGGTATGTGCCATTGCTATGATAGCGGTTACTATTGAGGCAGTGTCGGGATCTGTTGTTATCTCCCTTATAAAGGATATATCAATCTTCAGATTATCAATCGGAAATCTTTTAAGGTATGCCAATGATGAATAGCCAGCCCCAAAATCATCAATGGATATTGAAATACCTATACCCTTAATTGTCTTGATAACTGAGTTCGTATATTCTATATCCTGCATAAAGGTGCTTTCTGTTATCTCCAGTGTAAGGAGCGAAGGATGAAGAGCAAATTCTCTCATTGCCTTTTTCATCATCTCTATCAATTCTTTTTGCCTGAACTGAATTAAAGAGAGATTCACAGAGATGGGCACTACAGGATATCCTTTATCCTGCCATTCCTTAATCTGTCTTAGAGCTGTCCTTAGAATCCATTCGCCAACCTCTATAATCATCCCTGTATCCTCAAGCACCGGGATAAACTTCCCCGGTGAGACTAAACCCATATCCTTACTTTGCCACCTGACAAGGGCTTCCATGCCAACTATCTTTTTTGTATTGATATCCCAGTAAGGTTGATAGTGGAGTACAAATTCCTCATTGGTAATGGCCTTGAGAAGGTTTTTTTCCATCATTATAAACTCTGATGCCTTAATATTCATGTCTTCAGTGTAAAACTGGTAGTTTTTCCTTCCCTCTTTCTTTGCTTTTGCAAGCGCCAAACCTGCAGATTTTGATAGTTCATCGTCATTTTTCCCGTCATGGGGATACACTGCGATACCTGTACTAAAGGTCAATGTTATCTCATCTCCCTTGACCTTGAAGGTATACGATATATCCTTCATGATTTTCTCCAAAACCATAATTACATCATCAGAATTGGCAACGTCAATAAGTGCTATCACAAATTCATCGTTCCCAATACGTGCTACTATATCTCCTTTTCGGACAGAGGTTGAAAGTCTCTCTGCAACCTCTTTTAAAACCTTATCCCCAAGCTCATAACCATAGGTATCGTTTATTGACTTAAACCTATCAATATCGGTAATTAAAACCGCACCAATTTTTGAAGAATACTCTGCTCTTGCTATCCCCTGGTTGAACCTGTCAAAGAAAAGATTTCTGTTTGGGAGACCTGTCAAAGCATCGTAATAGGCAAGATACTCTATCCTTTCTTCCGCCTGCCTGCGCATAAGGATTCCAGCCAGTGTATTAGCAATAGCATTCAAGAAATCCATTTCCTTTTGATCGCGGTGGTGCCCTTCTTTCACATATAGATCTACCACACCAAGTGTTTTGCCACCAAACAGGATAGGCACACAGCAATGACCATGAGGGGACATGCCTTCATATCGAATTTCATGGTTCTCATCGAGATGGTTAATAAATATTGTTTCTTGTGTCAGTGCTGTCTTCCCACAGATACATCTACCAAAGGGAACCATGGCACATAGCTTCTGAATCTCCTCGGGAAGATTTTTCTGGAATTTCATTACCAATACCTCAGGATGATCTTCAATAAGGAATATGCTGCCTTTTGATTCCAAAGAAAGCCACGGAATTGATAATATCAGGTCAAGAGTATGTTTTAGAAATTCTTCGAGGGGCATATCTTCCAACGAAAGTTTTAGTGCCGAATTTATTATCGTTTGAATGTCATAGCTCCGCTGGATTATTTCCTTTGTCTGGCTACGTTCAGTTTCCATTTCTTCTAATTCAGTAATTCGCTGACGCAGTTCTATTAGTTCATTTATGAGTTGTTTTTTTGTTTTGTTATTGTCTTTCATTTCTGGCTTTTATGAGTCGCATCATGTTTACCCACCAGGTAGAAAACATTTTCTTGCTTTGGAGGGCAGATGTGCTGAAAAAGCTTTTCCAGCAACACCTTATAGTCCTTTAGAGCGGCCAGCAAACCTTTATTTAAAATGCACTTAAAGTTATGTCTGCATTTATGTGTATCGTAATAAAATATTGTTGCTTTGAAAAGGTTTTTTAGCATGTCTGCCCTTCATTTTATGCAACGTTTAGGTTTAATTCTGTCATAAGTTCTCTTTACATACCGTACGCTATTTTGCCTTTTTTATTTCATCCATCTTTTCAAGGATTTGCTGTAATACCACAAACATCTCATGAAACAATCCCTGCATTGTGTCCATCCTCTCGACCGCCTTTGAAAGAAGATCTTGTAACTCCGTTGATGCGGACTCTTCAGCGAGTTCCAGTGCTCCCCTTACAGCTATTATATGTTTGTTCAGTTCGTCCGATATTTCCATGAGCCTTGAGTTGATTTTTTCCATTTCCTTTCCTACCTCCTGTACTATACACTTATTAATCTTCTTATAATAGTCTGTACAATGACCGAGAAATCCCTCCTAACCTCCCTTTTCCAAAGGGAGGCATTACCCCTCTTTGGAAAAGAGGGGCGAGGGGAGATTTTATGGTTATACAATTTCCTATCATTTTTGGGACAATGTCCATTCTATTATGAGAACCTTAATATATGCTCAATCCATCCGTCTCTTCGCCACTCGTCACTGATGGTTACAGCTACATTTGTTTGAGTTACTTAAAACTGCACGCCTTTGGAAAGCAAGGCAGAAACAAGCCAGCCTCTAACCGTGCCTATAGCCGGGAGTCAATATGGCCTGGGCCGCCGCATTCCGGGGTATAGCAGCTGATATTGAGAAAGTCACTTTTCTGATGACAGCCGGGACACACCTCTGGGGGGTTGGCCGCCGTGATGGTATAGCTGCAATTGCTGCAGCGCCAGTATGTAAGGCCGCACTGGGGACAGATATCCCCGATAAACTTGCCTGACGCTGTAAAGCCGCACAGGGCACATTCCATAGGCATTCCCTTCTCTGCAGGTGCCATTTCTTTCACCTCACTTTCAATGGATAGCGTCTGAAGTGTTGCTATCCATTTTTAGATTTCTTAATTAGTGTCTCCACAATTTTTACTTTAGCCACCCCTTTGATCTTTGTCAAGTCCTTTGCATTTCCGTGCATTATTAAAAAACAATAATATGTTAAAATAAAACACTATGTTCTACGACATTCACGAGGAATGCGGGATAATTGGGATATACGGGCACCCTGAGGCAGCTAATCTCGCATATCTCGGATTATACGCGCTCCAGCACAGAGGACAGGAAGGTGCAGGCATATGCTCATCTGATGGAAGACAACTCTTTCTTGAGAAGTCTATGGGACTTGTTGCTGATATTTTCAGTGAAAAAAGACTCAGGAGGCTTCCAGGCTATATGGCAATAGGCCACAATCGATATTCTACAGCCGGCACCAGTGTCTTGAAGAATGTCCAGCCAATAGTTGCAAACTTCGCCCTTGGTTCGCTTGCGATAGCACATAATGGAAATCTTGTCAGTGCAGTAGATCTCAGGACATCCCTCGAGGCAGAAGGGGCAATATTCCAGTCCTCCTCAGACAGCGAGGTAATAGTCCATCTTATAGCCCATTCAAAAGGAAATGATTTTTATGAAAGAGTAGCTCATGCAATTACACAGATAAGTGGCTCCTTCAGCCTGCTTATACTGAGAGAAAAAGAACTCATTGCGGTAAGAGATCCTTATGGTGTAAGGCCACTCAGTCTCGGTGTGAAGGATGGAGCTTATGTTCTGGCATCAGAGACGTGTGCCTTTGACCTTATAGGAGCCGCTTATATACGTGACATAGAACCAGGAGAGGTGCTTATCATAAATGACCAGGGCATTGAATCTCTGAAAATATTTAACAGTCACAGGAAGGCATTCTGTGTATTCGAATTCATTTATTTTTCAAGACCTGACAGCAATATCTTCGGGGGCCAGAATGTGAATGAGATGAGAAAAAAATTTGGAAGACAACTCGCAATAGAATCTAATATAGAGGCAGACCTTGTAATACCCGTGCCTGATTCAGGTGTTCCTGCTGCACTTGGATTCGCAGAAGTGAGCAAGATACCATTTGATTTCGGACTTATAAGAAACCACTACATTGGAAGGACATTCATAGAACCCAAGCATAGCATAAGACATTTTGGAGTTAAGATAAAGCTTAACCCCGTAAGAAAACTTCTTGAAGGTAAAAGATTAGTTGTAATAGATGATTCAATAGTAAGGGGTACAACAAGCAAAAAGATTGTAAAGATGCTGAGAGAAGGAGGAGGTGCAAAGGAGATACACCTAAAGATAAGCTCCCCCCCGACTGTCAGCCCTTGCTATTACGGCATAGATACACCTACAAGACGTGAGCTCATCGCATCTACCCATCTAATCGATGAAATCAGGAAATATATAACTGCAGATTCCCTCAGTTATTTAAGCCTTGAAGGCCTCAAGAAGATCGTCCCTGACTCCCATAATTTCTGTACTGCCTGTTTTGATAGCGACTACCCCATCAGTTTTCCTGGCGAACACCTCAAACAGATGGAATTTTTATTTAGATAGCTTCTTCCGGGGTATTATGTGAAAAAAAGGGAAATAAGTGGTGACACCTCGATCGAAAATGTATTAAGAGACATCTTCAGGATCAACCTCGGTGTGAAGAAATATGAACGGGTTCTTTTATTTAACGACAAAGTTTCAGAGAAAGAAGATATAGACGAATCAGATATTGAACGAAGGTCAAGGCTCAGAAGTCTATCTTTACTTGCAGCAGAGATAGGTAAGAATTACTGCAAATCAATCATATACCATGAATACCCCGCCACAGGCAGTCATGGTGCCGAGCCGCCAGAGGAACTCTGGGAGCTTGCATTCGGGAAAAAGGCAGTTGCAACCCTGAAGAAAAAACGTCTCATTCTCCCCATTCTGAAGAAAAACACAAAAGATAGCGATATTAAGAGTGCAGAAGATGTCATCAGAAGATATAAAAAAAATACTGTGGACTGTGTAATTGCGATTTCAAACTATTCTACAAGTCATACACGTTTCAGAGATTTCCTGACAAGGATCTGCGGTTGTAGATATGCAAGCATGCCACTTTTTGATATCTCTATGCTCGAGGGTGCTATGAATGTTGACTGGAAGGCCCTTGCAAAAAGGACGATAGGGATAGCAAAGATAATGAACATGGCTGATTTTATCAAGGTGAAAACCCCGAATGGTACTTTCATCTCCTTTTCAAAAAAGGGAAGAAAGGCAAGATCAGATACAGGGATTCTCACCGGAAAAGGCTCTTTTGGTAACCTCCCATCAGGTGAGGTCTACTTAGCACCTGTTGAAGAAACAGCTTTTGGAAGACTCGTCCTCGAATGGGGTCCTACAAGGCATCTTGAATCTCCTGTAATACTCACTGTTAAGGATGGTTATGTAGTGGATATCTCAGGCAAGGATAAATACGCAGAGTATCTCAGCATGAGGCTTTCCGAAAAAAATGAAAACGGAAATATTGCTGAGTTTGGCATAGGTACAAACGCTTCAGCAAAAAGGCCTGACAATATCCTCGAATCAGAAAAGATACTCGGTACCATCCATATAGCCCTCGGTGATAACAGTTCATTCGGTGGCAATATCAAGACTCCCTTCCACCAGGACTTTGTGTTCTTCAAGCCAACTGTAACATTGATCCATAAAGACGGCAGCAGGAAGAAAATCCTTAAGAATGGCAGATTGCTTTGTTAATGTTGATATGGTAATTTTATATGCGATATGTAATCCTTGGCACCGCAGGACATATTGATCACGGTAAGAGTGCCCTTGTAAAGGCACTGACCGGTATAGACCCTGACAGACTGAAGGAAGAGAAAGAACGGGGCATCACGATTGACCTCGGGTTTGCGGACCTCAATTATCCTGATGGTCTTACTGTTGGAATTGTAGATGTCCCCGGACATGAAAGACTCATCAAAAATATGCTTGCAGGCGCAGGCGGGATAGACCTTGTTATCCTTGTCATCGCTGCTGATGAGGGGATCATGCCGCAGAGTCGTGAGCATCTGCATATATGCAACCTCCTTAAAATCAAATCAGGGCTTATTGCAATCACAAAGGCAGACCTTGTTGAAAAGGAGTGGCTTGAGCTTGTAGAAGATGAAGTAAAGAATTTTATAAAAGGTACTTTTCTTGAGGGAGCACCGATAGTGCCTGTATCATCAAAAACAATGTTTAATGTTGATTTGCTTAAAGAAAGAATTGAAGAATTGGCATTAAAGGTCGAACCAAAACCGGCAAAAGGTCTCTTCAGGCTTCCTATAGACAGGATTTTTACATTAAAGGGGTTTGGAACCATTGTCACAGGAACTGCGATCTCCGGTAGTATATCTATTGATGATGCCGTAGAGATACTTCCGAGCAATATTCGGAGCAGGGTTCGTGGACTTCATAGCCACGGCAACCCTATAAAAACGGCATATGCAGGCCAGAGGTTAGCAATAAATCTTCAAGGAGTGAATAAGGAAGAATTAAAAAGAGGAGATTCTGTTGTAGTACCTGAAAGGTTTATCCCGACAAAGAAGATTGATGCAAATGTTGAGCTGCTTTCAGATGCGCCGGTTCTCAAGAGTAAAGACCTCGTTCATTTTCACCTAAGCACATCAGAAACCACAGCAAGGGTTATCCTCTATGGCAGGAGTGAACTAAAAGGAGGCGAGAGCTGTTACTGCCAGTTCAGGCTTCAAGAGCCTGTTATCGCCATATCTGGAGATAGGTATATCATCAGGAGATTTTCTCCTGTGGAAACGATTGGTGGTGGAGAGGTACTCGACCCATACCCGTATAGAAGGAGTCTTAAGGAAGGTATAGATGATTTAAAGATATTCAAAGCAGGAACCCTGTCTGAAAAGATTGCAACAAAGGTGAAAAAGGCAGGGATACGCGGTATCAAAATCTCTTTAATCGAGGGATGGATTAAGGCAGAGATTACATCCATAAAGGATTCGATAATGGCCTTAATAGATGATGGCATTCTGATGCAATTTGAGGACATCTTAGTTCATAACAATGCCCTTAATTCTTTTAGAGAAGCTGTAAAAAAGACTATGAATGGTTTCCATGAAAAAAATCCTCTGAAACCTGGAATGCCAAAAGAAGAACTCAGGGCCAAACTCAACATTGAACCAAGACTTTTTAGTAATCTGCTTACGTCACTTAAAGATATTGTTACGGAAAAGGAATTGGTTCGGCTTGCAACATTCAATGTTGCTTTATCACAGGTGGATGAGACACTTAAGACAAAAATCCTTGGATTTCTTGAAAAAGGGGGCTTTCAGCCTCCAACAACAGAAGAAATCTATCGGTCTCTTAAAATTGAGCAGAAACACCTGATAGATATCCTGAAACTCATGGTAAAAGAAGGAAATCTGGTGAGAATTAATGAATCAATGTATATACCGTCTTCTGTTTATGGGAAGATGATAGAAAAGCTGAAAGACTTTTTCAGTAGAAAATCTGAAATGACCGTAGCAGAATTCAGGGACATACTTAATACTTCAAGAAAATATGCATTACCTTTTCTCGAATACCTCGACTCAAATAAGATTACATTAAGGGTTGGGGATATAAGGAAGTTTTTGCTTAAAGATTCTGAAAGTAATTCCTATGGACACCATCGAAAAGCTTAAGGTGTTGTCAGAGGATTCGCAGTACGATCTGGCCTGTGCATGCGGCACAATCAAGAATGACCGGCGTAGAAGAGGTCTGGACGGCAAATGGCTTTATCCTGTTACACTGCCGCAGGGCGGCTACTCCGTCCTTCTTAAGACCCTCCTTTCCAATGTATGTTCAAATGACTGCAAGTACTGTCCACTGCGTTCCGAAACGAATGTACGGCGATGCACGCTCAGGCCCGAAGAGGTTGCGCGCGTGTTTATGGAATATCATAGAAAAAAGAAGGTCTTTGGACTTTTTCTGAGTTCTGCCGTCATTAATAATGCGGACTACACTATGGAAAAAATTAATACTGTTGCACGTCTTCTCAGATACAAACATAATTTCAGGGGATACATTCATCTGAAGATTATTCCTGGGGCTTCAGATGCAGCGATTGAGGATTCCCTTTCGCTTGCGAGCGCTGTATCGCTAAACATCGAGACACCCGGCAAAAAACGTTTTAAGATGCTTTCGGATAAAAAAGACTATATGAAAGATATTATCCGGCCGTTGAAACTGCTGGGCAAACTTACATCACGGGGCAGCAGATTTGAAAGGATCAAATGTACTACCCAATTTATTGTTGGGGCCTCTGATGAGACAGACTCTGAAATCACAGAATACATGTTTGGTTTGTATAATCGTTTAAATTTTAAGCGGGTATATTTTTCAGCATACCAGAAAGGTCTTGGTCACCCGGATATCCCCGGTGAAAGGCAATTCCTTTCGAATCCTGAAAAAACCTTTATGCGGGAGCACCGCTTATATCAGGTTGATTTTCTTATCCGCAGATATGGGTTTACCAAAAAAGATATTCTTTTCGATGAAAATAGCAATTTGAGATTGGAGAAAGACCCCAAAGAGGTCTGGGCAGATAGCCATCCGGAATTTTATCCTGTCAGGATCAATACATCAGACAGGGAGGCGTTGCTGAGGGTGCCTGGTCTGGGACCGAATACAGTCAGAATGTTAATGAAAGCCCGGCGTGATGGGAGTATCAAACGTCTGGAGGACCTGGGCATAAAAGGAAAAAGACTCGAAAAGGCGAAGAAGTATGTGATTTTTGAATGAAAAGGATCTCCAACTCTGAAAAATATTTTACGCAGCATTCATTTGTCGTGTTACCCTTTTCTCTTTACAAAGGGATTTTCTATAAGAATCCCTTCAACCACCTGACCTGAATTCAGGTCTTCCGTCAATATCTTTTCGCACTTCGCTTCATAAGCAGCTACAATCACAAGAGCATCCCAAAAAGATATTCTATATCTTTCTTCGATCTCAGTCGCCCTGATAATAGACATGGGGGTGGTCTCTTTAATGCTCCAACAAATATACGCCCTGAGTATCTCTCTTGCCTCGGACTTGGCAATGGGCTTGAGAATCAGAAAGAATGAAGAATGGGGTCAGACTTACTTATTGGCGTGCCCAGACGAAGGGTGGCGCACTCTAACGGGTGAAAGTCCCGTCATGGTAAAAGCCAGAGCCATGTAGCTTGGATGGCAGGGGATGATGGAAACGTTATCTTCTGAAGCCCATCGACAAAGTCAGTATAAGACTGGCGAGCAAATATTCGTCAAAAATGCAAAAAGAATGAAAGAATGAAAGAATGGGGTCAGACTTACTTATTGACATTTGATGATAAGTCCTGCTAAGGTAATTTATGGCAAGGAAGCCGAGGATAGAGTACGAGGGGGCGTTTTACCACGTAATAACCCGCGGGAATCAGAGACAGAAAATATTCAGGGACGAAAAAGATTACAGAAAATATCTTGAGATACTTTCCAGATACAAAGATCAATATAAATTTTATCTTTACTCTTATGCACTGATGAACAATCATGTGCACTTGTTGGTGGAGACGCAAGAGATTCCGCTTTCCAAGATACTGCAGGGGATTAATCAGAGTTACACAATGTATTTTAATAAAATGTATAAGACAGTAGGTCATTTATTTCAAGGAAGATACAAGGCAATTCTTTGTGACATGGATGTATATCTGCTTTCACTTATAAAGTACATCCATCTTAATCCTGTAAGGGCAAAAGCAGTAAAATCGCCTGAAAATTATAAGTGGAGCAGCCATCAGAATTATGCTGAAAGAATTAAAGACGATATCGTTGATGTTGATCAGGTTTTGCGGATGTTTTCGGAAGATAAATCGCAAGCGAGAAAACTTTACAGGGCATATATGGGTGACGGAATAAATATAAAAAGGGAAGATATTTACAGAACCGTAGATCAGAGGATACTTGGAGATGAAAGATTTGTGGATAAAGTGACAGAAAAAATGGAAGAGAGTATTGAACATAGAAGAAAAAAGCATGAGTACAGTCTTGAAGAAATAGCAAAAATGGTAGAGAAAATATTTGGGGTAACCATCAGACAATTGAGAGAAAAGAGCAAGGACAGGGAAATATTAATCGGAAGAAAACTGATGACTTTTGTAGCTAAAGAGTATGGGTATAAGGGGAAGGATATAGCGAAATATATAAATAAGGATCCGGTTGTTGTCACAAGATATTTAAAGGAGAGAAATAATTTCACGGAAGAAATCGAAAAAATTTGTAGTTCGCTAAAGGAAAATTAGCAATTGTCAATAAGTAAGTCTGACCCCACACCCACACCATACTTAATCTGATAAAACTCGCCATTAAATCCGATCATCTCGCCATCAAGTCCGTGAAATGTGCCAATTCCAAAATCACCATGTGTTTTTATCTCTTTGTAAGTAATGTTTCCATCATAAACGCCTTCA
>JBFLZS010000042.1:0-26495 GCA_040756135.1 Nitrospirota bacterium
AATCAGACATGTATTCATAGATGTCACTAAAAGTTAAGTCCTGCGATAACATATAAAATTGACATAAATGCCTGATATTCCTATATTGAGCTTTTATGATCAAATAAATTTATGCAACAACAGGGTTTATTTGATACAATTTAAATAGATTTTTTCAATGGAATACCTTATCATCATCTTTATTATCATAATAATCATCGGCCTCCTTGCCAACCGTGAACTCAGCCGTGATAAAAAGAGGATTAAACGCATGCTCAGGGAATACTCCTTCAAAACATACTCTCCTGAAAATACAGAGGAAAAGCATAATAAAAAGGAGGCAAAGGAAAAGAAATAAGCCGATGTCAGAACATTCCCTTCAACTTGCTACTGCAGCGCGATCCGCCAGCTCATGAAACCACCGGAGCCGAAGACAAAGAAAATCGGCTTCAGAAGGGAACATGAATGAGATGACTGAGAATTATAGTCTGTTCTTGTAAAGAGAATGGGCCTTTTTGTTTTGGGGATAAATGGACAAACTCAGGGAGTAGAGAAAATATGTCAATACAAAAGTCAGACTCTGACCCAACTTTATACTGATCTTATTTTTCAAAATATTATTTGCTTATCGGTAAATATCCTTTCGATGTCTTACGCGATAAATAGTGATGGTCTTTTGGTCTTCATCAATAGAATAAACAACCCTGTAATCTCCGACCCGTAGTCTGCATTTATCTTCACCTTTGAGTTTTTTCGCCTGTGGATATGGGAAAGGATTTTCTTTTAGTGAGAGTATTGATTTATCGATTTTTAGAAATATTTGATCGGACAGATTGTCCAGTTCTTTTCTTGCAGATTTTTTTATCGCAAGCTTATACATTCAGACGGGATTTTCTTTTGTGACTACAAGCTTCGTAGTCTTCTGTTGGCTCAGCTATCCTGTCTTCAATTACCTTCAAATCAAGGAGATCCTCTATCAAATCATTTACTCGCGAAAGCTCTTTTATATCAAGAATCGCCGCAACTTTATGGCCCTTTGCATTGGTTATGTATTGTCTTACCTTAATATGATTATCTTTTTGTTTTGCAGCTATAGGCATTGCATCCTCCTTTTAAGCGTTTTTTGTATTATATCATAATTGGTTTGACAGCCTGTCAGCTTGTTGGCCTGATTGGAGAAAACTCTGTAAGATGTATCCTCACATCAAGGGATTTCAAAAAGTGGAAGCCTGTGATACTGTCTATCAGAAGTCCCGATGCACAATATGAGCATCTAAATGGGCATCCCTCCAAGGACAACCGGCACACACTACCCAATATCTCCCTTATGATTTCCACTGCCTTCTGAACACCAGGATACCAGTAACTCATAACACATGTCAGCATCGCAGCATCAACTGGAGAGGAGGCATTAAGTCTTTCCACAAACTCACGAATACTTATCCCGTATCTTTTGTATAGTCTTGGTATATCCTTTAATATGCATGGTTTTTCGACTTGCTCTGTTTTGAATCTGCCGATACCATACCTTTTCACTTCAAAGGAGTCCATGCAGTCAATGAATGAAAGCTCTACATCAGAGGTACTAAGATGCTCTGCAACTTTAAGTAGTCCGAGCGGCCTTACCCAGAAGTTGAAGGCAGCAAAGTCGTATATCCAGGGGTTAATAAGCAGGATTTTCTGGCTCATAGTTTTATTTTATGCAAAACCACGGTTGCAGAAACAAAAGCAGGTTACCAACTTACAGGCATGATTTCAGTGGTTAGTGTAAAAAAGCCCTTTGAGTCTTGCTCTGAGCTCTTCCAATCTCCCTTCGATGGTTGAAATAGGCCTATTGAGAATCTGGTCTATTTCATTTTTGTCCAGATGAAGGCCCGGCCAGACGATTTCTTCTGCAATTGCTTTCATCTCCAACAATGATTGAGCAGTAAGAGTGGTGGCGTATTTCTCAACAAGAATGAGGAAGCTGAAAAGTCTCCTGAAGAGCATGAATTCGGAAAGGTCAACCTTCAGATTGTGAGTAGTTCTGCTTTTAATGCTTTGCGAGAGATTCCTTAGCTCCGTGAATAAAGGCACCTTTATCTGCATCTTGAGTATCTCATCTAACAGCGACACATCGGACGCCAGCGAGTCATAATCGTCGAGCTGGTAATTGTTGACGAGAAGGTCCTCTCTCAGGTCACGCGAATATTCCTTCTTACAGGTATCCACCATTTTCATAAAGCGGGCATTCATCCGCAAGCCCTGAAGGGTTTCGATGGTCAGACCGGCGTATACAGCAATCTCATGGAGTGTCAAGGCGCCGAGATAAATGTGCAGAAGCGCGGCACGCTGATAGTGAAGACTATCATTCTTGATTTCGGCAGTTCTTTTTCGCAGCCACTTTGTGCTTTCAAGTCTCAGGGACAAATAAAACGCCTTTTAAGTTACTCTATTATCTTCGGCACCCTATAGAATTTCTCTGTATGCTCAGGAGCGTTTCTCAGGGCATCCTCTTTCGGGATGGAAGGCCGTGGTTTATCATCCTGCATCACATTGCTTAATGACAGGACATGGGATGTTGGTTCTATATCCTTTGTATCAAGCTCATTCAGCTTTTCCATATAATCGAGAATATTGCTCAACTGTGAGCCGAATAATTCCTTTTCTTCTTCGGAAAGCGAAAGCCTTGCCAGTGTTGCTATATGTTCGCTCTCTTCTTTTGATATCTTCACAGCGAACTCTATTCCAATGTTTTGTCATGCTGAACTTGTTTCAGCATCTAAAATGTCAACGCGCAGACCCTGAAACGAGTTCAGGGTGACAAATATATAATTTTTCAGCAGTCTCAACCTATATTTTCTCCAGATTTGCAAATTTAACGGCAAGTCTTTTCACACCAAAAGTTGGGAAATTAACCATTACCTTTATATCGTCACCATCTCCATAACAGTCGCGCACCACACCTATGCCCCACATGGGGTGTCTTACTCTGCATCCAGCGGTATACAGGGTAAAGGTGTGCTCAGGCCCAACCTTCCTCTGTACAGGCGCAAGTTTTATTCGCTGTTGGCCTGTTATCTTCTCCATCCATTGACAGCAGTCCCTCGGTATATCTTTCAAAAATCTTGAAGGTTCCTGATCCTGTAATTTAGTATATAATCTCCTCTTACTGGCACCTGTTAACCAGAGAATATCCTTTGCCCGGGTCATACCCACATAAAACAGCCTGCGTTCTTCAGCAATTTCGTCTTCGCGCTCCATAGCCTTACAATATGGCAGCAGTCCTTCTTCAAGTCCTACAATAAATACCACAGGGAATTCAAGACCCTTTGCGCTATGCAATGTCATGAGGGAGATGTAATCTCCTCCGGTTATCTCATCCATATTTGTGAATAACGAGACCCTATCAAGAAAATCCTTTATTTCCACACCCTCGGCAGATGAGATAAGTTCTGCAATGTTATTTGCCCTTTCCTCCTCCAGGGTTTCTGTATAACCTGATTTTCCAAGTATGATTTTTAACATCTCTGCTGCAGACCTGTATTTTGCAGATGAAAAACCTTCAATCAGCTTTGCAAATTCAGCAAGTCTATCTTTTATAGCAGAGGTGAAGCTATCAGAGCGAAGTGCTATCTTCATTGCATCAAAAAGGGATATAGACCTTTTCTTTGCCTCATGTTCTATTCTGGCAAGGTTAGTCACACCTATTCCCCTTGGAGGACTGTTTATAATCCTTCTGAAACTCACATTGTCTCCACGATTTAGCGATAAACGCATGTATGCGACTATATCCTTGATCTCCTTCCTCTGGTAAAAGCTAACACCGCCGTGAACACGGTAAGGGAGAACTTCATCTCGCAGCGCATCTTCAACTGCCCGTGACTGAAGATTCACACGGTAAAATATTGCAAAATCCCTGTAATTGTATGCCCCTTTCAGATAGAATTCTTTTATAACCTTAGCAATGTATTTAGCTTCATCTTCACAGGTATTCAACCAGCAGTAGTGCACCTTCTCGCCCCAGCCTCTATCTGTCCAGAGCTTCTTGTGTTTCCTTAGAGGATTCTGCGAAATAACAGCTCCTGAAACATTAAGTATATTCTGTGTAGAACGATAGTTCTGTTCCAGTTTAATAAGTTTAGCTCCGGGGAAGTCATTCTCGAAATTCAGGATATTATTTACATTAGCACCCCTGAATTTATATATACTCTGGTCGTCATCTCCAACAACACATATCTTTTTGTGAAATGACGCTAATAGTTTGAGAAGCTGATACTGGGCAAGGTTAGTATCCTGAAACTCATCAACAAGTATATAAGAGAATTTTTCCTGATATTTTCCAAGCAGCCTCGGGTAATTCTTAAATAGTTTTACGGTCAACATAATCAGATCATCAAAATCAAGTGCGTTACTCCTTATAAGCTCATCCTGATATCGCACATAAACCTTTGCCAGTTTCTCGTCAAAACCAAAACCATCACCTGAAGAAAGAAACTCTTCAGGACCTATCAGGAAAGACTTTAGAATGCTTATACGTGATACAATGCCCTTGTAGAGGGCCTCGTACATCTTGAATTCTTTTAATATATGTCTCACAAGGTTACACTGGTCATCTTCATCATAAATAGAAAAATTATTGTTATAACCGAGTGTCTTTATTTCTTTACGCAGGATCCTGTTACACTGTGCATGAAATGTGCCTATACAGGAGCTATTACAATCTTTATCGAGGAGACCATTTATCCTTTCCTTCATCTCCTCAGCTGCCCTGTTTGTAAAGGTAACAGTAAATATTGAATCCTGAGAAAATCTTTTTGACTTTACGAGATATGAGAACTTGTGGGCAATTACTCTTGTCTTACCGCTTCCTGCCCCGGCGAATACAATCAAAGGACCATCTGCATAGGCGAGGGCTTCCTTTTGCTGAGGATTTAAATCATGCATTGAAATCTCCTTTAACATGTTTATATTAACAGTTTTTACTTTTAAAATCTATAGGTTACATAATTTTTAATTATAGATTTATAAGATAAAACCAAGTAAATTCGAGAACCTAATATAAACAAACCACAAAACCTTTTTATTCAACGGTAACGCTCTTTGCAAGGTTTCTCGGTTGATCTACATCACACCCCCTTAACACTCCGATATGATACGCAAGCAGCTGTACTGGTACAGCCAGCAATGCAGTTGTGAGATAGGGATTTGTCTCAGGCACAAAAATGCATCTATCTGAAATCCCGCATACCTCGCTGTCAGCGCTGTTTGTGATTGATATGACCTTTCCTCCCCTGCTCTTTACCTCCTGAATGTTAGAGACTATCTTTTCATGCAGCTTATCCTTCGGTGCAAGAACAACAACAGGAAGTTCTTCATCTATCAGTGCTATCGGGCCATGCTTCATCTCACCAGCAGGATATCCCTCTGCATGTATATATGATATCTCCTTCAATTTCAATGCGCCCTCAAGTGCAATTGGATAATTTATACCTCTTCCGAGGTAAAGAACCCCCCTTGCCTTAAAAAAATCCTTTGCTACCGTTCTTATACCTTCATCCGTAGCTAATACCTTTTCTGCCTTACCAGGGAGCAACAGTAGTTCTCTCAAAAACCCCCTTGAGATATCCTCTGAGATTGTACCCCTTATCTTTCCAATACCCACCGCAAGTAGGTAAAGACCCACGATCTGAGATGTAAAAGCCTTTGTTGAAGCAACCCCTATCTCAGGGCCTGAATGAGTATAAAATACAGCATCAGCTTCTCTCGAAGAGGTGCTCCCGACAACATTACATATACTGAGTATCTTTGCTCCAAGCCTTTTTGCCTCTCTCTGGGCAGCAAGTGTATCTGCCGTCTCCCCAGACTGGGTTATACTAATCATAAAGTCTCCAGACCTTATGATTGGCCTTCTATAGCGAAACTCTGACGCAACATCAACCTCGACAGGGACACTGACAAGTTCTTCCATCATATATTTACCTATAAGAGCTGCATGGTAAGATGTGCCACAGGCTACAATAAAAATCCTTTCAACAGCCCTTAGGTCTTCTTCCTTAACCCCAAATTCTTCCAGATTCACTTCACCACTCTCCGCGTTAAATCTTCCACTCAGTGTATCGGCAATAGCCCTCGGTTGTTCATATATCTCCTTCAACATAAAATGTCTGTAACCGCCCTTCTCAGCCATAGAATGGCTCCACGACACAGACTTCGCATCCTTCTGGACAGGAATGCCATCAGGCCCAGTAATTTTGACCCCACCTTCTGTCAGAACCACCATCTCACCATCATCAAGAAATATTACATCGTTCGAATAACTCAGGAATGCAGGAACATCCGACGCAATGAAATATTCCCTGTCACCTAAACCGACAACAAG
This sequence comes from Nitrospirota bacterium, assembly GCA_040756135.1. Lineage (GTDB taxonomy): Bacteria > Nitrospirota > Thermodesulfovibrionia > Thermodesulfovibrionales > SM23-35 > JBFLZS01. Next base: position 6,341 of record JBFLZS010000042.1, read on the forward strand.
GGGGCTGTCCTTCCTCACACCTACAATCTTACCAGGCTCGTCTTCTTTGATAACAGCAATAGCATAAGTCCCCTTAACTTCTTTCAATGCCTCTCTTACAGCATCCTCAAGAGGATACCTCTTTGCATAATTCTCGATGAGATGGCATAGAACCTCTGTATCTGTTTCTGAAGTAAACTGATATCCGTTCTCTATCAGCTTCTTTTTTAGGGGAAGGTAATTCTCTATTATTCCGTTATGCACTAAAACAACGCCGTTAGACCTGTGCGGATGGGCATTTTCATCTGAAGGTCTTCCATGGGTAGCCCATCTCGTGTGTCCTATTGTGGTATGACTGAATGGGTTTTCAGATTCGAGTAGGGAGGTTAGGGCTTTTATCTTGCCACTACACCTTCTGACCTCAATACCCTTATCAGAGAAAAAAGCAATCCCTGCAGAATCGTATCCCCTGTATTCAAGTCGCTTCAAGCCTTCAAGTACCACTGGCACTGCGTTCTTCTTACCTATATATCCGATTATGCCACACATGTTAATAGTTAATAGTCATCGGTCAATAGTGTCTGTCCATAAAGTCGTATTTTGTCATTGTCCGGCTTGACCGGACAATCCAGAACCTATTAAAAAGACTGGATTCCCCGATCAAGTCGGGGAATGACAGCCTACTTAAATCATAATTTATGGATAGACACTCATTAGTCATTAGTACTACAGCGTATTTTTTGTCATTCCCGAAGTCCGTAATCGGGAATCCATCCTTCGACAGGCTCAGGGTGACAATTGTCATGGTGACTCTTCGGCAGGCTCAGAGTGACAATGTCATCCTGAGCTTGTCGAAGGATGTCGAACCATGGATTCCGGGTCAACATATTATCTTTTTTCACCTTTTTTAACTTTTGACTTTTCACTTTTGACTTTCAACTGTCGTTTAAGTACCCAGTTTTCGATATTCTTCTGTTCAATTCTACTCAGTGCAAGAGCCCATGGAGGCACATCTTTAGTAATCGTGGACCCAGCGCCTATATAAGCACCTTTACCAACACTTACAGGGGCAATAAGCTGGGAATCGCTTCCTATAAAAACATTGTCTTTGATAGAGGTAATATATTTTTTATAGCCATTATAGTTACAGGTTATCGTACCTGCCCCTATGTTGACCTTCTTCCCTATTGTTGCATCCCCGAGATAAGTGAGGTGAGACGCCTTTGTACCTGAGCCGATGACCGATTTCTTAACTTCAACAAAATTACCTATCTTCACCTCTGTACCAATCTTTGAACCGGGTCTTATGTGAGCGAATGGTCCGACTGTGGCCCTATCCTTCACAACAGAACCTTCAATCAGTGTTGAGTCCTTGATAACAGCACCATCTCTTATAATACTGTTTTGAATCCTTACATTCGGGTAGATCGTACATCCTTTGCCTATTTTTGTATTGCCTTCAAGATGAACATTTGGATAGACTGTAGTGCCTCTCCCCATCTTAACGTCTGAGGATATAAATACCGATGTGGTATCTATAAAACTTACGCCTCTGTCCATCCATTTCTTTATTATCCTGTGTCTTATTAACTGCCTGGCCTTCTCAAGATCTTCTTGGGTATTTACCCCTATAAATTCGTCTTCTGAACCGATGCAATACGCACCTGCCTTTATCCCTTTATCCCTCGCAATGCATATTATATCAGTCAGATAATATTCACCTTTTTTCTCATTGAGGTTTATATCCTTCAAAAGGTATAAGGCATCAGATTTGATAGCATATATCCCGCTGTTTACCTCTCTTATATTCTTCTGAAGATGTGTGGCATCCATTTCCTCAACGATGGATGTTATATAACCTGCGTTGTCCCTTATTATCCTGCCATATGATTCTGGCTCCTGAGACATGAATGATAGTATCGAAATAACATCATTTTTTTTCTCATGAAGTCTTAGAAATTTCTTAAGAGTATCCCGGGTAATCAAGGGTGTATCTCCATTGATAACGACAACTGTCCCTTTGAATCCCCTGAGTGACGGCATTGCCTTTAAGAGAGCATCTCCGGTACCCTTTGCCTCTTTCTGCTGCGCAAATATTAGTTCTGAGTTCTGAGTTCTGAGTAATCCACCCTTACCCCCCTTTAGTAAAGGGGGGATGGGGGGATTTGTTTGGATTATAGATTCCTCTATTTCCTTAAAATATTTTCCTACCACAACAACAACCTTTTTTGGTTTAAGTTTATAAAGGGTGTTCAGGACGTGCTGGAGCATCGTGGTACCATGTAGTTTATGGAGAACCTTTGGCAAAGAGGAATTCATCCTCTTTCCAACACCCGCAGCTAAAACAACCCCTGCTATATTCATCCCTTAACCTCGGATATTTTCGAAGGGGTAGCAATACCTCCGGAAAGTATAATCTTAATACCATCCTCTATCGGGATATCAGTGAAAAAGATATATTCGTCTCGAAAGAGAGCTATCTCACCGAAGTAAATAAGATTCGTGGGGATATAAACAGCCTTCATACTGGCCTCGTGCCCATCCCTCTGTGTCTTGATAACACATTCCTTTGTAAGAAATCCATAAGCATAAACACCGGGTCTTGGGTATTCAACAATAACAAACTTCTTAAACGAAGACACCTTACTTTCAGGAGAAAAGGCATCAACAAGTTGCTTAACGGATGTGTATATGCCTTTGAATCCGGGTATGCTGAGCATAACCCTCTCAAAATATCCAATGAGCCTCCTTCCAATAACATTTGTAGAGATAATCCCAACAATAAATATAAGCACTATAGCTGAGATGAAACCAAGGCCCCGAACATGATAACCTAAAATATTGTAGTAGATAGGTTCAAGAAGACCGTCTACGAATTTAAAAAACCACCATATTACAAGGAAGGTGACAATTGCCGGGATAGATATCAGCAGTCCTGCAAAAAATCTTCTTTTGAAGGTAGCACGGATGGAAGTATGCATATTACCTCGCAACCTTGGCAATTACCTCTTCAGGGAGATCGAAGTTAGTATAAACATTCTGGACATCGTCATGGTCTTCAAGTGCTTCTACCAGCCTCATCATCTGCTCTGCAGACTTTTCATCGAGAGTAACATAACTCTTAGGAAGCATTGTTATCTCTGCGAGGGATATAGGAATCCCGTATGACTCCATAGAAGTCCTTACCTTTCCCATGTCCTCAGGAACTGTAATAATCTCATAGTTGTCTTCTTTCGGGTCATTCCTCATGTCCTCGGCACCAGCATCAATGGCCGCTGACATCAGTGTATCTTCATCTATCCTGGTCTTCTCAACAAGAATATATCCTTTTTTTGCAAACATCCATGACACACAACCAGCCTCGCCTAAGTTACCGCCATTCTTTGTCATTATATGTCTTATCTCACCACCTGTTCTGTTCCTGTTATCAGTAAGTACATCTAAAAGTATAGCTACACCCCCGGGACCATACCCTTCGTATAAAGCTTCCTCGTAGGATACCCCTGGAAGTTCGCCTGTGCCTTTCATTATGGCCCTTTTTATATTATCATGTGGCATATTTACTTCTCTTGCTTTTTCTATCGCGGTTCTCAGCCTCGGATTTCCTGCAGGGTCTCCACCACCCAGCCGTGCAGCAACTGTAATCTCTTTAACAATCTTGGAAAAAATTTTACCTTTCTTTGCATCAACCTGGGATTTTTTGTGTTTTACTTGGGCCCATTTGGAATGTCCTGACACTTCACCCCTCCGGAAAGATTATTTGCGTAAAAAACAATATCTTATGATAATTCTATCTTACAGGAATTATCAAGTCTCGATACCGTATTCTTTGATCTTTGTGAGAAGTGTCTTATAGCTAACATGAAGTATTTCAGCTGCTTTACTTTTGTTGCCCCTTGTCTCCTTGAGTACGTCAACAATCTTTTGAGTTTCTGCTATCCTTAATGCCTCCTTCGCTACATCTTCGAGAGTCCTTCCCAGGAGAGGAGACCTTTTAGCAGTCTCAAAAACAGACTGCCTGTTAAGAACAAAATGTTCAGGAGTAATCGTGTCCCCATCACAAAGGATAACCGCCCTCTCTATAGCATTTTCAAGTTCCCTTACGTTACCCTTCCAGTGATAGTTCATAAGCATATCAAGTGCTTCCTTTGAAACACCCTTTATGGGAGTTTTTATTTCAAGGCAGTACTTATTTATAAAATATTCTACAAGCAAAGGAATATCTTCCCTTCTCTCCCTTAACGGCGGTATCCTTATCGGAAATACATTAAGTCTGTAATAAAGATCCTCCCTGAATTTCTTATCCTCGACTGCCTTTTCAATATCCTTATTACTTGCCGCAACGATCCTTACATCAACCATAATAGCCTTAACAGCACCCACTCTCTCTATCTCGCCCGCTTCAATAGCCCTGAGGAGCTTTGATTGAATAGTCAGATCCATATCGCCAACTTCATCGAGGAATATGGTGCCCTTATCAGCAAGCTCAAACTTACCGAGCTTCTTTACATCCGCTCCTGTAAATGAACCTTTTTCATGGCCAAAAAGTTCTGACTCAAGGAGATCTCTCGGTATCGCTGCACAATTAATCGGCACAAACGGATAATCCCGTCTATGACTCAGGTTGTGTATCGCCCTCGCAAAGAGTTCTTTCCCCGTACCGCTGTCGCCGAGCAGAAGCACCGTTGTCTTAGTAGTCGCAACCTTCTGCACCATTTGTGCAACATCTGCTATTTTCTCGCTTTTCCCGATAATCCTCGGGAATCCGAGTTTTGACGCAAACTCCTCTTTTAACAGGATATTCTCAGTATGTAATCTCTGTGTCTCGATAGCTCTCTTTATCAGCATAAGAAGGTGGTCCGTATCAAAAGGTTTTGTAATAAAGTCAAAGGCCCCCTCTTTCATGGCTGCTACAGCTGTCTCAACAGAACCATATGCTGTCATGACAATAACAGGTATAAGCGGATTTTCTTCCCTCGATGCCTTAAGTACATCTATACCACCTTTTTTGGGGAGTTTAAGGTCTGTTAGAACAAGGTCTACCTTGCCTTCTTTCAGATGTCTTATGCCCTCCACCCCATCTTTGGCAGAAATAACCGCATAACCTTCAGACTCGATGGTTTCCTTAAGCATCTCTGCCATTGATTCCTTATCTTCTATTACAAGGATAGTCTCCATATGATAATATAATACCTAAATTAAGCGATTCTTTTAAGGCTGTCATTTACATCTTCGCCTCTTTAAGGGCTTCCTTACAGAAGCATCGTCTCTCAATTGGTATAAGGTTAAAGAATTCTTTCAATAGTTCCTTCAGTTGTCCAGTAGTTCCCCTCATCACTTCTATTACCTCTGTTGTTGTCAGCCTTTTTTCTTTTATCCCTGCAGCATAGTTTGTGACAACAGTAACACCTGCAAAACAGATCTCTGCTTCCCTTGCAAGTGATGCCTCAGGCATTGCTGTCATCCCAACAACATCACCACCAATACCAGAAAAAAATTCTATCTCTGCCTTAGTCTCAAGTCTTGGACCATTTACACATACATACATCCCTGATTTTTTTAATTCTACTCCAGATTTCCTACCGGCCCCGAAAATAGATTCTCTTAATTCAGGGCAATATGGTTCTGTAAAGTCTATATGTACAACCTCGTCACCGTCATAGAATGTAGAATCCCTCTCTTTTGTCATATCTATAATCTGATCAGGAACAACAATTGTTCCGGGCCTCATATCTGGACTTATACCTCCTACAGCACCCAATGATATAACCCTTTCTACACCAAGTTCTTTGAACCCCCATATGTTTGCCCTGTAATTTATCTTGTGGGGGGGGATACGATGCAGCGAACCATGTCTTGGCAGAAATACAACCTCTCTCCCTGAGAACTCACTAATAATGTAAGAATCTGATGGGTCTCCAAAGGGCGTTGAGAACTTTTTAGTCTTTTTGGTAACAACTTCCTCAATTTCATAAAGCCCGCTTCCCCCTATGACTCCTATCATTATATAATATCTCCTTAATAGTTTAAAATATTAGATAAATTTTAACATATTATGTCGGGGGTGAAGTAAACCCCCTTGGAATTTCCTACGGGGTAAAGCATTGTGTCAAATAATACACACTCTATTGACAACGGGCAACACATCTATTCATCTAACACCTTTATTAGAATACAGAGGGAACCAGAATCCCCTTTTCGAGAACTGCTTTTAAAAGCACTATCCGGTGTAATGTGTGGTCTACGAAATGCCTAAAAACTTTTTGGATTTGCTGGCACTATATTTGCAGAGTTTACAGCAAACTTTCATTTCATTAAATTTTTGCCAAATAAACTATGCGGTTACAAAGGACATTAAAACGGGAAGTAAGCTTTGAAGGCATAGGCCTCCATACAGGCCAGTACTCTAAGGTCCGCCTCAGACCAGCGTCGCGAGATACAGGTATAATATTTATAAGGACAGATAAGGACTTAGCAATAAGGGCTTCAATAAGTTCTGTCACAGACACTGCCTTTTCTACTACGCTGGGGTATAACGGAATAAAGATCAGGACCGTTGAACATATCCTTGCTGCCATTTACGGTCTCGGGATAGATAATCTGTTCATAGAATTAAATGGACCGGAAATACCCATCCTCGATGGAAGCTCAATAGAGCTGATAAATTTAATCCTTAAAGGCGAAATTGCAAAACAGAGTAAGAAAAGACCGTATATAAGGATAATAAACCCTGTAGTCCTTACTGATGGTTATGCCAGGATAGTAGCCTTTCCCTATAATGGGAGGCGTATAACATACATGATTCATTTTAATCACCATCTACTTGGAGAGCAAAAGCTGAGCTTAGAGCTTACCGAGGAAAAGTTTGTAATGGAGATAGCACCTGCACGGACCTTCGGGTTTCTGAAGGATGTTGACTACCTAAAAGCAAATGGATTCGCAAGGGGTGGTTCTTTCGACAACGTCATAATACTTGGAGAAAGCAGCATATTGAATTCTTCAGGTTTAAGGTTTAAAGACGAATTTGTGCGCCATAAAATACTTGACCTGATTGGTGATCTATCCTTAGCAGAATTTCCGATTTACGGTCACATTATAGCGAGTAAGTCAGGACATACCACAAACCTTAAGTTCCTGAAAAAGCTATTTTCACGCCCCGATTACTGGGAGTTAGTATCAGAAGTCAGCCAGCAACCTGTATCAACTTACACATAAAAATCCTTTATTTTTCAATAGGTTACAAAATTTACTTGAATTTTTCTGCGAAATCGAGTTTCATAATATGGAAGACCGTAAAAGAGGAGGCTGGAGAATTTCTTCTCCAGCCTAAAAATATGTTTGTGCATGTAGAAAGAACCTATTTCTTCTTTGCGGTCTTCTTTGCAGGTTTCTTGGCTGCCTTCTTAGCTGCCTTTGCCATCAAAAATTCACCCCCTTTCTATCTGCACTTCCCTGTACAGGAGGTGCAGAGCGCCTTATGCTCAAACTCTGCCTACCAGGGTAATCCTCTTACCTGATAAAAGTCTTTTCAGGTTAGCATCACCCTTTTTCTTCTTGAGTCTATATTCGTCTTCCTCTGTCATGGTGCAGTTAATCTTTTGATCAAACCTTCTCTCGATATCTTTAAGTTCTTTTGTGAGCGATGATGATGCACCTATAACAAAAAGGTCTACGGTAGCCACATCATTTCCTTCTGCAAATGGTCCGTAAATAAAAGCAGCCTTTGCACCGGAGGCCCTCAGGACTGCCTTGAGCGCACCCGGCAGACCGAGAGACTTTGTTATAAGATTTTTTAGCTCAGAAAACAAAGATGAATCCTTATCCGCCTGAAAATATTTGAGATTGGCAATCTTTTCGCTGATTACTATACCCATCTTCTCAAGGTTATCAAGTTCCCTCTTAACACCGGATGGATTTTTTCTGAGCAGCTTAGCTATCTCCCTGATATAGAACTTTTCATCCGGGCTGTTCAGAAGTAGCGAGAGGACATCTGCCCTTATTGATGATGAGAATAAACTTTTTAACATTTATTTTACCTACATAAATTTATACATAAAAATTTCTCTTTGTCAAGAAAAAATTACAATTTAGAACAAATAATGCATTTTTATGAACGATTATTTTAATGCAACGATTGTTCTAAAATCTAAAACTATCCTTTTTGCAATATACCATTGATATTATTTTTTAAAAAATCAGGCTCTAATGAATTCTTCTGTCATTCTGGCTTGTCCAGAATCATTCTTCAATTTTTATCATTACAAAGCTTTATCAAGAAGGATTCCCGACAAGGAACGTAGATTAAATAATCAACGTTCCAAGCGGGAATGTCGTATCATATTCCTTACTTTTTTCAAATTCATTACATCATCAGATCCTTTCTTTTTGGGTGTCTCAAGAATTAAAGGGATTTCCTCGAAGGGCGTAAAGTTAATGAATCGCCTTAATCCTGTTGTACCTATTTTCCCCAGACCGATATGCTCATGTCTGTCAATCCCTGAACCAATATTAACTTTTGAGTCATTTAGGTGGACGAGTTTCACATTATCAAAACCGATATATCTTCCTATTTCATCTGAAATTTTCTGTATACCTATATCATCACGAATGTCATACCCCGCTGCGAATGCATGACATGTATCAATACATACGCCTGATATTAATGTTCCTCTTACCCCGGTTAAAATCTCTGATAAGTCTATAATCGTAGAAGAGATATCTCCTCTTTTACCAGCAGTATTTTCTATGAGCAGTCCTGCTTTCCATCTTCCCATTGATGCAACTTCATTTAGAGCACTGATTGCTCTTTCCCTTGCAACACGCTCATCATCTCCTGATGCACTACCAGTGTGGAGTATTACATAATCAGCCCCTATGGCATCGGCCCTTTCCATTTCTATGAAAAATAGATCAATGGATTTCTTTCTTAAAATGTTGTCCCTCGATGCCATATTTATAAGGTATGAGGTGTGGATATAAACAGGTGAGATATTAAACTTTTGCCTGAGCAATTTAAACATCGAGATATCTTCTTCAGAAATCGTTTTTACAGCCCATCCCCTTGGGTTGTGAGAAAATATCTGTACAGTACTACAACCAAGTGCTTTCGCTCTTTCTAAGCTTAGATGTAAACCGCCGGAAATAGAAGTATGAACGCCGAGTCTGCGCATAAAATATCCTCCTCAAAATACTAAAAAGTCCTTAAGTAAAACGACATCCTTGGGTCGGTGTCTGTCATTGCGGCTTGTCCGCAATCCTTCTTTAAGAAAGATTCTCGATGCGAGTCTTCGCTGAGAGTCGCTTTGACCCGATAAGCGGGCATGACATGCAATGAACTTTTTAGTAATCGCCTTCTATTTTAATTCTCTCTCCATTTAATAAAATAATATCTCATTTATAATAAATTTTTGTATGATGCAAGAGCGTTAAAGAACTCTTGCGAGGATAAATAGAGATGAGTAAAAAAAGTGATTCAGATCGGTTGATTACGTACGTATTTTCACAAGATTCGCCATACCCGCCTCCATGTGATAGAGGTTGTGGCAGTGGTGGAACCAGATACCCGGATTATCCGCGATGAATTCAATCACGCCGCTTCCCATATGGGCCGGAATGAGCAGGGTGTCTTTCTTTATTCTTCTTCCGGTTGACCTTCCGGAGCCTGCTACTTCAAAAAAGTGGCCGTGAAGATGCATCGGATGAGGTATCTCAGGAGAGTGATCTGGCTTATGACAGTGAGAGTGATTAATCATAATCCTACGTTTAGAAAATACTTTTTCAAGAAAAGAAATGAGGGGCAACCATTTAAGGAAGCGGTACTTGCAACAGCACATAAGCTCATAAGCTCATAAGAGTTATCTTTGCAATGTTGTCGCACAGAACTTATTTTCAGGAGGAGTGCATATAGTTGACTGTAGTCATGTATATACCAGCTTGAAATAAAGCGGTAACAGCCAAGCCAAAGAAAGACCACTTAACAGCCCATATGCCCCGCTCTGTCGTGAAAATGACAGGGTCGACAACACCCGTGGACGTGGCCATGGGCATCGTGTGAATGATCGCGAATCGGTATTTCCCTGTGAGTCATTTTTATAGTTTTTCCTGATAACCTTTGTTTTTCATGCATCAGTTTATCTCAAATCCGATAAGAATATAATCTTAAACTGTTTAAAATCACGAGCACAGTAACCCCAACATCGGCGAAAATCGCTAAAGCCAGATTGCTCAAACCGACCACAGCTAAAAATAAGAACAGGAACTTGATCGAGACAGCATACGCTATATTGAATCTTATTTTCTGGGAACACTTTTTACCAAGCTCAATAAGATAAGGTACCAGATTCAGATTATCATTCATGAGAGCAACGTCAGCATTTTCAATAGCAACATCTGAACCAATCGCACCCATGACAATCCCTACTGAGGCAGTAGCAAGGGCAGGAGCATCATTAACCCCGTCACCAACCATTGCGACATGTTGAAATCTTTGTATAAGCTTTGAGATTTCATCAACCTTTTCAGCCGGCAGTAGCTCGGCTTTTACATTCTTTATCCCTAACTTTTTTGCAACAAATTCTGCAGAAGATTTGTTATCACCCGTCAATATGATTGGGGTAATATTAAATTTGAGAAGACTTTCTACCATGGTCTTGCTTTCTTTTCTTATTTCATCTGTTACCCCGATTATGCCTTTCACTCTTTTATTATCGCTGGTGACAATCGCTGTTTTCCCCTGGTTCTCAAATTCTTCAACCCTTTTCAAGACCTGATCTTCGGCAGAATGTTCCTCTGTAACAAATTTGAGGTTGCCCACACAATGATGCTTGTCGAAACAGACCGTACATTCACCCCTTAATCCTTTTCCGGGGATAGAATGGAAATTGCTAAACCTGTGCGGTTCGACACCGGACTCCTCCGCCTTCGAGAGAATGCTTCTTGCAATCGGATGTTCTGAAAACGCCTCTATACCCGCAACACAGGAGAGCATTTCCTCACTGGTAAATCCATTCAATGGAATAATATCAGATACGACGGGCTCTCCTTTCGTCAATGTTCTGGTCTTATCGAATGCAATGGCCTTTATCTTTCCCATTTCCTCCAGGAATCTTCCTCCTTTTACAATGACTCCTCTCCGGGTAGCATTTCCGACTGTTGAAAAAACAGCTACCGGAGTTGAAATGACAAGGGCGCAGGGACATGAGATGATAAGAAGAGTTAAAGCCTGCCTGAACCACATATCAAAAGACCTCCCCATGAATAACACCGGTATGATGACCAGTAGGAAAGATGTAAAGACAACCGAGGGAGTATAAAATCGGGCAAATTTTTCGATGAATTTCTGGGATACCGATTTCTTCTCTGCAGACTGATACGTCAATTCAATAATTTTTGCGAGGGTTGTATCCTTTGCCTGCTTCGTGACCTTAATTTCCAAGTAGCCCTGAGCGTTCACTGTCCCTGCATATACCGGGTCGCCGGTGTACTTGTTTACTGGAAGCGGTTCGCCAGTGATGGTTGATTCATCAACGAGTGAACTGCCCTCAATAACGATACCGTCCAGCGGGATATGATCCCCCGGTTTTACAATAACCACTTCACCTGTTTCAATATGTTCAACCGGGGTCTTTTCTTCTTTCCCCTTAACCTGTGCCGACTTCGGGGTTTTCTCGACCAGACTCTTTAAGGCTTTCTGACTCCTCTCCATTCCGAATTCTTCAAGAGTTTCTCCAAGGGAAAAAAGCACAACGATAATTACAGCTTCTTCAAATTGCTGAAGATATGCTGCCCCAAAGACGGCTATCGTCATGAGGAGATTAATATCTGAGAAGTCCAGCTTAAACAAGCTCCGGACCCCGCTTTTAAAAACGTCTCTGCCGAAAATAAAAAGAATGACGGAAAACAGGGGAAGTTCTATCCATAAGGGGAAATGAATTGAGAAAAAAGACAACAATTCAAAAGGGGCGATTACTAAAAGAGATACCAATAACCAGCGGAATTTATTGTTGGTGAAAAGTTCTTTCCAGTCCATATCTTATATTGTAATACTATGGGTTATAAAAGAAATATTTCAGGGCGGTTACAATATTATTCCCCGTGAATCTATCTTTTTTACCTTTATTGTCTATGATGCAGGTGGGCGTTGATTTGATATTATCTTCTTTGAGGTAACTGCTGAGAACACCAAAGGTGGATGCAGCATCAAATGGTTTCATTTTGATGCCCTTTTGCAGAATAAAGGCTTCTAACTTTTTGCTGTCAGTTATTTTTTGCTTTGCTGCTTCGAATAAAACAGCTCTTGCACGAATGGCATAATTGAACTCTTTTTTCTCATTCAAAATATAAAGAAAATACTTTGCGTACAAAGTGGTCTCTTTATGTACAGGCGTATCAATAAATGTGATGGTTATGAGCCCTTTTTTCACTAAATCCTTAATGACAGGTTCTAATTTCGGTTCCAAGGCACTGCATGGTTTACAGAAATAATCTGTATATAATCTCACCTTAACAGAACCATTACCAAAAGACGGCAAGAGGGTATCTGCCGCATATACAGGAATTGCAGAACCTTGAAACAGAACAAGAAAGAGAAGGAACCCAAGAAACAGGGTAGCAGTTATAAAAGTTTTTCTGGCTTGTTCGAAATTCAACGCGAACAGAAGGAAAATAACAGCTCCGAAGGACAGGCAGTAGGAACAATACACACTGTTCATTATTTGAAATCCAATGAGATATAGCTCTGCCCCAATGCCAAAAGAAAGCAGAGCAAGAAATATTGCATTCCTTTTCAGGAGATTAGAGAGAGCCAAGACCCCCATGTACAAAATTCCTATGTAATTAAGCTTTATACCAAAAAGAGAACCTTGAAGGTACGTGCATGATTCCTCACAGACGCTATATAACAGAGCAATAACAATCCCGACAATGAATAATCCAATATTTATCCAGTGATTTTTCCGTATCACTATGTTACGCATAGTATTTTTCTCCCTATACAGATAATATTTTACAGGTCAGTTGAACCTGACTTATTCAATCTCTCCATATGCGTGAAGCCCTGAAAGTAAAAGGTTTACACCGAGATAGGTAAATATCACGGCTGTAAACCCTGTGACGGCCACGATCGCAACTTTTTTTCCCCTCCACCCCCGTATCATTCTTCCGTGGAGATAGAATGCATAAATAAACCAGGTTATGAGTGACCATGTCTCTTTCGGGTCCCAGCTCCAGTAAACACCCCATGCCTGATCAGCCCAGAGAGCGCCAAAGATAAGACCGCCCACTGTAAATATCGGGAACCCTATTGCGATACTCTTATATGCTATTTCATCCAAGGTATCTGCGGTGATAGCAAACTTCTCCAGAACCTTTTTAAGGATGGAACCATACCGCCAGATAATGAATATGATTACCGTTATGAAAACATAGCTCAATATCTTGATACTATGTGATGGGTTGAGAAAGGATGCCCTGAACATATAGCTTTTTATAAATTCCTCAGGTTTAACCACCACTTTAAAGGTAAGAAAATCAATTCCCATTGCGAGCATTAAAGTTACAAAGACGCCGAGTGTGAACGACCAGAATATATATGCAGTCTCATTTCTTTTGTCGGTCTTCATGATTAAATACATAAGTCCTGTACTGAATGAGAGGGCGAATGTTGCATAAGCTATAAAGCTCATCATCACGTGGGCGAGAAGCCAGTTGCTCTGTAATGCAGGTAAGAGCGGGTGAATTTCTTTTGACATGCCTGATAAATCTATAAAAGCCAGAGCGAGACCTGCTATCGGCGTGACAAAGGCTCCGAATGAACGGGTTTTATATTTGAATTCTATTATCAAATATCCCAATATCAGACACCATACGAAAAATATCAGAGATTCAAAAAGATTTGTCAATGGTGCAGACCTTAAAATACCCATCCCGCTAATCTCATTAAATTCCTTCCATCTCATTAAGAGTGCCAATGTCTGTGAGACAAAACCTGCAATTGTTATTGTTGTTGCAGTTATCCCGATCTGTGTTTTCCTGAAGGCGAGATAGGTAATATAAATCATCATTGCCAAGATGTAAGCCATTGTAGATAATCCAAAGAAAAAGGAACTGTCCATTTATTTTTCTCCTTCCTGCCTTTTACTGATAAGGACTATCATTTTATTTATCTTTCTTTCGAAGGCAGCCCTGTTTTTGTTAGAAGTCGCTCCAATAAGTACCCTTGTGTTGTTCTTCTCTTCAATCATTCTGACCCACAATTTTCTGTGGCTCATAAAGAAGGCCATATATAATCCTACGGCTATAGTGATGCAGCCGAGATACACAACCCATACGCCGGGGTCTTTTCTGACCTGGAGGCCTGTGTATTGAACTCCCCATAGATCCATAAATTCTACGATATAACCTTCCGGAAGCCTCCATGTTGCTGGATACCTCTTCAGTATCCAGCCAGAGTATTTATCCTTTCCACCTTCTCTGAAGTCTATTAAGACAGCAGGATTATTCATCATCTCTGCATATGTAAAAAATCTTCCCTCCTGATCACGTGAAAGGGCAGGGCTGAAGTCCTTTATAGTCCCTTCTATGTTTGTGCCAGGGATGATGAATTTATCGCCAAGGTGCATTTGTTTAGTTTCTGACGCCCCTGACTGTGAGGTTACCTTAATTATAAATTCACCATGAGCATTCGGATTCATACCGTAACTGGCCTGATAGAATGTGATCCCCCTGTAAGTAAGGGGGGCGTTCACTTCGATAGACTTTTTCATTACTTCTTTTCCCTTATCTATAATAGTTAGCCAGCTTCTATATTCTTTAGGCATATCAGATCCGCTATAGAAGTCCACGTTAAAATCATCGTTTCTGATGCTGAATCCAAGAGGCTGTATGCCGTACCTTCTCATCTTTGCTCTCAGAGATTTCTCGTTCATGCCAAGTTGCATGGCTGCATTTAATATATTGTCTGAAGATGCCCCAATAGCATGTAGTATCTTATCCCTCTCATCCTCTTCTGCCTGGTTTAAGGGTTCTGTCCGTGAGAAGGCCACGGAATAGCTTTTACCCTCAGGAATATTAACGAATCCTTTGAACCCAAAAAAGACTCCTATAACTGCACCTAACAATATTATCAATATACTTACATGAGTTATGAAAACTCCAAGCCTAGTGTAATTACCTTTCTGGGAGTAGATCTGATAACCTTTGTCCTCTTTCAACTCTGCATGATTAAACCCTATATTCTTTATTGCCTCTGTAACGACATTCTTAATTTTGTCAGGTTTTCCCTTTAACACAATATCTCTATTGATGCTGAATTTCTTTATCTGCTCCTCTGTCACCGGGCGGATTGGTTCTCTGATAATTTTCCATATCCTCGGCAATCTTTCGAGTGAACAGATGACAATGTTAAGCGAAAACAGGATCAGTAACATAATAAACCACCATGAATGGTACATATCCATGAAACCGAGTTTCTCGAATATGCTGTATATGGTGGGGGCGAGAGATTTACCGAAGATTTTGGTCAATACCTGTATATTCTTGGCTGGCTCCGCCTGTTGTTCTAAAACCGTACCTACGATTGAGGTAAGGGAGATTAAAGCGAAAATAACAATCGCAAGTTTTACAGAGGCTAATAGTTTCCAGATTTTATCTATTATTGTTTTGTCTCTTTCTTTTTCCAATTTACAAACTCCTTAATTACCTACAAGATCTATAATGGCATCAGCTTCTTTATATCCTGATATGACCCTGCCATCAGGCATGATCAGTGCAGGTGTGCCTGAAATACCGAGTTTTTCACCGAGTTTTAAATTATCATCAATAGCAGATGTTTCGCATTTTGGTTTGGGTAATTGCTTTTTCTCAAAGGCATCTTCAAGAAGGGTTAAGGATTTTTCACATACAATCGCTTTTGATTTTTCATAAGCCTCTGGATGGATCTTCAGTGGAAACATCTTTATATAAAAGGCGATGTCCTTTCTCTTTTCTATAACCTTTTTCATCTCCTGATGAAGTTTTGCACAAAACGGGCAATCAGGATCGTCAAAGACAATAACACGATGTTTGGCGTCTTTATTACCTATCACAAGAGCGTCATCAAGGGGAATCTTTGAAACATCTACCTTATTGAGTTCAGTTAGTCTCTTTTGTGTGAGATTCTTTTTATCCTTAATAGAGACCACCGCTCCTGATATCAGGTATTTCTTCGAAAAATCAACATACAGCAGACCTTTCTTCCCTCCTGCATCAATATCTACTTCCCACATGCCCTTGACAGGGATTGTTTTGATGTCTATGACTTTTAAGTTTGGCGCCATATCTTTTAATAATGTTGAAGCTTCATCTTTAGCCAGGGTATGACACTTGGAGCAGTCCTGGCTTTTTTCACTAAAGCCATAAGAATATGACATTGGTAACAGTGAAAAAGTAATTATCACAAAGAATAAAATCTTATGCATTTATTCACCTCGATAATTTTTTTATTTTTACAGGAAAAGCCCTTACATCCGATATGAAAGACCCTTTATTAAGGACAGTTGATGCGGATTTAGTTAGGGCTGTTAATTACAGATGAGAAATACTAAGCCCGAGGGGGGTTTATTGATGAGAAAAGAAGGTTCTGGTGAAACTTCAGATATTGGTTGTATGACTGAATAAAGCGCAGAGAAAAACATTAAATGGTTATAGGTATATACGCTGACGGTGTTATAACAGAGAGGGCAAGGGCTTTTACTATCTTGGTTATAATCAGACGAATTCCCCTGCGTGTCAGCAGTGCTCATAGTTATCCCCGGATTATCTGTGTTAGAAATATCCATATAGATGATCTGCTTGCCCCGAAACGAACAAACATCTGTACAGTCACTGCAGGCTATACTATCAGCAAAGGGAATAATGATATAGGCAAAAAGGATAAATACTATAAGAGATCTTTTCGCAGTATCAGAAAAATGGGACATAAATATATTTAACATTTTTTTATAAATAAAGCAATTTTATTAAATACTACGAATTATTTACACGTTCAAAGAATAGGGATTAAAAACAGTATCATTTTAGCTGTAGAGCCTGTTGTAGTTTTTCCTTTCAAAGAAGGCCGAGAGGCGTTTGGAAAAGCAAAGGGCAAGCCAGTGTGCAGTTGTCAGGGCAAATGTAATATCAGAACTTATTAAAAGGGGTTAATCCTCAAAATCTTAGCGTAGCCTTAATCCTCTTCGAATGTAGCAACAGGTTAAAGCCTGCATTCGCACTCGTCACATGTATATCTGCAGCCACTATTGCATCAACTGCACAGCCTTCTCCCTGAGAAACAGCAATGCCGATGCATACAGCCTTAAGCATCTTCCTATCATTGTTTCCATTGCCAAAGGCAACTACATTTTCAGCCCCGAGCTTTTTGACGTATTCCTCTTTCTGTACATCATGATCTTCACCTGTGAGGATGTGTATTTCACAATCAACCCCTTCAAGTTCTTCTTTTGCCTTTCCGAATGTATCCGCTGTTAAGATATGTACTTTTAGAAACGTGGCTATCTCATTTAGTTGACTCCTGACACCTGACAGAAGCATCCCGTCAACAGAGAGTGTTCCGGTAAAATCTGATACCAAGTGTTCCAATTGAACTAAACCAAATCCAGGTATGTCTACCTTAAGCATGATAACCTCCTAAGTTCTCAATAATTATAGTGTTTTTATTTTGTAACATTCCTCCTGACTGCAGCTATGAATACAACAAATAACATGGCCGATAAGCTTGCTGTTATTGAACCGTAATAGAATGTTGCAGATGGTGATATGTTATCCCAGAGCCATCCTCCTATGAGACTCGCAGGGAACATCGCAAGTCCGACTGCTGTATTATAAACACCAAAGGCAGTGGCTTTAAAATCCTGCGGTATTATGGTAGCAAGAAATGCCTTTTGAATTCCTTCTGTAAGTCCCATAAAAAGGCCATAGAAAGCGAATAAAATCCAGATAGCCGTCGTATCTTTTGCAGCAGCGAAACCATAATAGAGAATTGCAAAAAGTACAAAACCGAGGAGGATAACTCTTTTTCTCCCGAATCTATCCGCCGCAATGCCGGCAGGAATGGCAGATAGGGAGTAGATAAGGTTGAACAAAAGATAAACCACCGGGATCATGACTGTGGGAATCCCTATCTGCTGAGCCCGGAGGATCAGGAATACATCACTTGAATTACCTATGGCGAAAATAGTGGCGATCAGAACAAAAAATTTAAACTTCCAGTCAAATAATCCCCCCTTTACTAAAGGGGGATGTAGGGGGATTACCAAATGTTTTGACAATTCTTCTTTTGTTTCTCTTTTAATCTTCTTTTCGGAAATAAAAAATACAATCAAAAGCACTGCGATTGCCCCTGGTGTCATCGAAAGCCAGAAGACTGACCGGTAATTGTTTGAGAATATGCCGAGAAGAAGAAAAGCAAGTGCAGGTCCGACAACTGCACCCATGGTATCCAGAGAACGGTGGAAACTGAATGCCCTTCCAAAATAAGCACTGTCCGATGACTCTGCGATAATCGCATCACGAGGAGAAGTGCGGACACCTTTCCCGAACCTGTCCATAAAACGGGAACCCATCACGTGATGCCAGCCTGTTGCAAGCGCAACAATCGGTCTGCTTAAAGTAGAGATGCCATATCCTGCAAACATAAGCCATTTGCGATTACCAATCCTATCAGACAACCAACCGGAAAAAACCTTAAGCAAGCTGGCGGTTGATTCCGCGATCCCCTCTATAAGTCCGATTACGGATTTGCTTACTCCAAGCACATTTGCAAGGAAAAGTGGAACAAGGGGATAGATCATCTCAGAACTTACATCCATAAAAAAACTCACAAGCCCGGCAACAAAAACATTCTTTCCAAAACCAAAAAACTTCCTATCTTTTTCCATGGCTACTAACTATTTTCCCCAAGAAGCTTTTCAACTACATTTACATTTTAATATCCGCTGAATACCAATTCTTAATTGTAAACCTTAATATTTACCAGTGTAAATCTCCTCTAAACACTGCATTTGGCCCGAGTTCTTCTTCGATCCTCAGCAACTGGTTGTATTTGGCTAATCTCTCTGACCTTGCCGACAGTATGACCACAGTAACAAGGATCGATCCAAAATCTGCTTGACTATCATATAAAAATATGTTTATATAATATTATTAAATTTCTAATAAGAATAAATCGTATAAAGTATTATTTAGAAAATATAGCCAAAATAGTTTTGAACTTACAACATGTTTTATATTTTATATAATCTTTTATATTCAATAGTTATGGTATAATTAAAATGTTTTCTTTGTTATCAATATTTATAATTGTTATCTATAATCAAAAATTAAATTTGGGCTAAGAAGATATAAAGATTTTATCATATAAAATTAAATGTATAGGAGGAAATTAAGGTATTAGGTCCGGGGTGTCCGAACTGTCAAAAACTTG
The DNA here is from genome assembly GCA_040756135.1 of Nitrospirota bacterium. Taxonomy (GTDB): domain Bacteria; phylum Nitrospirota; class Thermodesulfovibrionia; order Thermodesulfovibrionales; family SM23-35; genus JBFLZS01. The sequence goes on from JBFLZS010000042.1 coordinate 25,776, forward strand.
CGGAAATAGTTAACGATGCTGTTAAAAAACTCGGTATTGACGCAAAAAATGAGAAGATCACTGATATGGTTGAGATTTTGAAATATACGATGTCTACTCCAGGGCTTGTTATTAACGGCAACATCAAACATAAGGGAAAACCTAAGGGAAAACCCTTGCCCGATCTTGAAAAAGTGAAATCCCTCATAAACGAAGAGGTGTAATTGTGCAGGAGATACTAAATATCTTTAAGGCACTCTCTGACGAGACGAGGCTCAGGATCCTGAAGCTCCTCGAACATGGGGAACTCTGTGTATGCGATATTGTTGCTGCCCTTGACATGATACAGCCAAAGGTGTCTTTTCATCTCAGTGTGCTCAAAGATGCTGGCCTGATTAAAGACAGGAAACAGGGGAAATGGGTACATTACAGGATAGACGATTTGGATATGTTCAGGAGGTTTCTTTTGATGTCGGTTCTGGAGAAGATCGGGGACGAGTTCATATGTCCGGACAAGGAGAGACTCACGTCATTCCTGCAATATAAAAGCGAGAAGATCATAAGTTTAAATCAAAAAACTAAATGCTGCGGGAGATAACATGATTAAGGTTATGTTTTTATCACTACAGCGGATTTTTTTTAACACGTGACCTCAGTTTCTTTTTCCTGTGTGATCGATATGCAATGTAATTTCTCATCGTGTAATATCTCACAATTCCTATAGCCTCTGTCAGCGACATC
>JBFLZS010000043.1:0-25822 GCA_040756135.1 Nitrospirota bacterium
CGAAAATATTTTTATATGTTCTATTGATAAAAATATTCGTAATACCATTCGTTAAAGGTACACTAAGGTATCGAAAAATAAATTTTTTCACAACATCTGCATTATTTAATTGCATTTTTCGGGTTAAAGGAATCTTTTCATCGCTTTTTGTGCTAAGGGTTTACCCCGTTTGAGAGGCATACCCCTTGGGTACGTTAATAAACTATCTACGTCCTTTTCTAACGGGGTTTACATAGTTCCCACTCTATGATAAAATTTTTTATGAAAAGGGTTTTGTTGATCGGTCTTTCCATTTCCCTTGTGTGCATGCTTTTCGTGCTTTTGAGAAACGACAGGGAAATCAGTGGAGATTTGAAGATAAAAGGGTATTCTTTCATCGAGGGCCTTAAGATATTACATCAAAAGGATGGGATTACTGTCTGGACTCTGAGTGCCAGGAAGGCAGATTTTATAGAAGGTGAAGATAAGGCCGAACTCGCTGGTATCAGTGTGGTGACCCAGAAGAATGATATGGTACTTCATGCTAATAAAGGTGTATATGATCTTTCAGATCAGAGGTTCACTACAGATGGTGAGATAAAGGCTGAAGCAAAGGATTACACTATTACAGCCGACTCGATTGATTATGATGCTTCTTCTGGTGAGATTAAGACAGAAGGCTGGATAAGGGTTGAAGGCAAAAAATTCAAAGTTGAAGGCAGGGTCATGAAGGCAGATGCAGAACAGAAAATGAGTATATTAAACGATGTCAGGGCAACTTTTTATAAGTAATAAGAAGTTCATAAGTAAGGCTACGTGTATGTCATTCCCGCTTGTCGGGAATCTTTCAGAAAAAGAAGGATTCTGGACAAGCCAGAATGACAGAAATAGGACTTCAGAATGTCTTTTTACTTATGAACTCCTTAGTAATATGTTCCGCTTTATGGGAGCTCTCATTATCTTTTTTTTGCTCTCTGCAAATGTTTTTTCAGAAGAAACACAAAGGATAAAAGGCCCGATAACCATAACTTCTGAGAAGCTGATAGCAGATAACCAGGCCCATACTGCACTTTTTGAAAATTCTGTTGTGGCAAGAACAACAGATATGACTATTTATGCCGATAGGATGCTTGTCTACTATGCTGAAGATACCGGAAGCGTCACAAAGATTGAGGCAGTGGGAGGGGTTAAATTAATTAAGGAAAACAGGGTTATTACTTCTAAGGAAGCTACTTATTATGCGGCTGGAGAAAAGGTTATCTTTACAGGTGAACCAAGGGCTGTAGAGGGTGAAAATGTGGTTACAGGAAACAAGATGACATACTTTCTGAACGAAGACCGTTACCTTGTTGAGGGTAGTAAGGTCTTCCTGAAAGAAAAGAAAAGACAATAATGAAAAGATCATGCCGTATACCGACACAAAAGGCTCTGGAAATCCCCCCTCACCCCCCTTTAGCAAAGGGGGGTGAGGGGGGATTTCCAGAGTAAATGGGGTTAACAATGCACCTCCTTGAGGCAAAAGGGCTTTCAAAAGTTTATGGTAAAAGACATGTTGTTAAGGATATGAACCTTTATGTTACGACAGGTGAGATTGTAGGTCTACTCGGTCCCAATGGCGCGGGTAAGACAACCACCTTCTACATGATTGTAGGACTTATAATGCCTGACCACGGGAGGGTCTTTCTCGATAATGAGGATATGACCAACCTCCAGATGTACAGGCGGGCTATGATGGGGATAAGCTACTTACCTCAGGAACCGTCCATATTCAGGAAACTCACAGTTGAAGATAATCTCAGGGCGGTACTTGAGATAAGGGGACTTAGTAAGGATGAGATCAATGTGGAAGTAGCCCGTTTATTAAAGGAGTTTAACCTTATAGAACATGCAAAAAAGGAGGGCTATAAACTCTCCGGAGGCGAGAGGAGGAAGACCGAGATAGCAAGGGCTATTGCTGTAAAACCAATGTTCATACTTTTTGATGAACCATTTACGGGTATAGATCCCATTGCAATAATAGAACTCAAAAAGATGCTCAACTATTTTAAAGGCAAGGGCATTGGTATTCTGATAACGGATCATAACGTGAGGGATACGCTTTCGATAACAGACAGGGCGTATATTATCAACAACGGTGAGATACTCGAGGAAGGCAGCCCTGATAAAATTATAGCAGATACTAGGGTCAAAGAGGCTTTTCTTGGAGAGGAGTTTACACTTTAATGGCTCTCGAAAGCAGACTTGAACTCAGGATAGCACAAAAATTAATACTTACACCCCAGCTTCAGCAGGCAATAAAACTGCTACAGATGCCCCATCTTGAACTTTCCCATTTGCTCAATCAAGAACTCGTGGAGAATGTGTTTCTTGAAGAAGCTGTTGATGAAGTACCAGTAGAAGAGCTTACGCCAGAGGAGAAGGAGTCAATAGAATTTGAAGTGGCACATGAAGATACAGAGGTCCCACTTGAAGGGCTGATGAGCTTCACTGTAGATGAATACTTTGAAGAAAGGGGATCTGATGGGAGAGATCTGGGGTATTTCAACCCTGGCACTATAAATCCTCCCTCATTCGAGCAGTTTCTCACTAAAGGACCTGACCTCTACGACCATCTTTTATGGCAGTTGAGGCTTTCCAATAGACCAGAAAGCATAAGAGAGGTAGGGGAAATTATAATAGGCAATATAGATGAAAACGGATATTTGAAGGCATCTATCGAGGATGTAATGGAAGCGGCAAAGACCGAGAGGGAGACAGTTGAGAAGGCACTCGGTTTGATACAGAGTTTTGATCCCCCTGGGGTAGGTGCAAGAAACATCACGGAGTGTTTACTCTTACAACTTAAGGCAATAGGCCTCCATGGCACAATTGTTGAAAAGCTAATTATTAACAACATGGATGAACTTGAAAAGAGGAAATATGCCCGGATTGCACAGCAGTATAACTTACCTATAAAAGATGTCATGGCCGCTGTAAAGATTATAGAGGGGCTTGAACCCAAACCAGGCAGAAATTTCTCAACCCCAAGTGTAAACTATATTGTTCCTGATGTTTATGTGTTCAGAACAACAGATGGATATCAAATCGTCTTGAATGATGAGGGTCTGCCGAGGTTGAGGATCAGTAGTTTTTATAAAAAACTCATTCGACAGAACAATGCCTTTCCGAAAGAGGATAAGCAATTTCTCATTGAGAAGCTACGCTCTGCTGTTGGACTTCTAAAGGGTCTTGACCAGCGGAGCAAAACTATATATAGAGTAACGGGGAGTCTTCTGAATCTTCAAAGGGATTTTTTTGATAAGGGGATACAATACCTCAAACCTTTAACCCTCAGGGATGTTGCCTCGGAGTTAAACATGCATGAGAGCACAATAAGCAGGGTTACATCGAACAAATATCTGTCGTGTGAGCATGGTATAGTCTGTTTCAAATTCCTTTTCAGCAGTGCGCTCCAGAGTGGTACTGGAAACGTTTCGTCTACATCTGTAAAAAACATTATAAGAAAGATTGTTGGAGAAGAGGTTCCCGGAAAGCCTCTTAGCGACCAGCGTATAGTGGAGATGTTAAAGAACAGTGGCATCATAATTGCGAGGAGAACAATAGCAAAATATAGGGAGGAACTGGGAATCCCATCACAAACTTACCGAAGAAAATTAATTAAAAGGAGGAGTTATGAATATCATCGTGACCGGAAGACACCTTGAAATTACCCCTGCACTGAAAAGCTATGCGGAAAAGAAGATTAAAAGATTCGACCGTTATCTATCAAACATATCCGAGGCTATTGTTACTCTAAGCATAGAAAAATACAGGCATAAAGTAGAAGTCCTGCTTAAGGTCAACGGAGTCCTCATACAGGCAGAGGGGGTTACAGGTGAGGTGTATTCTTCAATCGATGAGGTAATAGAAAAGATCGAGAGACAGATAAAAAAATACAAAGAGAAACTTGTCTCTCATAGAAAATCTGAGGGAAAGACAAGCGATACAGGGTTAAAGGATATAGCCATAGTAGAGACAGGCAGGATTATAAAAAATAAGCGGTTCGAAATGAAACCGATGAATCCGGACGAGGCTGCCATGCAGATGGAACTCCTCGACAAGGAATTCTTTATTTTCACGAATGAAAATAGTGGAGATATAAACGTTATATATCGCAGAAGAGATGGCAATTTCGGCCTTATAGAGCCAGTGAAATAAACTAAGAAGTAGGAAGTAGGAAGTAAGAAATAAAGAAGTTTTAGACTTCCCATTTCCTATTTCTCACTTCCCATTTAATCAAAGAATTCCTCGAAGCTCTGCTTGGGGTTAAAAAAAACTATTGTATACTAAAGTCCATAATAGAAATGTCATTCCGCACTCGATGCGGAATCCAGTTCTTTATTTTCTGGATTCCCCGGTCAAGCCGGGGAATGACGAATATTGTTTTTGTTTCAGTTTTGATACCTCGCAGCTTGCTGCAGGGTGGTTCATTAAATGATAAAGCCGATTATCGTAATCATCACCGGCCTTTCTGGCTCTGGTAAGACTGTTGCACTGAGATCTCTCGAGGATTCCAACTATTTTTGTGTGGATAACCTTCCTGTTGCACTTATTGAATCATTTGCTGCAATTGTGTCTAAAAGCAGAGAGATTAAAAAAATAGGAATAGGTATCGACATAAGAGAAAAAGGATTTTTATCTGAAATCAGTGACGTCCTAAAAGCCCTTAGGAATAAATATCGAACAGAAGTCCTCTTTCTTGAGGCAGAGAGAGATGTCCTTGTGAGAAGATTTAAAGAGACCCGCAGACCTCATCCGCTCGGAGGAAATATTGAAGAAGCGATCAATGTCGAAAAGGGAAGGCTTTCTATCTTGAAAGATGCAGCTGACAGAATCCTTGATACGTCTTCTTTCACACCACATCAATTGAGACATTTTGTGACATCCCTCTACGGGATACAGAAAGGCAAAAAGCCGATGACAGTAGTTCTTATCTCTTTTGGCTATAAATTCGGTACGCCCCAGAACATTGACCTGCTTTTCGACGTGCGGTTTCTACCCAATCCAAATTTTATTCCGGGATTAAAGTCACTGAAAGGGACAGATAAAAAGGTTTCCGACTATGTACTTAAAAAGCCAGAAACAAAGGCATTTTTGAGTAAAATAAGGGAATTGATAGATTTTCTTATTCCACTGTATATCGAGGAAGGCAGAACCTACCTGACAATCGGCATCGGTTGTACAGGCGGCAATCACCGTTCTCCAGCCATCGTAGAAAAACTACAGGGCTATCTCAAAAAACATTTGATAGATCTGAGCATAGTGCATAGGGACATAAGTTAGTGTCGCACTACCCAGCGTCCGGATTCCTTTACAAAGCCTATTTCGAGTTGTTAGTATAAGATCTAACTATTTAGAGTCTGTGTATAAACTACTATTTGAACAGGCTGTCATTCCCCGACTTGATCGGGGAATCCATGGTTCGACATCCTTCGACAAGCTCAGGATGACATTGTCACTCTGAGCCTGCCGAAGAGTCACCATGACAATTGTCACCCTGAGCGGTTCGGCTGAGCTCACCGTCGAAGCCCTGTCGAAGGGTGGATTGTCCGGTCAAGCCGGACAATGACAATATACGAGTTTATGTGTAGACATTATTTATTGTGGAGAGGTGGCCGAGATGGTCGAAGGCAGCCGCCTGCTAAGCGGTTGTGGGGGTAAAACTTCACCCAGGGTTCGAATCCCTGCCTCTCCGCCAGTAACGATAGGTGAAGAGGTTCAGAACTAATATTATCTTTAAAATTGAGGAGGAATAGATGAAGAGAAAGTTGTTAGCGGTAACATTGTGTCTTGTTTTAACTGTTTCAGTAGGTGCGTGCAAAAAGAAGGAAGCTCAACCACCCATTCCACAGACCCCAGGGACTGCGGCACCCGGACAAATGCCACAAGGTCCTATGATGCAAGGTCCGTTATCACCAGGAGGGCAACAGCAAGTTCCAGGGCCTGGTATGATGATGCCAAAAGGCCAATCACAAATAAACATACCCGATTCTGTTAGGGGCAAATGGAGTGCGGCAAAGATAATTCTTGAGGATAGGATTGCGAAGACGAAACAGGAATATACAGTGAAGCTAAATAGTGATTTTTCGATCCCGAATTCCAATCTTAAGATAACTGTTGGGGAGTTTCTGCCCGACTTTAAGATGGAAGGTTTTACACTGACCTCTGTGTCAAATCAGCCCAATAACCCTGCACTGGCGATAAGGGTTTTTGAGGGAGGTAAACAGATATTTCCTGCTCCTGGAAGAAAGTGGGGATGGTTATTTGCGAAGGTGCCTACAATACATCCCTTTGAGCATCCAAAATATGGCATTGTCCTGAAAGAAGGTATAAGGAGAGGGTAAACACATGTCAATGGTAGTCGCAGGCTTTAGCCTGCGTAAATTCTGCGCAAACTAAAGTTTGCGGCTACGATATATTGAGACATCGTTGTTATCATAATTGCGATACAGCCTCTAAGCCTCTGTATTATTAAGGGTCTCATCATAACGACATTAGTTTTATAAAATCCCTCCTAACCTCCCTTTGCCAAAGGGAGGAATGGTTCGACAAGCTCACCATGACATTTGTCATCCTGAGCCTGTCGAAGGATGGCAAAGAGGGGGAGGGGAGATTTTCTAATAAATGTGCATTCAATTATGAGATGTTAATAACAAGATGCAAAAGTCCGTAAAACAAGAGGTACTGGATCTTCTGGATAGAAGGGATTGCAAACGCCTAATAGAACTCTGCGAGAAGCACAGACAATTCTGGAATGAACTCCGTTTCAGACTGTTTGATATTGATGAAAGACAGCGATGGCCGGCAATTGAATGTGTAGCCAAGTTTATTCAAAGATTATGGGAGAAAGGGCAAAAAGAAAAGGTGAGGGAGTATATGAGGAACCTTTTCTGGTCGATCAATGATGAGTCAGGAGGGATAGGCTGGAGCGCTCCCCAAACAATTGCTGAAATTATTATTAATATTCCTGAATTACTTGAGCCTTATGGGAGTATGATGATAGCCCATACATTCGAGGAACCACCCTTGATAAAGGGTGCTCTGTGGGGGATAGGGCGGTTAGGCGAACAGATAGCAGAATCGGTAGAATATTTTCGAGAAAAAATATTAGCAGCATTTAAGAATGATGATCCAGAGACTCTTTGTCTTGCTGCATGGGCAATGGGTGAGGTAGGTTTTAAACCAGCTTTGCCTTTTCTGAAAAAACTATTAAGACGTAAAAAACGAGTGCGGATTTATATAAAAGGTGATTTTAATGAAAAACCTTTAGGACAGTGGGCAAGTGAAGCTGTTGCTAAAATACAAGGGAATATGTGATAGCAAAGGTCGAAAAATTGACAAATCAAGGATTGTATTGATAAAGTTAATCGTTCAAGGCGCCCATAGCTCAGATGGATAGAGCGTCGGACTACGAATCCGCAGGTCGGGGGTTCAAATCCTCCTGGGCGCGTTTACTAAAAAGCAATAAATAGTCATTTGTGGATAGAAGGGGACAAGATATTTACTTTATGAGGCTGGCACTCGAAGAGGCCAGCCTTGCTTTTGAAGAGGCTGAAGTCCCTGTCGGTGCAGTACTTGTAAAAGAGGGTAACGTAATTGCAAGGTCACATAACTGCAGGGAGGCTTCAAACGACCCAACAGGACATGCTGAAATACTTGTACTCAGATCTGGTTCAAATAATTACCCCTTACCCCCATTTGGTAAAGGGGGATGGGGGGGATTATCAGATAACAATAGCAGATGGCGACTGACAGATGCAACACTTTATGTAACAAAAGAGCCATGCATTATGTGTGCAGGCGCAATGATTAATGCAAGACTCGGCAGACTTGTCTATGGATGTAAGGATGAAAAGGGTGGGGCAGTTGATAGTCTTTATAATCTACTATCAGATAAAAGACTTAACCACCAGGTAGAGGTTGTATCGGGTATGCTCGAAGATGAATGTGCAGAGATTTTGAAGCGGTTTTTCAGGTCTCGAAGGTGATTAGAATTTTAAACTTTTAACTATTGCCTGAGTACCTCTTTTCATGTATTTTCATCGGAAAGGAACGATAGAGAATGGAGTGTTGCTGAATTACAGACCTTTACCAACGTTTTCCAAAATATATGCGTTATAAGGGGAATAATTGTTCAATCACAGAATTCAGCACTTTATCGACCTCATTATAGTTCTTACCCAGAAGGATATTAAGGTCAGATATAAGAGCAGCTTCCTTGGCTATCTATGGTCTGTGGCCCATCCGCTCGCCTTTGCCTTCGTTTTCTTTATTGCCTTTAAGGTTGTGATGAAGATACAGATGGAAGACTATGCCCTGTTTCTTATTGCCGGACTTTTCCCCTGGCAATGGTTCTCCAATTCTGCAAATGTTTCTCCTATGGTATTTCTGGGAGATGCCTCAATCATTAAGAAAGTGAATTTTCCAAGAAACATAATACCATTAACAGCAGTCCTTCAGGATATGATACATTTTGTCATGTCTGTCCCTGTAATAGTCCTTTTTCTTTTTCTATATCACAAATCACCATCACTCACATGGCTCTATGGGATACCGGTCTTAATGGGTATCCAGCTCCTTATAACATACGGGGTCTCTCTAATGATCTCATCAATAAATTTATTTTTTAGAGACCTTGAGCGGTTGACGGTTGTATGTACAACACTTATTTTTTATTTTACTCCTATTATTTATCCTGAGACAATGATACCAGGAAGATATAAACACTTAATCTATCTCAATCCGCTTGCCCCTTTGATGATGAGCTGGAGAAGTCTTTTTCTAAACGGGACATTAGAGCCATCATCTTTAATGGTTAGCCTTGTCTATAGTATCTTTGCCTTTATGATAGGTTATCTGGTGTACAAAAAGCTTTCATGGAAATTTGCTGAAGTTTTATGAGAGAAGCAGTAATACTATTTAATAATGTTAGCAAAAACTACCTTCTTTATCATCACATCACAGGAGGGATTAAGAATTTCCTGTTTCATTTTCCAAAGGCAGTAAGCCAGATAAAGAATTCAAGGTTTGAGGCCCTTTGTGATATATCTTTCGAGGTTTATAAAGGTGAGACTTTTGGCATAATAGGAAGAAACGGTGTTGGTAAAAGTACCACCCTTGGACTTATTGCAGGTGTTTTGAAGCCGAGCAAAGGCAGGGTAATAGTGAAGGGAAGGATTTCGCCTCTCCTTGAGCTTGGGGCAGGGTTTCATGCCGATCTTACAGGAAGAGAAAATATCATGCTTAATGGTGTCCTTATGGGACTTACAAGGACAGAGGTTTTTAAAAAAATGGATGAGATAATAGAATTTTCTGAACTCGGTGACTTCATAAACCAACCTATAAGGATTTATTCGAGTGGTATGCTTGCGAGACTGGGTTTTTCAGTAGTAGCGAATCTTAACCCCGAGATTTTATTGATTGATGAAGTATTGGCAGTGGGGGATTTGGAGTTTCAGAAAAAGTGCATTGATAAAATGATGGGTTTTAAGAAAAAAGGAGTTACAATGGTCTTTGTATCCCACTCCATGGGAGATGTAAAGAGGATATGTGATAGGGTGATGTGGATTGATAGTCATTCTATTAAAATGATGGGAGAGCCAAAAGAGGTTATAACAAAATATAATAATACTATAATATGAAACATATAGTGGAAGAGATAACCGTAGGGAAGATAAAAGAAAGAATAAAGGAGAATTTGAGAAAGGCGAGAGAACAACATCCTGATTATATTTATGAGCAAAACACTATGACAATTGCCACGATGCCTCAGAAAAAAATACACGTTAATGACTTGCTTGGTCATCATGGTGAACAATTTATTAAAGAGGTTTATAGAAATATTCTATTAAGAGAACCCGACCCTGCTGGTTTTAGTCATTATATAAATCTTTTTCTGGAAGGTATTCCTAATGAGGCTATCCTGTATTACATAGCAACTTCCCCTGAAGCAAAGGAAAAACAGGTAGAGTTAGCCGGATTAGAAATGCTCAGGAAAACGGTCTTAAAGTATAGATTGATGCGAGGGATTAAAAAGATTCCGATTATCTCTAACCTTTTTATATGGCTCTATAGACGTGTTAAATTACCTTCCAGATCTTACGATTTAAGCAAAGATTTTAGGGGATTACAAATAAGCATGAACAGGTTCATTGATGCCCTAAATCAAAGGATAGATAGCCTGAGGAATGAGTTGGCTGATAGGGATAAAACCCTTGAAGAGATTAATAACAGGCTTAATAAAACCAAGGATGCATTATATCAAGAATTAAACAATCAAGAGGCAGAGATTGCTGAGAAGGATGGAATAATTCAGGAATTGATAAATAGAGTAGATAATTTAGAGAGTGAATTAGCTGATAGGGATAGGACAATCGAGGATATTAACGGTAAGCCTATTGTCCTTGGTCAGGCTACTGATTTTATGAGAGAGGAACGTGCTAACCATAGATCTGCCGAAATTGTTAATATAGAAGGAGATTTCATACCAGTGATAACTGCCGGGAACGTAGTTGTGACAAAGGTGGAAGGCTTTATAATGGGATTCCCATGTGAAGAATGGAGGCTTGTGGCATACCAGGTTTTCAAAGGCAATTTAGAACCCGGTCTAGTAAAGTTATTTAAGAGTTACGTAAAAGATGGCATGGTCGTTATTGATGTTGGAGCTAACGTAGGGCTATATACCTTAATTGCCGCTAGTCTCATTGGAAATGAAGGTAAGGTTTATAGTTTTGAGCCTACACCTCGAACCTTTGATTTATTAAAAAATAATATGCAGGTTAACGGCTTTCTTGAGTCTGATAGAATAATCTTAAGACAGATGGCAGTCATGGATAGAAGTAATAAAAAGATAAAATTATATATTTATAAAAATAACTTGACACATAATACACTTTTTCCGAATCCAGAAGATACTGATTTTATAGAGTCAGAAACAACTTCTCTGGACGATGCCTTAAGTAACGAATCACGAGTTGATATTGTTAAAATAGATGCCGAGGGATCTGAACCTTTCATACTAAGAGGAATGAAAAAAATGATAGAGAAAAATCCTCAGATAACTGTATTTATGGAATTTGCACCTGTACATCTCCGCAGGGCCGGGATAAACGAAAAAGGCTTTATAGACGAGATTCATGATTATGGGTTTTCTATCAAAAGGGTAGATGACCTTACAGGTGAAATACTGCCAATATCACAACAAGAATTATTGGATTGTTTTTCAATTAATGTAATCCTTTCGAAAGAAGTTAAAAATAAAGGCAGTAATCCTATGTTATAAAGTCAAAAATCTTTATTATGCGATAATTGGTAGGAAATAATGAATATGATGGATGATTTTGATACGATAGTTAGGGATATAATTAAAGTTAATAAAGAATCATCAAAAACACTTCTATTTAGGTTAAATGAAGGAGAACGCCGCTACGCATACGATAGACCATTTTTTACTGATTTTGATCCTGAAGCTATAGACAAACATAGAAGAAGTGCCCTGATTCATTTGAATGATATTCTTGGTATCGCTCATATTTTATCCGTTCTCAGTCCTAAGAATATTATTGACATAGCATGTGGCTCAGGATGGTTGGCAGAATACTTATCCAGGCTTGGGTTTGAAGTTATGGGCGTTGATATTTCAGAACAATTTATTGGTGTTGCTAATGATCGTAAGAAATGCATCACAAACTCTGAAAAGTTAAATCTAACTTTTCGATGTGCTGATATCCATAGCCTTGATTTTGATAAAAGATTCGATTGCGCAATCCTTTTCGATGCATTACACCACTTAGATGACCCAATATCGGTATTACATAATATTTATAGGTTACTTGCTGACACAGGGTTTATAATCATAAAGGAGATGGTACGTCCTCCAAAAGGATCCGTCGAAGAGAAAGAGATTATAGAGGCAATGATAAAAAACCAATGGCTTGAGAGGCCTTTTTTTAGAGAGGAGCTCAAGTCTATGTTAGTTAAGACTGGTTTCGAATATGTTGAAGAATTATTTCAATTAGATAATTTAGCAGGTGTCTTAACACCGATGACAGTTAAGATTATCCACCATGCAATAGATAGCAGGCTTGGCAATCAGTGCCGCCCAAACTTTTTTGTAGCATTTAAGACAACTCCCCTAATAAGTTATTTTTACACAGATCCAAACAAATTAAGGGCTACGATATCGCCTCTTTCTTTACCATTAATAAAAGATGAATCTTTTGCCGACAAATTGTTAAATTTCAAATTTAGACTTCAGAATGTTGGAGAAGTTTCATGGTCAAATTTCCCGACACTGAAGGGTTTTGTGGCATTTGCTGTTCGTATTTTCAATATTGAGGGGAACTGTATAAGAGAAAACAGGGTTGTTCTTCAAAAACAGGTACGGTTAGGTCAAACCATCGATGTTGAGATTATGATAAATATAGATGGTTTATCCCCGAATAAATATACTATGGAGTTTGATTTAGTTTGTGAACATGTTGCTTGGTTTTCTCAGTGTGGAACAAGACCATTTATAATTAGCTTTAAGGTAAAATAATATTTTACATACGTATATATGCCGAAAAAAATAATAATTATCGGCTCGGGAGGACATGCAAAGGTAATTATAGATATCTTGAAAAGTTCTGATAATTATAAAATTATAGGATGCACAGATGCCTCCTTAAAACAAAAGGATATTATGGGTCTTCCTGTTTTAGGCGATGATTCTATACTCCCGCAGTTGTACAAAAATGGGTTAAGACATGCTTTTGTTGCTATAGGTGATAACAAGATAAGAAGTGAGATATCAGACTGCGTTAAAAAGATGGGGTTTGAACTGATCAATGCTATAAGTCCTCATTCGTATATATCGAAATCGGTTAAATTAGGTTCGGGTATTGCTATAGTGCAAGGGGCCGTAATAAATCCAGAGACGGTTATTGGAAATAATGCAATCATAAACACAGGTTCAACTATAGATCATGACTGTATTATAGAGGAAAGTTGTCATATAGCTCCTGGTTGTAATATTGCAGGAAATGTAAGGATTGGCAAAGGCACATTTCTTGGAATTGGATGTAAAGTTATACCCAAAATTACTATTGGAGAATGGACAACGGTTGGAGCAGGAGCTGTTGTGGTCAATGACCTTCCAGGATATTCACTGGCTGTAGGAGTACCAGCTAAAATAGTTAAGGAATTTAAATGCCAGGTGTGAATATGCAAAAGCACATACCTGTTGCAAGTCCCCTATTTATTGGAAATGAAAAAAAATATGTCATAGATTGTATTGAAACTGGATGGGTTTCATCCATTGGGAAATATATAAAAGAATTTGAAGAAAGGTTCGCATTATTTTGCAAGGTAAAACATGCAATATCCTGCAGCAATGGGACGGTTGCCCTCCATCTTGCCCTTTTGGCTTACGATGTTGGACCCGGTGATGAAATTATAGTTCCTACGTTAACCTATGTCGCTACTGCCAATGTGGTTACTTATTGCGGTGCATGCCCTGTTTTTGTGGATAGCGACCCTGAGACCTTGAATATTGATCCCAGGAGAATTGAAGAGAAAATTACTTCAAAAACAAAAGGGATCATAATTGTTCATCTTTATGGACACCCTGCGGATATGGATCCCGTATTGGAAATTGCAAGAACTCACAATCTTTTTGTTATAGAGGATGCTGCAGAAGCCCACGGGGCCCTCTATAAAAATAGAATAGCAGGCTCAATCGGAGATATAGGCGCCTTTAGTTTCTTCGGGAATAAGATCATTACTACAGGGGAAGGCGGTATGGTTGTTACAAATGATGACATAATTGCAGAAAAAATCCGTTTGCTGAAGGGCCAGGGGATGGATCCAAAACGTCGCTACTGGTTTCCGATTGTAGGATATAACTACCGATTGACAAATGTGCAGGCTGCTATCGGTTTAGCCCAGTTAGAAAATATCTCCTGGCATTTAAATAAAAGGAGAGAAGTAGCAGACTTATACTATAAGTATTTGCAAGGGCTTCACGATTTTTTAGAACTTCCTGTAGAGAAAGGATGGGCAAGGCATTCATTTTGGATGTTTTCTATCTTACTTAAAAATTCCGTGAAAATATCTCGAGATGAATTTATGCGGCTCCTCCAAACAGACGGGATAGAAACAAGACCAATATTTTATCCGATGCATGTCTTACCGCCCTATAAGAGATCGGAGAACAAATATCCTGTAGCAGATAGCATCGCCTCGAGAGGTTTGAATCTTCCTACTCATGCATTGCTCACAGAAGAAAATATTGTTTATATAGCAGATAAGATTAAATATTACTGCAAGATATATTCCGCATGAAACATTCATGTCTCAAAAAGACTCAAAGGATGATGAAAATTTGTAATCCCCCCACTCCCCCCTTTAGAAAAGGGGGGGTAGGGGGGATTTGAGATATTTTCAGGTGAAAGTTCTTATTATTAGCACAATAGTTCCTTTTATTGAAGGCGGACAAACTTTTATTGTTGATTGGCTGGATGAAACCTTAAAAAAATATGGCTATAAATCTGAAGTCATAAAAATACCATTCCATCCATATTACCCGGAGATGATAGAACAAATGCTTGCCTTAAGACTCTTTGATATAAGTGAATATGCTGATTTGCTTATTGCGATAAGAACGCCAAGCTATATCATCAAGCATCCAAATAAGGTATTATGGTTTATTCACCACCACCGCGGAGCCTACGATCTCTGGGGTACGCCTTATCAGGATATTCCACCTACAAAGGAAGGTTTGCAGATTCGGGAAGCGATCATTCAGTCTGACAATATCTTTTTAAGGGAGGCGAAAAAGATATATGCGAATTCAAAAGTTGTAGCCGACAGGCTTAGGAAATTCAACGGTATTGATTCTGAGGTTTTATATCCTCCTCTTTTGCAAGCGGAGAAATATTGCTGTAAAGGATACGGAGATTATATCTTTTATCCAAGCAGGATAACGATGGTCAAGAGGCAGTATCTGGCTATAGAGGCTATGAAGCACACAAAGTCCGATGTGAAATTAGTGATAGCTGGTAATCCTGATACAAAAGATGAGCTGGAATACGTAGAATCTATTGTCAGAAAAAATGACTTAAGTAGTAAGGTTGAACTCATAAGCAGATGGGTCTCTCTGGAGGAAAAGATTGAACTTTTTGCCAATGCTCTTGGTTGTATATATATACCATTCGATGAGGACTCTTACGGGTATGTTTCTTTAGAGGCTTATTATTCGAGAAAACCTGTCATAACATGCAGTGATTCGGGGGGCGCGTTAGAGGTTGTAGAAAACGGGATTAATGGTTTTGTGACCCTGCCAGAGCCTGAAGTCATTGCTGAAGCGATGGATAAACTTTTTTATGACAAAGCATTGGCAGAAAAAATGGGACAATCGGGTTATGGGAAGCTTATCTCTATGAACATAACCTGGGATAATGTAATACAGAAGTTGATCGGATGAAGATAGCGATTGTAAATAACTTTGTACCATTTATCTATGGTGGCGCAGAATTTCTCGCAGATAGCCTCAGAAATAAACTGATCGAATATGGTTATAAGGCAACAGTTATTAAAATTCCATTAAAATGGTATCCTCCTCAGAAAATACTTGAACATATGTTGGCATGTAGATTAATGAGATTTGAAAACATCGATAGATTAATCGCCTTAAAATTTCCTGTTTACTATGTAAAACATCCAAACAAGGTATTATGGTTGTTACACCAGTTTAGACAGGCTTATGAACTATGGGGGACACCTTATCAGGATATTCCAGATACACCGGAAGGGTTAAAGATTAGAGAGGCAGTTATACATGCGGACAACACCTTTCTACAGGAGGTAAAAAAGATATATACGAATTCAAAAACTGTATCCAATAGACTTAAGAAATTTAATGATATTGATTCGGAGGTTCTGTATCCTCCCTTGATGAATGCAGGGGAATATTATTGTGAAGAATATAGTGATTACATCTTTTATCCCAGCAGGATAACAAGATGTAAAAGGCAATATTTAGCAGTGGAAGCTATGAGGTACATAAAATCTAACATAAAGCTTTTGATTGCCGGTAATCCCGATTCGGAAGAGGAATTGAAATATGTAGAATCTACAGTTAGAAAAAATAATTTGGAATCTAAGGTTAAGATAATGGGGAGGTGGATCTCACAGGCTGAAAAGATTAAACTTTTTGCCAATGCCTTAGGTTGTATCTATATCCCATATGATGAGGACTCTTATGGATATGTTTCTTTGGAGGCTTATCATTCGAGAAAACCTGTCATAACATGCACTGACTCAGGTGGTACGTTAGAAGTAGTAGAAGATGGAGTGAGTGGATTTGTTGTTCCGCCGGAACCTGAGGCTATTGCTGAAACGGTGGATAAGCTTTTTTATAGTAAGGCGTTGGCTGCAAAAATGGGTCAAAGAGGATATGAGAAACTCCTCTCTATGAAAATAACATGGGATAATGTAATACATAGGTTGACAAAATGAAGATAGCCTGGTTTACGCCCTTTTCTACAAAGAGTGCAATCGGTAAATATAGCCAGTCAATCACAAATGACCTTATCAAACACTGTGAAGTTGATCTATGGTTATCAGAAGAAACAAATCTGATACCTACTGAACTTAAGATATTTCATTATCAGCCAAATGATGATCTGTTACAGAAATTAAAGGATTACGATCTTGTAATCTACAACATGGGTAATTATCTGGATTTTCACAAAGATATTTATGAGGTCTCAAAAAAAATTAAAGGTGTAGTCATATTACATGATTTTGTGATGCATCATTTCTTTATAGGCTACTACCTCGTACATAAGAATGACACGAACGCATTTTTAAGAGAAATGGAAATATTATATGGAGAAAATGGTAGGGATATTGCCACTGATTCTGTTAACGGTAAGCGTACACCAGTTTGGGATACTGATGAAGTTATAAAATATCCATTTTTTGAAAAGGCCATAGAGGGAGCAAAAGGTGTTGTTGTGCATTCCCGTTTTCATGCCAATGAAGTCATTAAAAGATTTTTGGGGCCAGTCGAAGTGATATCCCACCCTTTTTATTCGTATGATGTATCAATTAATAATTCCCAAATCAGTAAAGCTGATTTGGGAATACCAGAAGATAAGATACTCATGATTACTATTGGACATGTTAATCCTAACAAAAGGATAGATAGGGTAATAAAAATTTTAGGCGACAACAAAGAGTTAGCAAAAAAGATTATTTATTTAATTATTGGGTCCTATGATGAACATTCTCAATATTTTTTATCCCTTCAATCCCTTGCCGAAAAATATAACCTCCAAAAAGCCGTTAAATTTCTTGGGTTCCAACCCGATAACCTGCTTTACGCTTATATGTCGAATGCCGATATCTTTGTTAATTTGAGATTTCCCGCAATGGAAGGGGCTTCGTGGTCTCTTATTGAAGAGTTATATTTTGGAAAACCTGTTATTGCTACTGATGCCGGTTTCTACAGTGAGCTGCCGGATGATTGCATAATAAAGATAAGCGTGGACAAGGAAGAGGAGGATTTGCTTAAGGCGTTTAAGAAATTAGTTTATGAATATAAAATAAGGAAAAATATAGGTATAAAAGGTAGACAGTTTGCTATTGAGAATTTCAGTGCTCAGAAATATAGCCAGAAGTTCCTTAAATTTCTTGATAAAGTTAAAAATTGGGAACCTGTATTGGAACTCGTTGATAAGGTGAGTATAGAACTTGCTTTGTTGGGAATATCTCAAGATACAGAGGTCTTTGATAAAATTGCAGATGAGATTTATCGGATGATGAGAAGCAATGCTATTTTTAGCACCGCATTGGAGATGCTATGAAAATAGTTATAAACGCGATACCATTGCTTAGTCCTTTAACAGGGGTCGGCAATTATACATATAATCTGATTACAGAATTCCGGAAGTTAAAGCAAGATTTTGACTACACTTACTATTATGGTTATTTTACAAGGAAATTAAAATTTTATAGCGGTGAAAGTGAAATGTTCTACCGCATAAAAGAATCCATAAAAAAATTACCCCTTGTATCTTCGTATGCCAGAAATTTAAAAAGCAGGCTGGCCCACTTGCAGCTTAAGAATTATGACATTTATTTTGAACCGAATTTTATACCCCTAAATATAAAAGCCAGAAAAACTGTTACCACTGTTTATGATTTTTCGTTTTACCGGTATCCAGAATGGCATCCTGTGGATAGAGTGGAATATTTTTCTAAAAACTTTTTTAAACGGATTAAAAAATCAGATGTCATCATAACAATCTCAAAATACGTTGAGAAAGAAGCCCTTGAGATATTGAAAATCAGAGATACTAAGGTTATGACAGTATATCCTGGATATAATGCTGTGTTCAGCACCGTTGAAAACAATAGAATTAAAAACAGATTGGATAACTATATTCTGTTTGTAGGTTCGATTGAGCCGAGGAAGAATCTAATCGGCCTTTTAAATGCCTATCTTCTTCTGCCAGAATATATTAAGAGAGATTTTAAACTCCTACTCGTAGGCTTCAAGGGATGGGGAAACTCCGAGATACTTGGACTGCTCAATAAACTAAGGGGGAACGTGGAATATTTGGGATACGTAGATACCGAAGAACTGACTAACCTTTATAGAGGAGCATCATGTTTTGCATATCCCTCCCTTTACGAAGGCTTTGGACTTCCACCTCTGGAAGCTATGGCTTGTGGATGTCCTGTTGTGGTTTCCAATGTAGCAAGTCTGCCAGAGGTCTGCGGAGATGCTGCGTGCTATGTTGATCCTTATAATGTAGAAAATATAGCGGAGGGGATTCGTAAAGTGCTTACTGACAAGACCCTGAAGCTAAGCCTGATAGAGAAAGGTCTTGAAAGGGCTAAGCTTTTCAGCTGGGAAAAGTCGGCAAAAGAGTATATTAAAGTTTTTGAAGAAATTTCAGGATGAAAAGGGCATTGATTTATGGAGATCGCTATCATTCATGACTGGCTTGTAACTTATGCTGGTGCAGAGCGAGTGCTGGAGCAGATAATCCAGCTTTATCCAAAGGCTGATCTTTATAGTCTAATTGACTTCCTCCCTGAGGATGAACGGAATTTCATTCTCAACAAAAGGGTCAATGTCTCCTTTGTTCAAAGACTTCCCTTCGCAAGAAAGAAATACCGTAGCTATCTACCATTGATGCCACTTGCTATTGAACAGTTCGACCTCTCTGGATATGATTTGATTATCTCCAGCTCTCACGCCGTGGCTAAAGGAGTTCTTACTAATAGCAATCAGCTACATATCTGTTATTGTTATACACCGATAAGGTATGTATGGGATTTGCATCATCAATATTTAAAAGAGACTAATCTTGATAAAGGGATTAAAGGATTAATCGCAAAGGTAATTCTCCATTATATGAGGATGTGGGATTTAGCAACAACAAACAGGGTTAATTATTTTGTAACATTATCCAACTATATCGCCAGAAGAATTAAAAAAGTTTACGGTAGAGATAGTGTAGTTATCTATCCGCCTATTGATATA
This sequence comes from Nitrospirota bacterium, assembly GCA_040756135.1. Classification (GTDB taxonomy): domain Bacteria; phylum Nitrospirota; class Thermodesulfovibrionia; order Thermodesulfovibrionales; family SM23-35; genus JBFLZS01. Next base: position 19,556 of record JBFLZS010000043.1, read on the forward strand.
GAAAAATTTCATGTAGGTAACAAGAGAGAGGATTTCTTCTTGACTGCCTCAAGAATGGTTCCGTATAAAAAAATAGACTTAACGGTTGAGGCATTTTCTAAGATGCCTGATAAAAAGTTGGTTGTCATCGGGGATGGTCCCGATTTTGAGAAGATAAAGAAGAAGGCCAAGAGTAATGTAGAGCTTTTAGGTTATCAGAAGGATGATGTTTTAAAAGAATATCTGCAAAAGGCCCGGGCCTTTATTTTTGCAGCAGAAGAGGATTTTGGAATAATTCCTGTAGAAGCACAGGCATGTGGGACACCTGTAATAGCCTATGGAAAAGGTGGTACTTTAGAGACTATTGTAGAGAATAAAACCGGCATCCTTTTTAAGGAACAAACTGTAGAAAGCCTGATTGTTGCGGTAAATTTGTTTGAAAAGAGGCAGGATAAGTTTGATTTTCACGAAATAAGAAAAAATGCAGAGAGATTTAGCAAGGAAGGTTTTAAAAGGGAGTTTAAAGAGTTTGTAGAGATGGCTATAGCTAATAACTGTTGAATCCCCGGACTTTTTAGCAAAATGCAGTTCGTATATGTTATTTTAATTTAAACCATGAAAGCACTTATCCTTGCAGGTGGTAGCGGTACACGGCTTTGGCCGTTAAGTAGAAAGAACTATCCGAAACAGTTCCTGCGGTTGAGCGGGAATCAGTCCCTTCTTCAACAGACCGTAGAAAGACTTTGTGGTGTAATGTTGCCTGAGGACATTATTGTAGTGACCAATAACGAATACAAATTTCATGTCAAATCTGACCTTGATGCCTTATTTAACACCCGCAGCTCACCACTTACTAATATTATTCTTGAGCCCGAGAGTAGAAATACAGCACCGGCAATAGTACTTGGTGTAAAGTACTGTCTCGAAAAATTAGACTGCGACAGGGATGAAGTACTCTTCATATCACCGTCTGACCATATCATTAAACCTGTAGATAAATTCATGGAATATATAAAGCAGGCAGATGAGGTCGCAAAACAGGGACACATTATTACCTTTGGTATAAAACCTACGAGGCCAGAAACAGGTTATGGATATATAAAAATCAAAAATCCCCCCTCGCCCCCCTTTAGTAAAGGGGGGATGGGGGGATTTTCAGGTGAGATCACGAGCCATGGGTACTTTAAAGCAGAAAGGTTTACAGAGAAACCTGATACAGATACTGCAAAGCAATATATAAAGGAAGGCAATTATTACTGGAACTCAGGGATGTTTGCCTTTAGTATCAACACAATAATTAATGAATTCGAAAAACATGCGACAGGGATAAAAGAAATGTTTGATATGAGTTTTGATGAGGCGGTGTCAAACTTTGACCAAATGCCCGATATCTCTATCGACTATGCAGTTATGGAGAAATCTGATAGGTTAGTAATGCTTCCTCTCGACTTATATTGGAATGACATAGGTTCGTGGGATTCATTGTTCGATATTTTAGACAAAGATAAGAACGGGAATGTCAAAACAGGAGATGTTATTACTATTAACACCAGGAATTCCCTTATTATCGGTAGTAAAAGACTCATTTCTACAATAGGTATAAAGGACTGTCTGATTGTGGAGACAGATGATGCAATGCTGATAACAAAGAGGGGGCATGCGCAGAAGGTAAAGGAAGTTATAAATAAGCTCAAGAGTGAAGACCGCAAAGAAGCTTTAGAGCACGTAACCACCTACAGACCATGGGGTAGTTATACCGTGCTCGAAGAAGGACCGAGGTACAAGATTAAACGGGTTGTTGTCAATGTAGGTGAGAGACTCAGTCTGCAATTACACCATCACAGGTCAGAACATTGGGTGGTAATAAGGGGCACAGCAAAGGTGATTATAGGTGATCTTGAAAAACTTATCCACGAAAACGAATCAACATATATTCCTAAATCAACTATCCATAGACTTGAGAACCCCGGCAAAGTGCCACTGGAGATAATCGAGGTGCAAAATGGGGAATATGTGGGTGAAGATGACATTGTAAGGCTTGATGACCACTACGGGAGATGACCGTTAATCCAGCTATCTTCAGAGAATACGACATCAGAGGGATATGGGGGAGAGACCTCACTTCAGAGGTAGTGCAATCAACTAATCACTAATAACTATTTTATGGAGAGGTGCCAGAGTGGTTGAATGGGGCGGTCTCGAAAACCGTTGTGGGGGTAACTTCACCCAGGGTTCGAATCCCTGCCTCTCCGCCAGCCTCTATTTTGGTATCCATACCTTCCCTTTCTCTATGATATGTTCTATTTCCCATCCCCTTTTATGCAGTTCCCTAGCGATCCATTTTCGGTGGCATTTCCAGGGAAATCGTTCCGCACATACAATGACCGAGATTTTAGTAAGTGCAATGGATTCAAGCAAATCAATCCCTCTTCTGAAATCATCAGTAAGGACATATGCGATGTATCCGCCTTTTCTGAATCCCCCGAGTTCTGTTCCAAGGAAGTGATATTCTATCCCTTCAAGGGTTAGAAAAGGTTCGAGCTTTTCTCTTCTGAATATCGGGGTCTTACTTCTTGGAAACCTCCGGACATCGATCAGTGATTGAATATTGTAGGCAAGAAGAATCTCTATGAAATCCTCTTCGCTCCTTCTGCTGGTACCGAGGGTAAATATTTTTTTCATATTTATAGCACACAAAGATTATAACATGACCGAAATTTTCCTCTACCACCTTTTGCAAAAATTTCTGGCAGAAGTTACAATATGTGCCAAGGATACGAAAATGGCAAAGGCAAAAATTCTTCTTGTAGAAGACGACAAACTTCAGGCAAAAGCTGCAAAAGATTTTTTGGAGGATAGCGGATACGAGGTTATATGGGTTGGAGATGGTAAATCTGCAATTAAAGTGGCGAAAACCCAACCTGTGGATATTATACTGCTTGACCTTGTTTTACCAGATCTCGATGGTAACGAGGTATGCCGATGGTTAAAACATGATAAAGACACCAGGGGTATCCCTATAATAATCCTTACAGTTAAAGGTTCCACAATGGAAAAGGTTGCAGGATTAGAAGCTGGTGGTGATGACTATCTCCCCAAGCCATATAGTGAAATTGAACTCAATGCAAGGATATATGCCTGTTTGAGAACGAAGGAATTACAGGACGAGTTAAGAGAGAAAAACCGTCAGTTGGAGGAAGTGCTGTTAAAAGTAGAAGCTCTTGCGATTACGGATCCATTGACAGGACTCTTTAACAGAAGGCATTTTGAGACTGTTATAGAAAAGGAATTCAGCAGGACTATAAGGTACCAGTCCTCGACTTCCTGTGTGATGATAGACATAGACTACTTTAAAAAGATTAATGATGAATATGGTCATCATGCAGGTGATCTGGTTCTTAAGGAAGTGGCAAAGATAATAAAAAGCAGTGTAAGAGAAATAGATACTGTGGCAAGATGGGGCGGTGAGGAGTTTATTGTTTTGCTTCCTGCAACAAAAAAAGAGGATGCCCTACAAGCTGCTTCGAGAATACTAACGACGGCTTCAAGTCATAAATTTTCGAGTATCCCTGTGCAAATTACTGTAAGTATCGGGATTGCCAGTGTGCCTGCCCCATCTATAGATACTACCGAGAAACTGATTCATGCATCTGATGTGGCCCTGTATGAAGCAAAGACAAAGGGACGTAACAGGATAGAGGTTGATTAGGAGAATATATGGTAGGCGATGCTGGTTTCGAACCAGCGACCTCTTCCGTGTGAAGGAAGCGCTCTCCCCCTGAGCTAATCGCCCAACCTGTAGTTTCAAAGTCTATATTAACCTTAATTATTTACTTTATCAAGACTTGGCAAGAGCCGGTGGTCGGAATTGAACCGACGACCAGCAGCCACAAGCTCTATCCGTTTCTTTCCTGAATTCTTTGAAAAACGTATCACATATTTCCTCTGTATAAGTTTTACTTTTCTTTTCTATATCTTCCTTATACCCAACTTTTTTTATTTCCTTATTTTCATTATCCATAACTATATAACCTACTTTTTAACTCTGTAAGGGCATTTTTGTCTCATCCATTTAAACCGCAACGTATTCCGCAAGAGAATGAGACTCTGGTATCGGTAATTTATCCTCTTTCAGCCCTCTTACGTGCATTTCAATAGCTTCTTGCATATTCTTTTTTACTTCTTCAACAGTAGCACCGGTGCAATACAACCCGGCAAATCAGGAGAATATGCTGAATAATTATTTTTTGCTTTCTCTATTACGATCAAGAAGCGATGCATATTAAGCCGCTGAAAGCTCAGGTAATTTGATTTCGATCTTCTTGCCCATAACCTTGGACGCCTCTATCACTTCAATACCCAAGAGTTTACCGTCCCTGTCAAAATCCGCATGAACGCCCGGCCTAATCGTAACGGTCTCAGCTGCCTTTGTTTCAATCTCTGCAAAATATATATAAAGCAAATCCCTGTCAGGATCATATTCAATCTTCATCTTATTCCTCCCTTCTCGAAATTCTTGCCGTACCTTGCCTTGGCAGTTAATAAAATAAATTGTACCCCTTTGTATTTATAATATACCGTAACCTCTTTTTCTTCAAAGAATTTTCCTTCCCATTCCGCATTATAAGCAAACACAGCAACTTTACCGGCAGTACCTTCAACCGCATCAGCAGCATCCCAGCCTTTATTTAAGGCTTCTTCTATTTCTTTTACGGAAATTCCCCGCTGCAACATTCTCGCTCTTATATGCGGATGAAGATCAGATTCTCTAATCTTTATTTCCTGATTCATAGCGATTAGTTTACACTAACTCATAAAGAAGATAAAAAGTTTTTATTCACCAAAATCTGTAGCGGTAATGACAGATAGAAATTTGGAGCCGGTGGTCGGAATTGAACCGACGACCAGCTGATTACGAATCAGCTGCTCTGCCTCTGAGCTACACCGGCGTACGAATAGTCTTTGATGATGCTTACTCCAACTGTGTATTCTGATTAATATCCAACACGAAGACCAGTTTCGTAGAGCTTCTGAGGTAAAACGGCTTCTTCTGAAATTGTTATCTTAGGGGTTAAAACTTTATTAGACCTTGCTATTGTAATAAAGACGCCCTCTATATTTATGATTCCGATATCTGTAATAAATTCTTTTTCAGGGCTGACATCTATATACCTTCTACCTATCCTCTCGCTCACAGTTGTATTAAAATAGCTATTTGCATTAGTGCCATCGAATTCAACACCTGTAACGTCATATACCCTGACATTGAGGTTGCCCTCATGCACTGCAAGTGTATCCTCTCTCACTTCCCAGTAGGTAAAAAGTTTATTAGGGTCAACAGTCATCAGTACAATGCTGTCTCCACCATACTCTGCCGGCAGTGTTTCCCATGGCGTTGGGGGATATTTTTCTTCTATTACAGGCTTCTTTAGCTCAACCTTAGCCTCAACTTTTTTGACTATCTTTTTTGGTTTTTCCTTTACCTTTATCTCAACCTTTTTCTTTGGTTTCTCTATAATTTTCTGTGGTTTAACTTCCTTTATTGCTTCGGGAAGAAGCTTCTTCTCTGCCTTCACAACAACTTTTTTCACAACCTTTTCAGGTTTTTCAATTACCTTTGCAACAACTTTCTCTGGTTTTTTTATCTTTGCTTTAACCTCTTCCTTCTTTACTTCAACTTTTTTTATAGCTTTAATAGGAACCTTTTTCTCTATTTTTGCAATAACCTTTCTTGCAACTTTTTTAGGTTTTTTCTCTATCTCAGCAATAATCTTTTTTGCAACCTTTTTAAGTTTTTTCTCAACTTTAGCAACAACACTCTTTGTGGCCTTTACAGGTTTTTTCTCAATTTTGGCAACAACCCGCTTTGTAATCTTTTTAACTTCTTTCTCTATTTTAGGGACGACCCTTTTTGCAATTGTTTTAGGCTTTTTCTCTATCTTAGCAACAATCTTCTTCATAACCCTCTTAGGTTCCTCTTTTATCATTATTTTTTTAGTTTTTTTCATCGCAGTTTTAAGGGTGGTTTTTAGCTTTTTCTTTATTTCCTTTTTGGTTGACTTCTTAGCAATTTTTTTGGTTGTTGCTTTCTTTTTCATAACCCCTCCTTATTGAGGTATATTTTAGCAGAATTTTGAATTTTTCATTTTAAATCTTGAATTTTATTAATCTTCTTATAATAGTCTGTACAATGACCGAGAAATCCCTCCTAACCTCCCTTTTCCAAAGGGAGGCATTACCCCTCTTTGGAAAAGAGGGGCGAGGGGAGATTTTATGGTTATACAATTT
>JBFLZS010000044.1:0-25370 GCA_040756135.1 Nitrospirota bacterium
CCCTTTGGAAAAGGGGGAATGAGGGGGATTTTATAATATCATTGAAAAATCTCCCCTAACCCCTCTTTGCCAAAGAGGGGAACAACAATATGCAACTATTCATGCACTCATAACTGAAAGGTTACACAAATAGGAATATAGCAGGAGGGATTTATGTCTTTTAAGAGCATCATTATAACAAATGCAAACCGTCTGATTAATCATGGCCCGACCGTACTGATAACTTCCAGACTCGGAGAGAAAATCAATGTTATGACTGCCGCATGGCAGATGCCTGTGAGCTTTAAACCAATGCTTGTGGCTGTTTCCATAGGACATGAGAGATTTTCACACAAGCTCATCTTAGAAAGCAAAGAGTTTGTTATAAATATCCCCCATCGTGAAATGATTAAAGAAGTATTATGTTGTGGGACACATTCAGGAAAAGATACTGACAAATTCAAGGTATGTAAACTCACCTCATTAAAGGCCCAGAAGGTCGGTGCTCCTCTCATTAAGGAGTGTATCGGTAATATTGAGTGTAAGCTTTATTCTCATCACGAAGCTGGTGATCACACTATATTTATAGGAGAAGTAGTTGCTGCTTCAGTAAAAGAAGGCATATTCGAAAATTATCTCAAGGTTAACCTCGATGAAGCGAAAACCCTTCATCACCTTGGGGGGAAGGTCTTCTGCCACCCTGACGGGATAGATATCGTTTAGCAGTCAGTCTATAAAGTCAGTTTTTTTGTCATTCCTGCGGAGAATGGATATTTAGTATCTGTGTATAAAGTCGTATTTTGTCATTATCCGGCTTGACCGGATAATCCACCCTTCGACAGGCTCAGAGTGACATTGTCATGGTGAGCTTGTCGAACCATGGATTCCCCGATCAAGTCGGGGAATGACGGATTATCTGAATAGCAGTTTATACACAGACTCTATTTAGAATATTCGCCATTCCTTTATTTCTGGTAAAATAAATTCCTCATGATCCTATTACACCTTTATCGAAAGCCAGCACTTTCTCATGCGAAGAAAAACGAACTGTTATCAGTTGCTCAGCAGAGGGTTTCGTCTGATATTAAGGACATAGAAACAGAGTACTGCTTTAATATCGAAACAATATCTCCACTTACAACGAAAGAATTAGATATTCTTCGATGGCTTCTTTCAGAGACATTCGAACCTAATAATTTTTCAGAGAAAAGTTTTCTAATAAGTAATCCCCCCTCACCCCCCTTTACTAAAGGGGGGCTGAGGGGGATTATTGAGGTTGGGCCACGCATGAACTTCACAACCGCATGGTCAACAAATGTGGTTTCGGTATGTCATTCATGTGGGTTGAAAAAGATAGCACGAATAGAGCGGTCGAGACGGTATAAACTGATTATAAAAGAAGATAAGAAGTTCAGAAGTTCAGAAGTTCGGAAATCTCAACTTCTCAATTTCTCAACTTCTCAATTTCAGTCTTTTCTTGATCTTATTCACGACCGAATGACTGAATGCCTGTATCCTGAGCCGCTTACCACTTTTGAGACAGGAATAAAACCAGAGCCTGTTTATATAGTCCCGCTGATTGAAAAAGGTAAAGATGTTCTGAGAAAAATAAATACTGAAATAGGACTCGGTCTCGATGGATGGGACATAGACTATTATTACAACCTCTTTGTTAACGATATTGGTCGTAACCCCACGAATGTGGAATGTTTTGACCTCGGTCAATCAAACAGTGAGCATTCAAGACACTGGTTCTTTAAAGGCAGATTGATTATTGATGGCAAGGAGATGCCCCATACATTGATGGATATAATCAGGCTGCCCTTAAGGACTAACCCATGTAACAGTGTTATTGCCTTTAAAGATAACTCAAGCGCAATTCGTGGCTATGAAGTTTTAACCATAATCCCGGAGAGTCCCAATAAATCATCTCGCTTTCGAGAATCAAAACCTAACTATCACATCATATTTACTGCTGAAACACACAATTTTCCTACAGGGGTAGCTCCGTTTCCAGGGGCCGAGACAGGTACAGGAGGAAGGATAAGAGATGTTCATGCGACTGGTAGAGGCAGTTTAGTAATAGCAGGGACGGCTGCATATTGTGTTGGCAATCTTCGGATACCTAATTATTCTCTTCCATGGGAAGATCCGTCTTTTGAATACCCCCAAAATCTCGCTTCACCGCTTCAAATTGAGATAGAAGCAAGTAACGGTGCCTCTGATTATGGAAATAAATTTGGTGAACCGGTAATACAGGGATTTACAAGGTCATTCGGATTGAGACTGCCGGATAGTGAACGGAGGGAATGGGTTAAACCAATAATGTTTACCGGGGGTATTGGACAGATAGAGGATAGACATATCGAAAAAGGCAAACCCGAGAAAGGAATGTTTGTAGTTAAAATAGGCGGACCTGCATATAGAATTGGCATTGGTGGTGGTGCTGCCTCATCTGTTTTAGCTGGCGAGCTAACAGAAGAACTGGACTTCAGTGCAGTACAACGCGGTGATGCAGAGATGGAGCAGAAAGTAAATAGGGTTATCAGAGCATGTGTGGAAATGGGCGATAAAAATCCTATTATCAGTATCCATGACCAGGGAGCAGGCGGAAATTGCAATGTTGTAAAGGAAATAATTTATCCTGCTGGTGCAAAGATAGAGATAAGAAATATTCAGATCGGTGATAACACACTCTCAGTGCTTGAGATATGGGGCGCTGAATATCAGGAGAATGACGCATTGCTTATAGAGCCTGAAAAAACTGAAGAGTTTTTCTTTATCTGCAAACGAGAAAAAGTCCCTTGTTCAGTTATCGGTGTGGTTACGGAAGATGGCTTTATATTTCTCCATGATGAAATAGACGGAAGTACACCTGTAAATCTTGATCTATCAAAGGTTCTCGGCGAGATGCCACAAAAAACCTTCAATATCGAAAGAGTAAAGTCCCAGCTTGAACCTTTAAAAATCCCCCCTTGCCCCTCTGACAAATCCCCCCTCCCCCCCTTTACTAAAGGGGGGTTAGGGGGGATTACTTTACTAAAGGGGGGAGAAGGGGGGATTACGGTAAGAGATGCACTCGAAAGGGTACTCCGCCTTGTCTCGGTAGGCTCAAAGAGATTTCTTATAAATAAAGTTGACAGGTCTGTTACCGGTCTTATTGCACAGCAGCAATGTATCGGTCCTTTACAACTTACTTTATCTAATGTAGCAGTTATCAGCCAGAGCCATTTTGGATTAACGGGTGCGGCAATAGCAATCGGTGAGCAACCTATTAAGGGTTTGATAAGTCCGCAGGCAATGGCAAGGATGTGTGTTGGTGAAGCATTAACGAATATAGTGTGGGCAAAAGTGAGTGCTTTAGAAGACATTAAATGTTCAGGCAACTGGATGTGGGCTGCAAAGCTTCCCGGAGAAGGTGCGAGGCTTTATGATGCTGCAGTAGCATTAAGGGATATTTTGCTTGATCTTGGAATTGCTATTGATGGAGGTAAAGATAGTCTTTCCATGGCTGCTATGGTTTCCGATTCCTCTGGTAGGACCGAGATAGTTAAGTCCCCCGGAACACTTGTTATTTCCGCATATGTGACATGTCCTGATGTAGCAAAAGTAATCACACCGGATTTCAAGAGACCAGGTGAAAGTAAACTCATTTATATTGATCTTGGTAAGGGAAAATACAGGATAGGAGGCACTGCGTTAGCGCAGGTTTACAGACAAATCGGTAACAAGTCTCCTGATCTTGACGATCCGCAATTGCTCAAGCGTGCATTCAATGTAATTCAAGAATTTATCTCTGAAGACCTTATCCTCTCAGGCCATGACAGGAGTGATGGAGGATTAATAACCACGCTTCTTGAAATGGCATTCGGAGGGAATTGTGGATTTAATATTAACATAGAAGTTAAGAAGATAAGAAGCTTAGAACATAAGAAATCTAAACTTCATAACCTCTCAACTTCTCAACTTCTGTCTTTTTTATTCTCAGAAGAGCTCGGCCTCGTAATCGAATATCTCCCTGAAAATGAGAAAAAGATAAGAAAGTATCTAAAGGATACCGGAATCCCCTATCAGATAATCGGGAAGACCTTAGAGAAAAAAGAGATAAGCATAAGCATTGATGAAGAGATTGTTTTAAAAGAAGATATGCGAGTTCTCAGAGCCATCTGGGAAGAAACAAGCTACCAACTCGACAGGCTTCAGGCAAACCCTGAATGTGTTGATGAAGAAAGAAAAGTAAATTTCGACAGAAAAGGGCCTGAATATAGGCTGACATTTACTCCGAAAAATCCCCCCGAATCCCCCCCCACCCCCCTTTTCGAAAGGGGGGCTGAGGGGGATTTTAAAGGGGTGATGGGGGGATTACTGACTGATAGACCCAAGGTGGCGATCCTACGAGAAGAAGGCAGTAACGGCGATCGTGAAATGGCCTCTGCATTTTATCAGGCTGGATTTGAGGTCTGGGATGTTACAATGACTGACCTGCTTGAGGGTAGAGTAAGCCTTAACGACTTTAGAGGCATTGCCTTTGTTGGAGGATTCAGTTATGCAGATGCCCTCGATTCAGCAAAAGGCTGGGCCGGCGTAATAAGGTTTAATAAAAGGCTTTATAAACAGTTCCAGAATTTCTATGAAAGGTCTGATACCTTTAGTCTCGGTGTCTGCAATGGTTGCCAGCTTATGGCACTCCTCGGCTGGGTTCCATGGAAGGGAATTCCTGATAAAATTCAGCCGAGATTCATACAGAATAAGTCAGGCAGATTTGAATCAAGATTCTCAACGGTTCAAATTTTACCGAGTTCTTCTATAATGCTAAAAGGAATGGAAGGTTCAATTTTGGGTATTTGGGTTGCACATGGCGAAGGAAGACTTTATTTCCCTGAGAAGGATTTGCTTCAAGAAGTAATAGAGAAGAACCTTGCGCCAATAAGATTTGTTGATGACAACGGAAAATTCACCGAGACTTATCCCTTCAATCCCAACGGCTCTCCTTCAGGCATGACAGCACTGTGCTCACCTGATGGCAGACACTTAGCTATGATGCCCCATCCAGAGAGGACGTTTCTCAAATGGCAGTGGGCATATATGCCCGAAGACTGGAAGAAAAATTTAAAAGCTTCTCCCTGGCTAAAGATGTTCCAGAATGCAAGGCAATGGTGTGAGAAAGTTTAAGATATTTTAAACAATATTTAAATTGATATATAGAACGTTTTTCAATAAACTTTACGTATAAAAGAAATCGGCTATATGTCTTTAGTGAATATTTTGAGTTATATGAGAAAGAATAATGCCACGCATATTTGACAATATAGATTTACAGCTTCTTCCCGCACTAAAAGAAACACTTCAATTAGCTAACCGTGCTGATTTTTGCGTTGGTTATTTTAATCTCAGAGGCTGGAAACAGCTCGATTCGTATATAGAGAAATGGTCTGGCGGTCAAGGTAATTGCTGCCGACTTCTTGTAGGAATGCAACGGCTACCACAAGAAGAACTTCTATCTGCAATGAGTCTCTTAAAACAAGATAAGGGTATAGATAATCAGATTGCACTCCGAATAAAGAAGAAGTTGGCAGAAGAATTTCGCGAGCAACTGACAATGGGAATTCCTACCAATGAGGACGAAGCAGGTCTTCGTCGCTTAGCCGCGCAGATTAAAGCTAAAAAGGTTATGGTAAAGCTTTTCCTCAGACATCCGTTGCACGCGAAGCTTTATTTGCTTTTCCGACCAGATCCGATTAATCCATCTATTGGTTATCTAGGCAGTAGCAATCTAACATTTGCTGGCCTTTCACATCAGGGTGAATTAAATATTGATGTTCTTGACCATGATGCCTGCCAGAAGTTAGCAAAATGGTTTGAGGAAAGGTGGAATGACAAATGGTGTATTGATATATCTGGTGATTTAGTAAGTATAATCGAAGAGAGTTGGGCACGAGAAGATTTAATCCCACCTTATTATATTTATATAAAAATGGCGGGTTATTTCTTAAACATCAAATTGAGGAACTGCATGGTAAAACCATTCAAATAGCTGATGCTGCCTGTGAAAAACTCTTTGACTTCTTCGATCAATATCAATGGCACCTTGATGAAAGACCTCTCAGAAAAGACAATGAAATAAATCCTGATGTGCTTGGCTATATATTTGAGAAATATATTAACCAGAAACAAATGGGGGCTTATTATACAAAAGAGGATATTACCGAATATATCAGCAAAAACACTGTCATTCCATTTCTTTTTGACGCTGCCAGGCAGAAATGCAAAATAGCTTTTGAAGGGGAGAGCTCAGTCTGGAGACTTCTTCAATTGGACCCTGATCGCTATATTTATCCTGCTGTGAAAAAAGGCGTTGATCCAATTAGTCTTGTCTGTACACAAAGAATGGAAGCTCTCCAAAGAATTATCTATAAAAATTCTGAAGGTATATGGTTAAGCAATTATGCTGAGCGCCCGAGCAAGCTTTTTGTTGGAGCAGAAGTTCTATTAACAATTGCAATAACACGGGCAAGAAAAAATGGAAAAACTTACTTGTTTTCAACAAGCTTTATAAAATGGGGTAGTGAAGAGAGGCCCACGCTTTTCAATCGAATTGCCTATAGCTCGGTAAACGGTAAACCTAAAAGTTATGTTTTTCCTAAATTGGGCTTCATGACAGAGACAGCTATCTTAAATAAGATCATCAAAAACGATAGTAAACTGATTTGTCACCTGAGAAAGTCATCTAAGTATCCGATTTATTATAGGATTGGTGGAGGTAGGTACTGGAAAATCTTTACAAATTTTCAGCCTCAATTCATGTTGAATGGTAAGAAGGCTATATCGAGTCGTGAAAATTATTTATACCTGGATACCGCAAGACTTCGTGATGCAGTTATATCAATTTTGAGTAGTTCTCTTTTTTATTGGTATTTCATCTTAACAACAAACTGTCGAGATTTGAACCCAAGCGATCTGCATGAATTTCCTATCAATCTGGATAATCTTTCTAATGAGGCAATCTCGGAGATGATAAGTCTTTGCAGGCGATTAATGGATGACTATCAAAAGAATAGCGAGATGAAAGAGAAAACGTCATCTCTAACGGGTCGTATTGTTTACCAGGAGTTCTATCCTCGTTTGTCTAAACCCTTCATCGACGAAATAGACCGTGTACTCGCCAAACACTACGGGTTCACTGATGAGGAACTGGATTTTATTATCAATTACGACATCAAGTACCGCATGGGGCGGGAGAGTGAGGAAGCGGATTGACGCAGGAAGAACTCAAGAAAAAGTTTGTTGAATTGAAAACCCATTCGCCGGAAACCGAGTAGTTTGAGTTTAAGGAGGTGCCAGCATCTTTCTTGAGTAGAATAGAGTATTATAAAAATAGTTGGTTTAACGAGGAGGTAAAAGATGAAATTTACAAGAATTACGGTTAATTCAAAACAAATGGATGGCATTCCATGCATACACGGGTTGCGAATACCTGTTGCAGCAGTTATTGGTATGGTTGCAGACGGCATGAGCAATGAAGAGATTCTTAAAGCCTTTCCCGATTTGGAACAAGAAGATATTCGTGAGGCTTTGAAATATGCTGCTGAAACAGTGCGTGAAAGAGAATTGCCTCTGGTAAACGCATGAAATTTCTTGTAGATAATGCCTTGTCACCATTTGTCGCTAAAGGCTTACAGAAAGCCGGACATGATGCAGTGCATGTACGTGACTATCAGATGCAGTCGGCTGACGACGAAGAAATCTTTAATAGAGCAGCCTTAGAGGAGCGAGAATGTCTCAATATCTTGCTAAAAGGGAAACAGATTATCATAATTTGCCCTGCAAGAAGCATTGATGGAATGCGTCTGAAGAAAGAATATAAGAAACCCATTAATGAAGGAAGGCTGCTGCTTATCTCTCCATTTGATGAAAAAGAGAAACGTATTTCATCTGAAAGATCTCTGAGAAGAAATTATTTTGTTGCAGCACTTGCCACTGCCATTTTTATCCCCTACGCTGCGCCAAACAGCAAGACGGAACAATTCTGTAAAGAATTACTGGCTTGGAATAAACCTATGTATACATTGAATAGCGAGGCTAATGCAAATCTAATAGCACTCGGCGTAAAGCCAACGACTAAAGAAATATTGATAAAGTTATAAGTTCAGAATTTTATGAAGTAAAAACTGCCCTTACCTATCAACTTGCCCTTAGTGCATCCACAATATTCATACGAGATGCCCTTATAGCGGGTAGCACACCTCCGATAAAACCCATTATCAAAGAAAACGTCATGGCCTGTAGCGCAATCTCGATCGTCAAAGAAAAGCTAAAGGCGAGTTCTGAAAACGTCTGCCAGTTCATTGTTGAAACAGTATAAAGTTGTAAAAAAGAGGCAAAGAATAACCCCGCAACTCCTCCAATAAAACCGAGAAGCAGTGATTCCATGAGAAAGGCTGCTAAAATACTCCTTCTCTGAAAACCCAGAGCTCGCATGGTGCCTATTTCGAAGACACGGGTTGCTACAGCAGAATACATAGTAATCATGGCACCGATAATTGCACCGAGAGAAAATATTATTGTGAGTGTTAATCCGAGGATGCGCAGGAATTTGGCCATTATCTCTGATTGTTTCCTGTAATATGCTGGTTCCCTCATTGCTTCAACTGTAAGACGGGGATCATTTTCTATCCGGGACTTAACTTTTTCGAATTCTGTTGTATCGCGCAACTTGAATATTACCGAAGAATAAGCAGGCCTTCGGAAAGCCTGCATGAACTGAATGACATCGCCCCATATCTCAGAATTAAAGCTTGAGTTGCCCGCATCAAATATTCCAACAACGGTCCAGTTCCTCATGGCGAAGCGAAGTGTTTCTCCCAGCCCTCCACCTCTAAAACGCTTTGCTATGCTTAATCCTGCAATGATTTCGGATGAACCCGGTCTCGGCATGTGTCCTTCGATTAGTCTCACCTGTGGGCGGAGAATTATCGAATGCGATTCAATTCCACGAATAACCACATTGGAAGGCTTATTAGTTCCTCGTTTAGGAAGGGCGATAAGTACTACTAATTCTTTAGCAGCCAGTTTTTTCCCGTCCAGACCTATAGCAATCTCAGGCTGGGTTTCAATGATTGAGGCCTGCAAACGATTGACGCCGCTCTGGACTTCAGACTCTGCTGCCTTTCGAATAACTACTACGTTATCATTGGAGCCTGTTTCTATAAGCGTCTTCTGCAACCCTTCAGCGAGCATCAGAACCGCTGCAAATACAAATACTACTAATGCCATTCCAGAGGCAGTCAGCACTGTAGTAAGCCTGCGTATCCAGAGATTACGGAGGCTATATGAAAAGGGTATCTTCATTTACCCTATCCGCCTCAAGCCATCCGCAATTCGAATGTTTATGGCTCTCCACGTGGGGAAAACTGCTGCAACGCATGCAACAATAAGAGCAGCAATAATATCCATATAGATGGTTTCACGTTCCACGTTAAATATTGGGAAATACTGGCTCAGTTCCTTGCCGAAGATTTCCGCTGCAGGAAATGTAAGGACAATGCCGAGAAAGGCTCCTATCATGGTAATGAATAATGACTCCCCGAATATCAGCCCCGATATATGGAAAGTGCCGAACCCGAGTGTCTTGAAAATTGCATATTCGCCGATCCGCTCACGTGCAGTCATTGCCATCGTGTTTGCAACAACCACCATGATAATAAAGATAATAACGAACGAGACAAGCTTTATCGCAATCACAATCGCCTCTGTCATTGAGATAAAACTGAGCTGGAATGCCTTTTCAGTCTCTGTCAGTGTTTCAGCGAGTGAGTTTTTAAATAACTTATCTATCCTAACCGAGACGTCTGCAGCAAGGTTGGGGTCTTTTATTTCTATCATGTACCAGCCCACCTGGTCGGTCCATGAACGTCCTGCCTTTTTAAGCGCCTCGTTCAGATAATCCCATTGAAAAAAGAAAGCTGTTTCATCTACTGTCTCATCCCTACCCTTATAGATGCCTCGGAGATTGAAATCATAGTTGCCTGGGAAAATCGTACCTTTTAAAGTAATTATGTCCCCGAGTTTCCAGCCGAACCTTTCAACGAGCTTGCGTCCTGCCACTGCGCCTTTCCGGTCACGGAGGAACGCAGACATCTGATCGGGCGGGATAATTATCTCGGGATACATTTCCAGGTATGTTTTTGGTTCTACTGCATAGTTTGCAAAGAAATTTTTTTCATCAATATAAATACCCCCAAACCATGTGCCGTAAGAAACCTTCTTCACACCTTCCACTTGCCTGATTTTTTCCTTATAGGAGAGAGGAAGGGGAAAGACAAGAGACACCGCATTCCTTGCCACGAGGCGGCTTGCAGAAGATGCTTCTACTCCGGCATACCAGGCGCTGATTACCGTCCTTAGAAGTCCGAAGGCAAGGATAGCTATTGCAACACCGAGAATGGTCAGAGATATGCGGAGTTTGTGTCGAAATGCGTTTTTAAAGATGAGCTTGAAAACGTGCATTTAAAACGCCCTTGTCGAGATGCATGATAATATGGGCCTTTTTTGCAGCCCTCGGGTCGTGGGTTACCATAATAATAGTTTTGCCGAGTTCATGAACAAGCCGCTCCATCAGATCCAGCACATCATTTGCCGAAACCCTGTCCAGGTCACCGGTCGGTTCGTCGGCCACCAGTATGGTAGGGTCAGTCACAACAGCACGTGCAATAGCTACACGCTGTTGCTCACCTCCTGAAAGCTGTCCGGGATAATGACCCATTCTATCAGCGAGATTTACTATTTGCAGAGATGTTTCCACATGTGCCCCACGCTCTTTTTTTGAAAGCCCAGTAAGAAGCAGAGGAAGTTCAACATTTTCAAAAGCTGTAAGAACAGGGATTAAATTATAAAATTGAAAGATAAATCCAACATTCGTAGCACGCCACCGTGCAAGTTCAATTTCAGAAAGAGAGGTAATATCAATACCACCCACCCTGATAGTACCGCTGTCTGCTTTATCAATACCAGCTATCAGGTTCAAAAGGGTTGTTTTACCTGAACCAGATGGCCCCATGAGAGCTAAAAATTCCCCTTCTTCTATATCTAATGATATATCATTTAATACCGCAAGGATCTGGCTTCCCCTGCGATAAGATTTATATACGTTTCTAATTATGAGAATAGGTGGTTTCTCACTCATTTACTTTTCTGGAATCTTGATCCTTGAACCGTCTTTTATTTTATCAAGTGGTTTCAGTACAACTCTATCACCTGCCTTTACCCCGCTTAAAACTTCAATCATGTCTCCAAACTTTGTCCCTGTCGTTATAGGTGTTTTTATAACTTTGTTCTCTTTGATAAGGAATACCGACTTTTTACCATTGTGAGTTACTATAGCCGTGGGGTTAAGAGCAGTGCGCGCTTTCTGCTCTTCGCTTTTCACCTCCCTTGAGAGAAAAGCTACCTTTGCACTCATCTCCGGTAATATCCGACTATCAGTATCAATAAATCGTACTTTTACCATTACCGTGGCTTTGGTGCGGTCTGCAGTAGGTACAATCATATGAACGGCACCACGAAAACGTGAATCAGGTAAAGCATCAAGCTGGATTTCACATGGCTGTCCAACTTTCACCTGATTAATATTTGATTCAGAAACATCTACCTCGACCTTAAGAGAATTCATGTCTGCTATAGTGACCACGGCAGCCTTTGCTTCTGCAGCAGCACCTATAGGGGTAACGATATCACCGATATCAGCATTTTTTGTTAATACTACAGCATCGAAGGGCGCACGGATTAATGTATATTCGATTGCAACATTAGCATTCTTAAGAGCTGCAGCACCGGCTTTTATCGCCGCCTCTGCTACTGCAACTGCTGCAATTGCTTTCTTGTAACGCGCTTCTGAAGTATCATAATCGGCCTGTGATATGTATCCTTCTTTTATTAAATCCTTATTTCGATTAAAAGAGACGGTTGCATCATTCAGTTCAGCTTTTGCCTGTTCGAGGTTATGTCTGGCAGCATTCAGATTGGCTTCTGCCTGATCCCGTGCAGCAATAACATCATCATTTTCTAATCTGGCAATTACCTGTCCTGCCTTTACACGGCTTCCTTCTTCAACTGAGAGCGATACAAGACGGCCTGTTACCTTGGAAGCAACTGCAGCCTTACGCTGTGCAACTACATAGCCACTTGCGTTCAAAAGGGTAAGTGCCTGTGAAGGATAAATCTGTGTAACATTTACAACTTCAACTTCAACAGCAGGCGTTAAAACACCTTTACTGTATAAAATCCCTATCACGAAAAGAAAAACTACTCCTACCCCTATCCAGTAAACAAATTTCCTGCGTCTCAATGAACGATATGTAGATACAGACTTATCAATCTTGAGTTTCGAAAGGTCATCATTCGCCATTACCTATACTCCTTATACAGGTTGATTTTTAGCATCAGGTATTATTCTATCAAATTTCTGTTGTATTAAGTTTAATAAATGCCATTCGAAACCGTCGTGCTTCTCAGGGCAAAATATGTCTTATGCGAGAGGGCGTCTTTTTTGATTGACAAATACGGTGGAGATTGATATAAGTATTACAATTATCTCTTGTTCAGGTCCGGGGGCTTTTTTCTAATATATAACTTGTCTTACAGAAAAAAGGGGATCTATGAAAGGGAAAGTTGCACTCTTTAACATGAGAGGTCGGTCTTTTCCTTTTCTTGTATCGAAGGGAGAAATTAAGGGAATCATTATCTATTCTTAGAAACATCTTTTAATCGCCCACCGGGGGAGGTTGCAATGTCAGCACGTGATGCAGATGGGAAGAGTTCTTTTGTAAGCATGCCTTTTTGTAAAATCATTGCTAAGGTTCTCATCTTTTTGATGATTTTTCAGGTCTGGCCCTCGGTGGACCTGACCCAGTTGTTTCAGGATGACCACCGCGCCTCCTCCACACCTACCAGGATCAGCAGCTTCGGAGTAATGGAGGCCAATGCAGGGACTGTCACCATCTTCGGCCCGAAGAAATACCTACGGACTACCGCGGAGGCAACGGGACGTTCTTAACTAATTGAACTAAAGAGGACCAGCAGGGAGGCAGGTAAAAAATATCTCTGTGAGCTCTGTGATTTTTCAAATGCATTTTTCAGGTAAAGTGCTCCATGTAGCTTGGATGGCAGGAAATGATGGAAACGTTATCTTCTGAAGCCCATCGGGCGAGCTTCTTAAGGGAAAACCTCACAAGCTGCAGCAGCAATTTATGGGTAAAGTGGGTCAAAATAAGTTTTGGTGGCGGTGCAGGGATTTGAACCCCGGACACTGCGGATATGAGCCGCATGCTCTGACCACCTGAGCTACACCGCCGTTAAAAACAGTCAATAATAAATAGAGTCTATGTATAAACTAACTTATACACTCTGTCATTCCGGCAGTCCTTAAGTCGGAATCCATGGTTCGACAAGCTCACCATGACAATTGTCACCCTGAGCATGTCGAAGGGTGGATTCCTGCCTCCGCAGGAATGACAACTTTTTCGGAAAATAGCAGTTTATATACAGACACTAAATAGTATTTAGTGAATAGCAAGAAAAATTATAACAGAAGAAGTGATTTTAATGAAAGAGTTCAAACCTCCGTGTCCTGATATTGATAAGTACACCTATTGATAGGAGATTTGAAAGCAGCGCAGTACCTCCATAGCTCATGAAAGGCAGGGGTATCCCGACAACTGGCATTATTCCTAAGGTCATCCCGACATTAATAAAGAAATAAATTATGAACATGAATGTTATTCCGAGTGCAAGTAGTCTTCCGAAGTCATCCTTTGCCTTTCTCGCTGTACCAAGCCCTCTCAGTATTAAGACGAGATAGAAAAATAAAAGCAGGAGACTTCCTAAAAATCCCCATTCTTCGGCGAAGCCCGCAAATATAAAGTCTGTGTGTTTTTCAGGGAGGAATCTAAATGGTCCCTGTGTGCCATGCATATAACCCTTTCCGAGGAACTTACCTGACCCTACTGTAATCTTTGACTGATTTAAGTGATATCCTATTCCTTCTGGGTCTACCTCTGGTTCTATAAAGGCAACAATCCTGCTTTTCTGATAATCTTTGAGTCCTCCCCAAAGTATATTGCCGAGAAATGGCAGGGATATCAGACCTATAATAACAAGCAGTACCACGACCCTTTTGTGGAGACCCTTTGTAAGTATCAGAGAGATAAAGATTGATAGGATTATTAATGCTGTTCCTAAGTCAGGCTGTTTAATGAGAAGGATAAAGGGGAGGAATACGATTAAAAAAAATACCCGTAAAAGTGAAATTGTGCTGATAGGGCTTTTTGTCATGCTTAAATATTGTGAAAGCATTATTATGTATATGAGTTTGAAAAATTCTGACGGCTGAAAGGATAAAGGGCCGAGACTTAACCATCTCTGTGCACCCATGCCTGTTTTCCCAATAGTGAGGACAGTTATCAAGAGGATGATACCCAAGATATAAAGGTGAAGTGAAAATCTACTAAGCCATACATAGTTAAAGCTAACAATTAAGAATAAGGCAATGATTCCAAGTATGAGCCATGAAGCCTGTTTTATATAGAACCCTGAATGTTCTTCTGCTAAAAGCGGGCGTGTAGCACTGTATATTGTCATAATCCCAATAAGGGCTATCAATATGGAAATCGAGAATATAATCCAATCAAAATTTTTAATCAATCTACGGTCTATGTTTAACATTTATGACTCAACCAAAAATTGCAGAAAATTTTCTAATTACCTAAAAATATTTCAAATCCCCCCTCACCCCCCTTTTCTAAAGGGGGGATTACCAACAAATATACCTTTTCAGGACAATTTTACCCACTCACTTCCACGAAGACCCATAATAATAATGTTTTATTCTAAACAAAATTATCAAAAGTTGGTAATCATGTCATGAATTATCTATGATGTACTTTAGAAAAATATCATGCACTAAATTATGGCGGGCATTTGGCACACACTGATGTAAAAAGAGAGGTAGATAGATACCTGTCCCCCCTGTCAGGTAGGATAACGACTATCACACCTTCCTTGAGCTCACTGGATTTCCTCAGTGCGATGTGCATTGCGGCACCACTGGACATCCCTGCAAATATACCCTCCTTTACTGCCAGCATTCTTGTTGTATCAAATGCCTCATCATCGTTGACTATATGTCTTTCGTCGAGTTTTTTAGGGTCGAATATCTTTGGGGTAATGGACTCTGACATGTTCTTAAGGCCCTGTATCCTGTGTCCTGCAATAGGTTCCACCCCTATTATCTTTATGTCTTTGTTGAACTCCTTGAGTCTTTTACCTGCACCCATAATCGTGCCTGTAGTTCCCATACCGGCCACAAAGTGGGTAATGCTTCCACCTGTCTGCTTTATTATTTCTTCCCCTGTGGTTTCATAATGCGCTAAGATGTTAGCCCCGTTGTCGAACTGGTTTGGCATGAAGTATTTCTCCGGCTCCTCAGAAAGTATGCTATGCGCTAATCTTATTGCACCGTCTGTCCCTTCATCTGATGGGCTCAATATAAGCTCTGCACCGAATGCCTCAAGTATCCTTCTCCTTTCAATGCTAACGCAAGCAGGCATTATAAGCTTTACCCTGTATCTTTTGGCTGATGCAACCATGGCAAGCCCTATCCCTGTATTTCCTGATGTGGCCTCAAGTATTATCTTATCCCTCGTAAGCTTTCCTTCTCTTTCTGCTGTTTCTATCATATAGAGGGCAATTCGGTCTTTGACAGAGCCCCCTGGGTTGTTGCCCTCAAGCTTTGCAAAGAGCCTTACCTTAGGATTAGGATTTATGCTGTCTATGCTGACAACTGGCGTGTTCCCTATGCATTGAAGAATTCCCATAATTTCTAATTATAAATTTATCTCAATTTGTGGTCAAGCATTCTTGTTGCAGAGCAGCAATTCACGACGAACCTTTTAGAATAGCCCGATAATTGTTAACCCGAAAATGCAATTAAATAATGCAGATGTTGTGAAAAAATTTATTTTTCGATACCTTAGTGTACCTTTAATGAATGGGATTACGAATATTTTTATCAATAGAACATATAAAAATATTTTCGATAATTCATCGAGTTAAATAAATTTTTGAACAATGTCTGCATTATTCGGATTAAAGGCAAGACTCAAAAAGCAAAAAATTTGAATTAAGGCGATTACGTAGTAAGTCCATATGCCTCTATAAGCCTTAGATCATCATTATAGCTTCTACCTGATGTGGTCAGATAATCGCCTGTAAGAAGGCTGTCAGCGCCGGAAAGAAAGACCATTGAATTAAACTCACCGAGTATCTGCATCCTCCCGCCGCAGATCCTTATCTCTTTTTCGGGAAGGATAAATCTATAGAGACTTACAATCTTCAATGCGTCAAATGGATGGAGGAATTCTCTGTCTCCTAAAGCTGTCCCCTTAATAGGAATAAGAAAATTTATCGGGATAGAGTCAACATTAAGTTCTCTCAACAAAAATGCCATATCAATTCTATCCTCCCATGTTTCTCCCATGCCGAAGATGCCACCTGAACAAATGGAAAGGCCGGCTGATTTCACTGCTTTTATTGTGTTAATTTTATTATTAAAACTATGGGTACTGCATATCTGCGGGAAAAACCTTTCAGAGGTTTCAAGGTTATGGTGGTAACGGTCAAGCCCGGCTGATTTCAGTATTGCAAGTTCTTTCTCTGTTAGAAGGCCAAGGGAGGCGCATGGTATAAGACCGATTTGTCTGATTCCTGAAATCATATTAGTTATATCAAGCAAATCCTTAACTGAGACATTTCTTCCGCTTGTTACAATAGAGAACCTATTTGCGCCGGAGTCTTTTGCTTCTGTTGCTTTTTGAATTACAAGTTCTTTTTTAAGAAGAGGATAAACATCTATCTTAGCCCTGCTTTTTACTGATTGGGCACAGAAAGAACAGTCCTCAGAACATGCACCTGATTTTGCATTGACAATAGCACAGAGGCCTATAGTGTTTCCCCTGAAAAGGTTTCTTATCTTGTTTGCAGACACAAAGAGGTCAAAGATATCAAGCCCAGAAATATCAGCGATGTAGAAGGCATCTTCTTTTGATATGGGAACACCACTTAATATTTTCTCCTCAAGATGTTTAAGCATGGACAGGGTATTTTTCTATCTAAATGAAACCCCCACTCTATAAAGACTAACGTCTTTCATGCTGCACCATCTTACTATGCTTGATCTTGGGTAATCCCATACGTTTGAGATGTGAACTTGAAGTTTAAGTCCATCTTGAAGAAGCGTGTCAGTATAAAAACACATACCTGAATTGCTGAGATCAAAGGTTGTGCCAAATTTAGCAGTAATCTTATTTTCTCCAGAATATGCATAAATAACAGGTAAACTGATTTGGTCCCTCTTTTGGCTCCTTTTTTCCTTAATTATGGGTATCCTCCTTTCTTAAAGTTTCTTTCATTATTAAAACCCTCTATAAAAAGTTAATCACATCTAAGACTCTGCCGTCAATACAAAATCCTTATTCTGGTTGCAAGGCTTACATCGAGGTAAAAGAGTTAGTATGGTATGAGAAGAGATTCCCTCGTCCCTTGTGGCCTGCGACGTGCTCAGTCGAGTCGGAGAAGGTTATGGTGGGGGGTATTTTCGGGTCAAGGATGATGATATAAAATTATATAAACCAGCAACAGATATTGCTAAGACTACACCCACCAGTGCTCCGACAATTACATCAAAAGGATAATGTACACCAACATAGACCCTCGAAAACCCTACAACTAATGCGACAATAACAAATACATATCGCAATCTGTTTTTAAATAGGATATAAAATGGCATTGCAAAAGCAAAGGCATTTGCTGCATGGTTTGAAGGCATGGAAAAGGACTTTCCGCATCCTACGAGGACTCTTGCGCCATCAAATTCATTACAGGGTCTAATCCGTTCAAAATAATGTTTAAGTGCATTCGAAGACCAATCAGAGATTAATAGAGATACAAAGGCAATCCCGAGTACTATCAAGGCATTTTTTCTTTCCTTTAAAAGAAACCATAAAAAAAGGGGTAGAAAAATCAAGTATGTCTCGTTTGTAATAAAAGGCATTGAGAGATCAAAAAGGCTATTCTGGAGGTCTCTATTTATAAAAAAAAAGACGAGGGTATCTATCTCAGGAAGGCTCATCGACTTTTGTTGCCCATTTAATTATCTCCTTCACCATTGCCTCTACGGTTGCTTCTTTGGGTATGATGTCAACATGTAGCCCGGCATTTTCAACAGCCTTTGCTGTCACAGGCCCTATAACTGCGATGGCTACTCCTTTAAGGAGTTCATCAGCATCCTTTCCCATTATCTCCCTGAAGTTATTGAAGGTCGCCGCACTTGTGAAGGTGGCTATTGAGATTCTCCCCTCTTTTAAAAACCTCCTCAGTCTCTTTCCACGAGATTCGGGCTTTATTGTCCTGTATGCAACAGGGACATCTATCTCTCCCCCAAGTTCTCTCACCTTTTCTGGAAAGATCTCTCTTGCCTTCTCTGCACGTGGTAGTAAGAATCTCATGCCCTTTAACACCCCCCCTTCAATCCCCCCCTTAGCAAGGGGGGGCTGGGGGGGAATGAAAACCTCTATCAATCCCTCTGCACGAAATTCATCTGGGATTAAATCTGTCTTCAGGCCATATTTTTTTATTTCTTTTGCCGTTTTTGTACCTATTGCGCAGATCTTTATTCCCTTTAAGTCCCTGATGTCCCTATCTTTCTCAAAAAACCTTTTGAAAAAAAATTTCACACCGTTTCTGCTTGTAAATATCAGCCAGTCATAAGTTTCTATTTGATCTATTGATTTATCAAGCTCGTCATAGCTTTCTGGAGGTACTATCTCTATTGTGGGAAACTCGATTATCTCTGCACCGAGTTCTTCTAATGGTTCAAAACCTTCAAGATGTTCCCTTGTCGCGAGTATTCTATGACCGAACATCGGTTTTTTCTCGTACCATTTCAGAGAATCCCTGAGCTTTACAACATCTCCGACCACCATCGTGGCAGGCGGTTTAATCTCTTTTTCTTTTATAATCCCCCCTATCTCTTTGAGTGTTCCGACAATTGTCCTCTGGTCAGGTCTCGTGCCCCATCTGATTACAGCAACAGGGGTATCAGGAGAGCGACCGTTTTCGATTAATTTTTGAGTAATCATATCTATGTTTTTTATAGCCATAAGAAATACGAGTGTCCCGACACCAGTTGATAGTTTTGACCAATCTATAGAACTCTCTTTTTTAGTAGTATCTTCATAACCGGGGATAACTGCGAATGAAGATGAATAAAGCCTATGGGTTAACGGGATTCCTGCATAGGCCGGGGCTGCAACAGATGAACTCACACCAGGGACAACTTCAAACTCTATCCCCTCTCTTGAGAGTACTTCTGCTTCTTCCCCCCCGCGGCCAAAAACGAAAGGGTCTCCACCTTTAAGCCTGCATATAGTTTTGCCTTCCTTTGCCTTCTGTACAAGGATATCATTGATTTCTTCCTGTGTCATAGTATGACGACCACCACGTTTTCCGGCGTATATGAACTCTGCATCGTGGTTGATATAATTTAGAACCTGTGCATTCAGGTGGAAATCATAAATAACAACCTCTGCCTTCTGAAGGCACCGCAAACCTTTAACAGTCAGGAGCCCGATATCACCAGGACCTGCGCCTACTAAATAGACCTTCCCTTTCATTTATAATTCTCTAAATAGATTATTTAACCATTTTATCATAAATAGGGTCACTCAAGCTTCATGTCAATCCGCTTGAGGCGTGTTCAAGAAGTGCTCATGCCAGGCGATGGCTATTAGAGAGGCAAGCTCTTGCCTTCGCTCCCCCGATGCTTGTTCCTCGCCTTGCAATCTCCACTACGCTTCGAAAAATTCATGATAACTGCACCATTGAAAAGCAGCAATCCCGTCCCTGCTGAAATTTTCGTATTTACTTTTTAAACGCCTCCTTAAATGTTCTTCTATTAAGTATACCCCTTCCCAAACAAGACTTAGTTGGTCACATACCCTCTCACATATTTTCCTGTCCACTAAATCAGACAGAAGTGGAGCACTATTGAACTCCTTTCCTATGGCATATCTGATACTTCTTCCAGGGTCAGTAGGTTCAATTTGATTTATCATTGACGCAATAGATTGACATTGCAAAGGACTGCTTGCGTATAAAATTTCAGGTTTTTTCAGACCGGATATGCTGTAGAGCCAACTGATAGAATCTTCTATGATATCTCTATTAAAGTCTTTTCTAACATAGGCATTATTGAACCATGTCTCCATTATCTCGCTGGTTTTATCCTGCAACCTAAAATACTTCAGAAATATAAGAGATACCCTGTCTACAACTTTTCCAGAAATTATCAGGTTTTTCCCTTCGTACATGCGCGGGTTTTCGATTATTGTTTTTATCGGAACGCTATAAACATAGTTGCAATAGAACCAAAGTCCACCAAGAAGGATACCGATGAGTAACACCCCCAGAATTATTTTCTTAACCATAGGTATCTCCTTCACTCAAAGACCTTTCACCATATGCCCTATTGCTGCAAGGACTGCAACATTAATAACGAATATGACCGGATAGGCTATTATCCTGCCTCCACTTTTCAGGATGTCAGGCTGTATATGAAGTGACGACAATGTCTTCTTCACGAAATTGCCGTAAAACAGACCGGCCAACACAAAAGCAGTGGGTTTATACTCAACGTTGAGCAGGAATGATATCCCAAGTATAAAGAGACTGAAGATGGGGAGAACATACGGTGAGAGACGGATGATGAAATTACTCTTCGTGGTATATGCCGCACCTTCCTGTTCTTTTACCTCCATAGATACAGGTATCCCGCCAAACAAACCTGCTACAACAATATGCGTCAGCTCATGTTGCAGTGTATGGAGGAAATCGAGCCATTTGTTGAAGATATTTAGCTTACAGGCTGCAAAGAGTATCATTACCCCAATGAAAAAGTACATCATGCCCTTATGAATAAAGAGATGATTCATCATAACCAAAGCTTTATGATTCTCTTTAAGAATCCTGCCTGCATTTCCGAAACAGATTGAAGGGGCGACCGCCGTCAACAGGGAAACAGATGCGAAGACGTATTTCATCATGCGGTTGATCATCTTTTTCCCCTGAAGAAATAATAATCCAGAATTTCTTTCATCACCGGCACACAGACCGTGCCTCCGTAGCCCTGTGCCTCCTCAATCACAACGCTGAATGCTATTTCAGGTTTATTCGTGCTCCGTCCTGCCAGACCGATAAGTACCGCAGTGTTGACCTTTCCTTTAGAATTATCCTTCTCGGCGGTGCCTGTTTTTGCCGCTACAAAATATCCCTTTCTGAAGTAATCGGAAAGGCCCCTTGCTGTACCTCTTTTTACAACCATTGTCATCATGTCTGAAATCTTCTTGGCCGTTTTCTCCTCGATAACTTTCGAAGGGGCTGAATTCTCATTAATAACATGAGGGACAGGCTGCATGCCTTTATTACCAATGGTGGCCGCAAGTGTCGCCAGTTCCATTGGCGACACAAGCACTTCACCCTGACCGATTGCCGACAATGCAATATCTTCCGGTCCAAGCTCTTCCTTCATCTCACGGCTCATGAAACGCCTGAAGCTTATTCTGAGTGTCTTGTCGTCAAGCTCTGCCAAGGCATTCTTCATGAACCAGACGTTACAACTCAGTGTAAATGCCTCGATCATATCCTTAACGAGGCCGTGGGGCCTGATGCACTTTATCTCCTTATTGCCGACCCTGAAACTTCCGTTGCAGATGATCGTCCTGCCCTTGGAATTCTTTTCCAATAGGGTCATGGCAATAACGGTTTTCCATACTGACCCGGGCTCGTATCTGCCGTCAAATGCACGGTTGAACAAGGGTCTGTCAGGAGATTTTGTCAGCTCCGAGTAGTACTTCTTAGTCATTTTGTTTGGATCATAGGACGGGGTGGAAACGGAGGCTATCACCTCTCCATTCAGCTTCATGATTACGATAGCGCCCTTATTGCCGCTCATAGATCTGTATGCGGCCAGTTGTAGATTCTTATCAAGCGTCGTCTTCAGCGGGTATCCGTCGTCGCTCTGGGTTAAGAGATACCATAACTTGGATTTTCTGTTGCTTATCATCAGTTCTGCGTACTTTTGCTCGAGATATCCTTCGGACCCGATCACAGGATTAGCGACCCCTATGATCGGACTGCCAGCCGATCCGATGGGATATATCCTCGGTGATGTCCCATAGGCCAAAACCTCTCCGTTCCTGTCTTTTATCTCTCCCCTGGTCTGATGCCGATAAACTACATTCTTAGTCGTGCCGAAGAAGGGGTCATAGGTCAAGGCATATTTGAAAAATGCTGCCAGGATAAGTAAAAACCAGACGCCGAAGATCCCGAGAAACATGATTTTACTCTTCACGTCTACTGTTCTCCCTGTCGTCCAGGATGGCCGAAAGCAGCCCGATGAGAATGTAGTTCGCAAAGACAGCGCTGCCGCCATAGGAGATCCACGGAAGCGGTATCCCGGTAGCAGGGAGTAGCGCAATCACGCTCGACAGGTTATACAATCCCTGGGTCATAAACGCAGTGGCGATTCCGGCTGCAAGGATATTCTTAAAAGTCAACGACCTATTCTTCTGCATAGCTTTATCAAGAAGGATGAAATATCCCGTTCCGATGATGATAATTGCCATAATGCCTATCTCTGCAGCTATCGGGATGGCTATAAAGTCGTGGACTGCTTTCGGTACGATGGTCTTGTCCATAGTCGTATGCTTGAGTATGCCGTTGCCGATTCCCACCCCCCAGGGAGACATTCTGATTGCAGCAAGCGCGGTAAAGATTTGATATCCCGGATAAAGCTTTTCCCCTTCCCTAAAAGGTTTAAAGGCATATTCTCGCCAATCCAGCCAGGCAGCGATCACACGCTTTTCAACATGACCGGAAAGCTGGGTTCCCACATAGATGGCCAGGGCTATTAGCACGAGCCCTACCATAAAGAACGAAAACCGGTTGGTCACGTAGGCGGTTAAGATTATGAAGCTCAGCCCGATCAGAAGTCCTGTCCCTAACTCCTTCTGCAGAATGACCAAAGGCAGGAAGAAGAATATCACAATCCCTGAAAATACGAATAAGACCAGCTTAATGACCTCTTTGATCGGATAGTGCTTCAAAAGTATTTCTGATGATCTGGATTCATAATACTTGGATACGAATACAAGGAAGATAATCTTAAAGGCGAATTCGCTGGGCTGAAGACTTTTGTCCTGTGTCAGCCATGCGCTGAAGCCAAACAATTTGGGCAATACAAGCAGGGCAAAGGCTATAAAACCCCATATAAGGATATCCTTTCTCTCTGCGATCTTTTCTATTACGGCCTTGAAGTACCCTCTCGAAATCCCTATTACAACGCCCAGGAGAGCTATCATACTGTATAGCAACTGCTTGAGGGCCATAGGGATGATTCCCTGATAGCCCACCGCCCTTGTCAGAAACCATCCTGAGCTTATATCAAGCCTGTAAAGAACAACGAGTCCGAGACTGTTCAGCGTTACTGTCAGGATTAATATGCCGAGGTCGCCTTTGTATCCGTATCTTCTGAGGATACCAATCAGAAGCCAGACGAAAGGACAGAAGCTTACCATTGAGAGGAAGAGAATTGGACCTTCCCACCGGAGTGTATCAACGTAAATAAAGGTGACAGCGAGGAGATATCCCGAGAACAGGACAACAAGCATCTTCTTCAGCCTCTGTTCGTTGTCAAGCCTGATCTGATACCTGGAGACCATCCAGAGGGAGGCAAGAAGGCTGATCAGATAAAAAATGGTAATGATCTTTGCCGTCACTTTAAACCCCCGTAAGATTCTTCATGATGATCGGCCTTGACTCTTACAGCGCCCTGCGGCACATCAGGGTCTGACTTGATTGTAATGACGGGCTTTGTCTTGCCCAATGTTTGTTCCCTGAATTCGTTCTCGATGAAGCTTTGTGCGCTCTCTTCTATCTGCCGCCGGTAGACACCCTCTATCTTTTTGAAGTCTGCATAGTCTTCCCGGCTCATCAGTATCTCAATTCTGTTCGGAGGAAGAACACCGCTTTTGAAGACCTTTGTATTCTCTACAATCGCCTTTTCAACTGCTCTTTCCACAAAGATGGGCTGCAACGGATATGGCCCGCGAAAGACCTTCTTGAGCAGCCCCTCGAAAAGATCGTCAACCATCATATGAAGTTTATTTGCACTTACGGACATAATAACTCCTCACCTTTTGCGCCTTGCCTCCGACTCCGGAGGTATCGATCCTGCCGAGCCTTTCCAGCCACCCCAAAATCTTTTCAGAGAGCTTCACAGGGGAAAGTATGTAATAAGACACGGTAATGACTGTCCCAAGAACGACAAAGATGATCTGGTCCATTACGCCCTTCTCCTGCTGAGTATAATCCCGATTATGCCTCCAAAAAGGAATAGCAGTAGTGAGACGGTCCCTGCTGTCGAGATCATATTGTTAATCATCATCAGCATGGTCTTCCCCAGTTGCTGAAGGAGCGATACGGATTTATGGTAATTATTCCAGTCGGGAGCGTAGCTCAGATTCTCAAGGCATTTAAAAGAGACGTACAGAAAAATACATAGAAGGACAAAGGAGAGGCCGCGCCTCATGTAGAAGGCTATTAGAAATCCGCATATTCCGAATATCAGCGAGATAAGGATTTCTGTCTCTTTCATATGTGCCATCCTCCTCTTAATAGCCGTATTGTCAAAAGTTTTTAAGCAAATTCTTGAAAAGTCCTTTATATATAATGGAATTATTCAAATTAACCTTCCTCCCCCCTATTACAAGGTTTTTTTAAACAGCCGCTGGCTTGTAAAACCTCAAAATACTCGATCTGCACTTTAAAGCCAGCGGAAAGGCGACCACCAAATCATCCGTTTTGTTATTGTCCTTTACTATCGAAAAAAACTATTTTAAATAAGCTTGTCTCCCCCCTATTATATAGGGTTAAGTTAGCAGCACCACTACTACCAAAGGAGACAAGCTTATGTCTAAAATAGCACGTTTCGTTATCTGGATTTGCTCTAAATTTACTCGCACCGAAATTGAGCAGATTATTGCCGGACTTTTAGATGTCCTTAATAATCGTAACCCTGAAGTAAAACCAAAAGATGATTTCAAAGAAAAACACCCCAATTACAGGATCTTTTCTGTTGATCCATTGCCACCTTTAACAGAGCCTCCTGTTGTTCAGCCCCCTGCTCAACCAAAAGATTATAAGCTCCTTTTGTCTAAGTACCAAGCGGATCACGGAAAACCTCTTTCTCCTGTTAAACACCGCTCTAATTCCCCCAAAGTCCC
>JBFLZS010000045.1:0-24514 GCA_040756135.1 Nitrospirota bacterium
CATGTTTATTGTTATTGTTGCATTGAGGTTTTCAAAGATGTAATTTGTACTTGTGCTTTGTATTGTTGAGGTGATTGTTACAGGCTCATTGGCATTGTAGGAAATCTTGTCGGTGGTTACGTTTGAGTCAATTGTTTTCTCAGGCAATATCTCAAAAGTAGCATAATCTTCTGAAATGCTTCCTTGATTTTCTAAAAGAATTGCATGAACCTTGTATGATCCGTAAGGGGTGTTCCCTGTGTTCCATATGAAGTTAAATGTTTGGGATGGAATAAGCTCTGGATTCCCTATTACAGGATGTATTTCTGCCAGTGCCGGCGATGAACTGATGCCATAGGTATAGTTTTGGGTTGCTGCAATCGTCGGTATTTGAGTAAATGTACCATCTCCTTTCCCAAGATAGCATTTTATGGTTTTACTACCAAAGGTGGCTGCTATCACATCAAGATGACCGTCATTGTTGAAGTCTCCTGCATCAAAGCCTGCATAGCTTGTGATATCGATAGATAAAATAGTGGAAGGCGTTCTGAAAGTACCATCACCGTTGCCTCCTATAAGATAAGTTTCCTTATACTCTTTTTTTACTATGATGTCTGCCTTTCCATCTTCATCAAAATCTCCTGTTATAAGACCGTTAATATCCATGCCATAATTCCCTATCAAGATAGGTGTCATGAATGTCCCGTCACCGTTACCTTTATAAAGGTATATATATCCATAAGCGTCTCCAACAACGATGTCTATTTTCCCGTCATTATTTAAATCTGCCGCTGCTTTGCCTCTGTAAAAGGTACGTCGATCAGATGGTAATGGAAGGATGACCTTGGTAAATGTACCATCTCCTTTGCCTTTAAATAGATAGAGGGTCTCGTATTGAGTAAACATATTCGCACTTACTACAAAGTCTTTATTCCCATCGCTGTCAAAGTCTGCTACAGCCATGTCTTGTATGTAGCCATAGACAGCGATTGTGCCTATGGTTTTCTTCGGATAAAAGGTGTTTGTTCCATCTGCCTTGTTCTGGTAAAAATAAAGTTCAGTAGTTAAGCTTGAGCCGGTTACAATATCTACAAAACCGTCGTTATTAAAGTCATCGAGTACTATGCCCCGTACGCTGTCATTATTAAATGGTGAGATATGCTCAACCAACCATGAAGTCCCAAAAGTGCCATCACCGTTACTTTCTACTAAATAGATATTGCCGGTTTCATCACTGAAGGCAATGAGATTCCCTGTTTCGGGAAGTTTTAT
The DNA here is from genome assembly GCA_040756135.1 of Nitrospirota bacterium. Classification (GTDB taxonomy): domain Bacteria; phylum Nitrospirota; class Thermodesulfovibrionia; order Thermodesulfovibrionales; family SM23-35; genus JBFLZS01. The sequence continues at coordinate 1,252 of JBFLZS010000045.1, forward strand.
ATTTTCTGAAGGCTCTTTTATATCATTGTCTGTGATATCAAAGTAGATGTAGAAATATCTTGTTGTATTGATTGTGGTTAAGCCATCCATTAACCAAGTAGCTGTTGCATTATTTGCATCTTTAAAGTCAGATATGGCCTGCTTTTCAGCCACGAGATTTCCAGTTTGATCTATCTCGGCAACTCTGATGGAGTTTATATCAACTGTTTTGCCCGAAATTCCAAGGCCAGCTAAAATCATGGAAAAATCCAGATTAATAGCAGCAAGTTTGTTCTTTATATCCCAGTGTGCCGTTACCTCCACCGGGATTCTGTAAGCCCACCCTCTGAAGATAGTTGGTTCGAGGTTATCAGCAGTAAATGTCGTTACACTGGCTACCTCGTTGCCTGACTGATCTTCTATCTTAACTTGTATTGTAGGACTTTTTGAGATAGTGCTGTTGTTTGTTAAGGTTGTTGTTATCTCGATGTTTTCATTTGCAATATATTGTTCCTTATCGGTCACTGTGTCTATGGACATAGTTGCCATACATGTTACAGTTGGAATATCTATGGGTATCGTCATCATATCGTTTGTGAATGTATTTTTGAAGGTAAGATATGCAGACAGAGCTACTTTCCTTACTTCACCGAGTGGTAAAGAATTTAAAGTTAAATCAAGGGTTATGTCTTTGCCTTCTTGCATGATGCCGGGTATCTTCCAGTGCATATTGCCAGCATTTGAATCTGTTTGAAGAGGACTTGAACTGTTCAGGATTACATTATCAGGAAAAGTAAGATAAAGGTCTGCATCTATTCCACCGATTCTCTCATAGGCAACCGGAAGCGATGTTATAACCCATGTGGTATTGGTAAGTCTGCTATCCCAGGAACCATTTGCTGCCTGTGTGTTTAAAAGGTAGACGATTGTTTTTCTTAATGACTGGTCTCCTTTGTCGATACCAGAGTTCAACAGCGCTAAAAGCACATGTGCAGTGGTCATAGCGTCGCTTGAGCTATAGGTAAACCAGCCCCATCCGCCGTCTGCCCTCTGATTTGTTCTTAGTTGAGAAATAGCTACATTAATCTCATTTTTGATCTGATCCTTCAGGGTCTGATCTGTAATGAATGATAAGGCATATGTAAGGCCGATGATCTTTTGAGCTGTTTGCAAATTATTATTGTTTGGTACAAGATTGGGTGTCAGAAGATATTCTGCCCCTTTAGTAATAGCTAAAAGATACTCTGGTTTTTCACTTAAAATATATGCCTTGGAAACACCTACTATCGTAATTGCCGTAGCAAAGACATCTGAACCGTACCAACCCACACAATGGTCGCACTTCCATGAACCATTGGCCTGTTGTTTACTTAAAAGAAAATCGGCTGATTTAAGGATGAATGGTTTAGATTCATTTTCGTCATGCCATGCTGTAAATGCCCACAGGCCTAACTGGGTTTCTGTCAAGCCTGTTAACATATATGAATTTTCACCTGATGTCACAGAGCCATCAGGCTGCTGCCAGCGTGTTAATGCGGAAAACAGGATCTGGGTCACGTTCGAGTCAACAGTTACCCTTTTTCTTGACTCTTCCAGCCCATAGAGTGCCTGGGCCTGTTTGTGACATCCATAACATCTGTTCCCATTATGCCAGGCCATAACAGCAGGTTGCTCCCAATTAACAGCCCTTTGAATAGCATCCTTTATCAACGGCGCTAATGGGTCCTGTGTTGTGGTTGATGCAGCTATCGCCCCTGATATGTGAATCTTCCCCGTAGTCTTTGCATCTCCAGGAGATGCCCTGTCAGGTGTAACTGAAAAGGTTGCTGTTGCATTTGGGCCTGAATACAGGATTGCTGCTATATCTGATGTTATCGCAGGGTCAATGGATTTGAGGGTGATTAAATAGTTGCCATCAACATCTGGAGTAAAATTTCCGAAATCAAGATCCCGGACATTGTTTATCTGAAGGTCTGCTATCATTGTTTCCTGAGTGTAAATTACCGTCCCTTCAAAGATTGCTTCGAGTTTTAGTGTTGTCGTTATTGGAATGTTTCCGGTATTTCTTATGGTTGCTTTTATGGAAACAGGTGTCTGCATGTTTGCCTGTGTCACTGGCGGGTTAAGGGCTATTGCACCTCCTAACATCGATGCCGTTAATATGTTTATACCTGTAGCCCTTTCTACGAGTACTGTCCCGCTCGGATTTCCATAGCCTATTGTTTCAGGGTCTATGACTTTTAATGTGATGCTGTAATCCCTTGGTGAAAACTGGCCTGTATTCCATTTTGTTGTTGTCTGAATGCTTTCCGAAGGTAAGATGGTTATATTAGGCTCATCAGGTGATACAATAGCTATAACCTCGCCATCTGTATTCTCTACTTCTACTGATATAAAACCCTGTATTTCTGTGCTTCCCTGATTTTCTATGGTTGCGCTGATCAGGACATCTTCATTGGCCGTATAGCTTTGCTTATCTGTTGTAAGGGATATAATTCTTAGGTCGCTGGGCTGGCTTGGGTTTAATGCAAAATCTATTGTATGTGTTCCATAGGTAGTTGAGGTTAAATTGATAATCTCACTGTTATAGCCAATGGCAGATGCCCTCAGGTTGAATTCTAAAAGGTTTATGCCTGTAATGGTGTATGCACCTGTGGAATCAGTCTTTGTGGAAAAGCTTGTGCCGATAACAAATACATCTGCATTTAATATCGGATTGCCTGTTTGAGAATCTGTTACCCTTCCTGTTACTGTCGTTGATTCTGATAAGGGTGTAAGATAAATCTGCAAGTCAGTCGTCACTCCTGCTGTTATCATCACCTGGTAGCTCTGGCTTACATAACCTGAAGCAGAAATGGTCACCTGATAAATGTTGGGTGAAATGTCCTGTATAAGGAATAAGCCTTGTATATCTGTACTTGTAGATGGGCCTCCTGAAAGAGAAACTATTGCGCCTTGAATCGGTGTGTTTGTAACACCATCAAAGACTTTTCCTGTTAGATTGCCTGTTGTTGCAGGAGGTGGTTGTGTATTTAATTGCGGATTGAAAAATAAAGTCCCTCCTGCCACAACTGTGCCAGTGCCTGTCACCGAGTAGTATCCTGTCTTAGATGCTGTTATGGTTACATTGCCTGGTGTTACATCTGTAAAGATAAAGCTTCCATCGGTTCCTGTTGTTGTACTGCCATTAAATGAGCCTGTTACCGTGATAGTTACACCTTCAAGTGGTTGCCCATTTGATGTATCTGTTGCAGTGCCTTTTATGATGCCAGTGGATGGACTTGTTGAAAGTGTGATTGTTCCAAGATCTGTAATTGATCCTGCTGTTATATTGATGTTCACTGATGCTGTTGCGTAACCATTTAGAGAGAAGGTTATCGTCTGGCTGCCAGAAGGTATATCAGAAAGTGTAAAATCCCCTGTATTCGTTGTAGTTGCCGACAACTGGCCACTGACTACCGACACCCCTGCTAATGGTTGATTCGTTGATGCATCAACAACCTTGCCTGTAACTGTGCCCTTATCCGGAGGCGGTGGTGGAGGTAGTCTGTTTTCTGATAGACATAAAGCCCGTAAAGCTAAGGCTGTGCTGTATGGGTCTTGAAGCCATGAACCATCGGCTGATTGTGTGTTCGTTAGATAATTAATCGCATTCCCCAAAACAGTGGCATCGGTTGTTTCACCGACAAGTGACAAATATGATAAGGACGTTTCGTATACTGTCGATGAACCTGAACCAAATCCACCATCTGTATTCTGATGTGCAATAAGATAATCTGTCGCCTTGTTTATCGCCGTGGCAATAGACGTCGTCCGTGGGAATTGCTGAAGGGTCATGGAAACTAAAGCCGTCATATAAACACTACTCTCATCGCCATCATTACATCCTGAACACGGCGAAGGATAAAACCCCCATCCGCCATCTGAATTTTGAGTGGAAAGGAGATAATCGATTGCTGATTGAATGATTGTTTGATCAGAATAATTGACTGCTTTTAACGCCTGAAGGGCAAGGGCTGTGTGAAAATTGTTGCTTTTATATTTTATGTAACCTCCCCAACCATTGTTAATATTTATATAAGAAAGCAATGTATTGGTATCAGTTGTTAAATCAAATCCTGCATTAGAAAGTATAGACAACCTAAAAGCTATATATGACGTATTTATGAGTTCCTCTGCTTGCAGCCATTGAATTGCATTTTGATAAGCGGTGGTATTATCTTGCTCTAACCTTTTCAGGGTTTCAAGAACAGAAAAAGTAGAAAAATATTCATTATTTAATGAAGTAGAGGTATTCCCCCAACTGCCCGTCTGGTTCTGGTTATTGATGAGCCATGTTATGCCATTATCTATTTCAATAGTTTGCGAATATGTCTGTGAGACAAAACAGAAACTTAAAAATAGCATCAAGATAAAAATTAGCTTCTTCATATTAATCCCACAATACATCAAACTTATTTTTTAACCGAAAGTTCTCCAAACCATCTAATAAACCATGGCCTCATCGGAGAGGTATAGAGAATTCTCCCAGTTGTTGCATCTATCCTTACTTCAAAATATTCATCTGGTAGACCGAGTTCCTTCCATTTTTCAAACCCACCAGTAAAGGTATATCTAATTACCCAAGCAAGTTTCGACCCTTTTATTTTTACAGGCTTTGAACTGCGACCAAATGCACCTGTTTGAATAATAAGCGGTTCAGCATTTACCTCATATAAAGCCCTTGCCTTTTCCCCAATCTTCTTCATTTTCCAAGTAAAATACTTTTGGAGCTTCTTCCATCCTATCTCTATCGCCTGTTCTTTGCTTATCTTCATTTCTGTGGAACATGGAACACCTCTGTACGTTTTTGTATATGCAACAAATTCTCCAGTAGCTCCCATAATGCTTATTGATATTGCGTCACCTTCGTATCTATAGTCATTTCTTTTCCTAAGCCAAACTGCACTCCAAACACTACCGTATATTGGATCATTTTTATTTATCTTCTCGAATACCATATCTGAAGGTATTTGCAGTTTCTTAGCCAGCGAATTGAAAATTTGTTTTGCTTTATCCTCGGGCATGAATTCAAGCATGCGAGATTGCCTGGTCTTTTTGTACCAAGCTCGTTTACTCATATACATTTCATAAAGTGCTACATTCGCATATAGCTCAATTTCCTTTGATTTGTCTCTTACAAGGAAATGGACATATTTGTCATTTGGGGAATCTTTTGTTTGTTCACAAAGAACATGAGCACCGCGAAAATAATCTTCATCCCATCGTACGTGCAGACCAAACATATAAAAATAATTTGCAGGAAATACTCCGTCTAACTTTTTGGATTTACAGTCAATCTTAAATTGTTTACAAAACTCCTCGACCTTATTGAATGCATATTCTTGAGATACAGGAGTAATCTTTTCTTGTTCGGTAGCAACTTTGCATGATACAGCGAAGAAAATCATTGCTAATAAAATCAAGCCGAACCGATTAGTTATCATAACCCTAAATTTCATTTTGTTTTTTCCTTAAAATTCATGGTATGAGTGTTGTTTCGCCGCCCGCTACAGGATAAAACTTGATGTCATCGCTTGCCCAGGGCAAGTCAGGATATTTAGCTTTTATATAGTCAATTGCTTGTTGAACAGTCTTCCCTTGGCCCATGAGCATCCAAAACTCCAAAGCAATCATATCTCCCATCCAATTCATGCCTTCCCAGCCCAATAAAACTTCTTTTCTGTCAATTTTTTCATTTTCGGATAAAACAAGTTTTTGATCTGTGACGCCGAAAGCTTCTGCAAAGGCGTTAGAACCTTCTGTATTAGGGGCTCCTACATAGCAACCATTAAGAAACACAATTTTTGCATCTTGGTTTCTTGTTTGACCATTAATGTCGGTGACTTTAATATCCATAGTATAAACTTTCTCACTTTCACCTTTGGCAGGCTGTATAACATTATATCCAGAGTGTCCTGAGTAATGGAGAATCCATGTATCGGGATGATTTGAAGCAATTAAGAATCTTCCCTTATTTGCCTCAAATACGCAATCACGTATATATCCATATTTTTGCCATATAGGCAAGGACATCATTTCGACTACGTAACCTGCAACATAATTCCACCAATACTCATCAAAATAAGCACCGATTGGCTTTCCTACAACAAACCATGCAAACTTCTGTTCTTTATCAAATTCTGGATTAGAAGATTTTACTGTTCCGCTGCCATTTAGTGATCCCGAAATCATATATGACCCTGAACCAGTATTAGGGTCTCTGACTATGTATCCCACTCCAGTCCAGTCAAAAAGGGTAATGTTATCTCGTGAGACAATTACTTCTTTACCCGCATTTATGGCATTTCGAATGTCTTCCTTATCATCATTCGATATAGTTAGAATCGGCATAATGCTGTCTATATTGCTATTGGTTATGGTATATATCGGTATCCCGTTCTGGGCTGCTATTTGCAAAGCTTTTACTGCCGATATGGCCTCTTCTTCTAAGAGATTCTCTATTATCTTATGTTCGAGATATGATGAGTTCAATCCTCTGTGTTTTATAAAATCCCTCTTTTTTACCATATCTCCATCAAGCGAAATAGGAGAGCTTGCGATATGAATTGCATCTATACTCAGACCTTCCATTATTGGAGGGGTCAAAGGAATATTAAAAATGTAATTATAACCAGCATCTGCTGAAACCAAAGCGATCGAAGGCAACTTTGTATTATGAACATGCATAATACTTTCGATTGGCTTTGAGAGGCCATTGAGTTGACTGAAATATTCTATCGCAATATTATGAAGTAATTCATTTGCCCTGCTATCCATAGCATTTATAGAATCATGCAATCTGCCTTCGAGGTTACTCAGCAAATCGATTTGGCCGACCAATTGGCTTCCTGAATAATCAAGTAATGGAATTCCTATAGCATAGCTGAGACCATGTGTTATATCTGTAGTTAAGAGACTCTTTCTGAGATTAGGGCTTGATATCTCGGTAGTTAATGATAAGGCTGAACCCATCGTCATCTCAGGCCCTGATAATATTGTCGTATCATTGAGTTTTATTTCGGCTTTTACGTTAATCAAATAAACAGGTGTGTTCAATAAGCCTCCATAATGGTTTATAACTTCCTGATCATTAGGGGTTGCGGGACTGTAAGAAATAGTAATCTTTTTCCCTGCTATCTCAGAAAGTGTTTTTTCTATATAGACACCTTCGTTTATACCGGTTGACAATCCCAATCTTATTTTGTGTCTCTTTGTATCAGGTATCTCAGAATGTCTCTGCTCGCTTATAACCTTATATGGAAGTGTTCCAAGGAATATTCCAAATTCCTGCTTTTTCTTTATTGCTACGTGAAAGATTTTTACAAAACTATCATCATAATTTGTATCGTAGTAATCCTTGAGATTGTAAATATATGAGAGCACCGGAGACATTGTATCTCCACTATTTATATAATTCTCCTCGTCAAACGGTACAATTTTTGAGAGATCGATAGATTCTGATATCTTCATTTCTTTCATGCTCGGATCTACTGGGGTCCAGTATTTCCCCTGTTTATTTACTGATCCCATTGATGGGAACATATCGACATAAGCCTCCACCCAGCAATGGTCAAATTGGGCATATTTTATTGTTCCGCCTTCTGTTAAAAGTGTCCCCGGAATGCCATTGGTTGCCATTATCTGGGCTGCGGTCATTGAATCTTTTACACCACCTAACCAGTTCTTTAGGTCGTCCATGGAAAGTTCAATTGTACCGCAGGCGTACCTTGCAGGGACATTTGCTGACCTTAGTAAAGCGATTAGCACGCTTGCTTGATCTATGTCATTTCCAGCCATCTCAAGAAGGGTTTGTTGACTGCCTTTAAGACTTCCATAATAAGGTTCGTACGTAAAATGGTTGCGCACGTACTCGTAGAGTTTGACGGGCGAGGTTCCGATTTCTGCAACTTTCGCTTGTATTTCCGGTGTGAATTTTATCTCAAGGGTCTCTGCTAAATCTGCTTCTGTCGGAGGAGTGTTTCTTGTTGTAGGTGGTTCATCTTGGGCTTGTGCTAATAAACCATCCAAAGAACCTGCTGATGCTATAAGGATAGGAGATTCACTCTTTTTAATATCGGCATTCTTTTTAAATAGGTCAGGCGACTTTTTATCATCAGGCTTCTTTTCTTCTATTTCAAATTCTTTAACCTCAGGGGTCGAATGCGGCAATCTGTTCGGATCAAGTTTTTTGTGTTTCTTTGATGGCTTTACCTTTTCAAGAAATTTCTTAGTTTTCTCTATCGCATCATCAGCCTCTTTCTTATCCTTTGCCTTGTCTATTGCATCAAGATTATTATTTAACTCTTTGAGATTGTTATCATAGTGTTTTACAAAATTATTATGCCTATCAAGTATATCAGGAGGTAATCCCTTTTCCTTTAAGAATTTCTCCGTGCCATTAAATTGTTTTTTGATTTCTACATCGAGTGTTTCAATCTCTGATTTCTTTCCCTTAGCCTTGTTTTTCTTCGTGTCTGTATCAGTGGAAGTGTCGCTAACGATTTGCGTTATATCATCAATTGCTTTTTGAAACTTCTCTTCTGGTTTTTGTGGTGTTGTCTGTGCTTGAGACGAAGGCTGATTGGTTAGTTGTTTACTGATTACTGCCGGCTGTTTGTTGTCCGTAGCAGCGAAGGCTACGATGTCAAAAATTCCCCCGAAGCTCCAACAGAAAAAAAATAGGACAATGCTTGAAATGATTTTTGTTGAACGGCTAAACCTAAAATCCATCATTTCCCCTCAGAAAGATTATTTTTGCAGCTACTGTACATTACCCCCTCTATCTTTTGTCAAAAAAAATTATTAAGGCTCTTTTTATAAAATGGTAAAACAGAAATATAAATGTCAATCAGGAAATCCCTGATTTTTGGCTTCGAAATCCCTGATAACTTACCGTCAAAGAATTGAACGGATACACCTGTCGCCTCAGCAGAACCAGTATTCTTAACATTTGCTGTAATCGTAATCGTTTCGCCGACAGTAGGTGTTGGGTTTGAGAAGGTGATATCTGAAGATGAGATGGAGAGATTCGGCTTTACATTCGCCAATGCCCGAAGGGCAAGGGCTGTCGAATACGGATCATCATCCCAAGAGCCGTTGGGAAGTTGAGTAGATGTCAAATAATTAATCGCATTCCCCAAAACCGTTGCGTCTGTGGTTTCTCCGACTAATGCCAAATACGCATGGGCAGTTTCAAAGATGGTTGATGTTGATTGTAGGGGCGGAGTGCCTCCGCCCTCTCCAAATCCTCCGTCTGCATTTTGGTGAGCTATAAGATAACTGGTCGCTTTGTTTATCGCCGTTGCAATTGATGTCGTGCGTGGGAATTGTTGAAGGACCATGGAAACTAATGCCGTCATATAGACATTGCTCTCATCACCATCATTGCATCCTGAACATGTCGACAATGAGGAGACTTGCGCCCTGGATTCCAGTTGCATGTCTAACCAGACATATTTCCGGGCAAATCTCACTAATCGGCCATTTAAGTGCTTCTGATTTTGATGGTATTTACCCGAAAGAGATTATTGCTATAACAAATGAGATAGGTCAGGATTTTAGGACACATCCTGAATTTAACCAACAACGATGGAGGAAAATATTGCAGGATCTCAGAATAAAAAGGGTTGCTTCGTTAACTGGAAGATCCGTGGTAGAGATTTGGGAATTATTGAATAGCAGTAAGCATATTAAATTAACCTTGAGTGAACGGGTGAAAGATGCCGTCGAAAAATTCGGAGTAGAAAGATTTAAGGAAGGCATTTCACTATTAGGATTGGGAGGATCTGAGATATCTATTGATGAAATCATTTCCGGATTTTCTGGCGTTCTTGTGGGCAAAGCCGGCGTTTATGGATATAACGATAGCAGAGGACCTATACGTTCATACTGGTTATTAAAATGGGGAGAACACATTATAAAGTTAGTAGAAGAATCGCAAGCGCACAGGCGGATGTTCCAGAGAGGCATAGAACGAAGTCTCCAGATTCCGCAATTGCATCCCAATGTAGTTTGTTGGGAAGGTCTTGGGTTTATAGCATATGGATTCGAAGAAAAGGCAAAAACAGCCTTAGAACTGATAAATAGCCAAGGGGTGCAATCACTTGTTCCGCTGCTAAACAAGATTAATATCTGCCTATACGCAGATTCAAGAAAAATACCTGTTTTGCCACAAGAACAATTAATGAAATGGTGCAAATTCGATAACAGGAATCGTAAAATTCTGTCGGACGATCTGATGACGCATCCTCTTGAAGTGACTGGCGCTTTGATTCACGGGGACTTTCATCTCCGGAATATATTAATCAAAGAAAACTCGCCAACTTTAATTGATTTCGCTAAATCAGATTTGGGGCCGATAAGCATCGATTTGGCAAAACTTATCATTGATATCTTGGTATTTTTGAAAGAAATTCAATTTAAATCTGATCTTATGAAATGGGAAAGCTTAATGAGTACCCCTCTCTCTGGTATATTGGGAACTTTTGAGCGGTATTTAAACGCTCCCGATGATAAGAAGTTTTTTGAGATAGCCCTTTGGGCCTATATAAGCGCATATTTGAATTATCCCGATGTCGCTCAGGAGTTGAAGCTTGTTATTGAAGAAGCACTCAAGAAATTGCATGTCACGGCCTCTCAGAAGTAATTTTTGTTTTAGGTGTGTCAACAGATAAGAAACTGACTATTCTTCTAATGTTTTTTTGACAAGGTCTCACCCTGCTACTTAACCAGTCCATACTGCTCAGGATCTCTCCCCATCAACTCACCTAATCTCAAATATGAAAGCCCGTTTACCTGTTTGAAATATCTCAGCTCTCCTATCGGATCCTCCGGACACTCAAAAGGCACATAAAATCAACAGGTTAAGGTTAAGGTTAAGGTTAAGGTTAAGGCTAAGAAAGGACTATTCGAGCAATTTGAAACTCAGGCTCTCTACCATGCTCCCAGTTCCATACGGTTGACTCAATGACCGCTATCATTTTGGCTATTTCATGCTGTAACAAACCAAGGTCGAGTCTCCATATGAGTAAGCGAACTCAAGAATTCTAGGCATTATTCAAGCCCCATCTTTTTTAATGCCTCATCTCCTGAGCTCTGGGATGCAGGGGCTTCTTCTGGCAGATAAAGCATCACCCCGCCTTTTACAGGACGTATTATTATCTTTCCTTCTTTTGCTAATTTATTCGTTACTTCCACAGGATTTTCACCGTCAAAATATTTCTTGAAAGCAGTATTAAATCCGGAATATACAGAATGAATCCCTTTGTATCCCTCTTTCCTCAAACTAACAATTGCTTTTCTAACGAACTCTTCATGGCTTAATTTCTCCGGCATGATTCCCTCCTCTCCTTTGTTAGTTTTCAATTTTAGAAAGCTGGCAAGATATTAGAGGCTTGCAATCTCTTCGACAAAAGATATAAACTTTTTAAAATTCCCACTTTGATATCATCATCTGCAATGAACTTTAGATACACTTACTCTTCTGCTGGTGGTTCAGGAAGTATCGGCTGAGGTTCTCTCTTTACAAATGTATTTCTATATTTAGGCATACCTGTGCCGGCAGGGATTATTCTTCCCATGATTACATTCTCTTTAAGCCCCCTGAGCTCATCTACCGCACCACTAATAGCACCCTCTGTGAGAACCCTCGTTGTTTCCTGGAATGAGGCAGCAGACACAAAACTGTCAGTTGTTAAAGATGCCTTTGTTATACCAAGCAATAATGGATTACCCTGAGCTGGTTTTCCACCCTCTGCCTTTATCCTTAAATTCTCCTCATGGAATAATCTCCTGTCTACCTGCTCACCTATAAGAAAAGTTGTGTCTCCAGGGTCTTCTATCCTGACCTTTTTCATCATCTGCCTGACAATCACTTCTATATGTTTGTCATTAATCGAGACACCCTGCAATCTATAGACCTTCTGAACTTCGTCAACGAGATATCTCTGAAGTTCTTGTGGTCCAAGTATATCGAGTATATTGTGTGGATTTACCGCTCCATCCATAAGTGGTTCTCCAGCTCTTACCCAGTCTCCTTCATGGACACTAACGTGTTTACCTTTTGGTATAAGGTACTCCCTTGTAATATCCCCGCCTCTAACAACAACAACACGCATTCCTTTATGCGCGCCTCTGAACTCAACCATACCATCTATCTCGGTCACTATTGCCTGCTCCTTCGGCCGTCTTGCCTCGAAAAGTTCAGCAACCCTCGGAAGACCACCAGTTATATCCTTGGTCTTTGTTGTTTCCCTCGGTATCTTGGCAAGTATGTCACCTGGAAATACGGTATCATTTTTATCTACAAGTATATGTGCCCCTGATGGTAAGAGATAGCGCGCAAGATTATTTGTTTCTGGTATCTTGAGAGTTACCCTTCCATGTTCATCCTTTATTGAAACCCTTGGTCTCATATTTGCAGGGTAGTCTATTATAACTTTATGAGAAAGCCCTGTTGTTTCATCAACTTCTTCCTTTACTGTCACGCCTTCAATGATGTCTCCAAGGGCTATTTTCCCACCAAGCTCTGTAAGTATTGGCGTTGAATAAGGGTCCCATTCAACGAGTCTTTGTCCTATTTCAACCTTCTGCCCATTTCTTACAAGCAATTTCGCACCATACACGACAGAATACTTTTCTTTTTCCCTCCCCTTTGAATCAACAACAGCAATACTCCCATTCCTGTTCATAACGACAAGAAGGCCTTCCCTGTTTTTTACTGTGCTTATATTTATAAACTTTATAGTGCCAGAGTTTTTAGCCTCAAGTACTGTTTGTTCTACTACCTTTGAAGCTGCACCACCGATATGGAATGTTCTCATCGTAAGCTGTGTGCCTGGCTCACCAATAGACTGGGCTGAGATTATTCCTACAGCTTCACCTATTTCAATAGGTTCACCCCTGGCGAGGTCCCTTCCATAGCACCTTGTACATACACCAAACTTTGATTGGCAAGTAAGCACAGACCTTATCTTAACCCTGTCTATACCTGCATCTATAATCTTCTGTGTAAGTTCTTCATCTATCTCCTGATTTCTCTTAACAATAAGTTCTCTGGTTATAGGGTCTTTTATATCCTCAACAGCTATTCTGCCAAGAATTCTCTCTTCCAGGAGTTGTATTATCTCTCCACCTTCTACCAGGGATGTGACGGTTATGCCATCTATTGTTCCACAGTCGTCCTCAGCAATAATAACATCCTGGGCAACATCAACAAGCCTTCTTGTAAGATATCCTGAGTTTGCAGTCTTCAGGGCTGTATCAGCAAGGCCTTTCCTTGCGCCGTGTGTGGAGATAAAGTACTGCAAAGGGGTTAACCCTTCTCTGAAGTTTGCTGTTATCGGTGTTTCTATAATCTCACCAGAAGGTTTTGCCATCAAACCCCTCATGCCTGCAAGTTGTCTTATCTGGGCAGTACTTCCTCTTGCACCTGAATCAGCCATCATAAAGATACTGTTGAATGATCTTCTCTCTTTGAGTTCATCTTCAGAAAAGGTCTTGCCATCTTCTGCTCCAAGTTCCTTCATCATCTCATCGGCGACCTTTTCAGTCACATTTGCCCATATATCAATAACTTTGTTATAGCGTTCACCGTGTGTTATAAGACCATCCGCATACTGCTTCTGAACCTCAATAACTTCCATCTCAGCATTATATATAAGCTCGGGTTTAGTTGTTGGTATGTGCATATCAGCCATACATATAGAAACGCCTGACTTAGTTGCATATTCAAAACCAAGTTTTTCCAGATTGTCAAGAAAAACAACAGTATCACGTTTACCAGAATTTTTGTATACATATTCTATTATCTTTCCGATTTCCTTTTTTGTCATATCTTTATTTATCATCGAAAAAGGTACTTCCTTGGGCACAATTTCACTGAAGATAATCCTGCCTGTTGTTGTATCAACAACCTTTCCATTCATTCTTACCTTTATCTTTGCATGCTCATCCAGAATCCCGGCATCATAAGCAATCCTGACATCCTCAGGGTCAGAAAATATCTTTCCCTCACCTTTTGCACCTTTTCTTTCTTTCATAAGATAATAAATACCAAGAACCATATCCTGTGTTGGAACTACTATCGGCTTTCCATTTGCGGGAGACAGAATGTTATTGACAGACATCATGAGGACCCGCGCCTCTACCTGGGCCTCTATCGAGAGGGGTACATGAACTGCCATCTGATCTCCGTCAAAGTCCGCATTAAAAGCGGTGCAGACAAGTGGATGCAACTTTATGGCCTTGCCCTCTACGAGGACTGGGTCGAATGCCTGAATACCAAGCCTGTGCAAGGTCGGAGCACGGTTAAGGAGCACTGGATGCTCCCTTATTACCTCTTCAAGGGCATCCCATACCTCAGGCCGCTCCTTTTCTACAAGTTTTTTTGCTGCCTTTATTGTTGTTGCATATCCCTTTTCTTCAAGCTTATTGAAAATAAATGGCTTAAATAACTCCAGTGCCATTCTTTTGGGAAGACCGCACTGGTGGAGTTTAAGCTCAGGACCCACAACAATAACAGACCTTCCAGAATAATCAACGCGCTTTCCTAAAAGGTTCTGTCTGAACCGACCCTGCTTACCCTTTATCATATCGCTCAGGGACTTGAGAGGTCTCTTTGTCGTGGTCTTCAGAACCTTACTTCTTCTGCCATTGTCGAAAAGTACGTCAACAGCTTCCTGAAGCATCCTTTTTTCGTTTTTGATAATTACGCTCGGTGCCTTAAGCTCCATCAGCCTCTTAAGCCTGTTATCCCTGTTTATTACCCTTCTATAAAGGTCATTAAGATCAGAAGTAGCAAAACGCCCACCTTCTAATGGAACAAGAGGCCTGAGGTCAGGAGGTAAAACCGGAATTACATCCATAATCATCCATTCTGGCTTGTTACCAGATTTTCTAAACGCTTCGACAACCTTTAGTCTCTTGGTAAGTTTCTTCTTAACACCCAGGGATGCAGCTTCAGATATCTTGTTTTTCAGATCTGCATAAAGAGCATCAAGGTCCACTCTTCTTAGAAGTTCTCTTATTGCCTCTGCTCCCATTCCTGCCTTAAATCTTGAACCATACTCTGAGGTCTTCTTCTTATAATCTTCCTCACTTAGCAGCTCTTTTTCTTTAAGGGGAGTATCGCCTGGATCAATAACGATATAGTTTTCGAAGTAAAGAACCCTTTCAAGGTGCCTCATGGTTATATCGAGGAGGGTACCGATCCTGCTCGGCATACCCTTTAGGAACCATATATGCGCAACTGGGCTTGCAAGTTCAATATGTCCTAAGCGTTCGCGTCTCACCTTAGACTGTATAACTTCAACCCCGCATTTATCGCATACAACCCCCCTGTGCTTCATCCTTTTGTATTTGCCGCATATGCATTCCCAGTCCTTTATCGGCCCAAAGATCTTTGCACAGAAAAGACCATCTCTCTCTGGTTTGAAGGTTCGGTAGTTTATGGTCTCAGGCTTTTTCACTTCACCGTAAGACCACTCCCTTATCTTTTCTGGTGATGCCAGTCTTATCCTTACTGCCTCAAACTCTGTTGGATCCTTTGGCCTCTGAAAAATGGCGTAGATATCTTCTGTCAAGCTATTCCCCCCTGCCTTTTTTCTCCAGAAGTTCTACATCAAGTCCAAGACTCTGGAGCTCTTTTATTAATACATGGAAAGATTCCGGAACCCCTGGTTCAAGGATTGCATCACCTTTCACTATTGCTTCATACATACGTGCCCTGCCTGTAACATCATCACTTTTGACAGTCAGAAACTCCTGAAGTGTATAAGCAGCTCCATATGCTTCCAATGCCCACACCTCCATTTCCCCAAGCCTTTGCCCCCCGAACTGTGCCTTCCCTCCGAGAGGTTGTTGTGTAACAAGAGAGTAAGGCCCTATGGAGCGGGCATGTATTTTGTCATCAACAAGATGGTGGAGCTTCATCATATACATGTATCCAACGGTCACAGGTCTGTCAAATGGTTCACCTGTCCTGCCCTCATAAAGTGTTACCTGCCCTGTTGTTGAGAGGCCAGCCTTTTTAAGGAGGTCTTTTATCTCTGCTTCTTTTGCGCCCTCGAAAACAGGGGTCGCTACATAAAGTCCGAGGGTCTTTGCCGCCCAGCCAAGATGCGTCTCGAGTATCTGCCCAACATTCATTCTCGATGGGACACCTAAAGGATTAAGAACAATATCTACAGGTGTTCCATCCGGGAGATAAGGCATATCTTCTTCTGCCAATACCATTGCAACAACACCCTTGTTGCCATGGCGGCCCGCCATCTTATCACCCATCTGGATTTTTCGCTTCATCGCGATATATACCTTCACTACCTTGTTTACCCCTGGAGGTAGTTCATCACC
Organism: Nitrospirota bacterium; assembly: GCA_040756135.1. Classification (GTDB taxonomy): domain Bacteria; phylum Nitrospirota; class Thermodesulfovibrionia; order Thermodesulfovibrionales; family SM23-35; genus JBFLZS01. Next base: position 17,623 of record JBFLZS010000045.1, read on the forward strand.
CCTTCTTACCTTATCAATCATTTCGTCATATCTTGATTCGAGATAGCGGATATAATGATTAACCTCATTGTTTACAGACTCTATTTTCTCGCGCACACCACTATCTTCTATCTTGATCCGCATAAGATGCTCGTCCTTGACCTTTTCAAGATGTTTTTCATCAAGTTTTTTCCCCTTGGGACATATAACTTCTTTTGTTCTAGAATCCTTAATATCCTCTAAAACTGTTTGCCCAATGAGAAGTCCCCTCAGTTTCACGAATTTCTCATCCTTTATTATCCGTACCTCTTCTTCAAGGTCCCGCTGTAGTCCCTGTATGTCTTCTTCTTCTATGCTTTTAGCCCTTTCGTCCTTCTCCGTCCCTTTCCTCGAAAATATTCTTACATCAACCACCGTACCCTCTATCCCTGGTGGTACATAAAGACAGCTCTCTTTTACCTCCTCTGCTTTGTCTCCAAATATCGCCCTCAGGAGTTTTTCTTCTGGCGTCAACTGCGTTTCCCCTTTAGGAATAACCTTACCAACAAGGATGTCACCTGGTTTTACCTCTGCCCCTATCCTTATTATGCCGCTTTCGTCAAGATCTTTTAATGCCTCTTCTCCGACATTTGGGATGTCACGCGTAATCTCCTCCGGCCCGAGCTTAGTTTCCCTCGCTTCTATTGCAAACTCTTCTATATGCACCGAGGTAAATATATCTTCCTTGACAAGCCTCTCGCTGATAAGGATTGCATCTTCAAAGTTGTATCCACCCCATGGCATAAAAGCAACAAGGACATTCTTGCCAAGGGCAACTTCTCCAATATCTGTGGACGGACCATCAGCAAGTATGCCACCAGCTTCAACAACATCGCCAACATTAACTATAGCCCTCTGGTTAATACTTGTTGTCTGGTTTGATCTCTGGAATTTTATAAGATTATAAATATCAACCCCGCCTCCATTTTCTGAAACCCTGACAACAATTCTCGAGGCATCAACACTTTCTACAACACCTCCGCGTCTTGCAAGTACAAGAGCACCTGAATCTCTCGCTGCAACACGTTCCATGCCGGTACCTACTATCGGGGCCTCCGGCTGTAGTAGTGGGACTGCCTGCCTCTGCATATTTGAGCCCATCAATGCCCTATTTGCATCATCATTCTCAAGGAATGGTATAAGAGAGGCAGAAACACCCACAATCTGTTTGGGAGACACATCCATGTATTGGACCTCTTGAGGAGATACCATCTTAAAGTCTCCGCCAACCCTGGCGGAAACTGTCTCCCCGGTTAAATTCCCATTTTTATCCATAGGAGAGGTTGCCTCTGCAATTATGTACTTTTCACCATCTATTGCAGAAAGGTACTCTATGTCTTTTGTAACCCTGCCGTCCACAACCTTCCTGTAGGGGACTTCAATGAACCCGAAGTCGTTTACCCTTGCATACGTTGCCAGAGATGTTATAAGTCCAATGTTAGGACCTTCAGGTGTTTCTATCGGGCATATCCTTCCATAGTGTGTTGGGTGCACGTCTCTCACCTCAAAACCTGCCCTCTCACGTGTGAGACCACCTGGACCGAGGGCAGAAAGCCTTCTTTTATGTGTAATCTCTGAGAGCGGGTTTGTCTGATCCATGAACTGGCTCAGCTGGCTCGAACCAAAAAACTCTTTTACAGCAGCCATTACAGGCTTAGCATTTATTAAATCATGCGGCATCGCAGTCTCGAGGTCTGTGAGGGTCATCTTCTCCTTTACGGTTCTTTCCATCCTGACAAGCCCTATCCTGAATTGGTTTTCGAGGAGTTCTCCAACCCTTCTGACCCTTCTATTTCCGAGATGATCTATGTCATCAACTTCTCCCCTTCCTGTCCTGAGACCCAAAAGGTATCTAACTATCTCTACAATATCATCATCTGTAAGTACTCTGGTTTCTAATGGCACATTGATACCAAGCCTTTTATTCAGTTTCAGCCTTCCAACAGGTGAAAGGTCGTACCTTTTGGGATCAAAAAACAATCCATTAAACAGATCCTTTGCGGCAGCTAAGGTTGGTGGCTCGCCGGGTCTCAATTTTCTATATATCTCAATGAGTGCCTCCTCCTGTGTATTAACCTTGTCAGTCAGAAGGGTATCTCTGAGGGATGGGAGATAGTGGACATTGTCTATAAAAAGGAGGCTAAGAGAATCAATCTTAAGAGAAAGGATCTTGTTAAAGGCATCTTCTGTAATGACCTCATTCCCCTCGAGTATTATTTCTCCAGTAGAAGGATCTATGATGTCTTTTAGGGTGATCCTGCCGATAAGCTCATTTTTAGATATGGGTATCGTTTTAATCCCGGATATCTCCATCTTTCTGATTGCACCTTTTGTGATTTTGCTTCCTTCCTTAACAATCAGTTCTTTTGTATCAGGTGCAATTATGTTTATGGTAGCCTTGTGTCCTACGAGGACTTCGCTTACAATGCGCATAAATTTATTACCATCTATATTAATTATCTCGATCGGATAAAAAATCTTTAAAAGGTCTTCATTCGAATACCCCAAAGCCTTGAGGACTATCGTTGCTGGGAGCTTTCTTCTTCTGTCGATTCTCACATATAGGATATCTTTTGTATCAAACTCAAAATCAAGCCATGAACCCCGTGAAGGGATTACCCTCGCAGAATAAAGAAGCCTTCCACTGGCGTGTGTTTTACCTTTGTCATGGCTGAAGAATACGCCGGGTGAGCGATGAAGCTGGCTGACAACAACACGTTCAGTCCCATTTATTATGAAGGTTCCTGTGTAGGTCATTAGTGGCATCTCACCAATATAAACGTCCTCTTCCCTTGATTCCTTTAACCTTTTGCTCCCTTTAGGTTCGAATTCCCAAAGATTGAGCTTTACTCTTATTTTTAAAGGTGCAGCGTAAGTAATCCCTTTCAGCAGGCAATCTCGAACACCAAACTTTGGTTCGCCTATTATATAACCCAAAAACTCTATAGAGGCTGTCTCGTTGTAATCCAGTATAGGAAATACACTTAGAAATGCAGCCTGCAAACCAGACTCTTCTCTCTTGTCCATGTGGATATCCTTCTGCAAAAACTTTTCATAAGACATTTTCTGTATCTCTATAAGATTTGGGGTCTCCAGAAATTGTGGAACTTTTCCAAAGTTTTGTCTTTCTCTAAGAATCCTTGCCATATATCTCCTCTTTTAGTGGTTAGTGTCAGTGTTCAGTGTCAGTAATTGATGTTTGAATATTTTTCATAAACCGGCACCGATACTATTCACTGACACTTCTATTTAGTGTCTGTGTATAAAGTCCTGTTTTGTCATTGTCCGGCTTGACCGGACAATCCAGAAGTCTTTGAAAGCACTGGATTCCCCGATCAAGTCGGGGAATGACGGATAACTTAATTCTCAGTTTATACACAGACTCTATTTAATCTCAACTGTTGCGCCTTGCTCTTCGAGTTTCGCCTTTGTTGCTTCAGCCTCCTCTTTTGAGACGCCTGTCTTTACAGGCTTAGGAGCTCCATCAACAAGGTCTTTCGCCTCTTTAAGGCCAAGCGAGGTAAGTTCCCTAACAACCTTTATGACCTGGATCTTCTTTTCACCAGCGGCAGAGAGGATTACATCGAAGCTTGTCTTCTCCTCAGCTTCTGGCACAGATGCTCCCGCGGCAGTTTCTGGCATAGCAGCCACAGCAACTGGTGCTGCAGCAGTTACACCATATCTTTCCTCGAACTCCTTTATAAACTTTGACATATCGAGGATTGTCATGTTGTCAATAAACTCAAAAACCTGTTCTTTTGTGACTGTCATTATTAGGTCCCTCCTTTTATTATAAATAATTTTTATTTAATTCAATTTACTTATCACTTTAGAGCCCTCGCTTGTCTCTTAGTGCATTCATTGCATAAGCAAAACTGCTTAATGTCGCATTAATCGCACCAGCTAATTTACTGAGAGGTGCCTGTAGTGCACCTGCGAGCATGGAAAGTAGTACTTTCCTCGGCGGTAGTGCGGCAACAGCTTTTAATTCATCCGCTGTGCAGCACCTGCCTTCAATGATGCCGCTACGGACCTTGAGTTTCTCGTTACTCTTTGAGTACTCAAGTATCTTTTTCACTATCAACACCGGGTCATCATAACTGATAGTTATGCCTACAGGATCCTTAAAAGAGTCCTGTGCAACTGATACAGACGTGTCAAGGGATGCAATCTTAGCGAGGGTATTTTTAACTACCCTATAGTGAAAATTTCCGTTTCTTAGTGATCTCCTCAATTCGGAAAGCTCTGCAACTGTCATCCCTCTGTAATCTGTAAAAATTATGGCCTTTGCTTTATCGAACCTGTCTTTTAGTTCCGTTATAACCTGTTCTTTTTTCTCCCTCTTCAGTTTATACCCCCTTCCCCAGGGAAGCTATATCAATGGTTATCCCTGGCCCCATAGTTGATGAAATTGATAACCCCTTCAGATACTTACCCTTGCTCGTTGCTGGTTTTGCCTTTATTATTGATTCAATTATTGCCCTAGTATTATTGAGGAGCTTCTGTGTGTCGAATGAGACTTTACCGATCGGGACATGCACAATCCCTGCCTTTTCAGCTTTATATTCCACTTTTCCTGCCCTTATTTCTTTGACAGTCCTATCTATATCGAAGGTCACAGTGCCAAGTTTCGGGTTTGGCATGAGTCCACGTGGACCAAGTATCTTACCCAATTTCCCCACAAGACTCATGATATCAGGGGTTGCAATAGCCTTATCAAAGTCAAGCCACCCTTTTTGTATCTTCTCGACAATATCCTCTGCCCCTACAAAGTCTGCGCCTGCATTTATAGCCTCTTTTTCCTTTTCTCCCTTTGCAAAGACCAGAACCCTTACCTTTTTGCCTGTGCCGTGGGGAAGGACGACAGTACCCCGTACCATCTGTTCCGATTTCCTCGGGTCAATGCCAAGATTCACTGCGAGGTCAATAGTCTCATCAAATTTGGCATAGGAAGATTCCTTTGCAAGGTTTATCGCATCTTCAAGGGGATATTCCCTGCCTGTTTCAACCTTCTTTTTAACTGCATTTAGCTTCTTACCCATTTTAACCCCTTTACCCCGTTAGAAAGCTCCGCCTTTTCTGACGGGGTTAATCTGTTATTTCTATTCCCATGCTTCTCGCGGTGCCCCTTATTATCTTTACCGCTTCATCTATCGAGTAAGCATTGATATCTGGAAGCTTTCTCTGCGCAATCTCTCTGATCTGTGCAGATTTAACCTTGCCAACCTTATCCTTGTTAGGCATACTTGAACCCTTTATTATACCAGCTGCCTTTTTCAGAAGATCTGACGCCGGAGGGGTTTTTGTTATAAATGTAAATGACCTGTCTGAGTAAACAGTCAGTACGACTGGCACAATTGCATCTCCAAGTGCCTGGGTTTGGGCATTAAATGCCTTACAGAATTCCATGATATTGACACCGTGTGGACCAAGTGCTGGTCCTACAGGCGGCGCAGGGTTTGCTTTCCCAGCAGGTATCTGAAGTTTTACCTGGGCAATTATTTCCTTTTTAGCCATTCAATCCTCCTATATATAGGTCATATATGACCTATTCTTAATCATGCTTTTTCTAACTGGAAAAAATTAAGTTCAACCGGTGTCTGTCTGCCGAATATGCTGACCATAACGCAAAGCCTGCCATGTTCTATGTCAACATCCTCAACAGTACCAATAAAGTTAGTGAAAGGCCCATCAATAATCCTGACACTTTCTCCCTTCTGAAACTGCGTCTTGACTTGCGGTACAGGTCCCTTCTCTATCTGCTGAAGTATTACCGCAACTTCTTCCTCGGAAATAGCGACAGGTTTTGCTCCACCTACAAAACCTGTTACATGTGGTGTGCTTCTGATAAGATGCCATGTCTCATCATCCATTTCTATTTCTACAAGAACATATCCTGGGTAAAATTTCTTATCGCTTTCTTTCTTTTTACCACCTTTTAACTCTATAACTCGTTCTGTAGGTATAAGTATCCTCGATATCTTTTCCGTTAGACCTTTTTTATCTCTCTTTTCTTCTATAGAAAGCTTAACTTTTTCCTCGAAGCCTGAATGGGTGTGTACTACGTACCAGTTTTTCCCCATGGTCTTACCTTAATGCTATCCCGACCAGTTTTGTAAGGCCGAGATCGACAATGCCTAAAAACAATGAGATAACTATAACTGTGATTATTACAACCCATGTAGAACCGATAAGTTCATCCTTCGAGGGGAAAACCACCTTCTTTGTCTCAACCTTCACTTCTCTAAAAAATTCCTTTATCTTCTTTATCATAACAACTCATCCTACTGGTTATTAGTTTTCAGTTTTTAGTCTTTTTAACTTACTAAGAAGTTCATAAGTAAGACCACATTCTTGTCATTCCCCGGCTTGACCGGGGAATCCAGAAAGACACTGGATGCCTGATTAAGAACTTCGGGCATGACGTACAAAGATGTTGTATGTGTCCTTACTAATGACCGCATTAGTATAACTACCAACTAACAACTTGAAAACTGTTATAAGTGGCAGGCCAGGAGGGATTTGAACCCCCAACACTCGGATTTGGAGTCCGATGCTCTAGCCGTTAGAGCTACTGGCCTATGCCTTCGTCTCCTTATGTAATGTATGCCGCCTGCAGTGCCTGCAGTATTTCTTTAACTGAAGTTTGTCAGGCGTATTCTTTTTATTCTTCATGCTTGAATAATTTCTGTTTTTACATTCTGTACATTGAAACAATATAATATCTCTCATGGTTTCCTACTCCAGTATCTCTGTAACAACACCGGCTCCTACAGTCCTTCCGCCCTCTCTTATAGCGAACCTTAACTCCTTCTCCATTGCTATAGGTGAGATTAGCTCTACTGTCAGATTTATATTGTCACCAGGCATCACC
>JBFLZS010000046.1:0-24055 GCA_040756135.1 Nitrospirota bacterium
AAATAATGCAGATGTTGTGAAAAAATTTATTTTTCGATACCTTAGTGTACCTTTAACGAATGGTATTACGAATATTTTTATCAATAGAACATATAAAAATATTTTCGATAATTCATCGAGTTAAATAGAGTCTGTTCATAAAATCAGTTTTATCATCCCTGCGGAGGCAGGAATCCAGAACCTATTGAAAAGACTGGATTCCGTCCTCCGACTTGATCGGGGGATCAAGTCGGGGAATGATGGACTATTTGAATAACTATTTATGGACAGACACTAATTAGCGTTCTTCGTGGTATGACAGGTAAAGCATCCGGTATCAGATGTACCACTGCCTGCTTGCATTCCATTGTAGTCCCATCTCAAAATATCTGCATAAGGGCTACCGTGTGGGCGATGACAGGAAAGGCACATAACAACAGCCGTTGCACGTGTAGGACTTGATGGATTGGTATAGGCTAGAGGGGCCTCAACACTGTAAGTTGTATATGCCGAATACTCACCTGTCTGAGGTAAAAGTATATCAGTTGGGTGTCTTAACCATGGGCTCGAGTTTCCTATATAGTCCTGTCTGTGGAATATTCCATGACATCCACCGCAATAGGAATTTATACTGTTTGTGTTTTCGAGTGTTAAAGCACTGCCAACAGGCCCGGCATATCCCTTATAAATATTATGGTGAGTCTCATCAGGTGTCTGTTCCCAGTTTGAATCCTCAATGCCTGTTACATAATCAGCAGTATTTAGGTGGCCCTTTAAGAACCTGTACCATGGTTTTGTGTCATCATGATGTGCAACTTTAGTATGGCAACCCTCGCATCCATTATTGGATTGAGTCATTCCGGTATCTTTAGCCAGAGCAAGGGTAACATGACAGCTTGTTGCATTTCCACAAGTGCCACTTTGCCTGCCGGGCGCTTGTGACAGACTGTCTGCACCAGCTATCCCATACACATTATGTCCATATCCATCATAAGCAGATCCCTGAGAAACCCAGTAGAAATTACCACCAGCTAAAGGTTGCGCAGGATAACCCCCTGTATTAAAAACAATAGGTACGCTGCTGCTACCTATATTTATAATAGTCTGGCCTGATGTAGAGGTATGACATCCTACACAATCTGACCTCAAAAGTGTTCCGATCGGAGTTGACTGTGCGGTCCCTATAAGCTGTCCGCTACCATTCCATCCAGCCCCTGTGCCTCCTACAGCCATAGCTGTTCCATTCTGGCTGTTATGCATAGTATGGCAGTTTGCACAGATGCCGGTAACCTTGGCATTTCCAAAACTATACGCTAAAAATAAAAATACATGTATAAGGCAAAACACTAATAAATATTTGTTTTTATTATTATATTTCATAAATTTCATTTTTACTGGAAGTATGCGATCTAATCTTACAAAATTCTGATTATCTATTATAATAAAGTTTTAAGAAAAAGCAAGAGAAAAATTAGGAAGACCGTAACCATTCAGTGGAGCGGGGTATTTTGAAAAAATCTCCCCTAACCCCTCTTTGCCAAAGAGGGGAAAAAATTAGTCCCCCTTTGGAAAAGGGGGATTGAGGGGGATTTAATGATTAAAATCTTCCACGCTCCAATGAAGGAATTCGGGAGACCCTTGGTAAGGTATCGATATGATGTTGCCCCATAAGGATCAGTTCAGTGGTTGTCTGATTGGCCAGTGTCTTGGTGATGCCCTTGGTTTTGTTGTAGAAGGTTTTTCACCAGAGGCATGTAAAAGGTATGTCGAAGATTTTTTAAAAACAGGGAGGACAATAGATTTTGGACGTTTTCCATTTCCTTTTGGACAGTATTCAGATGACTCTCAGCTTGCCCGTGAACTTCTTCAAAGCTATGTAGCGTGCAAGAAATTTGACCCGGCGGACTACGCAAACCGAATAAAACTTATCTTTGCTGAGAAGAGGATTGTGGGATTTGGTTATTCAACAAAAGAAGCAGCAAAAAGATTATTCCAGGGCATATCATGGGAACAAGCTGGCACACCCCCTCCTTCCGCAGGAAATGGCAGCGCCATGCGGGCAGCACCCATAGGCTTGATATTTTTTGACAATACACAGCTTCTTATTCAGGCAGCACATGATCAAGGACGTATTACTCATCAGGACCCAAGGTGTTCAGCAGGATCGGTAGCGATAAGCGGTGCTGTAGCGCTGGTACTGCATGCAAAAACAATAAACGTTGAATCGTTTATCTCGACTCTTGTCGAATGGACAAATACGATTGAACCACGTTTTGCCTTTGAACTGAGGAAACTTGTGCAATGGTTATCTTTGCCGCCGGAAGAGGCTGTCCTCTTCATTTCCAGGGCTGGCATGGATGTTGATTACGTTGACGATGATGAATGGAAAGGTATATCTGCTTATGTTATCAGCAGTGTGCTGTGGAGTCTCTATTCATTCCTCAGGACACCTGATGATTACTGGGAAACCATCTGCACAGCCATTGAAGCAGGAGGGGATGTAGATACAACAGCAGCAATGGCAGGCGCTATCAGTGGTGCCTATCTGGGACTCAGTGCAATCCCATCAAATTTATTAAGTTATTTGACAGACCGTGGTAAATGGGGTTTCAATGAACTCGTAGAATTAGCCCACCAGTGCTATGAAATAAGAATGCAGAATGTCCAATGAAGCTTTTACTTCTTTATGGTGGCGAAAGCCTCGCAAAGGTGTTTAAGGAGTTCTGAAATTCTCCATTCCTATTTTATTTTTGAGTATTGTCAATGCTTTTGCGACATCTTCTCCGTGAGATTCAATGAGTGAAATCAGTTTTTCAGGGGTTCTTGTGTCTTCCGTGACTTTTCTGTTCGGATTAACTGCCTTTATATCATAATTTTTCTCCTCAATCTCTTCAATCGGCACTTTCCATGAGCGTTCGCTTATTCCTCTTTCTGGAAGCAATGTGAAAACATTCTCAAAATGTTCCAAAGTCAAGGGCTGCTTTTTGGTTATATTTAGGTCAGATAGATCATAATACCATATTTCCTTTGTAGGCTCTCCTTTGGTAAAAAACAGAAGGTTGGTTTTACTGGCAGCACCAGCATTTACAAAGACCTTCGGGGGGAGGCTAACGATGCAAAAGAGATTGCATTCATTGAGGAGTTTACGTTTTGTTTGTACAAATGCGTTTTCATTGGTTCTGAAGAGAACCCCTTCGTCCATTACAATTCCGCATCTCCCGCCTGGTTTGAGGCTATCTATTACATGCTGGAGGAATAGCACTTGCGTCGCAGAGGTTTTATAGGCAAAACGGGTCTGGGCATCCTTTCCTTCTTTGCCACCAAAAGGTGGATTGGTAAGAACAACATCAAAGAGACCTGGTGCACCCTGAAATAGCCCGCCATAAACCTCTAAGCCTGTTAGTGTGTTTCCATGCCAGACGTGAGGTTCGTCTATCTCCTGAAGGACAAGGTTTGCCAGTGCAATTGGATAAACGAGGTTCTCCTTTTCTCTACCATAAAAAGTCCTGGTTTTTAGGATTTCTATATCCGTTCCTGACTTTGCCTTCCCCTTCATGTGATGATATGCCTGTGCCAGAAAACCACCTGTCCCACAGCATGGGTCGTAAACCGTTTCTCCAATCTCAGGATTGATTACTCTTACCATTACACGAATAACCTCTCTTGGCGTAAAGAACTGTCCACCGTCGTTATTTTTCTCTCCCATTTTCTGGAGCAATCCTTCATAAACCTGAGAGATAGGGAACATGTGAGTTTCGTCAACTTGTTCTAATGAGAGTTCATGAATCTTATCAAGAATATCTAAAAGATTCCGCTCGGTGTCAATGCCTGTCTTTTCTATTGAAGAAAATATTTCACTGATAATCTTCTGCCTCGGTGTTGCATTTGGCTTCTTCTCAAGACCTTTCAAATGGGGGATAAGTTCATTATTTACAAAAGACATGAATTCACCGAGCGTGCCTTCCTGTAATTCCTTTCTTTTTAATCCTTGAACTCTTGAACCTTCTGACTCTTGAACTTTGTTTAGAGGTGGCGCTGCCCAGTCCCTCCAGCGATAGGGATATTCCAAAGATGGTCTAAATTCAGCACCCACTGCCTTTGCCTGCTCTGCCTCCCTTTCTTCCCTCTCATCAAGGATGCGAAGAAAAAGCATCCACGTAAGCTCAGGCACATACTGCAACGCCCCCGCCCTTCCCGACCTCCGCATGATGTCGCAGATGGATTTGATGTAGGAGTTTAGGGATTGCGGAGTTGTTATTTTACGATTGTTATTTCTCAAGTTTTAGAGCCTGTCCAATGCATATAAATATTCATCTACACCTTCCCACCTAAGTTCTATGAGTTTATCTAATGCTTCTAAAGCTCTGTTTTCTTGTTCTGGATAACACTCAAAGATTGTATTAATTATATTTAGAGGTGCTCTTGAATGACTTGCAGGTATAAAATCTCTTAAATTGTAAAAATCATCTCCTGCATTTGCAAGATTATTTTCAAGCAAACTAAAAGTTTCGAGGGGATCAATTAATATGCTCTTCTCTAAATATTCAAGAATGTAATAAAGAGCTTCGCCTCTGAGATGAGGTTTTTCAATAACTTTTTTTACAATTGGCACGAATTTCTTTAAATCTTCTGGACGAGCTTGCATAAATAAAATGCTTACTTTGCCTTTTAAAACATCCTCTTGTTCTAAAAGATTAATTATAATTTTCAAACATTTATCCACATTTTCTTCGAATCTTACCTGATTTGCTAACAGTTTGAAGCTTTCTTCTTTTCCTTCATCTATCAACTGTTTATCATTAAGTACCTCAATTAAGATTTCTTCAGAACATATCCCTCTAAGATAGTAGATTGTCATTATTAAGGCATATGCCTCACCCAATTTAGTCTTTCTTTCCGCTTTCATTTTAGTAAGGACTTCTTGTAATTCAATAAATTTGTCTTTTGGTACATATTGTAAAAAGTGAGGAATTATTTCGTTCATTCTTTCTTCTAATAAATCTTTGGTAACTATCAGATGGTTGGTATTTTCATCATAGATAATGCCTCTTACATGTTTTACGAAGGTTTTAGCCTCTTCATTGAAATTTTCTATTATTTCGGAGCTTTTATCTCTTCGCACGGTACCCATAATATTTTTTAAAAGGATAATTACTAATCTACAATTCGGGTCAATAATATTTGGATCGATTTTTTCTTTCTGAGGATGTCCTAAGCCCGGTAGGACATCCTTCCAGCAAAATGGTTTAAAGTTATATCCATCTTCTGAGAAATGATTATCAGTCTCCTCTTGTATAATTTTCTTGATGAAATCACATTCCGCTTCAGCATCCGATGCATAACCTATAAAGACTTTTATCTCTTTCACAATTCACCCCTAAATGCCTTCCTTAAAAATGCCTGCGGTAAAGCATCTACTGCTGATTTTTGATTCAAGATTGCAGATTTTAGATTGTAGACTTCCTGCATAAGTTCATGAATTTTTGTGGAAATGCGTTTCTGTTCAGGAAGAGGAGGAAGGGGTAAACATAAACCACCTATTAGAGTAGCATTCATATTTGGTTGAGCACCGCCGCGCATATTTAAAGCAACCTGCTGCCAGTAAATGTCGCTTTGCAAGAACTGATACAGATATTCTGGAATTAAATTGCTTCCGGTTCTCACTCTTATTAGATACGATGCAAAAATTGTTGTGGAGGGGACTTTAGTAATAAGATAGCTCTTACCCGTTGTCCCTCCTGTTCGAGCAATTAAAATATCTCCTGACTTCAGCAAATATTTATCTATTTCGGTATCGCACCTGCAATATGGAACTCCATCCCAATTCACTTCCCCATTCTGAATATCTGTAATACGTAATAATTTTGGCCCAACTTTTTTGTCGTCTGCACTTGCTGTATATCCATATTGTGGTTTTTCGCACACCTCTCCCAGTCTTACCCATCGCCAACCTCTAGGAAGTTCGGAATGTGGAATGCGGAGTGTGGAATTATTTATTTCGTACATTTTTAAGGACATTTTTCACTTTTTAGGGACATTATTTTCGTGACATCTTTCGTGACATTAGCTTATCTTTTATAACATTACTTTATCTGCCATAATTCCGCCAAATTGTTTACAATTCCGCCATTTTTATTTCGGTTATTATTCCGGTAATTATTCCGGTAATTTTTCATTTATTTCGGTAATCCCACTTTCGCCTTAAAATATGCTCCTTTAGTCTTTCCAATTTTTCCTATAAAATTTAGTGATTCCAATTCTTTTAAATCTGTTCTTGCTGTTTTATCAGTAACCTTAAGTTTCTTCATATATTGACTAATTGTAAAAGTTTTTTCCTCATTCACCATCAATCTCAATGCCTCAATCTGCCTCTCGTTCAAGCCAAGTTCTTTCAAATCTACTTGCCTTTCTTTGGGAATACTGGGAACTAAATCTAAAATCTTATCACCAGGGCCGTAAAATTTTACTACGAAAAAATCTCCTTCTTCAGAAAACTTTGGTTCAGATAATCCATGTTCTTTCATGAGTCTTTTCATCTTCCCGATACCAGTGCCAAACTTTTCCATATCCAGAGTGTGGTGAAATATCGTGCAAATCACTTTATTTCTTGTCTCATGACGGCCTTCCAATTTTCTAATATCTAATCCTGGCAGGAGAGCCCCCGGATTGCTGATCTCAACCCTATCGTCAAAAATGGACATCATAATAGGTGCACCACGGCGGGTATAATCTCTATGGGCAACAGCATTTATAACCGCTTCTCTTATTGCCTCATAGGGATATTCAGGAATATCAACTCTTTTAAACTCTACTATTTTGCTGGCTAAACGAGTATTCCTTCTAAAAAAGAGTTCAACCTCATCCAGCATTTTGTAGATAGGACCTTTGATTTCCTTTGAATCAATAAATTCAGTCCGGGTTACACCTTTAAACCGCGCGATTCTTATCTCATGATGGGGTATGTATTCAGAAGGGTCTTTCCCAAAGAAAAGCAGAGCTGCATTGGTGGGTTTTAATTTTCCATTTACTTCTTTCAATAATTTTAAAGTTTTGACCAAAAACTCCGTAACAGAAATTTTTGGAATATCAACCTTGAGTTTAATTGCCCTGTTTTCTAAGAAATGTTTTACTTCTTTCTCCTCTATTGCATCGTATCCTGCTTCGTAACTAACTGTTTCATCAAAAGGTTTTTTACTGAGCAATCCTTTTTCATCGAACAAAGAAATAAAACTATTAAGAATTTGTGTCTTTAGATCATCTAAGGTGGTAAAACGTTTATATATAAAATAGTCCTGTATAGTCTTAATAAACCTCTGTGTGTTCCTATCTCTCCTGGAATCATCCGTGCCTTTAATGAATATTAATATTTCTCCTTTAGGTTTTGACTTGATGAAATGTCTAAATTCTCTTTCTGTGGGAGACAAGCCATCTTTTCCTTTGGTTCCATATTCATTGCCTATGACACCAATGTAGATATCACTTGTTTCTACCTCTTTAAGATAAGTCGAAACAGGCGGTTTCCCTTTTGCAGGGATATCTTCAAAAAGGAAGACATCAAAAATGTTCCGTAAAGTTGGGTTATTATTTATCACTTCTTTTATAGCAATTCTTTCTTCTCTGAGTTCTTTCTGGTTAGAACTAATAAATACCCTATATTTTTTCATGCTGAAAACAATTTCTTTTTTGTCTCGTTTATAATATCTTTAGGTTCACCAAGGATTTTTAAAGCCTTAAGCCCTCCCGCCTTAATCACATCAGGGGCATTAAAGACATACGGGTTCTCTAATTCTTCTATCCCGCCCCTTTCAAACGTCCCACCTATCGAATCTTACTTTTGCATATGGAGAAAACACTGATACTATATCGTCAAAATGCAGAAAGCATTTTTCCGGTCTGTTTTTAACCCCGAAACCCAGAGTAGTCATGATACTTCCATCCTCAGTCCATTGAAGATTTTTGTAGTTTCTATTATTAAATACTAACACCATCCCTTTCTTTCTCTCTTCTTCTGTAAATCCCCTGCTGCCTATAGTGGAATTGTCAGAATACCTGACGATTATAAAAACCTCTCCATAATCATTTAACAGATCATAGAATAAATTTTGAAGGTATTTAATTTGGCTCTTCATATAGAAAGAAGATATTATAGGTTTGAGAAAAAAGCAAGTTTTTACAAATTTAATGAGGAGGGAAGGGGCCTCCGGGGGAGGAAGCCCCTCGAAGAAAGGAAGATTTAAATCTCTTTCTGATGTGCCTTTCTCAAAAATGCAGGCACATCAATATGGTCTTCATATGACATAATTTCTGTTTCTACTATATCCATACTGCAATTCGGCTGTAGAACCTTTGATAAAACCCTCTCTGACCCTCTGAAACTTACAGGTCGCTTAACAGGACTCCACTTCTTTACTTGCGGCAATTCTACCTTCTCTTTTTGATCATCAAAGCCTGTTGCAATTACAGTGACCCTCACCTCGCCATCAACATCAGGATCTATAACCGCACCAAATATGAGGTGTACCTCCTCATGTGCAGAGTCATATATAAGGGAAGACGCTTCCTGAACGTCACTTAGTGAAAGTTCAAGACCACCGGTGATATTAATGAGTATTCCCTTTGCACCTTCAATAGAAGACTCCTCGATCAAGGGATTTGATATAGCCTTCTTAGCTGCCTCAATCGCTCCACCATCGCCTTTTCCTAACCCTGAGCCCATAACTCCACGGCCTTTATTCTCTATAATTGTTCTAACATCAGCAAAGTCAACATTGATTAGCCCTGGAACCAGGATTATATCAGATATACCCTGAACAGCATGTTTCAGGACATCATTTGCTATGGCAAAGGATTTAAGGAGAGGTGTTCCCTTCTCAACAACGAGGCCTATCTTATCATTTGGTATAACAATAATGGTGTCTACATTTTTCTTCAGCTCCTTTACCCCCTCTTCTGCATTCATACACCTGATCTTCCCTTCATAAAAAAATGGTCTCGTAATAACTGCAACCGTAATGGCACCAAGCTCTTTTGCAATACCAGCAATTACAGGCCCCGCACCTGTACCTGTGCCTCCACCCATACCAGCGGTCACGAAGACCATGTCAGCACCTTCAAGAGACTCTGCAATCGCTGTAGTGTCCTCGAGGGCTGCATCTCTTCCGACCTGAGGGTTTGAACCTGCCCCAAGCCCCTTGGTAAGATTAGCGCCAATCTGTACCTTAACAGGTGCAAGCGAGTTTTCAAGGGCCTGCATATCCGTGTTAATAGCTACAAATTCAACTCCATGGAGGTTCGATGAGATCATGTTATTGATAGCATTACCTCCAGCCCCTCCGACACCGACAACCTTTATCCTTGCCTTCTGCCCTCTTACTTCTTCAATCTCAAACATACACACCTCCTCTTTTATCTAAAGATTCCCTTTACCCAATCCTTCATCCTTCCGAATATCCCTGTAAAAACATCAGGATAAAATATCTTATTTGATTCGGTCTCTGAGCCATAAAGCACAAGGCCTACACCTGTAGCATACATTGGGTTATTTATAATATCCGTGCACCCTTTTATATACTTCGGGAAGCCTATTCTGACAGGAAGTCCTAATACCGCCTCTGCCATCCTGTCGAGACCTTCAAGGAGGGAACCGCCTCCTGTAAGAACAACCCCTGTCGATGCAATGTCATAACCGGAGCAGGATATGAGTTCACCCTTTATTAAATCCAGCAACTCTTCGGTTCTTGGTTGTATGATCTCCGATAAGCACCTGCGTAATATCTTTCTTCCCTGTCCTGCCTGAACTATATCTATTTCTTCAGAGTCGTTTACCCCGTTAGAAATTCCTGTATTTCTAACGGGGTTTATTGCTGCGCTACCAAAACTCCTTTTAATCCTCTCAGCCTCAGACACGGAAACCCTCAGACCAACAGCAATATCATTTGTGAAATGATTCCCTCCTATGCCGAGAACAGATGTATGTCTCAGCCAACCATCTTTATAAAGAATGATGTCCGTTGTGCCACCACCTATATCCACAATAGCGACTCCAAGTTCTTTTTCATCGTCGGTAAGTGTCGAATCTGCTGACGCAAGGGGCTCAAAGACTATGTCAATAACATCAATGCCTACCTTCTCACAGCACTTTAGCAGGTTTTGTACAGAGGTAACAGCACCTGTAACTATATAAACCTTTGCCTCGAGCCTAACCCCCGTCATTCCTACAGGGTCAATAATCCCATTCTGACTATCGAGAATATATCCTGTAGGGATAACATGAAGTACCTCCCTATCAAGTGGCACATACACAGCCTTCGCAGACTCCAGCACACGTTCTACATCCGTATGGGACACCTCCTTACCTTTAATGCCAACAGCACCATAACTATTAAACCCTTTGATATGGCCGCCTGCGATACCAACATATACAGCATTTATTTCAACACCTGTAAAGGACTCCGCTGTCCTTAAAGCGTTCTTCATTGATTCCACAGTTGACTCTATGTTTACAACCACACCCTTTCTGAGACCTGTCGAAGCAGACGTACTGACCCCACGAATTTCTAACTCCCCGTTAACCAACTCTCCAACGACAGCGCAAATCTTTGTAGTACCTACATCAAGTCCTACAATGATATCTCGATGTTGAGACTTAAGAACCATCACTTAACTACCTCGCCAGCCATAGGTTTGATAATAGCCCTATTTTCAAACCTTAAATCTATATAATCCACAGGGATGCCCCTATTCTTTAGCTCATCTTCTAATGCAAACAACCTCTTGAGTTTTTCTTCGTACCTTCCGGAACCTATTTTCGCAACCGTTCCATCAATTGTTACCGTAAGTTCATGTGGTTTTCCTGCAAATATCTCAATCTGGTCCCTTTCTGATGAAAGCCCTTTACTATCCATCAATTTAGCAAGCTTAATAGCCTCTGAAAAACCCTCACTCTCTCTAAATGGATCACCTGTAATAACAGGAAGGAAAGGTATTGAACCGTTTTTAAGCTCTTCAAGAAGTTTGCCTTTATCATCTACGAGGAAAAGATGGCTATTCATATCGAGAAGTGCAAATGGTTCCGCTTCCTCTATTACCAACAACAGCGTATCAGGAAGTTCTTTCCTGACGCTTACTGATCTGATCCATGGAGATTTAAGCAACCTTTGACTAACCGTTTTGTTCGAAATCGCAACCAGACTTTGATTTGCGCGAATCCTTGCAAGCACCCTCAGTTCATCATCCGTTAGGTGTTTATTCCCGATAAACATAATATGCTTGACAGATAATAACGATTTTATGGGAGGTAGGTAAATATACACAATTACTGCGATCGTAAAGATACCGATAAACGCAGCGATATTCCTGAATATACCTAATACACTCATACCTTTACCGGCTCTCTTTAATCTATTGGCCTTCATGAATAACACCTCTGATAATCTCTTCAATTAACGAAGGGAAATCAAAACCTGTAAGGCTTGCTATTTTGGGCAGCAGACTCGTTTCAGTCATACCTGGAATAGTGTTAACCTCGAGTACATACGGATTCCCTTCTGTATCAACTCTTAGATCAACCCTTGTAGCACCTTTACACCCGAGGGCAATATGAGCAGAAAGAGCAGCCTCTTTTGCCTTTTCGTAAGCCTTACTGTTTATTTCTGGAGGGAGTAAATACTCTGTGAGACCCGAGGTATATTTGGCATCATAATTGTAAAACTCAAGAGATGGCCTTACCTCAACCCCGCCTAATACCCTGCCATTCAGTACCCCTATATGCACCTCTTTCCCATATATGTATTTTTCAACTATGACCCTCGATCCATAGGAATAGGCTTTCTCTAATGCTTCCTCAAAGTTAGTCTCATCCCTCACAATATTTACACCTATACTCGAACCCTCTGTTGCAGGCTTGACAACCCATGGCAAAGGAAAGTCAATTAGTGATGGGTCAAATCCCCCCTTACCCCCCTTTACTAAAGGGGGGAGGGGGGGGATTAATAACTCGTTACTTGTTACTACCTTAAATGGTGGTACTGGTATCTCGTGATAGAGGAATATTTTCTTCGATGCCTCTTTGTCCATTGCAAGGGCAGATGCAAGCACACCCGAGCCTGTATAAGGGATACCGAGAACCTCAAGCATGCCCTGTATAGAGCCGTTTTCTCCATATCCACCATGAAGTGCAAGAAATGCTATCTCTATCCTGTCCTTAGTCAGTACATTACAAATGTCATGGCCAACATCTATAGCAACAGCACAGTATCCTAACCCCTTCAGTGCATTATAAATCGCAGTTCCACTCCTGAGAGAGACTTCTCTTTCGGCTGATGTCCCACCCATTAATACACCTATCTTCTTGTTAGTTAACATTCCTGAATAAAATTTCCTGTCCGAAAATACCCTTTCAAATCCCCCCTCACCCCCCTTACTAAAGGGGGGTGAGGGGGGATTACTGATTTATTTCACTTTCTCCCTACTATCTTTATCTCCGGCTCAAGTAAGACACCAATTTTTTCCTTTACTCTTTGAGAAACTTTTTCCATAAGCCTGATGAAATCAGAGGCAGTTGCACCGCCTTTATTTATGAAGAAATTCGCATGTATAGTACTCACCTCGACATCCCCGATTCTCATGCCCTTGCATCCCGCTTCATCTATCAGCTTCCCTGCATACAAACCAGGGGGATTTTTAAATACACAGCCGGCAGATGGTTCCCATAAAGGTTGATTCTGCCGTTTCCTGTTTAAGAAATCATCAACCCTGTCTGAAACATCTTCTTTTTTATCCTTCTTGAGTTTTATCTCTGCGCTAAGAATCATTCCGCTCGCTGAAATACTTGAACTTCTGTATCCAAAGTCAATTTTTTCTGCTTTAATCTTCTCAACTCTGCCTTCGGCATCCATTATTACAACCGAGATAAGAACATCCTTCATTTCATAGCCGAATGCGCCTGCATTACCACAGATTGCCCCGCCAACGGTACCGGGTATACCCACAAGACCTTCTAAACCTGAATAGCCGCTTTCTCTTGAGAAATTTACAAGCCTCTGGAGTGGTGTTCCTGCCTCAACGAATAAATACACGTCTACACCGTTTTCATTTAAGACATCGGTCTTCTTGAAAGACCTGAATGATATAACAGCCCCTTCTATACCTCTATCCATAACCAAGATATTTGTTCCACCACCCAGGGGCAAACAAGGTATCTTACTTTTTTTCAGGTTAACATGCATGTTTCTGAGTGAAAGAAAATTTCGAGGTATAGCAAAGACATCTGCAGGTCCGCCGATTTTAAGTGATGTATGGTTTCTCATCGGTTCCATAAATCTAACCTCACCTTCGAAAATACCCTCAGAAAATATCTCTTCTAACTCTTGACTTTTCACTTTCAACTTTTCACTTTTACTAAGAAGTTCATAAGTGTAACCGCATTCACATGTCAATTTTGTCATTCTGGCTTGTCCAGAATCCTTCTTTTCTCAGAAAGATTCCAGACAAGCTGGAATGACAGATGTGGCTTTACTTATGGTCTTATTAGTAACTTTTCACCTTTAACCTGTTAAGTATCTCTTCTCCCACCTTCCATACATTGCCTGCTCCGAGTGTAAGAAGAACATCCCCTTCCTTCATGTTTGAGACAATTTGTCCGATCGCTTCCTCATTATCTTTTGCATATAAAACACTCGCGTAACCTGTTTTCTTAATACGCTCAAGTAAGGTCGCTGAGTCCACACCCTCTATAGGTTTTTCACCAGCAGAATAGATATCAAGAAGGATGAGTAAATCCGCATCATTAAAAGAAGACGAGAACTCATCCATCAAATCCCTTGTCCTTGTATATCTGTGAGGTTGAAATAAGACAAATAATCTTCCTAACTCTTGACTTTTGGCTCTTGACTTTTGGCTAATAAAGAGTCCTTCCTTTGCTGCCTTCAGTGTTGCCCTTATCTCTAAAGGGTGGTGACCATAATCATCGAATACCTTTATTCCGCTTACTTCACCTTTAAACTCAAATCTTCTCTGTATTCCGCTGAAGCCTCTCAACGCATCCTTAATTATTGATACATCCAGTTTCAGGACTAATGCTACACCGATAGCAGCAAGGCTATTGAGGACATTATGCATCCCGGGCGCAGGAAGATAGAAATCCCCGATATTCTTGTTCTTATAAATCACTTCAAAGCTTATTGACATAAAACCCTTTCTGATATTTTCTGCATAAAGTTCTGCTTCAGGGGTAAGCCCATATGTGATGAATCTCCTGTGAATAGATGGTAAAAGACCTCGCAGGTGCTCGTTTTCAATACAGACTACTGATATCCCATAAAATGGAACCTTATTTATAAAGGAAAGAAATGCCTCTTTCAATGAGTCCATTGTCTTGAAAAAATCCATATGTTCTCTATCAATGTTTGTGACAACTGCAATCGTTGGAGATAGCTTGAGGAAAGAACCGTCACTTTCATCAGCCTCTGCCACGAGGAACTCTCCCTGACCGAGCCTTGCGTTACTGCCGGTTGCCTTAAGCCTTCCCCCTATGACAACCGTTGGGTCAAACCCGCCGTGGGCAAGAATAGTCGATATTAAGGATGTCGTTGTTGTCTTACCATGTGCTCCGGCAACGAGTATTCCGTGCTTTAGCCTCGCCAACTCTGCAAGCATCTCTGCACGAGGTATTACAGGTATAGATCTCCTTCTTGCCTCGATCACCTCTATGTTATTACCCGGAACTGCTGAGGAGATAACCAGTACATGGGCATCATCTACATTTTCAGCTTTATGGCCTGTATAGACCTTTATGCCTGATTCCCTCAGTCTTCTTGTTGTTTCTGAATCCTTTAAATCTGAACCTGTCACCTCATAGCCGAGGTTGTGAAGCACCTCTGCAATACCGGACATCCCTATGCCACCTATACCGACGAAATGAATTACCCTGTATTTCTCAAACACTACCCATTTCTCCTTTTGACTGATGACTACTGACTCCGCCTGAGGCGGATGACTGCTTTATAAGGCTCATTGCTATATCAACCACCTTTGCACATGCCTCCGGTCTTCCAACCACCCTGCTATTTTTTTGCATCTCCATCCTCAATTCCTCATTCATGTATAGCTCTCTTATATTTTGGGCAAGCTGCCCACCTTTAAGTTCGCTGTTGAGTATCATTCTCGCAGCACCCATTTCCAAAAGTTTCCTTGCATTCAATTCCTGGTGATGTCCGGCTGCATAAGGATAAGGGACTAATATTGCTGGCTTTCCTAAAGCGGTTAACTCAGCAAGTGTTGTTGCACCTGCCCTTGAAACGACTATATCAGCAATAGCATACGCCTCACCCATCTGATATATAAACGGTGTAATAGTTCCTTTGAACCCGGACCTCCTGTACGCCTCCCTGATTTTTTCATAATCTTCCGTCCCTGTTTGATGAAGGAACTGAATTTTGTCCTTGAGATCATACAAATTGTTAAGGGCATCTACAACCGCCATGTTTATACTCCTTGCACCTAAACTCCCTCCAAAGACAAATATAGTAAACAAACCCCTCTCGAGGGAGAAAAGCCTGTACGCCGACTCAATGCTGCCCTTGAGTATCTGCTTCCTGACAGGGTTTCCTGTAAGGAAAGTCCTTGCCTTTGGAAAAAATGAGATACTTTCCTGATAAGTTATGCACACCGCCTTTACGAATCTTCCAAGAATCTTATTAGTAAGCCCCGGTATGGAATTCTGTTCCAGTATCATGGTTGGTATTGACATAAGATATGCAGTAAGCATAGTTGCTCCCGATGCATATCCACCAACACCTATCACTATATCAGGTATCACTGTCCTGATAATTTTGTAAGAATCAACAAAAGAGAAACCCATCTTCGCTATTGCCTTTATCTTTTTAACAACGGACATACCTACTAGGCCCTCTGCCCTCAAAAATTTTATTGGATAACCCTCTCTTGGAACCACCCTTGCCTCTATCCCATATTCTGTTCCAACGAATATCACCTCTGTCGAATAATCTCTATTCTTGAATTCACCAGCTATCGCCAGCCCTGGAAAGAGATGACCTCCTGTCCCTCCTCCTGCTATCATCACCCTCATCCTTTACGAAACGGTGAAACGGAGAATCTCCGTTTCCCTACTTCTATATTTCTCCTGGCCCTTTTTCTTATATGTATTTCACCTGATAATTCCCCCATCCCCCCTTTGACCCCTCTGTATCCCCCCTTGGTAAGGGGGGAATTGAAGGGGGGTGAAGGGGAATTATGCTCACCTCTTGATAAATTGAGGAGTATCCCGATAGCAGCCATGTTTACAAGGAGAGACGACCCGCCGTAACCGACAAATGGTAGGGGCAACCCCTTTGTAGGCACCAGACCTGTTACAACCGCAAAGTTAATAAGCGCCTGGAGAGAGATCATCAGTGAAAGCCCTGCTATGAGGTAATAGACAAATCTGTCCTTTGCCCTGTTTGCAATAGATATACCTTTAATGAATAAAAGCAGAAAAAGCGCTATTACAACCGATACCCCTATAAAACCCAACTCCTCACCAATGATAGAAAAGATAAAATCAGTGTGTGACTCAGGCAGGTAAGACAACTTCTGCTTGGAGCCCCCTAAACCAACACCCGTGATGCCTCCGCTGCCGAGTGCTATGAAGGACTGCACAAGCTGGAAGCCACATCCCTCCGGCTCCTTCCAAGGATCAAGAAAGCAGGTTACCCTTTTGAGGCGATAAGGTTCCGTAATAAGCTTGAATATTATTGGCATGGCAAACACTGAAAGTGACGCAAGGTACTTGAGCCTTATACCGGAAAGAAAGAGCATTGTTAATGTAAGAAAAGCGAGACTCATAGCAGCCCCGAAGTCTGGCTGCTTAAGAATCACTGCCTGGAATATTATCATGATGAAAACAGGTTTTATAAAAGATACAAAGCTATCAACTCTATAGTCAGGTTTTGATAAGTATTTTGCGAGAAATACTACCATGGAAAGCTTTACAAGCTCAGACGGCTGGAAGGTCGAAGGCCAGAGCCTTATCCACCTTTTTGCACCACCCGCAGAGACACCGAGGCCAGGCATAAAAACGAGTATTAATAACAGAAAAGAAAAAATCAGAAGGGGTAGAGCCATCTTCTTGAAATAAGAGAGGTTCAGTTTATAGGCAAGAAACATAACCACAAGTCCTGTGAAGATTGTAAATATATGCCTCTTGAAGTAATAAAATTCCGTAATACCTTTCTTCGCGAAGGTTGGTGTAATAACAGATGTTGAACTATATATCATAAGGGCTCCAAAGACTGTAAGAAGAAGAGTGATAAATAGAAGCCATCTGTCATAAGGACTATGAAGTGGGGAAGCGTGAAAGCGGGGAAGCGGGGATATCTCCGTGTCCTTCTTTGCACCTAAAAGTTTGTATCCCGTTACATTTTGCTTAAAGATCATTTCACACCAAACTTAGCACGATCTCTTTGAACTGGTTGCCCCTATCCTCAAAATTAATAAACATATCAAAACTTGCACATGCGGGTGAAAGCATAACAACATCGCCTTTTACTGCCATACTACGTGATATATTCACAGCCTCTCTTAAATCCTTAGCCCTGACTGTCTCTGTAAGGTTCCCAAGTGCCTCCTTTATCTTTTCACTTGCTTCACCTATCAATACAATAGCCTTCACCCTTTCTCTTACTAACTGCCTCAACAGAGAGAAATCTCCTGCCTTATCCCGGCCTCCTGCAATCAGGATAATTGGATTCTGAAAGCTTTCAAGTGATTTTATGACCGCACCAACATTAGTACCTTTCGAATCATTAAAATACTTAATTCCATTTAGCTCTCTAACAAATTCAAGCCTGTGCTCAAGACCAGGAAACTCTCTCAGGGAATCTTCAAGTGCCTCTATCTGGCATCCTGCAAGGAGAGCCATGGCTGAAGCAGCCATGGCATTCTCCAGGTTATGGACACCCTTTATCCTTATCTCATCACCACGAATAAGTGGGAAATGAGAACTAAGAATTGAGAACTGAGGAATATTGCAATAGACTGTTCCATCTTTGTAATAAACGCCATTTACTTTTTCCTTGCGGCTGAAATAAAAAATTTCTGGTATTTCACTTCTTACTTCTAACTTCTCACTTGCGACTTCCATCGTTGCAGGGTCATCCCAATTAAGCACCAGAAAATCACCTTCTTTTTGGTTTTCGAATATCCTCGCCTTTGCACCAATGTACTCTTTAAGTGAGTGGTACCTGTCGAGGTGGTCAGGTGTAATATTGACTATAGCAGCTACCTTTGGTCTGAAATTCTTTATTGACTCGAGTTGAAAGCTCGAGACCTCAGCAACAATAAAATCAAGTTGCAAGTTGCGAGTTGCGTGTTGCATGTTTATTTCTGAGTTTTTATTACTTGTTACTTGTAACTTGTAACTTGTAACTGCTTTTAAGATTTCCTCTGTCAGTGCATTACCTATGTTCCCTCCAAGGATTGTTCTAAAACCACCCTTTTTCATCGTGAAGTCGAGTAAGGCTGTCGTTGTTGATTTTCCATTTGTGCCGGTGACAGCAAGAAATCCCCTTCCGCATCCCTTTTTCAAATCCCCCCATCCCCCCTTTTCTAAAGGGGGGGGAGGGGGGATTATTGGCGGAATGGAAGGATTATCTGATCCATACGTTGCTATCTGATATGCGAGTTCGAGCTCACCGATTACAGGGATACCTTTTTCTCTTGCCTTTGAAATAGGTGGCATATCAAGCGGGACACCAGGGCTGACAATTAGCATGTCAGATGATAAGAATATATCCTCGGGATGGGCTCCCAGAGCAAGCCTGACCGAAGGGTTAAGCCTCGGAATAAAATCCTTAAGCTCGCCTTCTGTCTTTATATCTGTTATTGTCACATCTGCCCCAAGCTCAGAGAGCAGATTTGCCGCACCTACACCACTCCTTGCAAGGCCAACAACTATTACATTCTTACCCTTTATTTCTATCTCCAACCTTCTCTGCAATCCTGTAATTTTTCCTGTTCTTGTTCTTATATTTTGTGAACATTTTTGTCTTCCCTTTTTTCTTTGCAAGCATCTTGGTCTTTTTATGCTTTATTGTTTTCTTTGCAAGTAGCTTCGTTTTCCCCTTTTTCTTTGCAAATATTTTTTTCTTTTTATGTTTTGCTGTCTTTTTTGCTATTAACTTTTTAGTAGTTTTTAACTTTGAACTTTTAACTTTGAACTTTAAACTCTTCTTATAGGATGCCTTTTTCAGCCTAATGGCATCATAGTCTGCCTTTACAAAATAAATGTTTGGTTCCTCATTGTTCGCTATAGCGCGGAAGCCGTTTTGTACCAGTGCCTCTGATTCCCTCCAGAGGTTTTCCCTGCTCGGGCTCCCGAGGAGCGCAACCACAACCGTATTCTTATCTCGTTCAGCGGCACATACAAAACAATGCCTCGCCTTGTGTGTATATCCTGTCTTTCCTCCTACAAGGTCTTCGTCAGACCATAAAAGCTTGTTTGTGTTTTTAAGAAATATATCATTCCCGTTCTCTGTTGAGACCTCTGCTACACGGGTCCCAATAATCTCTTTCAGACTGGGATATCTAAGCGCATAAATCATTATCTTTGATAAATCATAAGCAGTAATATACTGCCCGGGACCTGGGAGCCCATGAGGATTTATGAATTTAGTATCTTTTAACCCCATAGCAATCGCCTTGTTATTCATTAGATAAACAAACCTCTCCTCAGATCCTGCCGTTGCTTCTGCAAGGGCAACAGCCGCATCATTTGCAGACCCCAGCAATGCAGCATAAAGAAGTTTCTTGACCGTCACCTTATCCCCTTCTCTGAAACCTGCCTTATGAGGAGAAACATGAGAGGCATTTCTGCTTATTGTTACAACATCCGAGAGATCTGCCTTCTCCATAACAACTATTGCTGTCATTAACTTTGTTGTGCTTGCTGGAGGGAGTCTGAGGCCCGGGTTTTTGGCATAAAGAATCTTTCCTGTTGAGGCATCCATTACAACTACGGCTTTGGAACGAACCTCATCAGCAAATGCAGTGAACAGTGAATAGTGAACAGTGAACAGGAAAAAGGATATGATAAAAAATAATTTTTTGACTGACAACTGATAACTGACGACTGACGACTGTTTCATAGTTACCTCACTTTTAAAGTTGCAAGGCTCAATAAAGCAAGCATTATTCCAACTATCCAGAATCTCACGATCACCTTCGGCTCAGGCCATCCCTTTAATTCAAAGTGGTGATGAATAGGCGCCATCTTAAACACCCTCTTGCCAGTTAGCTTAAAGGATATCACCTGTAGTACAACAGAGACTGTCTCTATAACAAAGATTCCACCTACTAAAGCAAGGACTATCTCATGTTTTGTTATTACAGCGAGGGTACCAAGTGTACCACC
Source organism: Nitrospirota bacterium (assembly GCA_040756135.1). Lineage (GTDB taxonomy): Bacteria > Nitrospirota > Thermodesulfovibrionia > Thermodesulfovibrionales > SM23-35 > JBFLZS01. The sequence goes on from JBFLZS010000046.1 coordinate 20,387, forward strand.
AAGCGCAAGCGAACCGACATCACCCATAAAAATATCTGCCGGATAAGAGTTATACCAGAGGAATCCTACCGAGGCACCAAACATTGCACCACAAAAAACTGTCAACTCTCCGGTGCCAGAGAGATAAAGGACCTGTAGGTACTGAGCCAAACCTTTATGTCCTGAGATATAAACAAGCACCCCACTGGCCAGAACTGCAACTGCAACAAGCCCTATTGCAAGCCCATCTATACCATCCGTAAGGTTGACTGCATTTGATGAGCCTACGATTACAATTATTGAGAATGGTATATAGAACCATCCGAGATCAAAGAGCCATTTCTTAAAAAATGGGATACTCAACACATCAGAATATGGATCCTTTGGGTTCATATAAAGGAAGATTCCGATAAGAAGCGCAAGGACTATCTGCATACCGAATTTCTGATATGCCCTGAGCCCTTTATGATTCTTTTTAACAATCTTTAGATAATCATCAAAAAAGCCGATACATCCAAAACCTGCAAGTGAAACAACCATGATCCAGACATATATATTTTTAAGGTCTCCCCACAAAAAAACTGAGAGGAGTATGCAAAAGATAATAAGAATTCCTCCCATTGTTGGAGTGCCTGCCTTGCCCATATGAGTCCTAGGGCCGTCATCCCTTATCTGCTGCGTCATGCTTAATTTCTTCAGTCTATATATTATCCAAGGACCCAATATCAGCGAAAAAATCATTGCTGAAAGCACAGCGAGCGACGTTCGAAACGTGATGTACCTGAAGACATTCAAAGGCGAAAACCAGTCATGCAGGCTGTACAAAAGACTATATAGCATTATATCCTTAGAACCCTTTCCATATTCATTCCCCTCGAACCCTTTATTAAAATTGTATCTCCCTTTTTACAGATATCCCTTAGCAGTTTTCCTGCTGCCTCAACATTCTGCAACTTATAAACACTACCCTGAAACTCTGATGCAGCAAAGGCCATAAGGGGACCTACTGCAATAAAGATGTCGATCGAAAGTCCTGACATAAACCTGCCGAGTCTTCTATGAGCCTCTTCTTCAAAAGAACCGAGTTCCAGCATATCGCCGAGAACAGCTATTGTCCTTCCTTTTTTGATCCTGACAAGCTCTTTTATCGCCTCCTCCATCGAGGCAGGATTCGCATTATATACATCACTTATGACCTTTATACCGTCCATTTCTTTGAACTCAAGCCTCATCGGCACACCTGTAAAAGAATCGATCGCATTTTTTATACCTAACAAATCAATATTAAAAAGATAGCCAACCGAGGAGGCTGCAAGCACATTGTAAATATTAAACATCCCCGATATCCCTGGATGGACCTCTATAGATCTGTTTTCACCGGTGTGTAAAATAAAATATGAGCCTTTTTCATGGAGTCTTATATCAGTAGCACGTATCTCAGCAGGATTTTTTATCCCGTACCTTATTAACCAGCCTTTAAACCCGAATTTATAGATGCCTTCCATCAAAAAAGGATCATCAGCATTAACTACAGCCACACTGATATAATCAAGAAGTTCAAGTTTGGTCTTCCTTATTGTTTCAAGATCTTTAAACCCCTCAAGATGGGCCTGGCTTATATTGGTTAGCACCCCGTGATTTGGAACTGCGATCTCGCATAACTCCTTTATTTCACCGGGTCCGCTTGCGCCCATCTCAAGCACAACAATCTCATCGGCATTCTTTATCCCTGTGAGGCTCAGCGGGAGTCCAATATGGTTGTTTAGGTTACCTATATTTTTCAGTACCCTGTATCCGGTGCCGAGGATTGCGGCTATAAGTTCTTTTGTCGTAGTCTTACCATTCGAGCCTGTTACACCAATAACAGGGACATCCCTTCTTAGACGTATATGACGCGCTAATCCCTGAAGGGCTTTTAGCGTGTCATTCACGCAGATTATTGTCTTATCCCTTACAGGACCCGTCGGCTGCGAACTTACTATTGCACCGCTTCCTCTCTCTAATGCCTCATGAAGAAAATTGTGACCGTCAAATTTCCTGCCCTTGAGTGCAATGAATAACTCACCTTCTTTTATCGTTCTTGAATCAATCGATACTCCAGTGAAGGTATTTGAGTCACCATAAATAACCTTACCGTCAGTTGCTGCAATTATGTCCTCAACCTTTAAAGTCCCCATAATCTCTCTGTGAAAATCTGTTACATAATTCATAATGCAAGATACATGCCTCCGTTTATTCAATCCTGCATCCTGCATCTTGTATCCTGCATCTGTCTTTTTATCGCCTCTTCTACAACCTCTCTATCGTTAAACATATACCTTATACCCTTTACCTCTTGATAATCCTCATGCCCTTTGCCTGCAATAAGCACAATATCACCATCATTTGCCATGTCAACCGCCTTCATGATCGCCTTTCTCCTGTCAGACTCTATGAGATAATTCTTACTTACTGCACCACCTTCGATCTCTTTAATTATATCAGCTGGTTCTTCGGACCTCGGGTTATCAGAGGTTATAATCACAAAGTCGCTAAGCCTCGTTGCCGCCGCACCCATCCCTGGCCTCTTGCCGCGATCCCTGTCTCCCCCGCACCCGAAGACGGTAATAATACGTGCTGAGTTCGGAGTTTGGAGTTCGGAGTTAGTAATCCCCCCGCGCCCCCCTTTAGTAAAGGGGGGTAAGGGGGGATTTGTTATGAGTTCTCTTGCAGTATATATCAGCCTTTCGAGGGCGTCTTCAGAATGGGCATAATCAATAATGCACAGAAAATCCTGACCTATATCAACCTTCTCGAATCTCCCTGTAACATTATCCGCCTTTTCTATGCCTTTAAGGATTACGTGCCATGGTACCCCAAGCGAGATTGATACACCAACTGCAGATATTATATTATACACATTGGGCAGGCCTATTAAATGAGATGATATATCGTAATTCCTGCCACGAAATAATATCTTGAATCTTAACCCCTTGAGAGGGTTATCAATATCAACCGCCATAATATCAGCCACAGAATCAAGACCATAAGTCAGTATTCTGAGTTCTGAGTTCTGAGTTCTGAGTTCTGAGTTCAGTCTCTTCCCGTATGAGTCATCAAGATTTATTACAGAAGTCCCGTCCTTATTAAGAAGCTCCCTAAACAACCTATCTTTCGCCCTGAAGTAATCCTCCATAGTTTTATGGAAGTCCAGATGGTCTCTGGTGAGATTCGTGAACACCGCGGTTTTGAAGTTAGCACCATCTACCCTGTATTGGGCAAGGGCATGGGAAGAAATCTCTGAAATAACGTGTGTACATCCTGATAAGAGCATATTCTTTAAAAGGCTCTGAAACCCCGGGGACTCGGGTGTCGTATATGGTGCAGGATAGACTCTGTCCTTTATCATATATTGAATTGTGCCGATAAGGCCAACTTCCTTTCCCCATGACTCGAGTATAGACTTGAGGATATAAGTTGTTGTTGTCTTTCCATTTGTGCCGGTTATACCTATTAGTGTAAGCCTATCTGATGGCCTTCCATAAAAATTATTAGCTATACAAGCAAGCACCTTCCTGCTGTTTTTGACACGTATAAAAATTAATGGCAAATTATTAATCCCCCCATGCCCTTCTCTTTTAAATCCCCCCTTGCCCCCCTTTACTAAAGGGGGGGTGGGGGGATTATTAGGGGGTAAGGGGGGATTTGACT
>JBFLZS010000047.1:0-23748 GCA_040756135.1 Nitrospirota bacterium
ACCTCCCTTTTCCAAAGGGAGGCATTACCCCTCTTTGGAAAAGAGGGGCGAGGGGAGATTTTATGGTTATACAATTTCCTATCATTTTTGGGACAATGTCCATTCTATTATGAGAACCTTAATAAGTGCTAATAGATTTACATAAGATGAAGGACATAAAATATCATGCATCATGAATCATGCATCGTGTTCCTTTACATCTATATCTTGTATTGTTGCTACCTCCTCGTCAGGAGGTTGAGACACATGACCTTCAACAATATGCTCGATGGGGATTTCTGCTGAATAGTAATAAGTAAATACAATAGCAATAATCGCAAGACCAAGGTAGGTCTGAAAAACATAAGAGATCAACTGATATGGAAAGGAAAGAACCGTACCTATTACAGGTATTAGTGTTAAGGAATAGCTTAGGACTATCACGAGGAAGCTCGCAAGGATATACCCTCCGAAAAGTATAGTATAGAGCCAGAATGCAAGTGGATTTCTAACAACGTAGTGTATTGCCTCCATGAAGGATTTTAGAGGGCCTGTGCCTTTAAAAAATAGTGAAGCGACTCCATACATTGCTGTCGAAAGAATTCCAAGGATAAGGATGAGAGCAATTATCACCAAGATCATTGAAAAAAAGGTACCCAGAAAGAGGGCGAGGGTTGAATCCTGGCTTTGCGCAAATGATACCAAAGCTGCTATCCCACCTCCTAAGACTCCGAGGACAAAAGCAGCAGCAATCAGTACAATACCCATTACAGCAGTGAAACCAAGCAGACGCAGAAAAAGCCTTTTTGCCTCATCGAAGAATGTGTGCATTCTGAATTTCAAGGTTCTGTCTTTGAGTGCCCTTCCTATAACCCCGATAGAGCCTCCAAATACATAAACACCGAGCATTGATACCATAATAATGTATAAAAGAAAGCTTGCACTAACTATAAGGAGAAGTCCAAGGTATCTTGATATAATCCCGGAAGGCACTTCAAGTATCCTGAAGATATCTTTTATCTCTGTGTATCTGGTAAGGTCTATGCCGAATATGATAAATGCTATGGCGAGTGGCATACCGACTATGATGAAAAATCCAACGGTGCTTATAATCACCATGCCGACCTGGACAATTACAAGCTGCCAGTTTCTGTGGACTAACCTGAAACCGTCCTTTATAGCCTCAATGTAAGTCATTTATATCCAAACCTTATTTTTAGTATTCCACTTAAACCCTTTGCATGGTACAACGTTGAGAGTATAACACAGTATGTTTTATATATGAACCCTGTTATTGCAAATATACCCTGGCAGATGTTTACTATCTAACAGGGTGCAGCCTGTTAGCCTATAACAATTTATGCAATAACAGGGTGAACATTTCATTTTAGTCTCAGGGAAATCTCTCTTGCAAAATCTGCAAGAGATTCATCACGTGCCCCAAAAATCACATAGTTATCCCACTCTTTCAAGTGATTTAACAGTAATGAACGCTCATGTAGAACCTCTGCTGATTTACCCCTTGCCTTAATTTCCTGTAAAAGGTCTTCACTTGAGATATCCTTATAAGATGTGCCGCCAGCATAATATATTGGGAGTAAAATCAGATGGTCTTGTTCACGAAGATTGTTTATAAATGTCTCAATATAACCCTGCTTCATCAATCGTGTCGGTCCAAATCCGTGTGGCTGGAAGATGTAACAAACTTTATCCCGGATTTTTTTTATGGATTCCATCAAAACATGAGATTTTATACGGATTATGCGCATAATCATCTATTACCAGATTTTTTCCGTTGTTGAGATAAATATCAAAACGCCGGTCAAGTCCTGAAAAATCAGGAAGGACTTCAGCGATATCTTTAAGCGCAGTCCCCATTTCTGAGAGCAAGGCAATACACGATAGGGCATTATAAAGATTGTATTTTCCAGGAAGAGAAAGTTTGAAGCTTACACTGTGTACCTTAAAGATCGTCTTAAACGGCTGATATTCGGTTGCCTTTGCCTGATATTCCGAGTCTGTATATATAGAAAACCTTATTGGTTTATCAAAATGACAGATGCCTAAATCATTGTCATCGGCATTGATAATAATCATTTTTTTGTATTCCTGCTGAGGGCCTCGAACATCTCCGCAGTCTTCTCTTTCGGGTTATGGTCAAGATTCAGGTTGGCAATAATTGAATAGGAAGGATGGTAATGAATGATCGAGCCGTCAGATTCACACGCCTCTACTATCAAAAGATTTGAACTGCCGACAAGAGAATTACCAGGATTACTATTTGTCTTAAATTGTTTTACCCTTCCTCCGCCTATAAAATTCGGTTCAAGCCCAATTTTGTCCATCAAAAATGCGAGCATCCCTGATGTTGTTGATTTTCCACTTGTACCTGCAACAGCAATTGTCCTGAAATCCGATACTATCTCGGCTAAAAACTGTGGACGGGTCTTCATAGTAATACCCAACTCCTTAGCCTTGATTACTTCAGGTTGATGGTTTTCAACAGCTGTGCTGAAAACAGCATAATCAAATGAGCTGTCAATCCCCGAACCGTCCTGAGGGACAATTGTTATACCTTTAGCCTTCAACATTTTACAGATTGGACTGTCGGGATCTCTATCAAATGAACGGTCAGAGCCAAAAACAATATGTCCCCGGTCCGTCATAAAACTTGCTATAGCTGAAACCCCGCTACCACCAATACCTGAAAAAAATATCTTTGCCATATGAATTGTTATTGTAAGATAAATGAACCATCGTTAGCAAAGAGCTATTATAGGGTCTCATAATTGAATGGACATTTGACCGGAAAATCTCCCCTTTCCCCTCTTTACCAAAGAGGGGAAATTCCTCCCTTTGGCAAAGGGAGGTTAGGAGGGATTTTCTTATAATTAATGTACACCTTATTATGAGACTATTAATAAGTAACATTTTCGTCATTCCCGCGAAAGCGGGAATCTATAAAAGCACTGGATTCCCCCCTATCAAATACGGGGCAGGCTCAGTCAAGCACGGAATGACAGAATCAGAATGATAATTTCTTGTATGCTTTTAGATATCAAGAGACTCCATGTTTTCTTCGGGTTGATAAAAAATATACAAAGTAGGTATATTATCTAAAATTTTTGGAGGTGTCAGATGCTAACAGATTTTATAGATATGGCTTATGCGATGGCTCCGGGTCAGCCTGGAGGCGGAGGGCAAGGCGCTGGAGGACTGTTCACAAGTCTTGTTCCCCTTATTCTTATATTCGTCATCTTCTATTTTTTGCTAATACGGCCTCAGCAGAAGAGGGCAAAAGAGCACAAAACTATGATAGAGAATCTCAAGAAAGGGGACAAGGTTGTCACCTCAGGTGGTGTTTATGGTGTTATCGAGGCTATCGGTACTAACACTGTTACATTAAAGATTGCTGAGAATGTGAGGGTAAAATTTGGCAAGGCTTATATTGCAGCACTCAGGGCATCTGCAGAAGAAGACTGAAGCGGAGGTTGAATGAAGAAAAAGATTCTATGGCGGTTAATTCTTATAGGTGTGACGCTTGTTCTTGCAGTTGTCTTTTTCCTGCCCAATACCCCTGCCTTTCAGTATATGCCTGAGTGGTGGCAAAAAAATATGCCGAATAAAGGCATTATATTGGGGCTTGACCTTCAGGGAGGATTGCACCTTGTATTCGAGGTGGAGGGAGACAAGGCTGTTGAGATAACTACTGAGAGGTATGCATCAAATTTAAGAAACTTGTTCGCGAAGAAAAAACTAACAGCTGATGTTAATAGAAGCGGGCTCAATATTTCTATAAGTCCATCAACTACCGACATAAGAAAGGTAGTTGAGGATAATTACCCCACACTTACGCCTCTTGAAACCGGAAGCAGACTAGTATATAAAATCTCGGATAAAGAAGCACGAAGGATAAAGGATAGTGCTGCTGACCAGGCATTAGAAACTATTCGTAACAGGATAGACCAGTTTGGTGTTTCTGAGCCGGTTATTGTCAGACAGGGTGAAAACGAGATTGTTGTACAACTTCCCGGAGTAAAAGACCCGAAGCGAGCCATTGATCTGATAGGGAAGACCGCCCAGCTTGAATTTAAGCTCGTGGATGATGAAGCTAAGGTAGCAGCAGAGCTTCCTCAGTCAATATTACCTGACGAGGAGGAGAGCCTTTTAAATCAGCTTGCTGGGAAAATCCCTGAAGATGATGAAATACTCTTCGAGAAAAGGGTTAACAGAGAGACAGGTGCGGTCAGAAAGATGCCACTTCTTCTCAAAAAGCAGGCGGCCCTTACAGGAGATCTTCTGAGTGAGGCAAAGGTGAATATTGACTCAAGGTTCAATGAGCCCTATGTTTCCTTATCATTTAATGCTGCAGGTGCAAAACTTTTTGAAGAGGTGACAGGGGCAAATGTTAAAAAGAGACTAGCAATAATCCTCGACAACGTTGTTTATTCAGCCCCTGTTATACAGGAGAAGATATCAGGAGGGAATGCCCAGATAACCGGGCACTTCTCAATGGAGGAGGCAAAAGACCTGAGCATTGTATTGAGGGCCGGCGCACTTCCTGCACCCCTGAAAATGCTCCAGAATGTAACAGTGGGACCTTCGCTCGGCAGAGACTCTATAGAGGCTGGCAAGATGGCAGGCATAATCGGCACCATAGCAGTTGTAGTATTCATGATATTCTATTACAGGCTTTCAGGTGTAATCGCTGACTTCGCACTGTTTTTAAATATAATACTCCTTCTTGGTGCCATGGCATCACTCAATGCAACTCTTACCCTGCCTGGCATCGCAGGGGTTATACTCGCTATTGGTATGGCGGTTGACTCAAATGTCCTGATGTTCGAAAGGATAAGGGATGAGCTCAGGACGGGTAAGACCCCACGGGCAGCAGTTGATTCAGGTTATCACAAGGCATTCTGGACGATCTTCGATTCTCACGTTACAACATTAATAACAGCTGCTGTGCTATTTCAGTTCGGCACAGGGCCAATAAAGGGCTTTGCAGTGACACTGAGCCTCGGTGTTGCTATAAATCTTTTTACAGCACTTATAGGCACAAAGTCAGTCTTCGATATTATTAATAGCAAACGTGAATTAAAGAAGTTGAGCATATAATTGATTACACAGATTACAGAAAATATAATTACGCAGATATAGATTATGCAGATTAAGCAAAAAAATCTGTTTAATCATCTCATAGAATCTGTGTAATTATATATAAGGAGAATTAATGGTAGAGTTGATTAAAAACCCAAAAATAAACTTCCTCGGCAAGAGATATATAGCCTTTGTCTTCTCAGGAATTCTATCCGTCATCGGTATTATAGCAATTGTGCTGATAGCAACAGGTCATGCAAACCTGGGGATAGATTTTGCAGGGGGGACTTCTATACAACTGAAGTTTGAAAAATCTGTTGTACTGCATGATATCAGGCTCGCCCTCGAAAAAGGAGGGCTAAAGGACTTTGATCTTCAGGATCTGCCAACTGTGAACAAGATACTTATAAGGGTAAAGAAAAGCGAGCAAGAACTCGGTCAGGTTTCAGAAAAAATAACAGGCATACTCAGTCAGAAATTTCCAGAAAATAAATATGTGGTTGATTCCACAACCGTGATAGGGCCAAAGGTTGGAGGGAGGCTTCGGGCAGATGCAGCAAAGGCAGTAGCAGTTGCGGTTATAGGAATACTTATTTACGTTGCATTCAGATTTCAGTTCAAGTTTGGTGTTGGTGCTACTATTGCGACTTTTCACGATGTCCTTGCTGTACTCGGGTTGTTTTATATTATGGGAAAGGAGATTAACCTTATCCTTGTTACAGCCCTCCTCACAATTGCCGGTTATTCCCTTACAGATACAGTAGTTGTATTTGACAGGATAAGAGAAAACCTGAAGCTGAAGCAAAGGGAAAATGTAGAGATAGTGATGAACAGCAGTATTAACGAGGTCTTGTCAAGGACAATAATAACTTCTACGACTGTTCTCCTTACATCAATAGCGCTGTTTTTCTTCGGCGGCGAGGTCTTGCATGATTTTTCATTAGCCATGATAATGGGTGTTATTGTTGGCACCTATTCTTCCATATTTGTTGCGAGCCCGATAGTGCTGATATGGGGAGGCACAAGACCATTTGCAAAGAAGTAGATGACGAAGCAAAGAGCTAAGAGCGGAGAGCTAATAGCATGGGTCTGAGATTTAAGTATATAAAACTCTATGCTCTTTGCGCTATGCTTTTATGCAAGTATGCATAGGCGTTGGCTTGTCAACAGGACCAATCCGGAATATATAGCGTATCTATCAAAAACTTCATCTGTCTCTCCTGCTCTGGCTCAAATACTTATAAACAGGGGGATAAAGACACCAGGGGAAATAAACACCTTCCTTAACCCCCACATCTCGCACCTATCTGACCCATTTGATATAGAAGGTATGGGGATAGCTGTTAATAGAATAATGGCTGCATCAAAGAGTGGAGAGAGGGTACTTGTTCATGGTGATTATGATGTAGATGGGCTTTCAGCGACCGCGATAATCCTTAAGGCATTAAAGATGCTTGAAATAGACAGCCACTATTTTATACCTAACAGGATTGAACATGGCTATGGTTTTAACCCGTCATCAGTAAAAAAGGCAAAACAGATAGGCGCTACTCTGATAATAACCGTTGACTGCGGGATAACATCATTTGATGCAGCGGCTCTGTGTAGGAAGGAAGGCATTGATGTCATTATAACCGACCACCATGAACCAATAAGAAGTCAGAAGTCAGAAGTCAGAAGTCAGAACGAAAATCCCCCCTCACCCCCCTTTGTCAAAGGGGGGATGGGGGGATTTTTACTTCCTGATGCACTATCTGTTATTAATCCCAAAATCTCCAATCCCCAATCTCAAGTTTCAAATCTTTCAGGTGCTGGCATAGCATTTAAGCTTGCACATGCTCTGTCCACGATTCACGATTCACGATTCACGATTCACGATTTCATGGACCTTGCTGCTCTCGGCACCATGGCTGATGTTGTGCCCCTTACGGGTGAAAACAGGTTTATTGTAAAAGAAGGCTTAAAGTTGATAAAGAATGGTACAAATCCCGGGCTGAATGCATTGAAGAAGGTCTCAGGCATTGAGGAAAAGGTTCTTAAACCGGGGCTGCTGCTGTTTACAATAATCCCGAGAATCAATGCAGCTGGAAGGGTTTCTGACTCTAACAATGTTGTAAAGCTTTTGCTTACTGATTCCGACGATGAGGCAACTGATATCTCTTTATGGCTGGATAAAATTAATTCAGAGAGACAGAAGATAGAGGAAGAGGTTTATCAAGAAGCCATCTATAAGCTCAATAGTAAGGGTATAGGTTCAGCCATTGTGCTTGCCTCTGAAGGGTGGCATTCAGGTGTTATTGGCATTGTGGCATCAAGGATTGCAGAGACCTTTTATCGTCCAACATTTGTTATTTCTATAAAAGGAGACATTGCCCGAGGTTCAGCAAGAAGCATACCCTCTTTTGATATATACAGGGCCCTTACAGGCTGCAGGGAATTTCTTACAGGGTTTGGTGGGCATAAGCAGGCAGCAGGGTTGGAATTGAAGGTTGATGATATTTTGTCCTTTGAGAAATGTATTAACAGGATTGCAGATGAGACACTTACCGAGAAAGATTTTATTCCCTCAATCGAGATAGACGCAGATGTAGATTTTTCTGACATAAATTTTAACCTGACAACAGAGATGGGGATGCTTGAGCCATTAGGGTTTGGAAACCCTGAGCCACTCCTGGGCTCAAAGGGACTTGAGGTTCTTTATCCAAGGATAGTCGGGAACAATCACCTGAGGATGAAACTCAGGCAGAGGAATCAGTCACTCGATGCAATAGGGTTTGATATGGCCATATTCTTTGACAGACTTGAGGCCGCAGCTATGGTTGATGCTGTGTTTACACCATTCGTGAATAAATGGGAAGGAACCCGATGCCTCCAGCTTAACCTGAAGGCGGTCAGACCAAGCCTTTAATAATCCCCCCTTACCCCCCTTTGCAAAGGGGGGTAAGGGGGGATTATAGTCAAAAGTCATCAGTCATTATTCAGTGCCCAGTGACAAATGACCAATGACTAGCCGACTGAATAAAGTTGTATAATAAATTATGGTAGAAGAAACTGTAACCATTGATAAACTGATAAGAAAAGTCCTTTCCTATTATCCTAATACAGACGTGGAATTATTGAGGCGTGCCTATCAATTTTCGAGTGAAGCCCACTCCAGTCAGAAGAGGGTAGAAGGCTCACCTTATATAGAACATCCCTTAGCGGTTGCATCAATCCTTGCTGATATGAAGATGGATGTAGCAACCGTTGCAGCAGGCCTTCTTCATGACACAATCGAAGATACAGGTACCACGACGAAAGACATAAAGGACCTGTTTGGCGAAGAGGTCGCTTTTCTTGTAGAGGCATTGACAAAGCTTTCCAGAATAGAGTTTATGACAAAAGAAGAGGCACATGCAGAAAACTTCAGAAAGATGCTTTTAGCCATGTCAGAAGATATCAGGGTCATACTGATAAAATTTGCAGACAGGCTTCATAATATGCACACATTGCAACACTTGCCGGAGAATAAGCAACAGAGGATTGCAACAGAAACGCTCGAGATATATGCACCGATAGCTAACAGGCTCGGCATTGGCTGGTTGAAGACCGAACTTGAAGACCTGAGCTTTAGAATCCTGATGCCCGATCTATATAATGAACTTGTCAGGAAGGTTGCAAAGAGGAGAGAGGAGCAGGAGGGGTATCTGAAAGAGGTCATGGAGATAGTGAATGGCAAGCTGAAAGAGGAGGGCATTTCAGGAACAGTATCAGGCAGGATAAAACATTACTACGGTATTTATCAGAAGATGCAGAAACAGAGGATTACATTCGAGCAGGTTCATGATGTCCTCGGCCTCAGGATAATCACTGATACAAAGGCTAACTGTTATGCTATCCTCGGACTTATCCACTCCCTCTGGACACCTGTCCCCGGTAGATTTAAAGACTATATAGGGGTGCCTAAATCAAACATGTACCAGTCTCTGCACACAACTGTTATAGGTCCAAAAGGGGAAAGGGTGGAGCTCCAGATAAGGACATCTGAGATGCATATGATTGCAGAGTATGGAGTTGCATCTCACTGGAAATATAAGGAGAAAGAAGAGGTTGATGAAAAGAGCGGCAGGTACATTACATGGCTCAGGGACTTAATACAGGCTCAGAGAGAGCTTCTTAATGCAAAGGACTTTCTTGAGGCTGTAAAGGGCGAGGTTGTCCCTGAGGTTATATATGTTTTTACACCAAAGGGAGGGATAAAAGAGATGCCTGTAGGTTCAACCCCGGTGGATTTTGCATATAGCATCCATACAGAGGTAGGGCACAGGTGTGTTGGCGCAAAGGTTAATGATAGGATAGTACCTCTTAAATTTACCCTGAGAAACGGTGACACCGTCGAGATAATGACCTCTCCAACACATGGGCCGAGCAGAGACTGGCTTAAATTTGTTGTTACACAGCGCGCAAAAAGCAGGATAAAACAATGGATAAAGGCCGAAGAACGGAAACAGAGTATAGAACTCGGCCTCAAACTCCTTGAGGGAGAGCTTAAAAGGCATGATCTCAGTATTTCCATCCTCAAATCAGAAGATATGCAAAAGGTCTTGAAATTTTTTAACATTCATTCCCTTGAAGACCTTCATGCCTCTGTCGGTTACGGAAAATTATCAGCCCATCAAGTTGTCAACAAGCTAATTCCTGAGAAGCCCGCAGAAGAGGTCCCGGTTACAAAGATTACAAGACCCCCGAAGGAGCTAAAGGGCATAACCATAAAAGGGGTAGATAATGTTTTATACCATACAGCCAAATGTTGTTTCCCCATCCCCGGTGATGGTCTTATAGGTTTTGTGACAAGGGGGAGGGGTGTTACGATCCATCGAAAAGACTGCCCGAACCTTGATAGGCTCGCTGTTGATGATGCAAGGCTTGTTGATGTTGAATGGAAAACAGAAGGGGATGCGACATCGCCTGCGAGGCTACTAATAGAGACAGTTGACAGGCCAGGCATACTCGCAAACCTCAGCGCACTCATATCATCCGTTAATGTAAATATAAGTCATGTTGAGGCGAGTTCAACAGAGGACAAGACGGCCCAGATCACATTTATTCTCCAGGTGAAGGATAAAAGTCAGCTTTCAGGGTTAACTCAAAAGATTGCACAGATGGAGGGAATCCTGAGGGTTAGTAGGTAGAGTATCCGTCCATAAACTAATTGTACTCTCTGTCATTCCCCGACTTGATCGGGGAATCCACCATTCGGCAGGCTCAGGGTGACAATTGTCATGAGGCTCAGGGTGACAATTGTCATGGTGACCCTTCGGCAGGCTCAGAGTGACAATGTCATCCTGAGCTTGTCGAAGGATGTCGAACCATGGATTGTCCGGTCAAGCCGGACAATGACAAAATACGACTTTATGGACAGACACTATTTAGCTTTTATATAAAAATATGTGATTCATTACATAATCCCATAACAAAATTTACCCATCTCGTTTAAAAATTTCAATATTTTCAAATAGTTACATATGGTATGGTAATTGCTTGATAAGTGGCACATTATATTATATATCTTATGCAAATCTAAGGAGGTTCAGAAGATGTCTATTGAAAAAAATAAAATCGGTATTATTTTGATCGCCCTGTTGGTTTGTGTTTTTATGTCCGTGTCAATTTGTTATGCTGGTAAGGTTAAGGTAGTAGAGGGGCTTATAGAGGATGTTACATCTGATTACATTAAGGTTCGTGGCGGATATTATAATATTTCGGATGTTCCTCTCTTAGATTCTTCAGGTAAAAATGTCTCAAAAGACCGGTTAAGAACTGGCAGGAAGGTCGAAATATTTTTTCAGGGCGACAGGATAACAAGCATATTAATTCATGAATATATGGTGGAGTGAAGAGAAAATGAAACGATTAATATTTTATATCATCTGTTTATTTTTGTCTCTTGCCTTCTTTTCTTTAAGGGATCTGGATGGTGCAGTGATGGAGGACTATTGTGTTATCCCCCCCTATGTTATTCAGGACGTAGCTCCGAATGTTATGATTGTCCTTGATAATTCCGGAAGTATGTTTAATTTCGCATACTTTGATGGGTTTAATACAACCACGGCATCAGATGACAACATGTGTACAAACTCTTCCAGTCCCTGCACAGGATTCACTACGCCTGGAATTTATCCTAACTTTAAATATTATGGCTATTTTGACCCTGACTACTGGTATGAATATGCAAGTAATAGATTCTATCCTACATCCCCGAAGACAGGAAGCGGCTTTCCTGGTGCACGGGCAAAAACCTCTACCGAATGGGATGGTAATTTCCTGAACTGGTTGACGATGAGAAGGATAGATATTATAAGAAAGGTAATGACCGGTGGAGCAAAGGCCACAGGGGAAGGTACGGGCTATAGCAGGCTCAGGGGAGAGAAGGCGGATTGTGACGGTAGGGGGATATATAAACAAATAACAAATATTGAAAACTATATTCCAAGCACCCTTGGGACCGGAACACGTTGCATTCGAAGTATAACAGTAGGAGGCTCCTGTAGTGGCGGTGGATCTGGTACTTCAAGTTTTGACATCTCATCTATAGATTCAAGCTGCAGCTCCTTTGGGAGCGATTACAATGT
This sequence comes from Nitrospirota bacterium, assembly GCA_040756135.1. Lineage (GTDB taxonomy): Bacteria > Nitrospirota > Thermodesulfovibrionia > Thermodesulfovibrionales > SM23-35 > JBFLZS01. Next base: position 11,691 of record JBFLZS010000047.1, read on the forward strand.
GGCAGTTAGAGTGCAAGACCCTGTGGAAGGTGTTCTCCAGAATGTTGTAGGTACAAGGGCAAGGGTAGGACTTTCATTTTATAATGTGAATTCTCCTACTCCGCAAGGTGGGAGTGTCCGCGTGTCAGTCGGTGGCGGAAGCCTGTCAAGCACAATAAACGAGATAAATAATTCAAGGCCAAACAGCAATACGCCTCTCGCTGAGACACTATGGACGGTAGCAGGTTATTTTGCTCAGGAGGCAACTATAGCACCTGTAGGCACTCCCGGCCCGAGGTATAGTTCCGGTGACTATCAGATAAACAATACTAATGACCCTTTAAACTATGGAACAGGCGGCCAGCCACGATACTCTTATTGTGCAGAGAGCTATGTACTTTACATCACGGATGGGGAACCGTGTGCCGATGGCTATTTACCTGCTACCTTAAGTAATTATGCCTCCGGAAGGTCCGATTATAATTGCTCGGGTACAGGTTGTCCTGCTGTAGGTTCATTCCCTGCATCAACCTTTCCTTCTTGCTATGGAGGAGGTGAGTCTGCTTCCTGTGGCGGGATAGTAAGCGGATGTTATGTAGCCGGTATAGAAGATGTAGCCTTATGGGCGCATACAAACGACCTCAGGAATAACGGTGGCACCCCTGATATAGGAGTGAATAACATATCGGGCGTTCAGGATTTGACCCTTTTCGCAGTCTTTGCCTTTGGTAAAGGTTCTACACTCCTCAGATATGCTGCAATAAATGGGGGTTTTGAGGATGCAGATAATCCTGGTGACCCTGGTTATAACAAGCCTGACCAGCAATCAGAATGGGACGGGAATGGCGATGGTGAACCTGATACCTTTTATGAGGCTGATGAGGGTTATGAGCTTGAAACAGCCATCAGTAATGCCTTTTCAAGCATACTCAAACGTGCATCTTCTGGTACAGCAGCCTCTGTCCTTGCATCAGGAGAAGGAAGTGGAGCAAATCTCATACAGGCTGTCTTTTATCCGAGGCGAATGATAGGTAATGATATAATCGCATGGATCGGGGAAGATCAAAATTTCTGGTATTATGTGGACCCATTCTTTGTATGCAGTAACATAAGGGAAAATACGACCGAGGATACCCCTTACCCCATACTTAACCTTTCAAACGACTATATAGCGGAGTTCTACTTTGATACAGAGGCACAATTGACAAAGGCAAAACGTTTTCTGGATTCTAACGGTGATGGCTGCAAAGATTCCGGGACTCCATTTGATACCGTCATCTTCGAAGACACAATTAATCTCTGGAAAGCAGGTGAGTTATTATGGAGCAGAAATATCTCCACAGACCCCAGGACAATATATGCAACGATTAATGGAAGCAGTCTTTTATCAGGGAACTTTTCAACAACCAATGCATCAACATTGAGACCATACCTGGATGTAGCTAACGATACATTGGCAGAAGATGTAATCAGGTATATACATGGAGAGGGCCTCACTACCCTTAGAGATGAGGATGGCAATATCTTAGATCCTCCTGGTCCTGGTGTTGATAGAGACGCTGATGGCATAGATGATTACAGGGCAAGGTATGCAAATATTGGGGGTATTACAAATGTATGGAAACTTGGGGATGTATTAAATTCGACCCCGAGGATTGCCTCATGGATACAATTGAATAATTATGACAGCAAGTATAGTGATACAACATACACATCTTTTATAAATACCTCCGGCTATAAAAACAGGGGGATGGTCTTTGCAGGTGGAAACGACGGGATGCTCCATGCCTTCAAGCTCGGTAAATTGGAGTTGACGTGGGGTGGCCAGGGAGGGGCTGAAAAAGCAAAACTCTCAGGTACTGACCTCGGTAAGGAGATATGGGCATTCATCCCGCAGAACGCACTTCCTTATCTCAAATATATCATGAACCCCGAATACTGCCATGTCTATACAGTTGACCTTAGCCCCTATATCTTTGATGCCAGTATCGGCGCTCCTGGGTCAGGAGACATTTCAGACGGTACCAGAGATGTCTCAGCATGGAGGACTATACTTATCGGCGGAATGAGATTTGGAGGTGCCTGCAGAGGGACAACCACAGCGTGTACGGATGTTAGCGGTGATGGCAGCAAGGACTGCGTTAATACCCCTCTTGATATAGGTGGTAATAGTATAGGATATTCCTCTTATTTTGCTCTTGATATTACAGATTACCTTGCCTACCAGGATGACCCTGTTAACCATCCTCCGCAACTCCTCTGGGAATTTTCAAATGCCCAGCTTGGCTTTACAACAACAGGCCCTGCGGTTGTGAGGATTGGTGATAGTGCGAAAAACGGTAAGTGGTTTGCTGTTTTTGGCTCAGGCCCCACAGGACCGATAGATACTACTAATAACCAATTCATGGGACGCTCCGACCAGAACCTTAAGCTCTTTGTAGTTGATTTGAAAACCGGAAGTTTACTAAGAACAATTGATACAGGGATTACATATGGATTTGCTGGTTCGATGCTTAATTCTACATTAGATGTTGATCTGGATTATCAGGATGATGCCGTCTATATTGGATATGTAAAGAGGACAGGCTCGAACCCAAACTATACGTGGACTCAAGGAGGTGTTGGAAGGCTACTGACAAAGGAGGATACAACCCCATCTAATTGGGTATGGAGCCAGGTAGTTGACGGGATTGGACCTGTTACCTCATCAGTAACCAGGCTTCAAAACAATAAATATCATATACTATGGCTGTACTTTGGCACCGGAAGATATTACTTTGAACAAGGTACTACTGTTGACGATCCAGATAATCAGAGGAGAATCTTTGGCGTAAAGGAGCCCTGTTTTACCTCTGATAATACACTTAATACATCCTGCACATCTACCGTAAGCGTCAGCAGTTCATCTTGTCCCGTTAGCGGCTCTGTCTGTAGCGTTACATCTATCGGAGATGTCCCATTAGAAGAGGTTGCTAATGCTGACAGCTTTAAAGGCTGGTATATAAATCTGGATACATGTACTGATTCGTCAGGAAATCCGGTTACCTGTAATAGCTCAGCTTATTACAGGACCGAGAGGGTTATCACAGACCCGATGGCAATAACAGCAGGCATTGTATTTTTCACAACATTTAAGCCATATAATGATGAATGCGGACTCGGAGGCAAGAGTTTTGTATGGGCAGTCAGATATAACACAGGAGGTGCCCCCTCTGCCACAATACTAAAAGGAGTGGCATTACTTCAGGTTTCCACAGGCAGTATTGAACAAATGAACCTTTCTACTGCCTTTACAGAAAAGGGCGGGAGGAGGACATCGGCGATGGAGGGTGTCCCTCCAACATCAATGGGTTTATCTCTGATGTCAACACCACCACCTGTAAACAGGGTGTTGCATATAAGGGAGAGATGAAATTAATAAGGAAAAAAATAATCCCCCCTTTCCCCCCTTTACTAAAGGGGGGCAGGGGGGATTATGGGATAACGTTAATAGAGTTGATAGTTGCTATTTCTGTTGTCGGTATCTTGGTAGCTGCACTCGCATTTGAATTTGAAGGCTGGATGAGTAGCTATAAAGTGGAGAGTCAGATAAAAGAGATGTATGTTGATTTGATGAATGCAAAAGCAAGGGCTATGCAGAAAAACAGAGTACATTTTGTGACCTTGACAACAACGCAATATACAATATATGAGGATACTAACACAGCTCCTGATGGTAATGGGAATCTTGAGACGGCATCTGATACCATGGTGCTCCGGAAAAATCTAAGTCCAAACCGTCCTGTTACATGGAGCAATTTGGGTGACACTCAGATAGATTTTACAAAGAGAGGACTTTCAAACGATGATAAGACCATATGCAGCAATACAACTATTGATACAGACTATAATTGTATTGAGCTATCAGCATCGAGAATAAATCTGGGGAAATTGACGACAAAGATTCCAGCTCCATATGGAGGAACATGTGATTCAACGAATTGTGTTTCGAGATAAAATATTCAATCCCCCCATCCCCCCTTTACTAAAGGGGGGCGAGGGGGGAATATTTACTAAAGGGGGGCGAGGGGGGATTAGAGGGCTCACACTTGTTGAGGTACTTATTGCCCTTGTAGTGGTCCTCGTGGTCTTCCTTGCCCTGATGCAGACTGCATTAATAGGTATTGACTCAAACATGAGAAATATCCTGAGGGATGAGGCTGTAGGCATAGCGGAAATGAGGATGAATGTGGTCAGGAATACACCATTTACCAGTGTAGTCTCTGATACTGGTTCACTTAGTGGCTATGACTGTCCTACCGGCTTTTCTACGATAGGCGTTCCTTTTGAGAGGAATCTTAAAAATATATCTGGCTTTGATTTTTGTACTAATATGACCTGTACAGAGTTAGGTGGAGATGCAAACTGCGCTACAAGTGATGTGGACAACAAGATGATAGATATTACAGTAGGGTGGAAATGGAAGGGCGAGGGTTATACTCATTCCATTAGAACAATCAGGAAAAGATAATGATTAAGCGTGAAGCAAAGTCCAAATCCCCCCACCCCCCCTTTACTAAAGAGGGGCAAGGGGGGATTAGCTCCGACTCAGGGTTTACTTTAGTAGAGCTGATGATAACCATGGTCGTTTTTGTGCTTTTTATAGCTGCAGCTTCACAAATGTTTACAGGTTTGTTAACCCAATTCAAGCAGCAGAGTAAGATTGCCGAGACGAATATAGAGGGTATTGTGGGTCTCGAAATATTAAGACAGGATATAGAACATGCAGGATACGGGCTGCCGTGGAACTTAATGGGAGTTACTGATTCTGACAACGACGGGGATTACTGGGAACATCTGTCTAATTACAATGAAGCTTTCTCTACCGGAAGTTCTCCCGATCCATCTGATTTTAATGATGGCAATACAGCCTCTGCCCTGCCAATCCCTGCTAATGTACAAAGGGCACCGAGGGCTATTGTAAGCGGAAACAATATAATAAGCTCAAACAACTCAGATTATCTTGTAATAAAGTCAGTAAATGTTGCCCGCAATTATGCAGCAGGGAAATGGCAACCTCTCTTTTACAGTGTTTCCGGTGGTTCTTCAATGAAAATTTGGTGGTCACAAGTCAATGAATACGTATGCAGAAATGATGCAGGAGATCATAATACAAATGTACGGGTTATAGTCATCTCCCCTGGAGCAACTACTTCAAATAGCGAGTCTTTGGTGGTAAGCGGAGGGAAATATTATACAGGGGCTGATAATTATACAGAATTGCCGGGTTTCGCGCCGTCTGCAGGCGACGTTGAGCACCGTACAATGTACGGTGTTGATCCGGATACAAATTTGAGGATGCCATTTAACAGGGCTGATTATTATATATATACGCCTGCTAATATGCCCCAGAGGTGTGCTCCTAATACAGGAATCCTTTACAAGGCTACGTTAAATCATGGGGCAACGTCAGCGAGTAATCAGCTCAACATGCTCCCCTTGCTTGACTGTGTGGCTGATATGCAGGTGATTTTTGGTTTGGACAACGATGGAGATGGAGATTTCCAGCCGGGTGTTGGTGGCAGCACGGATGGTTATAGTGAAGATATTACAACCTTAACCGCTCAACAGATAAGAAATCAGGTAAAACAGGTGAGGGTTTATATCCTTGCTCATGAAGGGCAGAGGGATGTGAATTATACATACCCAAACTATATGATATCAATACCTGCTTACCCAGACCCAGCGGCTGGTTTAGGAAGTTATTTTGATTTATCAACAGTGATCGGGGATCCCGAGTATAAATATTATAGGTGGAAATTATATACAATGATTGTGACACCAAATAATTTGAGGTAAACATGGCAAAGCAAAGAGCAAAGAGCAAAGAGCAGAGGGTCCGGAAAATTGCTATCAGATATCAGATATCAAATCCCCCCTTACCCCCCTTTACTAAAGGGGGGCGTGGGGGGATTAATGAAAAAGGCATTGCCCTTGTAATAATTCTGGTGCTTTCAGCAATCGCGCTTGCCATTATGGTCGGCTTAATATATATGATAACTACGGGAACACAGATATCTGGTATGCAGAAGAAATATAAGACTGCCCAAGAGGCTGGTTTGGGCGGTGCAGATGTTGCATATGAGTTCATTGGATTAAGAGGAGATGCACCTAAAACCTGCGCTCTCCTGAGTGAGCTATCAGCTATTAGTCCTGCTATTAAAACACCAACTTTATGCACTGGTACAAATATTGGGGGAGTAACTTTTTCGGGGTTAGCAGCAAAACTTAATACACCATCAACGAGCTGGTCATCGGCTTGTGATAAAGATTCTTTTGTCATCAATCCGAGTTTATCATGCACATCTGCAATCTGTCCGAATTTAACAGGCACATCTTCGTCTTGTACTTATGATATGAGTTTTGATTTCACAGCAGGCATGTATTCAACATATAGGGTTTACGCAAAGATAGTTGACACTGTTGAGGGCAATTCTGGTCCCAGTGAGGGTTTGCTGGGGGCAGGTGTAGTAACTGCAGGCTCCGGTGAGGTAACTGTAGTAAGTAAACCATATCTTTATACAATAGAGGTGAATGCAGAAAATTTATCTACCCCTTCTGAAAGGGCAAAATACTCTATACTTTATCAGTACTGAGTTAACCACATTAAAATGAAGTGTCATTGCGAGGTCGTATAGACCGAAGCAATCTATATTTGCGGCATTACGGCTATTGTTATATTGTATTTATATTTTACACACCCCCACCCCTCTTTTTAGAGGGGAGTTTCCTTTTTTTCCCCTCTATCAAGAGGGGATTAAGGGGTGTGTGTATTTATAAAAGTTCAGCATCAAACTATTGGAACAGGGTTCGCTATGAATAAATTTTTGTGTTTTATACTTTTACTCCTGTTATTATCATGCTCATCGGAAAAGCCTTCCCAACCCCCCGGGCCACCCGTTTCCCCTGAAATTGGACATTATTCATTGCAGATTACTCCCCAAAATCCCACACGTAATTCAACATTATATCTGATTGCCCAGGGTTTCAACCTATCTGATGCAAGGATAGAGTGGCTGGTAAATGATAGAATAACCAGCAATCCTACAGTATCCCAATTTAATGCTTCGGAAATAAAGAAAGGGGATAAGGTTCAGGCTAAAGCAATAATACAGGGAATAGAGATATTCTCTAACATTGTACAGATAAAAAATTCACCTCCTGTGATCAGCAAGCTTAAAATCCTCCCGGAAGTCTTTAAGCCAGGAGATACCCTGAGCGTTGAGGTATCTGGAAGCGATATAGATGGAGATGAGATAGCTATCTCATATGAATGGACTAAGAACGGAGAACCCGCAGGCAATAACAAACGAATAGAAGCCCAGCTAAAAAGGGGAGATAAGGTTGATGTCAAAATAACTCCTTTTGACGGAGAGGCATATGGTCACTCAGTCATATTGCACAGGGAGATAGTAAACCTGCCTCCAATGATTATTGAGGATACGAAGTATAATTTTGATGGGAAGATGTACACCTACCAGGTTAAGGCTACTGACCCGGATGGAGACCCTCTGACATATTCTCTTAAGGTAGCACCTGCAAGCATGACCATTAATTCCTCAACAGGTCTTATACAATGGAACGTTCCCCAGGATTTCAAGGGGAAGACACCCATCACTATATCAGTCACCGACAGCCATGGCGGTGAGGCTTCCCGGAGCTTTACTTTTGAGATAATCTCACCCCACCCCTAAGTGCAAGGATAGGTTATAAGCTGCCATTCCGCTGCCAAATGAGATGGTAAGCATGAAAATTAGGGAAAGGACAAACCATTTCCAGCTTCCCATCTCCTGTTTCATTACAACAACAGTTGCAACGCATGGGATAAAGAGCATTAACATAGCGAGGAATGAAAGCGCCGATGCGTGACTCATTACAGATGGCAGGACATTCCTCAAACCCTCCTCACCAACACCATAGAGCACTCCCAGGGTTGCTATCGAGTTCTCCTTAGCGATAAAGCTTGTCAATAGAGCGGTCATCATTTTCCAGTCCAAGCCAATGAATGCTCCCACAGGACCGACGAGCCGTCCTAACCATCCAAGGAAGCTGTCTTCAATCTTCCCCCCCGGGGTGTGGGACAGAAGCCAGATGAGTATTGAAAAGCCGAGAATTACCGTCCCGGCCCGTTTCACAAACGCTATCAATCTATTCCATATAACCAGCCCTATCGTCCTGAAGTTCGGTTTGTGATACAGGGGGAGTTCCATGATAAAGGGCATTGGCTCTCCCTTCAGGAACAACCTGTTCGCAAGCATCCCTGAAAAACCAAGGATTAATATGTTCACCGCAATAAGGGACCACGTAATAAGAGGCGCTTGCTCCCTGAAAATTGCAGCCGCCACTATTGTGAGAACAGCCAGTCTGGCTGTACAAGGGACAAAGGGCGTAAGGAATATCGTGAGGAGCCTTGCTCTCCTTGAGTCCACTATTCTCGCCCCCAGAACAGCCGGGACATTGCATCCAAAGCCGAGGAACATCGGCAGAAAGCTTTTCCCGTGAAGCCCTACTATGTGCATAAACCTATCCATTACAAAGGCTGCCCTCGCCATATATCCAACGTCCTCAAGAAATGCCATGAAAGAAAAAAATATAAGGAGTATCGGGAAGAATGTGAGGACAGTGCCTGCACCCCCTACTACGCCATCTATGATTATTCCACTGACCCATACCGGGGCGCCGGGGAGGAAGGGTTCGACCCATCTTGCAAAGGAATTGACAAATGATTCCAGCAATCCCTGTATGGGCCCCCCCACTTTATACGTTGCAAAGAGAACAAAAGCAAGCACCCCCAGAAGGATCGGGATTCCGAAAATCGGGCGTATAAGCACGTGATCAATCTTATCCGTCAAGAGAACCTGCCCCCTTTTGAACTGTGAGACGGAAGAACGGATGATTGCCTCTATCCAATCATATCTTCCGTGGACAACAGCAAGCAAAGAATCCTCATGTCTGCGGAGTATCAATCCGACTTCCTCCCATTTATCTCTTGGCAAAGCCTGCTCCATCGTTGCTGAGACCTCTGGATCACCCTCCATCAGTTTTGTAACAGCCCAGTGCGCATTATAGGGATGAGGTACATACTTGCTAACTGCTTCTATAAGTGTAAGGAAAACGTCCTTATGATCCTGAAAAACCTCTGGAACTGAGGGGTTATATTTAGGATTCCCACTTGAAAGGGATGATATTTCCTGTACGAGCTCTCTTACCCCTTTGTTCTTTGTGGCAACCATAGGAACGACCGGAATTCCAAGGGATCTCTTGAGGGATGCTACATCTATAGAAATCCCCTGTTCCTCTGCCACATCCGTCATGTTCAGCCCTACTACGACAGGAGGTCCAAGTAAAAGAAGCTCTGAAAGGAGATAAAGGCTTCTTTCTAAGGCAGATGCATTGGCTATGAGGATGATAACATCTGGTCGCTCTTTTATTATGAAGTCCCTTGCTATTCTCTCTTCTTCGGAAAAGGCTGTGAGGCTGTATGCTCCCGGAAGGTCAACTATTATGATCTCAACCTCTCCGGAGGCACAGATTCCTTCCTTTTTCTCGACCGTCTTTCCTGGCCAGTTTCCAACGTGCTGTGACAACCCTGTAAGGATGTTAAAGACCGTTGACTTGCCAACGTTTGGTTGCCCGGCAAGCGCAACAAGGAGTCTTTTCCCTGCCCTCATTTAGCCTTGCCTCTTCCATCCTGCTGTGCCTGAGCTTTAATTAAAAGTATTTTTGATGCCTGGCCTCTGCCGATGGCAACCCTTGTCCCATTGGTAATGATCACAACAGATCCTCCACTATTTCTGAGAATCTTGATCCTCATACCTGGAGCGATACCCATAGCAGCAAGCCTGCTTGTTAAGCCCTTTCCAGTTGAGATTGAATGAACGACACCTTCCTCCCCTTCAATGAGAGAAACAAGAGAGAGCAACTCCATGCTCATAATGATATTTTCCTCCTTTATCTTCTTTTCTCCTGACATTTATTACAGTAGCCCCTTATTTCAAGGGTATGACTTTGTCCGTGAAAGTTATGCTTTTTGCAGAGGTTTTCCTGAAGGTTTTCAATATCCTCAGAATAAAACTCTATGATGTTTCCGCATAGAATACATAGCATATGATCGTGGTGCTTATGACCAAATGTATACTCATAAATAGTGCCATGTTCTGTCTTTCTGACCTTTTCTATCAGGCCACATTCACATAAGAGGTTTAATGTTCTGTAAACAGATGCCCTCGATGCCTTCAGGCCTGTCTCCCTTATCTTTGAATAAAGAGATTCAGGATCAAAATGACCTCGATAGGAAAGTGTCTCCTGAAGGATCGCTGCCCGCTCTTTGGTCAGCCGCTGCCCTTTATCTTTAAGGAAACCGTTGAATATCTTCTTTTCCAATAGCGTACTTTTATTGAGACTGAATCTCAATTTCAATTCTAAAGTATTTTTGATTTGATTGTCAAGCGGATCACAGCAATTGGGTCTACGACAAATTTATTGGTAAGTTTACAGTCAAAAAGTACATCTGAAGCTTCCCCCTTAGGTTAAGGGGGATTGAGGTGGTACATTTAATTGTCTAATTTCTGCTGAGATGAAATACGATTACCAATAAATTTGTCGCACACCCGCAGCAATTCACAGTGAAAAAAGATTGCTTATTAATGAAGCCTTTGCGGGATGATGAAGAATATTATTTTCGCAATGTTGGGCGTTGAAATAGGGCGGGGAGGTATCCGATAGCAAAGCGAGGAGGGGAAGATAGTATCCATTGAAGTATGAAACGGGCTAAATACTGATGATAAATATTTTGTATAATACAGTTTAAATAAAGTCTGTATATAAACTGCTATTTTCCGAAAAAGTTGTCTTTCCTGCGGAGGCAGGAAGCCACCCTTCGACATGCTCAGGGTGACAATTGTCATGGTGACTCTTCGGCAGGCTCAGAGTGACAATGTCATCCTGAGCTTGTCGAAGGATGTCGAACCATGGATGCCGGATCAAGTCCGGCATGACGGTATAGACACATTTATACACAGACTCTAAATAAGGTTTATATTATGGCAGGTACCTTTACACATTGGATGATTGTTGAGGAAGCTCTGGATAAGTTCAACAGGCTTTCTGATAAACATCCTTATTTCCCTATCATCCTCGGCAATAGCCATTTTGTGACCCTCGGAGCAGTAGGGCCAGATTATCCTTATTTGAGTGAGCTTGCAAATAATTTATTGAAGCTTCATAGCTGGGCAGATAGGATGCATTATGAAAATACAGGTGAGTTTATAAAATACGGGATAACAAACCTTTTAAAGTTAAACAAACAGGATTTTGAGACATGTCTTTCATGGCTTTGTGGATATGTTACCCATCTATTGGCAGACTCTATTGTTCACCCTGCTGTCAATGCCACTGTCGGCCTTTATCTTTTTAATTCAAATGAACACAGGCATTGCGAGATGATCCAGGATACCTTTATTTTTCATGATATTAAAAAGATTGAGCTTAGATATGCGGGTTATGTTGATCTAATTAAAATGTGTTCTGATCCTTCCAATGAAGACCGCATAAACCCAGCAATTAAAAACTGCTGGACAGAGACTCTAAAGATGAGCCATCCCGGTGGCAAAGACAAGTTCGATAAAATTGACCCTGATGACTGGCATGAGAATTTTTTATCTATAATCAGCAAGGTTTCAGATTCAACGCCGATTTTCAGGCATATAGGGGAGGCGAAACATCTTTTTTATAAAAAGGTAGGAGATATAACTCTCGAGGAAAGAAAGAAATTTATTGAGGCGGTTAAACTTCCGGGAAACAAGATCGGTAGATTTAAAGAAGATGTCTTTGATAAGGCTGTGGACAAAGTCATAGAGGTATGGCAGAAACTTTTTATTGATATCGAACAGAAGAATCCTGATAATTGTATAACTCAACTTTCGCACATCAAAATTTGCAGCCGAGCCTTGAAAAACAAGGGCAGAGCTGAAATAAAATTACTTATGAAGTCTTGAATTTTCTTCTCGGGGAGAAACAGGAATCTATACAGCCTCTCTCT